>JAHJQQ010000049.1 GCA_018819175.1 Gammaproteobacteria bacterium
AGAACGGCGCTAGCCGGCCCGAAGGGCGAGGTGCGTGTAGCACCGAGTAAAAAACGGAGTTTACACGGCGTAAATGAGTATTTTGAGCCCGGCTGCAACGCAGCAGATGCCGCTTCAGTGAATTAATCAGAGGTTCCCTAAAAGGTAACTTTTAAGACCCTACCAAGGACACTGCCGTTTCGGCGGTGTCCTTGTCAATCTCCAACAGCAGCTCGCAGTACTCACTTAACTCATCTACCGGCGTCGGATCATCGGCACAGTTACAGCCCGCGATGATGCTTGTATAGAAAACACCCACCTTGATTTGCAGCGTGTTCACGCCTTCCTCGGCACCGATGAACATCACGCGCACATCCTTGTCGAGCGCATAACTCCCTGCTGATAGACCCTGCTGCAAAGGCAGATGATGGACATCGAGCCCTTCCAGCGCCGTTTTCAACACGACCTCAAAATCGGGTTGTCCCCAGGCCTGGGTTACCTTGGTGAGTCTAATCATATGCAGCGAGGATCCGGGTGATCAGTGGCGGCATCAGCAGCAACCTTCCGCCGATCTATTCTGTGCGCTTCTGCTAGCCGCAGGTCGGTGGTGAGCAAGGTGAACCGGCACCCTAGGTCAGCGCATATTCGGGTGAAGCCGGATTCTTAGGCACCAGCCGACTTAAGTGCCATCTGCACCAAAAACCAGACAGTCAAAATGAAGACAATGGTCGCCACCAGGCCTACCACGATATACACCCAGGGCCGACCCTTGGCGAAATCCTGTTCGTGTTTTTTACTGCTTTGCACCCCGAACATACTGGCCAGCACACTGCCCGCCACCTGCCACAGCGACTGCCCTCTCGCCGCAGGCTCCGGAACCTTTTTTTCATTCGGATTTGACATTGGCATTCCTCCTCGCATAGTTTAGGCACATTCGTCGCATAGAACCAAACGTAATCAGCGATTTAAGTTAGACATTGAAAGGCCGATATAGAATCTTACGCGCAGAACAATTAACGTATACCCCAACAATAACATGATGTTACATAAGACTGCGCGATTTATATCCAAGGATGGCCGCTACGATATGGACGTCGCCAGCATTTTTGTCCGCCAAGGGATCTGTCGGATCAGGAGTAGCAATCTAGGCATTGGGGGCCTGAATGGGAACCATATTAGTCATTGACGACCAATTCTCGAGCCGACAGATGCTCGCAGAACTCGCACATTCCTTCGACAACCAGATCCAAGTTGAAGCCTTTTCATCTCCACACGATGCCCTGCGCTGGCTGGGCTGGCACCCCGCCGACCTGGTACTGGTCGACTACGACATGCCGGACCTCAGTGGCGTGGATTTTATCCGCCGCGTCCGCGCGATACCCAGCTGCAGTCACCTGCCGGTGGTCATCGTCACCGCCCAGGATGAGCGCGAAGCACGTTATGCCGCACTCGAAGCCGGCGCGACCGATTCGCTGACGCGCCCCGTTGACCATATCGAGTGTCGCGTGCGCTGCCGCAATCTCTTAACGCAATACGAACAGCACCGCATCATCCAGGACCGCGCACGCTGGCTGGAGAAGCAAGTCACCGAAGCCGTCGGCGCCATCCGCGTCCGCGAACAGGAAACCCTGCTGCGACTCGCCAAGTGCGGCGAGTACCGCGATGAGATCACCGGCAACCACGTGATCCGCATGGCCAAGTATTCACGCCTGATCGCCGAAGGCATGGGGCTCACGAAAGACGAATGCGACGTGATCGAACTGGCCGCGCCCATGCACGACATCGGCAAGATCGGCATCCCCGACCACATTCTGCTCAAAGCGGGCCGGTTGCCGGAAAACGAATTCGCCGTCATGAAACAACACACGCTGATCGGCTACGAAATCCTCAAAGACAGCCCCTCGCAGTATCTGCAACTGGGTGCCGTCATCGCCCTGGCGCATCACGAATGCTTCAACGGCAGCGGTTACCCGCATGGCCTGAGGGGCGAGGACATCCCACTGGCAGCGCGTATCGTTGCCGTGGCCGATGTCTACGATGCCCTGACCTCCGCCCGACCCTACAAGCGCCCCTGGTCATCCAAGGATTCCATGCAGTTTATGGATCGCATGCGTGGCCGGCATTTCGATCCGCGCTGCCTGGATGTCTTCTCGGACCAGATGGACAAGGTCCTCAAGATCCAACATCTGCTGCGCGATCCCTCCGGGCCGGAAGTCGCTCAGCTGCATTCGGATACGGCTTGAGCCGGGACTAGGGGCCAGGGTAACGGTGTTACCTAGCCACTGTTCCTGCCAGCACCCCGATAAAAAATTGGGGTCGGAAACGAATGACACTTACTTATTAATCATTACCAATTGGGATGACACAAACGCCCCTCTCCCTAACCCTCTCCCCGCAAGCGGGGAGAGGGGATAACCCCCTCTCCCGCCGGGGCGGGAGAGGGTTGGGGAGAGGGTGGCGAAGTTCTTAAATCGAGCATATCTA
>JAHJQQ010000050.1 GCA_018819175.1 Gammaproteobacteria bacterium
AGGTTCTAGGTTCTAGGTTCTAGGTTCTAGGTTCTAGGTTCTAGGTTCTAGGTTCTAGGTTCTAGGTTCTAGGTTCTAGGTTCTAGGTTCTAGGTTCTAGGTTCTAGGTTCTAGGTTCTAGGTTCTAGGTTCTAGGGTCTAGGTTCTAGGTTTTTCTCATCCCTAGACCCTCGTCCCTAGAACCTAGACCCTCGTCCCTAGCACCTATCATAAGCTATACTGCGCGCCCCGCTCGCGAGCCTCGAACATGCAACTCAACGAACGTCAAAAACGCCATTTGCGCGGCCTCGGCCATGCGCTCAGTCCTATTGTCATCGTTGGCAATGCCGGCCTCACCGAGACCGTGCTGGCCGAAATCGAACAGGCCCTGGCCTATCACGAGCTGATCAAAATCCGCGTCAATGCTGCGGATCGCGATTCGCGTGCCGCTATGATCGACACCATTTGCGAACAGACCAAGGGACACCGCATCCAATGCATCGGCCACATCCTGCTGATTTTCCGGCGCAACCCGAAAAAGCCTCGCGTATCGCTCAGCTCGGCAAATCAGTAACCCTCTGCCTGCTGCTGATGGCTGCCAGTGTCGCAGCGGGAGCATCGGCCTTCACCTGGACTGATGCGAACGGCCAGGTGCATTACGGCGATCGACCACCGTCGGACAGCCAAGCCAAATCAGTCGAGATCCGCGTTAATACCTACACCGCGCCCGCCCAAATCAGCCCCTCGTCCAAAACCACACCGGACTTCATTGCAACACGCGGCAGTGTCATCATCTATACCACGGAACGCTGTGGCTACTGCCGGCAAGCCAAGGCATTCATGGCTGCCCATCGTATTCCTTTCAAGGAATACGATGTGGAGAATTCCTCACGTGGCCGCGCCGATTACCGCAAACTCAATGGCCGTGGTGTGCCAATTATCCTGGTCGGCGAACAGCGTATGAACGGTTATAGTGAGGGAGGCTTGGCATCGTTGCTGCGTAACGCGGGTTATCCGCTCTAACGGTATCGCTTCAACAAGACGTATGATTCTGCCGCGTCACACCGCGCGCACCTACCACCGCAAGCGCCAGACCAAACAGCGCATTAATCAGATACAGCACGGACGCCGCGCCATGGAGTAGACCGAAGCGTTTTGCCGTTTCGGAGCCCGCCGCGAAGCCGGCCTCGCGCAGCGCCGCGATCTCGGGTGCAATGCCAAATTCGTTGATTAAAATCAGCAACAGCATCAATACCAACAGCAGCGCAGGCAGTGTCGCCTGGGTCGTCAAACGATTGCGCAGCAACAACCCACTACCGATAATCAACCCAGCGAAATTCAGATAGTGAAAGAGGATTCCCGCGAGGGTGCCGGCTGTCGACCGATCCAACTCAGAAAACAAGACCGGCGCCACAACAAAGCCAACCGTCCACAGGGCACCGACCCAGAGCGTGATCAGCACGCGCTCCATTGCAGCCCATAAACATGTGCGGGTAATCAGCATAGACTGGAGCCAACGACTCGCCCAGCGTACAGAGAGCACAGAGGGATAAGCGATTGCTCATCACACTGTGCTGGCGCGAGACTATTCGTAGCGGACCTCGACAATTTCGAAATGAATATCGCCACCGGGGGCCTGCACGACGGCAACATCACCCTCCTGCTTGGCAATCAATGCGCGGGCGATCGGTGAGTTCACCGAAATCATTCCCGCCTTGATGTCGGCTTCATCTTCACCAACAATCTGATAAGTGACCTCTTCGCCACTCTCTTCGTTACTCAATAGCACAGTTGCGCCAAAGATGACCTTACCAGTAGGCTCATGTTTGGTGACATCAATAATATGCGCGTTGCTGAGCTTGCCTTCGATATCTTTGATACGGCCTTCGGCAAAACTCTGCTGCTCACGCGCCGCATGGTATTCGGCATTCTCTTTCAGGTCGCCATGCGCGCGCGCATCCGCAATCGCCTGGATGATGCGTGGACGGTCAACTGACTTGAGTTGCTGTAATTCGGCGCGCAGCTTTTCTGCGCCACGTACGGTCAGTGGCACTTTAGTCATAGGGGTAGATCCTTGTGCAGCGTCTGCAAGCGATTAACCTTGCTGTTATCCAAACTGTCCAGTGCCAGACAGGTTGCTTTACCATGAGCCAGCGTCGTGCTGTAGTTCACCTTGTGTTGCAAGGCGGCACCGCGAATGGTGTACGAGTCGGCAATGGCCTGCTTGCCTTCTGTCGTGTTCACAATATAGCGGATCTGGCTGTTCTTGATCATATCCACAATGTGCGGCCGCCCTTCGGTCACCTTGTTGACGACTTCAACGGGAATACCTTCGGCGGCAATCGCCGCTGCCGTGCCGCGAGTCGCCACGATATCGAAACCTCGGGACACGAAATCGCGCGCCAGCGCCACCGCACCGCGCCGGTCGGCTTCCCTAACACTGATGAAAATTTTACCGCTGGCCGGCAACACCACACCGGCGCCCAGCTGGGCGCGTCCAAAGGCTGCACCAAAACTCGTGCCGACACCCATGACTTCACCCGTGGATTTCATTTCCGGGCCGAGCAGCGGATCGACGCCCGGGAATTTGACGAACGGGAACACTGCCTCTTTCACCGAAAAATAGGGTGGAATATTTTCCCGCGTGGCGCCCTGCGCGGCCAGCGTTTTACCCACCATACAGCGCGCGGCGATTTTCGCTAACGGTTGACTGGTCGCCTTGGAAACAAAGGGTACGGTACGTGAGGCGCGCGGATTCACTTCCAACACGTAGATATCATCACCCTTGATGGCGAACTGCGCGTTCATCAGGCCGATAACCTTCAACTCCATTGCCATGGCGCGCATCTGTTGGCGCATGCGATCCTGCACTGAGACGCTCAGCGTGTAGGGTGGCAACGAGCAGGCGGAATCGCCGGAATGCACACCGGCCTGTTCGATATGTTCCATGATGCCGCCGATCAAAACGTCCGTACCATCGCAGATAGCGTCGATATCAACCTCGACGGCGTCATCCAGGAAACGATCCAGCAATACCGGTGATTCGTTGGAGACTTTGACCGCTTCACGCATATAACGTTGCAGATCATCTTCACCATAGACGATTTCCATGGCCCGTCCACCCAACACATAAGATGGACGAACGACCAGAGGATAACCGATCTCAGCGGCCAGCCTGATGGCCTGTTCCTCGGTACGCGCCGTGCGATTGGGTGGTTGTTTGAGCCCCAGCTTTTCAATCATCTGCTGGAAGCGTTCGCGATCTTCCGCCAAGTCGATGGAATCCGGTGAAGTACCGATGATCGGCGCGCCATTGGCTTCCAGATCACGCGCCAGTTTCAACGGCGTCTGACCGCCGTACTGCACAATCACACCCTTGGGTTTTTCCTTGTCGATAATTTCCAGCACGTCTTCCAGCGTCAGCGGCTCGAAATACAGGCGATCCGAGGTGTCGTAGTCGGTCGACACGGTCTCCGGGTTGCAATTGACCATGATGGTTTCATAGCCATCTTCGCGCAGCGCGAGCGCGGCATGCACACAGCAATAATCGAACTCGATGCCCTGACCGATACGGTTCGGCCCGCCGCCAAGCACCATGATCTTGTCGCGCGTGCTCGGGGCGGCCTCGCATTCCTCCTCGTAGGTGGAATACATATAGGCGGTGTTCGTGGCGAATTCGGCCGCGCAGGTATCGACGCGTTTGTACACCGGCCGCACGTTCAACTCGCAGCGCAGATCGCGCAGTTCTTTTTCCTTCACGCCCAGCAATCGCGCCAGACGCCGATCAGAAAAACCCTTGCGCTTGAGTGTGCGCAGGAACGGCTTATCCATATCGGCCAGGCCACGCACCTGAACCTCGCCTTCCAACTGGATCAGTTCTTCGATCTGCACCAGGAACCAGGGGTCGATCGCCGATATGTCGTGAACTTCATCGACCGTCATACCCATGCGGAAGGCATCGGCAACATACAGGAACCGTTCCGGACCGGCTTCGCGCAGTTCGCGGCGCAACAGATCGCGGGCCTCGTCGGTGGCCGGATCAAGCCGTTCGTCAAAACCGTCGATGCCGATTTCCAGACCACGCAGGGCCTTCTGCATCGACTCCTGGAACGACCGGCCAATGGCCATGACCTCACCGACCGATTTCATCTGCGTGGTCAGCCGTGAATTGGCCTTGGCGAATTTCTCGAACGTGAAGCGCGGGATTTTGGTGACGACATAGTCGATGGACGGCTCGAACGAAGCCGGTGTCGCACCGCCGGTGATATCGTTCTTGAGTTCGTCGAGCGTATAACCGATGGCCAGTTTTGCGGCGACTTTGGCGATCGGGAAGCCGGTGGCCTTGGAGGCCAGCGCCGAGGAGCGCGACACGCGCGGATTCATTTCGATAATGGTCATGCGACCATCTTCGGGATTGATGGCGAACTGCACATTGGAACCGCCGGTATCCACACCGATTTCGCGCAGCACCGCCAGGGAGGCATTGCGCATGATCTGATATTCCTTGTCGGTCAGCGTCTGCGCCGGCGCGACTGTGATGGAATCACCGGTATGTATGCCCATCGGGTCGAAGTTCTCGATGGAGCAGATGATGATGCAGTTGTCCTTGTGATCACGCACCACTTCCATTTCGAATTCTTTCCAACCCAGCACCGATTCCTCAATCAGTAATTCGTTGGTCGGCGACAGATCCAGACCGCGTTCGCAGATTTCGACGAACTCTTCCTTGTTGTAGGCGATACCGCCACCGCTGCCGCCCATGGTGAAGGACGGCCGGATGATGGTCGGAAAACCGATCTGCACCTGCACCTGCAACGCCTCTTCCATGCTGTGCGCCACGGCTGAACGCGGCATGGACAGACCGATCTTCTGCATGGCCTGGCGGAATTTGTCGCGGTCTTCGGCCTTGTCGATGGCCTCGCGGCTGGCGCCGATCATCTCGACACCGAATTTTTCCAGCACGCCCTCGCGCGCCAGATCCAGCGCGCAATTGAGCGCCGTCTGGCCGCCCATGGTCGGCAGCAGCACATCGGGCCTCTCGGCCTCGATGATCTTGGTGACCGTGCGCCACTCGACCGGCTCGATGTAGGTCGCATCCGCCATTTCCGGGTCGGTCATGATGGTGGCTGGATTGGAATTGACCAGAATGACCCGGTAGCCCTCTTCCTTGAGCGCCTTGCAAGCCTGCGCGCCGGAGTAATCGAACTCGCAGGCCTGACCGATCACGATAGGACCGGCGCCGAGGATGAGGATGCTGTTTATGTCGGTACGTTTTGGCATGTACTCAGTTTCTAGGTGCTAGGTTCTAGGGACTAGGAAAAGCATGGGGTAGGGCCTCGCGACTAGCCCCTCGTCCCTCGGTACTGTTTGATCGATTCAACGAATCGATCAAACAAAGGCGCCACATCATGCGGACCGGGGCTCGCCTCCGGATGGCCCTGAAAACTGAACGCCGGTGTATCGGTGCGCTCGACGCCTTGCAGCGTTCCGTCGAACAAGGAGCGGTGCGTCGGTTTCAGATTGGCGGGCAGTGTTGCCTCGTCAACGGCGAAGCCATGATTCTGACTGGTGATCATCACGACTTTGGTATTGAGATCCTGCACGGGATGATTCGCGCCGTGGTGACCGAATTTCATCTTGATGGTGCGCGCACCGCTGGCCAGACCCAACAACTGATGACCGAGACAGATGCCGAACATCGGCAGGTGCTTTTCCAACAGCTCCTTGATCGCTTCGATTGCGTAATCGCAGGGTTCGGGATCGCCCGGACCGTTGGACAGGAACACGCCATCCGGCTTGAGCTTGATCACTTCACTGGCAGGGGTTTTGGCGGGCACGACCGTAACGCGACAGCCACGATCGACCAGCATGCGCAGGATGTTGCGCTTCACGCCGTAATCGTAAGCGACCACATGCAGGGGCAGTTTTTCTTCAACGGGATGCGGCGCCGTCGGCGTACCGCCTTCCAGTGTCCAGGAACCCTGCGCCCATAGATAAGGCTGGTGCGTGGTGACCTCTTTGGCGAGATCCATCCCCTTGAGACCGGGGAAGGCCCGTGCCGCGGCCAGTGCGGCCTGCTCATCCAGCGCATCACCGGCCAGGATACAGCCGGCCTGGGCGCCCTTTTCGCGCAGAATGCGCGTCAGACGCCGGGTGTCGATACCGGCGATGCCGACGACACCGCGACGCTGCAGATAGGCCTCGAGACTTTCCTGGCTGCGCCAGTTGCTTGCCAGCAAAGGCACATCGCGCACCACCAGGCCCGCACTGTGGATATGGCTGGATTCCTCGTCGTCCTCGTTGACGCCGACGTTGCCGATATGGGGATAGGTCAGGGTCACGATCTGTCGCGCATAGGACGGATCGGTGATGATCTCCTGGTAGCCGGTGAGCGCGGTATTGAATACCACTTCCCCTGTGGTCTGCCCATCGATGCCAATGGATTCGCCCCAGAAGGTGCTGCCGTCTTCCAGTACCAGCAGAGCCGGCTTGCGCAAGGGAGCCTCCATGTATCGGATATGCAAAGCGGGAAGGCCCTCGTCGAGCTATCCCGCTTATATGGAAATGATTATGCGTGCTGTTGCAGACAGCGTCTCGCCGGCCGACGATTTTAGCCGATGGCGGAGGGGGTGTCTACGCAAGTAACCGACTGAATTTTGGGTCGCTGGATATCAGGAACCCTTCAATCCAAGCACATCCTGCATATCATACAGCCCGGCGCCGCGCGCCATCAGCCAATGTGACGCCCGCACCGCACCCTTGGCGAAGGTCATACGACTGGTGGCCTTGTGGGTGATCTCGATGCGCTCACCAATCCCGGCGAACATCACAGTGTGTTCGCCGACGATATCTCCCGCCCGGATGGTTTCGAAGCCAATGGTCTTGCGGTCACGCTCACCGGTGACGCCTTCGCGCCCGTACACGGCGCAGTCTTTCAGATTACGCCCGAGCGCCTCGGCAACAACCTCGCCCATCCGCAGCGCTGTACCCGAAGGTGCGTCGACCTTGTGGCGGTGATGCGCCTCGACAATCTCTATATCGACGTCGTCGCCCAGCACCCGTGCGGTGAGTTCCAGCAATTTGAGGCAGAGATTCACACCCACACTCATGTTCGGCGCGAACACCACACCGATATCCTTGGAGGCCGCCAGCAACTCGCCCTTCTCCGCATCGCTGAAGCCCGTGGTACCGATCACGATGCGCCGCCCCGCGGCCCGGCAGATGGCCAGATTCGTCAAAGTGCCCTGAGGGCGCGTGAAATCGATCAGCACATCAAACACACTGGTGAGCGACGCCGGATCGGCGGTCAACGGCACACCAATCTCACCGATCCCCGCCAACACGCCGGCATCGCTACCGAGCAGACTGTGCTCCGGATGTTCGAATGCCGCCGTGACCGTCACACCCTCGGTCTGACGGGAGGATTCGATCAGGGCGCGGCCCATGCGGCCGGCAGCCCCGGCGATGGCAAGTCGTGTGGTCATCCGATGCAGTCTCGATCTGTTACTTTGGTGGCGGGAAGACTAACCGATTCAGGGGGTTTGGGGTACCCGTTTAAGTCCCCTCTCCCCTCGCGGGAGAGGGCCAGGGAGAGGGGGAACGGCTCCCGCCGTTGTCTGTTTTCTTTGACCTGCCGGCTTTGTTAATTCATTTCACATCGGAGATACACCTTCACCTTCCTTTCGCCCTTGCTGGGCGAGGTACTTTTCTTTGCTTCGCCAAAGAAAGAGTACCCAAAAGAAAGGCGACCCGAAGGCTTGCCCGCTACGCGGGTTCCCTGCGCTTCTCGGCGCAATCGGCGCTCGCAAAACTCGCTCCCTTCGGTCGCTCAGACAGTTGCTCGCTTCTCCCAATTGCACCTGCGATGCTCGGCTGCGCCTACGGGACTCAACGTCAAAAACAATTTAGCCACCTGCAGGAGCGGCCTTAGCCGCGATTGTGAATGACCCTGCAGAGGGTTCGCGGCCAAAGAGCGCTCCACACTATGATATTTCGTAGGTCGGATGGACCAACCCCGCGACTAAACGCGAGGTTGGAACGGTAAGGAAAATTGTTGTTGTAAAGCTAGTCACCCGCAATTGCAGGTGACTAGCAACCGTTCAGGCGCATAGCGCCGCGTCCGACGGGTATACCTGTCACCTTTCCCTTTAGTGCCGAGATACACCACCGCCCTCCTTTCGCCCTTGCTGGGCGAGGTACTTTTCTTTGTTTCGCCAAAGAAAGAGTACCCAAAAGAAAAACGCATTTAAGACCTAATTCAACACCATCTTCTGCAGCAAAATTAAATCCGACATATTCAACACCCCGTCAGCAGCATCCGGCGGGTACAAGTCGCCCCTATCGATCTGGGGCTGACTTAGCGGACTGATCCCCAAGACATGGCGATGCGCTAAGAGCAGATCACCAACATTGACCTGACCATCTCCATTTACATCACCATTATGGGTAACAAGAGAGTTCTGGTATTCCTGCAGATCGAGAATACCATCGTTATCGAAATCTCCGGTCCCATCCCGCGCCAGGGTGCCGAAATTCGCCTGTTCCCAGGCATCGGCCATGCCATCGCCATCCAGATCCCAATCGGGGTTTATCGTCACTGAAATCTGGTCAGTTATCGTTGAGTTGCCACTGTCGGTGATGCTCGCCGTGATGACATGCGTTCCCACCGACAAATTGCGCACAAGATTAGAACCCGCACCCAACCCGCCGTCTCGATCCGAACTCCATTGAACACTGGCCGCGAGGTTGCCATCTTCCACATCGGTCGCCGTTGCATTGAAAGCAATGTTGGAACTTTCGCCATACACCGCTGCATCAGCAGGATTCGTGACTGCGATAACAGGCGGATCATTCACGGCATTCACCGTCAACTGAAATGCGCGATCGGTACTTGAGTTGCCATCTGAAACGGTAATCGTGATCGTGACAACACCATTAGCATCGCTCACTGGCGTAATGGTCAGGTTACGATTTGCGTCACTCCCACCAAGCACCAATCCGCTATTCTGCACAATGTCGGGATTGCTGGAACTGGCCGTCACAATAAGCGAACCGGCAGCCGTCTCCTGATCGCCCACCGTGAAAGAGATTAGACCGGACACAGTATCTTCATTGATTGTTTTGTTGGTAATGGTCGATATTGTCGGGGCCGTGGCCCAGCCGATGTCCTGCATAAGCGACAAGGCCAGGCCTGGATTTGTTTGTGCGCCGGTAATGAACGGCTCCATCAATTCATTGGGTGCCAAAGCTGTATCGAAATGCGATACCGAAGAGCCGGGGGCCAGCGTGCTGGGCGCATACATTCGCACATGCCCGCCACTTTTACCCGCCGTCAACCCACCACTGTTGGCAGTCACCTGACTACCGATCCAATGCAGATCACCGGAATCAATCGCGGATGCCGCGCGCTGCGCATCAGACATGGAAGACCACGGCAAGTTCAGGCTGTGGTCATGTAAATTGAGCATGAAGGCATCGTTGTAGCCATTGCCTGTACCGAATTTCTTGCCGGTCGTCACATCGACGAACGTTGCAAAACCCAGCCCATGCGCCAATTCATGCAATACCACAGTACGCAGATCGATGGTGTTTGCGGGCTTGTTACCATCCACCCCGTAATACCAGTTCGTGTTATTCAGGCAATTATTGTTGTTATCAACACTGCTGTTGAAGGTAATGTTTATTTCAGCTGTGTTGCCATTCAGATCCGAATTGGCCAGGCTACTGGCGAGCGCCGCTGGATAGTAGGTACTGCTGTACGGGGCATTTGAAAAATTACGATGGACCGTCGCCGTACCAGCACTGCCTAAAACCGCTTGCGACGAAGTGCATGTCAAAGGATCAAAATTAGACTGAACTTTAATGGTGACGTTACTGCTGATTAACGCTCCCCACACCGCAGCCGCATTCGCGAATACATTCAGGCGCTGCTGGCCCAGTGTGGTACCCGCATTACCTCCTATGGGCGATACGCTGGTCGGATCGTTGAATCCTTCACCGGCGGCGTCATTATTCAGTATGTCAATATTGGCTGCAGATACGCTGCCTACACTCAACAATGTGGCAAACAGCGCAGCGACAACATGGCGAGACAGAATCATCATCCGCTATTCGGCCGGTACAGGAGCGGAGAATTCTTGAATGGTGACTTCACCATCTTCACCGATGATCGCGACAGGAACAGACTGGAAACGCCCCTTGAGATCTACTGAGTAGGCGCCCGATTCATCGACTTCTTCTACGAGCCCTTCTGATGAGGTATTGGTCAGGGCATTCACCTGTTCACGGATCTCAGGTTGTAATCTTTCTGTTTGAGTAGCCTTGGCCGGAACATCGGGATGATCCTGTTCCGCCACAGGATCGACTTTTGTATCAGCGATCGGCGCTGCCTGTTTCTCCGGAGGCTGATTGGCTGACCTGGGCATTGCCGTCGGCCACAGCAGTACCGCGAGCACGCTCAATATACCAATTGAGATCAATGCGATAGATATTGATGGTTTTATACGCATAGGAGTAATCGCTACGGGGTGCTGTATTAGTTATTGATCTGGCGTGATTCCCCTGACTGACAAGCTATGCCACACCCAAGCCTGTGTCAAACGGGCTTTTCCGAATGACGACCCGGTATAGACGACTATGCTCAGCCTATATGTCCTGCATTCTCAAAGAAATCAGTTGGACCACGATAACTATCTGGATTCCCCCGAAGAGACATCCCCTCTCCCCTCGCGGGAGTAAGTAGCTGGACTGACTAGCGTCCCCTCTCCCCTCGTGGGAGAGGGCCAGGGAGAGGGGGAACGGCGTCAGCCGTTGTCTGCTTTGTTTGACCTGCCGGTTTTGCTCATTCATTTCACGCCAGCGATACACCATAGCTTTTGTTTCGCCCTTGCTGGGCGAGGTACTGTTCTTTGCTTCGCCAAAGAAAGGCGACCCGAAGGATGGTTTAAGTAGCTGGACTGACTAGCGTCCCCTCTCCCCTCGCGGGAGAGGGCCAGGGAGAGGGGAAACGGCGTCAGCCGTTGTCTGTTTTGTTTGACCTGCCGGTTTTGCTCATTCATTTCACACCAGCGATACACCATAGCTTTTGTTTCGCCCTCGCTGGGCGAGGTACTTTTCTTTGCTTCGCCAATGAAAGGCGACCTGAAGGATGATTAAGTATCCGGATTGACTAGCGTCCCCTCTCCCCTCGTGGGAGAGGGCTAGGGAGAGGGGGAACGGCGCCAGCCGTTGTCTGTTCTCTCTGGCCTGTCGGTTTTGCTCATTCATTTCACACCAGCGATACACCATAGCTTTTCTTTCGCCCTCGCTGGGCGAGGTACTTTTCTTTGCTTCGCCAAAGAAAGAGTACCCAAAAGAAAGGCGACCCGGAGGCTTGCCCGCTTACGCGGGTACCCTGCGCTTCTCGCCCGTTTGCGCGCTCGCCTAACTCGGCGCTACGCGCCTCAGACACGAGGCGAGCTTCTTCGCAAACGGGCTGCGATGCTCGGCTGCGCCTACGGGAACCGGAAAATCAACACCAACGAGAGTCTGGAATCTACGACTCTACCCTCTCATACGCGTGTAATTGTAAATTTGTAGCCCGGATGCAGGTCCAATGGACCGGAATCCGGGATCGCGAGGGATTCAACTCTCCCCGCATTCCGCGATGCTCCATGCGGGCTACGCTTGCTGAATCCGACCTACGAAAACCCGCTACACAATCCCAACCGACTGATTACGTGTTTTGACCTTGGGCCCCGTAGGCACAGCCGAGCATCGCAGGGGCAATCGGGGAAAGCGCGCCTCCTGTCTGAGCCGTTCTGACGTTTAGAACGGCGAGTTAGGCGCGCGCCGATTGGCCCGAGAAGCGCAGGGAACCCCTCGCAGAGGGGCAAGCCTTCGGGTCGCCTTTCTTTTGGGTACTCTTTCTTTGGCGAAGCAAAGAAAAGTACCTCGCCCAGCAAGGGCGAAAGATAAGCTGAGGTCTATCACTGGCGTGAAATGAATTAACCACGCCAGCAGCTTCGAGAAAACAAGCAACGGCTGGCGCCGTTCCCCCTCTCCCTGGCCCTCTCCCACGAGGGGAGAGGGGACACTAATCAGTCCAGCTACTTAAACCATCCTTCGGGTACTCTTTCTTTTGCGAAGCAAAGAAAAGTACCTCGCCCAGCGAGGGCGAAAGGAAAGTTCAGGTGTATCGCTAGCGAAAAACCAATAAGAAAAACCGTGGGGATTCGCTGCACCTAACAGACCTGACGGCTGGCGCCGCCCCCTCTCCCTAAGCCTCTCCCGCGAGGGGAGAGGGGACTCTGGTCAGTCCAGCCACTTAAACCATCCTTTGGGCCGCCTTTCTTTTGGGTAGCTTTTCTTTGGCGAAGCAAAGAAAAGTACCTCGCCCAGAAAGGGCGAAAGAAAGGTAATGGTGTATCGCTGGCAAAAAACCTGAGGAAAACGTGAAGGTGTAGAGAAACAGACAACGGCTGTCGCCGCCCCCCTCTCCCTAGCCCTCTCCCGCGAGGGGAGAGGGAATAAATAGAAGGCCGCCGTTTGAATTTGAGCCTTCGCTGCGCCCGGGACTAACTCTAGGGGAGAGGCTGATGGATTACAGTTTCATCCCATCAAAAAACTTCTTCACCCCATCCAGCCAGGAATGCGCCTGCGGATTATGCGTGCTGCCGCCTTGATCCATGGTCTTCTGGAATTCCTGCAGCAGTTCTTTTTGCTTGGAACTCAAATTGACCGGGGTTTCCACCATGATGCGGCACATCAGATCGCCGATAGGCCCACCGCGCACGGGTTTCACGCCCTTGCCACGCAGACGGAACAACTTGCCGGTCTGCGATTCGGCGGGAATCTTCAACACGACCTTGCCATCCAGTGTGGGGACTTCGAGTTCACCGCCGAGTGCGGCGGTGACGATGCTGATCGGTACTTCGCAGAACAGGTTGTTGTCGTCGCGTTTGAAAATCGCGTGGTCTTTGACGCGGACCTGTACGTACAGATCACCGGCTGGACCACCGTTCTCGCCGGCCTCGCCTTCGCCTGCAAGACGGATACGATCACCGGTATCGACACCGGCCGGCACTTTCACGGATAAGGTTTTGTTTTCACGCACGCGACCCTGGCCCTGACAGGTACCGCAGGGATCACTGATGATGCTGCCGGTGCCGTGACAACGCGGGCAGGCCTGCTGCACGGAGAAGAAACCCTGCTGCATGCGCACCTGACCGTGACCGCCGCAGGTGGTGCAGGTTTCCGGTTTGCTGCCGGCCTTGGCGCCGCTGCCGTTGCAGGTGCCGCAGGCCACCAACGTCGGCACACGGATTTTCACCGTGGTGCCGGCGACGGCGTCTTCGAGACTCAGGTCCAGGTTGTAGCGCAGATCGGAACCACGATAGACGCGTTGACCGCCACCGCCGCCACGCCCACCACCAAAGATGTCACCGAACACATCACCGAAGATGTCCGAGAAACTCGCGCCGCCCGCTGCACCATGACCGCCACCGCCGCCCATCGAAGGATCCACGCCGGCATGTCCGAACTGGTCATAGGCGGCGCGCTTGCGCGCATCGGTGAGGACTTCATAGGCCTCTTTGGCCTCTTTGAATTTGTCTTCGGATTCCTTGTTATCCGGGTTGCGGTCCGGATGGTGCTTCTGCGCCATGCGCCGGAAGGCCTTTTTGATTTCGGCCTCGCTGGCGTTCTTCTGCACGCCGAGAGCTTCGTAGTAGTCGCGTTTTGCCATTGGCCTGTTCTAACTGATTATCGACACTCCCTCTCCCTTGATGGGAGAGGGCCGGGGAGAGGGTGATTCAACCGCGCTGCACCACTCCCCCTCTCCCTGTCCCTCTCCCGCAAGGGGAGAGGGGACGTATTGTTCAACAGCATCAGGGGCCGGCGGTTCCCCACCGCGGCCCCTGTGCTGTCGATATGTTACCGCAAGCGGCTTACTTGTCCTTCACCTCTTCGAACTCAGCATCGACCACGTCGTCTTCGGCCTTGCCCTTGGCCTGATCGGCACCGGCGTCCGGCTGCGCCTGGCCGCCTTCGGCCTGCTGCTTCTGTTCATACACGCGCTGCGCCAGTTTGCCGGACAGTTCGGTCAATGCAGTGGTCTTGGCTTCGATGGCCGCCACGTCGTCACCGGTCAAGACATCCTGCAGTTCCTTGATGGCGGCTTCGATGGCGGTCTTTTCGTCGGCCTCGACCTTGTCGCCAAGATCCTTGATCGATTTGTTGGTCGCATGGATCATGCCTTCGCCCTGATTGCGCGCGTTGACCAGTTCGTGGAACTTGCGGTCTTCGTCGGCGTGCGCCTCGGCGTCCTTCACCATCTTCTCGACTTCGGCATCCGACAAACCGGACGAGGCCTTGATCTGAATCGAGGTCTCTTTGCCAGTGGCCTTGTCTTTCGCCGACACGTGCAGAATGCCGTTGGCGTCGATGTCGAAGGCGACTTCAATCTGCGGCACGCCGCGCGGGGCCGGCGGAATGTCGCCCAGGTCGAAACGACCCAGCGACTTATTCGCGCTGGCCTGATCGCGCTCACCCTGCAACACATGCACGGTTACGGCGGTCTGGTTGTCGTCGGCGGTGGAGAACACCTGCTGTGCCTTGGTCGGGATGGTGGTGTTCTTTTCGATCAGCTTGGTCATGACGCCGCCGAGGGTTTCAATACCGAGTGAGAGCGGGGTCACGTCGAGCAGCAGCACGTCCTTGACCTGGCCACCGAGCACACCGCCCTGAATCGCGGCGCCGACGGCGACGGCCTCATCCGGGTTGACGTCCTTGCGCGGTTCCTTGCCGAAGAAGGCCTGTACGGCTTCCTGCACCTTGGGCATGCGGATCTGACCGCCGACCAGGATCACGTCGTCGATATCGCCGATCTTCAGACCGGCATCTTTCAGTGCGATTTTGCACGGTTCGATGGTGCGGGCGATCAGATCTTCGACCAGCGATTCCAGCTTGGCGCGGGTCAGCTTCACATTCAGATGTTTCGGACCGGTGGCGTCGGCCGTGATATACGGCAGATTGACGTCGGTCTGGGTGCTGGAAGACAACTCGATCTTGGCCTTCTCGGCGGTTTCCTTCAGACGCTGCATGGCCAGCGGATCACCGCGCAGGTCGATGCCCTGCTCTTTCTTAAAGGTGTCGGCGAGATGATCGATGATGCGCTTGTCGAAGTCTTCGCCACCGAGGAAGGTGTCACCGTTGGTGGACAGCACTTCGAACTGATGCTCGCCATCGACATCGGCGATTTCGATAATGGAAATATCGAAGGTACCACCGCCCAGGTCGTACACGGCGATCTTCACATCACCGCGCTTCTTGTCCATACCGTAGGCGAGTGCCGCCGCGGTCGGCTCGTTGATGATACGTTTGACTTCCAGACCGGCGATCTTGCCGGCGTCTTTGGTCGCCTGACGCTGTGAATCGTTGAAGTAGGCCGGCACGGTGATAACCGCTTCGGTCACCGGCTCGCCGAGATAGTCTTCGGCGGTCTTCTTCATCTTCATCAGCACGCGCGCGGAGATTTCCGGCGGGGCCATTTTCTTGCCATGAGCCTCGACCCAGGCATCGCCGTTGTCGGCCTTGACGATTTTGTACGGGACCAGGTCGATGTCTTTCTGCACCACATCTTCCTGGAAGCGGCGGCCGATGAGGCGCTTGACTGCGTACAGGGTATTGGCCGGGTTGGTCACGGCCTGACGCTTGGCGGACTGGCCGACCAGCACTTCACCACCCTCGACATAGGCGACAATGGACGGCGTGGTGCGATCGCCCTCGCTGTTCTCGATCACGCGCGGCTTGCCACCTTCCATGACCGACACGCAGGAGTTGGTGGTACCCAGGTCGATGCCGATGATCTTTCCCATGTTCAATTCTCCAAAAAAAGTTTAAGTCTTTGAAAACCGGCAAATCGCTGTGATTGCCTTAGCTCTGTCCAGGTAAATGGTGGCGGCCTGCCAGGAAATCAAGCCCGCTCGTCGATATTGCCGCCTGCCTCAGGCGCCGCACCCGGAGCCGCTTTGGAAACAATCACCATCGCCGGACGGATCAGACGGTCATTCAGCAAGTAGCCCTTCTGCACCACCATGACCACCGTGTTGGGCGCGACATCCTCACGCGGCTGGATGGACATGGCCTCATGGAACTGCGGATTGAAGGGTTCGCCTTGCGGGTTCACCTCGGCAATGCCGAATTTTTCCAGGACACCGGCCAGCATTTTCAGGGTCAGTTCGCTGCCTTCAATCAGCTTGGCCGGGTCGACATTCTGGCCCTGCGTGGCCGCAGCTATACCCATTTCCAGGCTGTCGCGCACCGGCAATAAGGCGTTGGCAAATTTTTCCAGGCCGTATTTGTGCGCGTTTTCGAGGTCGCGCTGAGCGCGTTTATGCAGATTATCGATCTCGGCCTGCAGCCGCAGGCACTGGTTCCAATGCTCGTCGGCTTTGTTACGGGCGTCTTCCAACAGGGCATGCACTTCGGTGTCTACGCCTTCCGCCGGGATTGCTTCGACGCCTTCCTGAACCTCGGAATGTTGCTCGTCTGCCATTAAAAATCTCCAGAAATCAATTAACTAAAGTCTATACTGAAAAAATAATTCACGCGCTGGCACAAGCCCTGCCTGCCCAACTGCAAGTTACCGCGGTCTATATGGGGACTAATCGCGAGGATTCAAGGCCGCACCCAGCAGGCGTGCGGTGGTATCAACAATCGAGATGACGCGATTGTACGCCATGCGGGTCGGGCCAATCACACCCAAAACGCCAACCACGCGCCCGTCGACTGAATAAGGCGAGGTGACCACACTGCATTCATCCAGCACATTGTAACCGGACTCTTCACCGATAAAGATCTGCACACCGTCGGCATTCACGCACTGATCGAGCAACCCCAGGATCTCACGCTTCTGGGTGAAGGCATCGAACAGATGCCGCAGCTTGTCGACCTCGCAGAGCTCCCGGAAACCCATCAGGTTGGCTTGGCCCGCCACCACGAAATCCTCGGCCTCCTGCTGATCGTCCGCCTTGAAGGCCTGACCGGCGATGTCGATGGCGGCCTGCATCATGTTATTCATATCCGTATGCGTCTGTTGCAGGTCGGCAACAATAAATTCGCGCACGGCGGCGATGTCCTTGCCGCTGAATTGTTCGTTCAGAAAATTCGCCGCCATCTCCAGTTCCGACTGGCTGTATTTGCGGTCGGTATGGATGATACGGTTTTGCACCTCGCGTTCGTTGATCACCATGATCACCAGCACGCGATTATCGGACAGCGGCAGGAAGTCGATACGCCGCAATGAGGCCTGCTTGCGACGCGGCAGCATCACAACGCCCGCCATGCGGGTGATACCGGACAGCAGATTGGAGGTGCGTTCAACCAGATCTTTGTGTTCCAGATCCAGATTGAGCTCATTGCGCAGACGCTGCACGTCCTGACCATCCAGGGGTTGTACTGTCAGCAGACTGTCGACAAAGCAGCGATAGCCTTGCACGGTCGGCATGCGCCCCGCCGAGGTGTGCGGGGATTTCACGAAGCCCATGTCTTCCAGATCGGCCATCACATTGCGGATGGTGGCCGGACTGAGGTCCATGACCGCATCACGCGCCAGGGTGCGCGAACCGACCGGTTCACCGTCACGGATATAGCGTTCGATCAGCACCCGTAACAGATGCTGAGCGCGCTCATTGAGGACCGGACTGCTCGGTTTCGTTGTCATGCTCAACTTGGATAAAAATCGATTAGCAACACGAATCTTGGCACTCATCTTACAAGAGTGCTAAGCCGGCGCGCAAACAATAGCCGCCCGGCGGAGCAAATCATCGCACCTGCATAAGGATGATATAACCCGATGAAGAAAACGCCGCTGCTTTAGTAAGTTCCGGAGTCTTTGCATTGTCGAACTTGAGTTCTTCATGCTAGTGTCAGTGCCATTATGAAGTACACCTTCAAACGTATTGGTCTGGTTGGGAAATATGGCGCCCCTGCAGTGGGCGAGACGCTGCAGCGCCTGATTGCCCATCTCCAGACCCGCGCCCTGGATATCATCCTCGACCCGAGTGTGGTTGAGCACCTGCCAGACAGCGGCCTGCCCAGTGTCGGACGCGCGCATCTCGGCGAACACTGCGATCTGGTCATTGCGGTCGGCGGTGACGGCACGCTGCTCAACGCCGCGCGCAGCCTGGCCGATGCCGGCGTGCCGCTGGTCGGCGTCAATCTGGGACGACTGGGATTTCTGGCCGACGTGTCGCCGGACCTGATGACCGATCAGCTGGATCAGATCCTGTCCGGTCAATACGACCAGGAAGAACGCTCCTTGCTGCACGCCAGTGTCTACCGTGGCGAGCAGATCATCAGCGAAAGCGATGCACTCAACGACGTGGTCATCCACAAATGGGACATCGCGCGGATGATCGAACTGGAAGTCCGCATTGATGGAAATGTGCTCAGCACCCAACGTTCGGATGGCCTGATCGTCGCGACACCCACCGGTTCCACGGCCTATGCCCTGTCCGGCGGCGGCCCGATCCTGCATCCCTCGCTCGATGCCATGGTGCTGGTGCCGATCTGTCCGCACAGCCTGAACAACCGGCCGATCGTGATCCATGACGCCAGCGCCGTGGATGTCATCGTGCATGCCGGCGCCTATACCCAGGCGCAAGTCACCTGCGATGGCCAGGTCAATTTCGCCCTGTTACCCGGTGACCGCGTCCACATTCACAAAAATGCCCATGCCTTAAAGCTCATCCATCCGCCGGGTTACGACTACTTTGAAATTCTGCGCCGCAAGTTCAATTGGGGTACGAGTAGCTAGGCAAGGTGCTAGGAACTGGGTACTAGGGACGAGGAGAAGATGTTGTTGCACCATAACTTTGGATACACTGCCTAGACCCTAAGATCCTAGATCCTGATCCCTGATTAACAGATGCTGACCCACATCCACATCCGTGACTTTGCCATTGTCGACGAACTCGAACTGGAGTTTGCCGGCGGCATGACCGCGTTGACGGGCGAGACCGGCGCCGGCAAGTCCATACTCGTTGATGCCCTGGGGCTGGTGCTGGGGGATCGCGCCGGGGCAGAGGCGATCCGCCACGGGGCGGACAAGGCCGAGATCAGCGCGTCTTTCCAGATAAGCACACTACCGGCAGTGCGCGCCTGGTTACAGAGTCAGGACCTCGAAGCGGACGATGAATGTCAGTTGCGCCGTATCATCGGCCGCGAAGGCCGCTCGCGCGCCTACATCAACGGCCGCTCCACACCCGTGCAATCCCTTAAAGACATCGGCGAACTGTTGGCCGACATCCATGGCCAACATGAACACCAATCGCTGCTGCGCCGTGATGTCCAACGCGACATTCTCGATACCTATGCCAGTCATGGCACCGAAGTCACGGCACTCGCCGCACTCTATCGCGAACACAAGACTCAGAGCGATGAACTGGAACGCCTGCGCGGCGCGGCGCAGGATCGCGGCGCGCGCAGCGAACTGCTGCGTTTCCACATTCAGGAACTGGAAGCGCTGAATCTGGGTGATGGCGAACTGCAACAGCTGGAAGAAGAACATGGCCGCCTGGCCAACGCCGGCCGCCTGCTCGAAACCTGCCAACGTGCCGTCGCCGCATTATATGAAGACGAAGTTTCAGCCACGGGCCTGCTCGGCCACGCCCAGGCCGAGTTGCAGGAACTGCTGCGCTTTGATGCCAAGTTGCAGTCGATGTGCGAACTGCTCAACGGCGCATTGATTCAGGCACGCGAGGCCAGCGACGAACTGCGCAGCTACAGCGAATCCATGGAACTCGATCCGGCGCGTCTGGACTGGATCGATCAGCGCATTGCCAGCATTCAAAGCCTGGCACGCAAGCATCGCTGCAAACCGGAGGAGTTGAATGCCCTGCTGGACCGTAGTCGTCAGGAGTTCGAGCAACTCGAACATGCCGATGAACACTTCGACATCCTGGAACGCAACATCACGCGACTGGCCAAGGATTACCGTGCGCTGGCACTGAAGATCCGTAGCCAACGCCAAACAGCAGCGACTGCGCTGGGCGAGAAAATCTCCAGCGCCATGCATGAACTCGGCATGCCCGGCGGTCGTTTCAGTATCGCCCTGGAAGATCTACCCACCGGCGAACTCACCGCGCACGGTCTGGATCGCATCGAATTTCGCGTCAGCGCCAATCCCGGCCAACCACCGCAGGCCTTGACCAAGGTGGCCTCCGGCGGTGAATTATCCCGTATCAGTCTGGCCATTCAGGTCATCGCCACCCATGCCAGTCCGGTTTCGACGTTAGTCTTCGACGAGGTCGATACCGGCATCGGCGGCGGCGTCGCGGAAGTGGTCGGGCGTCAGTTACGCGCACTGGGTGAACGCAGCCAGGTGTTGTGCGTGACCCATTTACCGCAAGTCGCGGCCCAGGCGCATCACCACTGCCAGGTACAGAAACTAACCGGCGCTGAAACCACGCGCACGCGCATCCAAACGTTAACTGGCAAGGAACGGGTGGATGAGATTGCGCGCATGCTCGGTGGTATCGAGGTAACGGCCTCGACCCTCGCCCATGCACAAGAGATGATCGATCGGGCGCAGCAAAACAGCTCAACAGCGAAGAAACGTGGTAGTCGTAAAAAGGCGTGAGCCTAGTCTTATGATCTATGGTCACCGTCATTCCGGCGCATGCCGGAATCCAGTGCTTTGAAAGTTATAGATTCCGGCATGCGCCGGAATGACGTGCTCATTGAACCCTAGCCGAGATCGATTTGGATTACGATCTTCGTAGGTCGGATTCAGGCCGAAGGCCGCGTCCGACATGTGCGCGAAGCCACACCACGCAATCGCGCCTACGACACCTTCCGGCAATTCGCGCAGATCCCGTAGATGTACAGGCTGTGATCGGTGATTTCGTAACCGGCCTTCCGGGCAATTTCACGTTGGCGTTGCTCGATGGTCTCATCAATGAACTCATCCACCCGGCCACACTTCACACAGACAATGTGATCGTGATGAGAACCTTCATTGAGCTCGAACACCGAGTGCCCGCCTTCAAAGTGGTGACGCGTCACCAGACCGGCGGTCTCGAACTGGGTCAGCACCCGATACACGGTCGCCAGACCGATATCCTCGCCTTCTTCCAGTAACGCCTTGTAGACATCCTCGGCGCTCATATGGCGATTGGTCTTGTTGCTTTCGAGGATTTCCAGGATCTTGACCCGGGGTAAGGTCACCTTCAAACCAGCCTTACGTAAGTCCTGCGATTCCATAATATTCTCTCCACACCGGTCGTGAATTAAGGCGTCGCTTGGGGTATGATGCCGGCGAGTTCGGTACAGCTGGATATGACTTCTATATGCAAAAGCTTCTCATTCCTGGCGTCTTCATTGCAAGCCTTCTGTTATCCGGCTGCGGTTCGGTAGACAAAATCCCCTTCGTCTATCGCATCGATGTTCAGCAAGGCAACGTCATCACCCAAGAGATGGTTGACCAGCTCAAACCAGGCATGTCACGGCGCCAAGTGAAGTTCACGCTGGGCTCACCACTGATCACTGATACCTTCCATCAAGATCGCTGGGATTATGTTTATCGCATTACGCCCGGCGAGGGAGAAGTGACCGAGCAGCGCATTACCGTGATCTTCAAAGATGACGCGCTAGTCTCGATCAGTGGCGATTTCCGCCCAAACCCGCAACCGGCGCTGGCCGCGACTAGCAAACCCTCCACCACGGTTGTCGTGCCGTACCAGGAGCGCAAGCCGCGCGGCATTCTAACGCGTTTCTGGCAATGGATGGGTTTTGGCAAGGATGATGTTTAGTGCTAGGTGCTAAAAAATAGGGGTCAGAGACGAATGGCACTTAACTTAAGTCCAATGTAGGTCGGGTTAGCGTTGTTTGCGTAACCCGACAGGTGTTGCGAAGCAACACAGCGCCTTTGTTTATGGTGTGCCTGACGGCACGCTTGGCGGGTTACGGCGCAAACGACGCGCCTAACCCGCCCTACATCGGGCCGAATTGGCTTAAGAAAGTGCCATTCGACTCTGAACCTATTTTTCCTCAGTCTCAACGTCCCCGCCACCCTTCTTCATGCGCTTGCCTTCCGCGGCGCGCTGCTTGCGCACTTCCTTGGGATCGGCGATCAAGGGACGGTAAATTTCCACCCGATCACCATTACGTAAGGGCGCATCCAGTTTATTAAGCTTGCCGAAAATACCCACTTGATTGATTGCCAGATCGATTTCGGGATAACGCTCCAGGATGGCGGATTCACGCACCGCCTGCTCAATCGTGGTTCCCGCGGGCACTCGCAGCTTCAGAATCGTCTGGTTTTCAGGCAGTGCGTAGGCGACTTCCACATCGATCTGTTCAGCGTTTTCCATAGACCTGCACCGCACGTTGTTGAAAGGCATCCACCAGGGTATTCGCGATCTGACTGAACACCGGTCCGATCATCATACTGAGCATCCGATTGGCGAATTCGAATTCCAGATCCAGCGACACTTTGCAGGCCTTGTCGCCGAGCGGATCGAATCGCCAATAGCCTTCGAGGCGTTTGAAGGGACCATCCACCAAACGTATCTCGATCATTTTGTCGGCCTGCTGCCGGTTATGGGTGGTGAAGGATTTTTGCAGACTCCCCTTCGCCATTTCGAGACAGGCCTTGAGTTCATCGCCTTCACGCCATACCACGCTGGCAGAACGGCACCAGGGTAAAAAATCCGCATAGGACTCAATATCGCTGACCAGTGCGAACATTTCCGCCGGCGTGTAGGCGACCAGCGCCGATTTGTGAATCGATGTCGTCATCAGAAAAGTGCAGCGGCTAAGACCGACCCGTCACCCAGGCCAGGATACCCGTCACCTGTATTAAAACCAGAATGATGGCCACCGGGGCCAGGTAACGCACCAGAAAACGCCACACGCGATAGCCGAACCCATCGCTCAAACCCAGCTCACTGCGACTCGACTCAGCCGACATCCTCCATACCGCGAAGACCGCGATCAACAGTCCACCCAGCGGCAGCATGACATTGGAAGTCACATAATCGGTCAGATCGAAGAAGGTCTTGTTGAAGAGTTTGTATTCCGACCAGAGATTGAATGACAACAGCGAACCGATACCGAACAACCAGATCGCGCCACCCGCCAGGGTCGAGGCTTTTACCCGCGTCATACGCTTGTTCTCGACCAGCCAGGTCACGATCGGCTCCATCAGAGAAATCGATGAGGTCCAGGCCGCGAATACCAGCAGCAGGAAAAACGCGCTACCAAACACGGCGCCACCCGGCATCTGCCCGAAGGCGATCGGCAGGGTCATAAAGATCAACCCGGGGCCACCCTGCGGCTGCAATCCGTAGGCGAACACCAGCGGGAAGATCGCCAGGCCCGCTAACAATGCGACCGAGGTATCCATCAGCGCAATGATGAAGGTCATGCGGGTGATGGATGCGGTATGCGAAAGATAGGAACCGTAAATCATAATGGCGCCCATGCCCAGGCTCAGACTGAAAAATGCCTGACCCATGGCACTCAACACCACCTGCCCGGTCACTTTGCTGAAGTCAGGTTTGAATAAGTAATCAATCGCCTGATCGTAGGCGCCCGTATTCATGGCATAGCCGACCATCAGCAGTAATAGCAGGAACAATGCCGGCATCAGAAAGCGTACGGCCTGTTCCAAGCCGCTTTTCACCCCGCGCGACACCACCATCGTGGTCATCACCATGAAGAAGGTATGCCAGGCAAGCAGCCGTTCCGGATCCGCGATCAGACTGCTGAAAATAGACTGCACACCATCCGCCGTGGCACCGGTAAACACCCCGGAAGCGGTACGGAAAACGTAGGCCAGGGTCCAGCCGGCCACCACACTATAGAAAGACAGGATCAGGAAGCCGGCGGTCATGCCCATCCAGCCCAGATACTGCCAGGATGGAGATCGCCCTTCCTCTTGCGCCAGCGTACGCATGGTATTGATCGGACTCTGGCGGCCGCGCCGTCCGAGCATGATCTCCGCCATCATGATCGGTACACCGATGCCTAACACACAGAGCATATACACCAGGACGAAGGCGCCACCGCCGTTCTCGCCGGTGAGATAAGGGAAACGCCAGATATTACCGAGTCCGACCGCCGAGCCCGTGGCCGCCAGGATGAAGGCGAACCGGGAAGACCATTCGCCATGAACCGAAGTACGCCGCGTCGCCATAGGGATACCGTTATCCTTGGTCATTTTGCGGCCATTGTCCGGGAAATCAGCCATAGCCTCAATACATTGCCTGAATGACCGGCGGCAACGGCCCGGCATCTCTTTGGCATGGCCGCAAGGGAACCGCGCACCGTATAATGCCGGGATGGCAACCAAAAAAACCAAGCAAAACACCGGCAGCAGCACCATCGCCCTCAACAAAAAGGCCCGCCACGACTTCAGTATTGAAGATCGCTTCGAGGCAGGCATGGTACTGGAGGGCTGGGAAGTGAAAAGTCTGCGTGCGGGCAAAACCCAGCTGGTGGACAGTTACGTCATCATTAAAAACGGCGAAGCCTGGCTGCTGGGCTGCCTGATCAATCCCTTGCTGGCTGCCTCGACCCATATTCATCCCGACGCCACCCGCACCCGCAAGCTGCTCCTGCACCGCGAAGAGCTGAACAAGCTCATCGGCGCGGTGGAACGCAAGGGTTATACCGTTGTTCCACTGGCCATGTATTGGAAGCACGGCCGCGCCAAACTGGAGATCGGCCTGGCAAAAGGCAAGAAAGAACACGACAAACGCGCCACCGAGAAAGATCGCGACTGGGCGCGGGAAAAACAACGCATATTGCGGCATAGCTAGTTCGATTGCGTTTTCCCTTGCGACATATCAGGTGATTTCAGCGCGAACGCGACATGACATTGAGACGTTTTACTGAAACGTTAACTCAATATCTGCATCCGACATGACAATTATCCCATCGCTATCCTTGAAAAAGTCCCCATCAGGTACCATAACTTAATACAAGCCGAGGTTCCTCGCGCCCCAGCAAGACTCCCTTCGGAGCCGGTCATTACATCGGAAAAGCAGCGGGCCGGGGAATCGCGGTGTGTTATACTGGCAACGTTTCTGAAGTAACACTTGGGGGCGACCTGGCTTCGACGTGGGTTGCGAAACCTTAGGTGCATGCCGAGGTGCAGTGCCCTCGTAAATCACTCTGCAAACTTATAGTTGCCAACGACGACAACTACGCACTCGCTGCTTAAACCCCAGTAGGGTGCCGTCTGACCGGGGCCGTGCTTGTGCGCCCGGGTTTCTAAGCAATTAGAAACACAGGCGTCGACTCTCACAAGATCGCGGTGACGCTCTCCCAGGGCCGACCCGCTAAAACTCACTGGGATCGCCGTCTGTCTTCCCTGCCCGTCGGGTAGCAGCCGGTTAAATCAATTGACGTGGATAAGCATGTAGAGCCGAAGGCGGAGTACTTACGGACGCGGGTTCGATCAACATCGGTCGCCTTTATCCGCAAGGATAAAGTGAACACGGGGCTCACATCGGTGAAACCTAACGCAGGAAACTGCCAAGGCAATACCGAGGGGTAGGAAGAGGGCTAACTTCAGGCCTGCCCTGTAGAGACTCATAGACCGGCTGAGTTCAGCAGAACGGAGCCGGCACTAGGATTCACGGCATACTACGCCGTGGATAACACGCCCCGCATCCTGCACGGATGAATATCCAAACAGGATGAAGGTATAGTCCAGCCCTTATCGAAAGATAGGGAACCAGCTGTCCCGCCGCCTCCACCAAAACCGGACCCCGACAGAGTGTCGGGGTCTTTTTATATGAGGGATTCAAGGATGAATACCCGCAACTTTCTCAAAAATATCTCACACACCGATGCCGCTTATCTCGCCGGACTCATCGATGGCGAAGGCACCATTGAACGGCATACGCCGAGTTTCACTTATGCCATCTACAACCGCCAAGCATTGAACCTGCTCGAACAGATCCATCCCTATCTGAGAACGTACAAATCCAAGCGTGCAAATATCATCCTTGAACACTATTTGGCATTGACACCGCGCAATGGAAAATACTCGGAGGAGCAACGCCGGATGCGTGGTGCATTCGAGCAGCGTGTACTTGAAACGAAACCGATCGGCTGAACAAAGTAGGAGGCGGCGAAGATTCGATTCCCGCCGCCTCCACCAACTTCCCCCTTGAAGGAATCATTCAGGGTCAGTTGCGTGTCGTTTCCTCAGTGTCACGACGATCCGTCACAAACGCGATCCGCGTGATGCCGGCCTGCTGCGCCAACGCCATCACTTCCGTCACTCGCTCGTAGCGTGTTGCGCGATCAGCACGCAGGTGCAGTTCCGGAGCGGGTTGACTGGATTCGGCGGCTGCGGCCAAGCGTGCAGTCAGTTCCGCCAGTTCGACACTATCGCCATCCACAAGCAGCATGCCCTGCGCATCGATTGCGATCTGGATCGCTTTCGGTTCTTCATCCATACGCGTCGAATCAACTTTGGGCAGATCAATCGACACGGCCTGATGAAACAGCGGCGCGGTTATGATGAAGACCACCAGCAGCACCAGCATGATGTCCACCAGCGGGATGACGTTGATTTCCGCCATCGGTTGGCTGTGGCTCACGGGACTTCCGTTGTAGTTGAACGCCATGGTTGTATCCTCAGCGCGCCGACTTGGCACGCAGTGACGTGACATTTGCGCCCTTCACCGGCGCATCCAGCCGCACACCGGCAACCAGATACGCATGCAGGCCATGGGCGAAGCCATCCAGTTGCGCGAGCACCAAGCGGTTGGCACGGGTAATGGCGTTGTAGGCAAGTACGGCGGGAATCGCCACGAACAGGCCTGCCGCCGTCATGATCAACGCCTCGCCCACCGGGCCCGCCACTTTATCCAGCACCACCTGGGTCGAACCCGACAGAGCGATCAGCGCGTGATAGATACCCCACACCGTACCGAACAGGCCGACGAACGGCGCGGTCGATCCCACCGAGGCCAGCACAGTCAATCCCCGCTCCACCCGCGCCTGCGCATAGACGATGGACTGCTGCAGGGTACGTCCGATGAACTCGCTCGCATCCACACCCGCACCGATGCCGCCCGCGGACTTCTCTTCCCAGGCCTGCGCGGCGAGTACCGCGTCGGTTGCCACCTGTGTGAACACGCCGTTTCTGTCCTCCGCACGGATCGACTCAAGCGCTGTGGCACGCGACTCTGCCTGCCAGAAACTGTTGAGCGTGCGGCGGATCGTGCGTTGAAACCGCAGTTGTGCGATCGATTTACCGACAATGATGTACCAGCTCACCACCGACATCAGCAAGAGCACTATGGCGACAGCATGAATAACGGCATCGCCATGCGCCCAGAAATGTTCAAAGCCGAGTTGCTCATTCATGGCTTGTTTCCTCTAATTGTACTTTTACTCATTATGACACGCCCTGTAGAAGCGGCCATTAGCTAAGGAACCTCTGATTGTTGATCATTACCAATTGGGATGACACAAACGCCCCTCTCCCCCACCCTCTCCCCAACCCTCTCCCGCCGGGGCGGGAGAGGGTTGGGGAGAGGGTGGCGAAGTTCTTAAATCGAGCATATCTATGTCATGCCATCATGTAATGCTCAATAATTTTTTGGAACGTCATTGCGTGCGAAGCGAAGCAATCTCCCTCTACGGTAGATCAATAGCTTGGTGATTATTCGCTACGCTCACCCCTTCGGGGCCACCCTGCGGGTGTTCTGCGCTCGCAAGCTCGCTTGTGCCGCGTCGCTTTCCCATAGAATCCCTTCGGGCTTCGTTATGGGTACCTTACCCTTCGGGTCAAGGCATCCTCGCAATGACGGATTAATCAGTGGTTCCCTAAGCTCAATTAGAATTTCACATTGACCGCCGTGTAGAGCGAACGCCCCATACCGGGGACCGGCGTACCCCAGGCAATATCGGTTCCCGACATGGTCTTACCCTGGCCGAGATAAGCGCCGCCCAGCGGATGGTTGTAGAACTTATCGAACAGATTCTCGACGCCGACATCGAGGCGGACCTGTTTCCACTCGTAGCTGCCACGGAGATGGAACAGATGGTAACTGTCGGTTCCCTGTTCATTGCGTTCCCAGGACAAGCGATCCTTGTCATCCACCCACTGCCACTCGACGGTACCGGTCCAGCTGCCGAGATGCTGCTCTATCCCCACCGTGGTGTTGAGCGGCATCATGTTGTAGAGGTTGTCATCAGTCGTCCGGTTCTCGCCACGGACGTAGTTCAACAAACCGGTCAACGTGAAATTCCCGAATTGTTCAGTCTCCGCCAGTGGCATGAAGCCGGAGACATCGAGGCCATAGAGCAGCGCTTCCTGATTGACAAAGCGGAGGTAGACGAAGGCATCCTCTACCGTCAGATTCGCAGGCGTGCAAACCGCGCCCATACCGGTTCCACCAGAGCAACGTTCGGCGTCGATGTAATCGTCAACGCGGGTAACATAAGGCGTGACCTTGAGCCCCCATTTCTCGCCGGTGGCATCGTGCCAGTCCGCCGTGGCGCTCAGGGTTTGGGCGGTTTCGGGATTCAGATCGAGATTGCCGACATAACCGTTGCCGTCGCCGGCCCAGTTGATCATGCGCATGGCCATGCCGTTTGTCGACCAGGTGTAGCGCTCATAGAGATTCGGCGAGCGCGTCTTCTGGGCGATACCGAATTCATAGGTCTGGGTGGCCGATGGCGTATAACGGGCCAGTGCGGTCAGATCCAGATTCTGATCGGTCTTATCGCGATCGGCGGCATTGAACGCAGCCGCATCGGTGGGACTGAATGTCGTGTTGTATCCCTGCACATCACCGGCATCCATATCCACCGTTTCATGCCGCACACCAAACTGCGTCAGCCATTGCGGGTCCCACTGTGCCTCCCATTCGGCAAACACAGCAAGACGGTCGCGCTCGCCATCGCGGATATTCCAGAACACATCGGGCCACATGCCCTTGCCGGACGGGTCCCACCAGTCATCCAGGCGGTATTGCTGAATTTCACTGCCGACCCGCAGCAGATCGCGGGACGACAGCGCGATTTCGCCCTGGATGGCCACACCCGTGTTGTTTCCTTTGGTGTCCATCGGCATGCCGGCGGCACAGCCATTCATGCCACCGCTGGGTACGCAGGGCACACCATCTGAATTCGGCACGTTGTTGGGGCCATACCAGTAGAGTTTGTCGTCGCCAAACTGCATTTTATGCCGGGTCTTTTCGTTATAGGCACGCGCCTCCAACTCGCCCCAGTCATATTGGCCTTCATAGCGCAGATTGACCTGCTGGCTGTCGTTGTCGGTCATGTCCATGCGCTGGTTCGGCCATCCCTGATAGGGAATGTCCTGCAAGCCCAGCTTCAACTCGACCAGGTGATTCTCATGACGCAGTGCGAAACCCAGCGACTGATTCGTCGATTCGTAACTGGACGACCCGACTTCATCGCCATCCAGGAATCCTCTACCTGCTGCGGCCAGACCGGCCGGCTTGAAGTCATCGCCCGCGGTGTAATTGTCGGCTTCCACGGTCGAACCGCTATAGGTCACGCTCAGCTTATCGCTCGCAATGGTTGCCGAAACATTTCCGCCCAGGACATTGCCATTGCTGCGATAAAAGGTACCGACCTCGCCTTTGTTCAGGATGTCCTGTCCGGGCGCAGCGAATTCCGGCGCGGGCGAGTTCACTTCGATGGTGCCGCCGATACTGTCGCCACCAACGCTTACCGGAACTATGCCCGCGAACACTTGTGTGCTTTCCACATTAGATGGATCGATGTAGGAAAGCGGCGGGTTCATGTGGTTACCGCAGGCGGAAATCAGGTCCATGCCATCGACCTTGATGCGCAGACGATCATCGGCCAGGCCATGAATCACCGGCAGACTGGACACGCCACCGGCGCCGTAGAGGCTGACGCCCGGAACATTGCGCAGCAGACTGGCGCTATCGCTGCTGGTCGCGCGCAACGTCTCCAGGTTCTCCTCAGCAACAGACGCTGCACCCAACGGTTGGGCATCGATTTTCGGCGCACTCACGACAACCTCCGACAACGCGGAGGGCTCGGCGGCGATTGTTGTCATCGGCAGAACAGCCATTACGGTCGCGAGCGCGATGCACAATGGCTTCATCTCGATCTGCAGCATCGTCACGGAAGGTGTACTTCTTACTTCAGGTTTCATGGCATGACCTTTGTTCTGCATTAACTGAAATTCGTCTGTAAAAATATTTATCAGTCACCGAGCCGGAATACGATCGGCACGACCACACTCGCGGCAATGGCTTCATCGCCGCGCCGCGCCGGCACAAAGCGCCAGCGTTTCACGGCCTCCAGCGCGGCACTGTCCAGGCGCGGATATCCGCTGCCGGTTTGGATCTCCACCTTGTCCGCCAGCCCCTGTGCGTTGACCTGCACCAGCAACTGCACCTTGCCCTGCTCGCCTTTGCGGCGGGACAACATGGGATAGACCGGCGCCGGGTTGTTCAGATAGTCGGCGTCGTAGCGCACGGCTATGACAGACGGAGAGGCAATCGGTGTGCGGATAGGATTCTCGGCAACAGGCCATTGTGGCGGCACAGTCATCTGCTGCGGCTGTGGCGCGACTTTTCGGATGACATCACGCACCGGCGGCTTCACAGGTGCGGGGGACCGAATCTCTTGTGGTAATGGTTGCGGTGACTCTCTCACAGGCTCAGGGTCAACGCTGGGCGGAGCCGGTGCAGCAGCTTCAACGAGGCGCACGGAAACCCGGATAGGATCAATCTCCTCCGGCGCGTCTTTTCGCACATGAAGTATCCAGACGATCAGGGCGATGTGCAGGCAGAGCACGGCAAGAAACTTGAGTGCCCGACCGGCCAATGGGTCATGACCGCCCATGCTGTCGAACGAGGCTGCGTTGGGGGTTATGAGAATGCCGGACTTCATCGACAGGTTATCAGCAGATAACATGCCAATATGCATCTGACTAATCTATAACGGTTTTGCTTATTTCACAGTATCGAATGCGCGGGAATTAACGCAGTGGCTGTGTTATATGCCACACCCAGAGACAACGTGGTGTAAGGCGCAGAAGCCTGAGCCTCGATGCTTTTTTACAGGATAGTTATTATTGGCTGGCAAAGATCCAGAAATAGCCCAGGTTGTAATAGATGTGGAGCATGATGGGCGCATGCAGGGTACCGAAGCGATCACGGAAGTGACCGAAGATCAGCGAAGGCACGATGACCTGCTGCAACGCCGGCCGTTTCAGAAAATAGCCTTGCAGCACGCCGCGAAACAGCAGCTCTTCAACCAGTGGGCGAATTCCGCGACGGCGAACAGAGCCCGCGTGTCCGGCGTATCCGCAAACTCGACGCGCATCGCTACCAGGGCCGCGCGGATGACGTGGTCGGAACGGCTATCGGCAAGGCATATCGAACGGTTATCAATACCTGCTCGTCAAAACGCAGCGTGGCGCGTAACCCTTCTTCATCGCCATGGGCATGGAGAAGATGCCGATCGCCGGCAGCGCATATGACTATCCGCACCACTACTGGAAAAAACTGTCCGAAGAGGAATACATCAGGACGGAATGAAAAAGGCGGCTGGAACTCACCCCGGCGCCTTGAACTTACGCTGGCTTGCTTATGCCCAGAACCCTCATACGGTACGTCAATGTCGACGGCTTGATTCCCAGTAGCGCAGCGGCACCATCCGAACCCCACACTTGCCAGTTGGCGTGCCGCAGCGCGGCGATCATATTGGTCTTTTCGCGTTCCCGCATCTCGGCGTCCGTGACGAAATCCGATCCGTCCGACCCTATCGGATCAGCCACCATATCCGGTTCAGTATCGGCCGCATCCGGCATCGCCAAGTCAAAACGCGCGCGACTGCCGGTACTCAAGATCACGGCGCGTTCGACAACGTTTCTGAGTTCCCGGATGTTACCTGGCCAGCTGTGCCCCATGAGCTGCCTGACCTGCTGTTTCGACAGGCGCATGGGGTCGCGACCGAGATCCGCGCAAGTGCGTGCCAGGAAATGTGCGGCCAGAGGGCCGATATCATCGCGGCGATCGCGCAGCGGCGGCACCAGGATCGGAAATACACCTAACCGGTAGTAGAGATCTTCGCGAAACCTACCGGCCTTCACCTCGGCTTCCAGGTCGCGATTGGTCGCTGCCACAACTCGGACGTCGACCTTGATCGTGCGCTCGTCACCCACTCTTTCGAACTCCCGTTCCTGCAGGGCACGCAACAGCTTGCCCTGCAGGTCCAGCGGAATTTCGCCGACCTCGTCGAGAAACACGGTGCCGCCGTGGGCCAGTTGCAGGCGCCCGACCCGGTCGCGATGCGCTCCGGTGAAGGCGCCTTTCACGTGACCGAAGAACTCGCTCTCGAAAAGTTCCTTGGGAATAGAAGCGCAGTTGATCTTTACCAGGGGCTTGTCGGCCCGATCGCTCTGTTCGTGGATGGCACGCGCAACCATCTCCTTGCCGACACCTGACTCGCCGAGGATCAGTACATTGGCAGGCGTTGCGGCCACCGCGCCGATCTGTGCCATGGCGCGCTGCAATGCAGAAGTGTTGCCGATAATCTCGCCATGGTTCGAGCCGGTCTTTATCTCGTCGCGTAGATAATCACGCTCCTGTTCAAGCTGGTCCTTGAGGTTCTTTATCTCCTGGAACGCGGTCTCGCGCAGACGCTCGATCTCCTTGCGTTGCGAAATATCCCTGAATACCACCACCGCGCCCGCGATCTTGCCGCCATGGCGAATCGGTGTGCTGGTGTACTCGACAGGGACAGGCGTACCATCGACGTGCCAGAATACCTCGTCATCGACATGATGCACTTCGCCATCACGCAGGGCTGCGTAGATAGGGCACTCAGTGTGCGGGTAAGGTGTCCCGTCCGCATGTGAATGGTGATGAACATCGTGTGCCCGCTTACCGATCATGTCTTCCGGCTTCCAGCCGAGTATCTCTATGGATGCGGCATTTCCGAATGTGCCCATGCCGTCGCTATCGAATCCATAGATTCCCTCCCCCGCTGCATCGAGTATCAGTTCGTGCATGGTGCGTAAGTGCCTCAGCTCATCGAGTGCCCGATGAAGATCGGTGTTGCAGGTGGCTGCCAGACAAAGGCCGGTCGATCCTGATCCGATGCTGACAGGCCAGGCGGCTAGCAGCCCTTCGGTGACGACGTTTTTGCCGACCAGGGACACGGGGATGTCCTGAATTGGTATTTCCTGCTGCAGTCCGTCCCGCAATTTATCGGGCAACTCCGCGGAATGTTCGAGCGTGAAGATATCCGATAGCGGTACGGACAGTTCACCCTGCGTACCAGCAAGGCCGAGTCGCTCCCGCCATGCCTGGCTGGCCCGGCGACAGACCAGGTTTTCGTCAAGCACTGCCAACAACGCAGGCGCGTCTTCAAGCCATTGCGTGTCCATGCCTCCCTCCGCAATTTTTTGAGAATTAGGCCACAGCTTTTTGTGTTCCGCAAATTCCTGAGGCGAGCATTATTACGTATCAAACTGTTTTTAATAGCTATTCATTGCTGGCACACCCTTTGCGCTATTGGATTCGTCCAACGATACAGCCGTCTGCATCAGGCGGTTTCGTCCACCGGCCCATTGGCCGGCGGATATCACCAACTCCGCCTGGAACGGGCGGCAACCGCAAACAAGGAGTTCTGTCATGAAAGCTATTAAAAACCTGATCACCGCAGCATCCCTCATTGGCGCTATCGCGACTGCCCCCGTGGTGTTCGCCGTCGACGAATACAACGTCTCGGCCGGCACAACCCTCGCGGGCGAGCCGGTCGCGCTGCGCGGCAACGACACCGTCGCGCTGGCCATCGGCCTCGGTCCCGTTGACGGGCACGCCCGATTCACACATGTGCATGACGGGGTTGCCTACTACTTCGCCAGTGAACAGACGCAAGCCGCCTTCGCGTCCAACCCGAACATGTACGTGCCGCAATACGGCGGTTACTGCGCGTTCGGCGTCGCCTTCAACAAGAAGCTCGACGCCAGCCCGCGCTTTGCGGACATCGTGGACGGCAAGCTATACGTATTCCTGAACGCGGTCGCCTTCGAAAAGTATCTGGAAGACAAAACCGGAACCCTCGCCAAAGCCGAGAAAAACTGGCCGGGGATGCATCACGTCGCCGTCTCCAAGGTGAACAGTCGCTGAAAAACATCAAGGAGATTATCTGTCGTGAGCCTCTGACGTTCGTCGAAGTCGACGTCAGAGGCGCCAGACACCTCTCTGTCCTTCAGCATGGAGCGCCGGCAAGGCCAGACAAGGATTGTCATGTGCCGGGGAGCAGGTGCCTGACCAGGAGAAGCCAAAATGAAAGTCAGCCAACACAACCGCCTCATCAACATCAATCGAGTACTGATACTCGCGCTGACCTTGAGCGGACTGCTGATGGACGGCCTTCAGATCGGCGATCTGCCCTGCACACTTGCTGTATTCGTGTGGCTGTGGATGCCGCTTTGCACGCGCCTGGAGGCTCACATGCTGCGATGGATAGACGGCAAGCATGCCCGCCCAAATCGGCATAAACCACTTTCTGTTGTGTAACCCAACCAATGGCACAAGCCATTACAGGAGTCAGCCATGAACAAACTCGTAAACATGCTCGTTGTTATCGTCGTAATGACCACTGTCAGCTCCCCTGTCTTTGCCGCTCTTCCCGATCCCGGCATGCAGATTGAAAAGGGCCGCACCGCGCTGGTCGTGACCGATCCGCAGAACGATTTTCTGAGCCCTAAGGGTGTCACCTGGGGCGTGGTGGGCAAGAACGTCGAAGCCAACAACACTGTGGAGAATATCGACACCCTGTTCAAAGCGGCAAAGGCGCATGACATTCCGGTATTCATCTCGCCGCACTACTACTACCCGCACGACCACGGCTGGAAGTTCGAAGGCGCACTGGAAAAGCTGATGCACAACATCGGCATGTTCAACCGGAAGGATGCACTGAATCTCGAGGGTTTCGAAGGCTCCGGCGCGGACTGGCTGGAACGCTACAAGCCCTACATCAACGACGGCCGCACCACGGTTACCAGTCCGCACAAGGTGTATGGCCCGGAGACCAACGACCTGGTGTTGCAGCTGCGCAAGCGGGGCATCGACAAAGTGATACTGGCCGGCATGTCCGCCAACCTGTGCACCGAATCGCATATGCGCGAACTGCTCGAGCAGGGATTTGAAGTGGCAGTGGTATCCGACGCCACGGCTGCAGCCCAGGTCGAGGAAGGCGACGGCTACGCCGCGGCTCTGGTGAACTTCCGCTACATGGCTAACACCGTGTGGACCACCCGGCAGGCGGTCAAGACCATGCAAGCCGAACAATAGCCCGACATCATGCCCTATTTGAGGAGCTCAACCCATGAACAATACCAGACCCCCATTTCCACCCTTCACTGCTCATACAGCAGCGCAAAAGGCGCGTCTGGCTGAAGATGCCTGGAACAGCCGTGATCCGCACAAGGTCTCCCTGGCCTATACGCCAGACAGCGAATGGCGCAACCGCGCCGAGATTTTCAGGGGACGCGCGGCCATCGTCGAATTCCTGCAGAGAAAATGGACCAGGGAACTCGATTATCGGCTGATCAAGGAACTCTGGGCGTTCACGGACAACCGCATCGCTGTCCGCTTCGCCTACGAATGGCATGACGACGCCGGTAACTGGTTTCGTTCGTACGGAAACGAAAACTGGGAGTTCGATCACAGCGGCTTGATGCATAGGCGAGTCGCGAGTATCAACGATAAGCCCATCAGCGAGACACAGCGTCTGTTCCATTGGCCTCTGGGCAGCCGCCCCGAGGGCTACCAGGGCCTTGGCGAATTGGGGCTGTGACAGAGGAAACGATACGGGATGTGAAGGCGCGGTCGTGCAGCGGCCGCCGTCTTCACATCCTGCTGCCGCTCATGCTTCGAAAACAGATTTTGATCACGCAATAGTTCAGTGCTGCCATGCTTGTCGCAATGTCGCTTCGAATTGACTTCGATTACGCAGCTACAGCTGTCTTGGAAGTTCCGTTTACTTTGCCCTTGCAAGACGGGAAATTGGCTGGTGTGGGCTCCGGAGGATTGGTGCCGGCAGACAGCCATTCCCATCGGTATCTCGAGGGGAAACCCGGGTAAAACAGTAGCCCGGGATTGTCGGTGTTTGGTAGCAGGGGCAGGATTTGGCCGTTACCTGACATTTCGGATCGATTTAAGACAAGGCGTGAGGATGATTCCGCATATTTATTATTGGCTGGCAAAGATCCAGAAATAGCCCAGGTTGTAATAGATGTGGAGCATGATGGGCGCATGCAGGGTACCGAAGCGATCACGGAAGTGACCGAAGATCAGCGAAGGCACGATGACAGCAGCGGCGGCTAAAGGTGGATGCATCAGAAAATGCAGCCCGGTGAAGATAAAACTGGTCAGCAGATTGGCGCCTGTCAGGCCAACAATATCCTGTTTCAGCGCTGGCCGTTTCAGCAAATAGCCTTGCAGCACGCCACGAAACAGTAGCTCTTCAACCAGGGGGTAGATCAGAACGAGATAGAGGACTTCTCGCGGCTGATGCAGTGGCCAGGCCCAATCGATCTGTGGTGTGAACCACAGATAGGCAATGGTCCAGAAAAGCAGCGCTGCAATGACCGCCTGCCAGAACTGCGTATCGCGCAGTATTTGCGTCATACCCGCGCGCATGGCGATCAAGGCTTGACACTGACCAGCCGCTCGCCCGTCTTGCGGTTCAATATCTCAACAGACGTGGCATCGAAACCTTGCTCTGGCACTAACAGCGCACCCTCGACGCGGTAGATCAGATTGGCTTCCATATCTTTAATACGCCGCGCTGAGGCAATATCCGCGTAGGCGTAAAAGGTAACGTCACTGATAGAGAAGGTCTCTGTATCGCGCTGCCAAATACCCTCTTCACCTTGCAGATAATAGGTCATGCATCCACGCCATGAGTTTATCCGGCAGGGTTCAATCTTACTGATGAATTTCTCCTCCGCGCTGACACTGCGCAGTGTGCACTCCTTATAAGCACTGGCTTTAGGCGTTGGATCATCGATGTGCCAACGGTCACGCGGTAATTTATTCAGCGACTTCGGAAAATCATCCCGGACCAGTCCGTCATACTGCAACCGGAGGCCTCGGGTCGTGGGCAGTTCGAAAAGAAAACGCTGTTTGTCCGCGTCGTAATTGAGTATTACGGGTACCTCGATACGCGCCTGCTCGACCCGACGATACGTATCGCAGCCAACCCGCAATTTCTCGACGCGACGTCGGTATTCTTCCTGGGTTTCGTACTCACCGCGCTCGGGCGTGAATTCCTGGCGGGCCTTGCAGCGCTCATAGTCTTCCCAGTACTGCTGGAACACCTGCGATTTACCACCCGCTTCGATCTTCACGTCTGCCGCGCTGACAACAGTGGCCAGGATGCCAAACACCACAAAAACAACTTTATCCGCAATTCGCATACTTCCCCCACTTTGACCTGCGCAGATCCGGTCGTAGCGTGAATTCCGACGACCGGCTCTATTCGGGGCATTCTAGCGTTAACCTGCGCTTGCTATCCACTGAATCACGGTCAAACGGGGACCACGCCACTTCTAGCCCCGGACCACACCAGACCGCTATACTCTCGACCCATCGCTCAAAATCCAACAAAGAGGCAATAGTATGTCCAAGGGTGGAACATTGGTATCCGGCGGTGCCGGTTATATCGGCAGCCACGTGGTGCGGCAGCTGGTCGCAGCCGGCGAAAAGGTCATCGTTCTCGACAATTTGTCTACGGGCTTCAAAGAGGCCGTCACGCCCGGCGCTGAGTTGATCGTTGGGGATACGGGCGATCAGGCGCTGGTAGCCGAACTGCTGAAGAAACATCAGATCGACTCGGTGCTGCACTTCGCCGCCCACACCATCGTCCCGGAATCGGTTTCAGATCCTCTCAAGTATTACGGCAACAACACCTGCTGCACGCGCAATCTCCTGGCCTGCTGCCGCGATGCCGGCGTTAAACACTTCATCTTCTCCTCCACGGCCGCGGTCTACGGCATTCCGGAGTCGCCGCTGGCAACCGAGGATACGCCCAACGCACCCATCAATCCTTATGGCACCTCCAAGCTGATGAGCGAATGGATGTTGCGCGATCTGTCAGCTGTAACTGCACTGCGGCATGTCGCGCTACGTTATTTCAATGTGGCAGGTTGCAGTCCGGATGGAACAATCGGCCAGTCCACGCGCAAGGCCACACTGCTGATCAAGGTCGCCTGCGAAGTTGCGGTCGGCAGCCGCGAAAAACTCCTGGTATTCGGCACCGACTACCCCACTCCCGATGGCACTGGCGTGCGCGATTACATCCATGTTGAGGATCTGGCCGATGCGCATTTAAAGGCCTTGGATTATCTCCGTAAGGGTGGCGATTCGACCACGGTCAACTGCGGCTATGGTCACGGCTATAGTGTTAAAGAGGTGATTGACGCGGTCGAACGTGTCGCCGGACATAAAATCAAGGTCGAGGAAATCGCGCGCCGTGCGGGTGACCCTCCTTCACTGGTTGCCAAATCGGACAAGGCCAAGTCCCTGTTGAAGTGGACACCACGCTTCGACGACTTGGATCTCATTGTCAAAACATCGCTGGACTGGGAACGGAAACTTGCACAAGGCGAGGTATACGGGTCCGGCGCTTAACTGAGCAGCGTTAATACCAACGTAGCGGTTTACCTTGATCGGCATGGCAAAAACTATAATCAGCTACCTGCTTATCCTCGCGATCACCCTGCTGTCAGCTTGCGCCCTGCAGCCAGGCGAACCGCCCACACAAGTCTTTGACGGCATGCACAACGGCGGCACGGTATTGGCATTCAATGCCGATGAAAGCCTGCTGGCATTCGGCGGCAAGGGTGGCTGGGTGCAGCTCTATCGTCTCCCGCACACAGACCGCGCTGAAGGCTGGCGGGCCCATCAAGGCAGCACGGTGAATGGCTTGGCGTTTTCCGGCGACACACTACTGACTGCAGGTTATGACATGCGCCTGGTGCGCTGGACACTGCAAGGCAGCATGGTTCAACAAGCCACCACACCCAGTCCCATTACACACATGGTCTATGACCAGCCGCGTAAGCGGCTGATCACCGGGCACCGCGACGGTGTCGTACGATTGTGGCGCGCTGATGATTTCAGCCTGATGGCTGAATACCCATTGCACGGTAGCGCGGTAAAACGCGTCGCCGTGCAGGATGAAAGCGGCTATCTGGCAAGTAGCGGCAGTGACGGACGCGTATTCCTGATCAGCGCTGAACAGGTGCGTGAACTACCCTCACCACCCAGCGACGCGGCCGCATTGGTCTTCGCAACAAATGACCAAAAACTCTATGGCAGCGGCTGGTTCAAATTATTCCGTTGGGATCTGGAAACCAACAAACTGACGATATTGGACACGCCACACCGCGGTATTATCAAGTCCCTGTATTGGATTCCGGGCTTATCTCAACTGGCCTCCATCAGTCAGCAGACCGACAGTAGTATTTACTACCTCGACCCTGCTACCGGCGCCGCCACCCGCCGCTTTGAAAAGCATGCACTCTGCGGCGCTGCGGTGCAGGTATCACCTACGATGCGCTATCTGGCGACCACCAGTGACGATGCCAGCGTGAAGCTTTGGGATTTACAGCAGTAGAATGCCGTAAGTCTTACCCGCTAGCGTCCAACAGACCGCTGCGTGCGTAACGCCACCTCCGCATGCGCACCCAGATACACATAAACCCCCAACCCGACCAATAAGCCTATCGCCGTCAGCATCATCCAGACGGCTTCAAGCATGTGGTCAGACTCTCCTAACGCCGATTTGAACATCATCAACAAGGCCTCAATAGACACGGCGATCAGAATGGCCGCAACAAAGCGGGTAATGGTGCGGCGAGTCGAACTATGGCGGAAGATATCCTTATGCATTAGGACCTCTTCTTCCAAAATGGTTTTACCCAGATCAAAGATCGCTAATGCCAGCGTCAGAAAAATCACAATGCCGAAGGGGTGTATCTGCATATCGTGTACATCACCCTGCAGCACCTGGAACACATCTGCATAGGCCGAATACAGCAGCAGACAGACAACCGCGAACAAGCCAATGACGATAATCGAATAAACAGTGCGGAATGCAGGCGCGAAGCGTCGGCGTGCGGCGTCACCCATGAAATACTCAATGGTACGGGTAAGGTCGATATCAACCACGATATAGCCGAGCACCGCGCCCCCGCTGTCGAGGCATTTCGTGGCTGCTGAGATGCAGAGATTGCGGCTGGCCGAAGACAGGTAAGGTTCAGTGACGACCGAGTTTTCCGCATCGCGGGCAAGCAGGAAATAGGGGCGCCGGCTCCGGTCCATACCCACTCCAGTCAGCATCTTCTGGCCGCGCATAGTGGTACAACTTACGTTCGGGCTGTTTTGAATACCGCTGGCGTCAAGTGTATAGAGGAGCTCTACAAAGGGATAATGTTCGCGAATGGAACAAAGCATCACCGCAAGCGATGCTGGATCACTGCACAGACGTGCCTGATCTATTCCCGAAAGAATCGACCCCAGCAGTTCGCGGATTGCATTTTGATATTCATGGTAGCGTTCAATAATGCTGATATAGCTGGCAGCGACCATATGACCTCGCAATCAAGTGTCCTTGCTGCTCGACACTGTTGCAACTGCCATACCAATGTGATCAATGTCGTCAGAGCGCGGCAGGATCAAGCTGATAATGCCTGATTTTCCGCCGCACCCAGCGACGCATAAAGAAGAGTCGCACCAACAACGAACGTCCGGCTGTGTATTGGTGCGGATTCACCGCCTAATCTGTATACCCTTAAGGAACCTCCGATCAATTACTATTGATCATTACCAATTGGGATGACACAAACGCCCCTCTCCCTAACCCTCTCCCCGCAAGCGGGGAGAGGGGATAACCCCCTCTCCCGCCGGGGCGGGAGAGGGTTGGGGAAAGGGTGGCGAAGTTCTTAAATCGAGCATATCTATGTCATGCCATCATGCAATGCTCAATAAGTCGTCATTCCGGCGCAGGCCGGAATCTAGGGCCTTGAATCACATGGATTCCGGCCTGCGCCGGAATGACAAATTATCCAGAGTTCCTTAAACCTTGAAATATTCCCGATACCACTCAACAAACCGCGCGACACCGTCTTCAACCGATGTTGCTGGTTTATAACCGACATCCTTCACCAGATCCTGCACATCCGCATAGGTATCCGGCACGTCACCCGGCTGTAGTGGCAACATATTCATTTCAGCTTTCTTGCCCAGGCAGTCTTCCAGCACCTTGATGTAGTGCATCAATTCCACCGGCTCGTTGTTACCGATGTTATAAATTTTGAACGGCGCGTTACTGCTGGCGGAATCTGGCGCGTCACTGCTCCATTCAGGATTCGGTTCCGGAACCTTATCCAATATGCGCACTACACCTTCAACAATGTCGTCGATGTAGGTGAAGTCGCGGCGGTGCTTGCCATAATTGAATACATTAATGGGTTGGCCGGCCAGGATGTTCTTGGTGAACATGAACAGCGCCATATCCGGACGTCCCCAGGGACCGTACACGGTAAAGAAGCGCAGACCCGTCGTCGGGATACGGAACAGATGGCTGTAGGTATGCGCCATCAGTTCATTGGCTTTCTTGCTGGCGGCGTACAGACTCACCGGGTGATCGACGTTGTGATGCACCGAGAACGGCATCTTGGTGTTGGCACCATACACCGAACTGCTAGAGGCGTAGACGAGATGTTCGACGCCGTTGTGCCGGCAACCTTCCAGGATATTCACGAAGCCGACGATGTTGGTATCGACGTAGGCATGCGGATTCTCCAGCGAATAGCGCACTCCTGCCTGCGCGGCCAGATTCACCACGCGGTTCGGCTTGTATTTCTCAAAAATCCTGGCGATCTCGGCGCGATTTTCCAGATCAACGCGCACATCTGTGTAATTTTTATGTGTTGTGTTGCGTGCGAGACGCGCCTTCTTGAGATTGACGTCGTAATAATCATTGAGATTATCGATACCGATAACCTCGTCGCCACGCGCCAACAGACGCCCCGCCAGATTGGAGCCAATGAATCCTGCTGAACCTGTAATCAATACCTTCATGTTGTCCTCATTTTTAATGCTTCGTCTGTGTGTTTATAAACGTCCATCGACTTGATCGGGCGGTAAAACATATTTCACATCGAACAGAATGGAATCCGGTTTGCCTAAGGCGCGGATTTTCTCTGCGCCCATTGCCAGGAACTGATGGTGCGAAACGGCCAGGATGATCGCGTCATAATGGCCCGATCTGGGCTCCTTGACAGGTGTCAGGCCATATTCGTGCTGAGCCTCCCGCGTATCGACCCAGGGATCATAGACATCGACATTGGCATGAAAACCTTTCAGCTCTTCGATGACATCGATGACGCGCGTGTTGCGCAAATCGGGGCAATTTTCCTTAAAGGCCAGGCCCATTATCAGCACATTGGCACCAGCAACATGAATGCGTTTACGGGTCATGAGCTTAACGACCCGCTCGGCGACATGCGCACCCATACTGTCGTTGATGCGGCGTCCGGCCAGGATCACCTCGGGGTGATATCCAATCTCCTGCGCCTTATGCGTCAGATAATAGGGATCGACGCCAATACAGTGGCCTCCGACCAGACCCGGGCGGAAGGGCAGAAAATTCCACTTGGTACCGGCTGCTTTAAGTACGTCTTCGGTATCTATACCCAGCCGCTCGAAAATCAGCGCCAGTTCATTAATCAGCGCAATGTTCACATCACGTTGGGTATTTTCGATAACCTTGGCGGCTTCGGCAACACGGATACTACTGGTCTTGTATGTGCCCGCCGTAATGACTTTACGGTACAGGGTATCGACAAAATCCGCGGCCTCCGGCGTCGAGCCGGAGGTGACTTTGAGTATGGAGCTGACGCGGTGTTCCTTGTCGCCCGGATTGATACGTTCGGGACTATAGCCGACAAAAAAATCCTGATTGCACTTGAGCCCCGATTCGCGCTCCATGATCGGCACGCAAACCTCTTCGGTCGCCCCCGGATAGACGGTCGACTCAAAGATCGCCACATCGCCTCGCTTGAGGACGCGCCCGATGGTGTGACTGGCACTCTCGATGGGTCTCAAATCAGGACGCTTATAGCGATCAATCGGTGTTGGCACAGTGGCGATGTAGACATTGCAGCCGGAGATATCCGCCTCGCGGTCCGCGAAGCTGAGCTGTTTCGCCTCGATAAGCTCTTCTTTACTGCATTCAAGCGTGCTGTCACGACCGAGGCGCAATTCCGCAATACGCTCAGCCTTGATGTCGAAACCCACGGTAGGCAGATGTTTACCGAATTCCACTGCCAGCGGCAGACCGACATAACCGAGCCCGACCACCGCGACCCTGGCATCCTCTAGCTTTAACACGACTGAGTTCCTTACTACGGCCAAAGTTGTTGTCAAAATGGACGCAAGCTACCGCCCCGCCCGGTCAACACCACAAGACTGCCGGCGATAATTACGGGCGCGGCGTAGTGTAGCCTAGTGAACTGCGCCTGGGCGACTCGCACCCTCTCGCTGACTGGTGAGCAGCGATTTCCATTAGATGAATACATATATAAACGGTACATCCTGCCGGGGAATCTTACATCATTAAGGGTAACTCAGATGTCCTGTTTAGCCCCTTGCATCAACACGTTACATCAAGACCAACACTCGCTGTCACATGCATAAACATCGATTTAAACGTTTGAATTATCAGGTAGTTGGGAGTAGCATCCGGCCGATACTAAATAGTGATTAGTAGTTCTTACTGTTTCTAGGGATGGCATAACGGTGGACTCCAAAGACTATTACACCCCCAATGAAGTCGCACAACTCTTCATGGTTTCTCCGGTCACTGTCAGGCAGTGGGCCCAAAAAGGCCTCCTCACCGCCGCATTAACCGCTGGCGGACATCGACGCTTCCTGCATCAGGAATTAATCCGCTTCGCGCATGAACGCGGACTTACACTCAACTGGCCAGGGCAAGGAACAACCAAAATCCTCATCGTCGAGGATGATGAGCAGGTCGCTGGGTTTCTCTACGAATTTCTACAAGGTCGTCCAGGCATTGAAGCCGTGGATATCGCCGAAAGTGGCTTTGAGGCCGGACGCAAGGTGCAAAGCTTCAACCCCAGCGTGGTCCTGCTTGATCTGATGATGCCCGGCATGGATGGCTTCGCAGTCTGTCAGAATCTGAAGGCCGACCCCATCACGCGCGGCATCCGCGTACTGGCCATGACCGGTTATCCAACCGCAGACAACATCGAACGCATCATGGATGCAGGGGCCGAGGTCTGTCTGGCAAAACCCATCGACACTGTTCGTTTGATGGAATTACTTCGAATAGCCGATCAGCCCGCCACGTCACACAGTTAGATCAGGCCTCGCCAGACTCCAACTTCTTCCATAGACACTGCCCGCCGCTTGATGCCTCAATATCAGCCAACCGCGCGGCATGCGCGGCAAGTTCATGACTGTCAGCGTGGCGCACGCGTAGACGGGGCCGATCCGCGGCCAGCCGACGTATACCGCTAATAGTGCCGTTACTCACATCGGCCGCCGTGCCTTCCAGTGACAATTTCGCTTGCCCGCCGGTCATTATCAAATAGACGTCGGCCAGAATCTCCGCGTCCAGCAACGCACCGTGCAGATCACGCCGCGAGTTGTCTACGCTATATCGCTTACACAGCGCATCCAGGTTGTTCTTCTGTCCGGGATGCAGCTTACGCGCCAGCGCCAGGGTATCCAGGACCGTACAGTGGTCCGTGATGGCGCCATGCTTGCCTTTGAGTAAACGCAGTTCATTGTTCAAAAAGCCGACATCGAAGGGAGCATTGTGGATGATCAGTTCGGCACCCCGAACGAAATCCAGGAAATCCTCGACCACATCCGCGAAGCGCGGTTTATCGGCTAGAAAGTCATTGGTGATGCCATGCACTTCCACGGCACCGTCGTCGATCTCACGATCGGGTTGCAAGTACTGATGGTAATGACGACCGGTGTGACGTCGGCTGTCGAGTTCAATGCAACCGATTTCGATAATGCGATGCCCTTCGGCCGGCACCAAGCCGGTGGTTTCTGTATCGAGTACGATCTGGCGCATGTTATCGACTCCTCTGTCGGATGATGAGAACTGACATCAGAATCATGCCTTCATCAACAATTCATCAATGGCCTGATTGGCCAATTGATCCGCGCGTTCATTTTCCGGATGCCCGGTATGTCCACGCACCCAATGCCACTCAATCTGATGCTGAGAGGCCACACGGTCAAGCTCCTGCCAGAGATCGACATTCTTGACCGGCTGTTTAGAGGCGGTTTTCCAGTTTTTGCGCTTCCAACCGGCCAGCCATTCCGTGATACCTTGCAGCACATATTTGGAATCGGTGGTCACATTGACACGACAGGGGCGTTTGAGTGATGCCAACGCACTGATGGCCGCCATCAGCTCCATGCGATTATTCGTGGTCATCGACTCCGCGCCATAGAGCTCTTTTTCGGTGCCATTGAAGCGCAGCAGCGCACCCCAACCTCCCGGCCCCGGGTTGCCGCGACAGGCGCCGTCAGTAAAAATCTCCACTGCTTGTTCACTACTCATGCTTGGTCCTGTGATGATGGCGTCGGGTCGGTTCGATCAACCCGCCGGAGAGAAGTGATCGGCGCGGGCGCCAACGCGGACGTATGGGCGTCATACCCACCACCCGCTTGCGTGCCAGGAGCTGATAGCCGGCGGCAGGTATCGGCCAGCCGCGCTCTCCGAGTCGATCCAGTATCTGTAATCGGTGTGAAGCTGCCAAACTCGGAATGGGTGGGCGTAACAACAACGGCCGGCAGGCAAGGGTATCGAACCCCAGCAAAGCGAGCCAATCACGCACCCGGGTCTGGCTGATGAAACGGCCCGTCCAGGGTAGACGGCGACGCCAGCCGTATAACAACCGCCACAGCCCCCAGAGACCGTAAGGGTTGAAGCCCTGGATCAGCACATGACCTTCCGGAATCAAACAGCGATCGACCTCACGCAGAACCTCATGCGGCTGAGCGACAAACTCCAGGGTATGCGGCAGGATAATCGTGTCCAGGCTGTCGGTCGTGACCGGCAGGGCTTCCGGTGTACCCACCAGACTGGCCATGGTGTTATCAGCCCGCCAAACCCGCGGCATGACTAACCGGTGCGGGATGCGGCAGGCATCCAGTGGCGACCCCTGCCAGGGCGGTGCCACCAGCAGCAGATGAAATCCGAACAGGGTATCCAGCGCATCACGAAGTGCTGATAATTCTGATAGTTCCAGCGACTGACCCAGTGGCGTCTCATACCAGCCCCGCAGCTGCGTCAAGCAGTCGGCACTTATCTCTGGGGTAGTTGAGCGCTCATTTTCCATTGACCTGCATCATACCCGATGTCCGGGAAACCAGTCAGGCCTCACAAAACGACCATTTCTCGGTTGACCCAGACCGGCGCGGCTGTCAGCATTCAGTCTCATCCTCCACGGAATGCCCTCATGTTTATCGAGGCTGCTTACAACAGCCTGCGTCGTGGTCTTTTGGTACTTATTTCGGCTGCCATCATCGGCTGCAGCCAACCGACAGTCCGCCCCTTCACGACGCAGTCATTCGCCGAGCCGGCCTCGGCAGCGCTCGATCATCAGGATGAATTTTTCCCCCCATCGCGTGACCCGGCCATGCGAGATGGCGCAGATAGCGATACCGACCATAACCTTGATTTCCAGGCCGATGAGTCCCGCAGTGACAGCCCGGTTTCCGCCTGGGAACGCATGCAAGACAACTTTCAGTTTCCCGAAACCTCACACGCCCACCTGAACCGACAGATAGCCCTGCTGCAAAATAACGCACGATCACTGCAACATGCCCTCGATCGCGCCGCCCCTTACATGGGCTGGATACTCGATCAGATCGAGGCCCGGGACATGCCTGCAGAATTGGCCTTGTTGCCAGTTATCGAAAGCGGCTATCAGCCTTTTGCCCAATCACCCAGCCAAGCAGCCGGGCTGTGGCAATTCATGCCCGCCACCGGCGACCGCTTCGGGCTCAAACAAAACTGGTGGTACGACGGTCGACGCGACGTGGTCGCTTCCACTGAAGCCGCACTGGAATATCTGAGTTATTTGCATGACCGTTTCGACGGGGATTGGTTGCTCGCCCTGGCTGCCTACAACGCCGGCGAAGGTCGCATTGATCAGGCGATACGTAAGAACCGCGACCAAAACAAGCCGACTGATTTCTGGAGCCTTGAGCTACCCAGTCAGACCACGGTTTACGTCCCGAAATTGCTCGCATTACGCGACATCATCGCGACACCCGGGCATTACAGCATAAAGCTGCCCGAGGTGAGCGCCGAGGCACAGATCGCCCTGGTGGAAACACCCGGTCAGATCGATTTAGGTCTGGCGGCCAAGCTCGCCGGCATACCTGTTGAGGACGTCTATCGACTCAATCCCGGCTTCAACCGTTGGGCAACCGATCCGGCCGGACCCCATCGGTTGGTCATCCCGGCAGAAATCGCCGACACCTTCGCGGACCATATCGCCAATCTACCGGCTGACCAGCATATCGCCTGGGAACGTCATAAAGTCACCCGTGGCGAGACCCTCGTCCAAATCGCTAAACGCCACGACACCAGCGTCGCGCTGTTACGTAAGGCCAATAAGCTGTCCAGCAATAGCGTCAAGGCCGGCAACAATCTGCTGATCCCGGTTGCTGCTGAAGAGTTGTCTACCTACAGCCTCAGCAAACTGCAGCGCCAGGAACAACAATTGCGGTCAAAAAACCGCACGGGTTCTAAAACCTACGTGGTACGCAACGGTGACACACTCTGGGGCATATCAAAACGCTACAACCTGAGCGTAGCGCAACTGACGAAGCTCAACGGCATGTCGAGCCGCGACAAACTCCAGCCGGGTACAAAACTTTTGGTCGGCAACAGCACTGCACAGAAGACCGTAGTGGCTTCGGCACCCACAGCGCTGCATCAGCAAACGGTGCATTACACGGTACGCAAAGGCGATTCGCTGATACAGATCTCGCGACGTTACCGGGTTGCCGTTAATGATTTACTCAAATGGAATGGCCTGAAGACGGACGACTACATCCGTCCCGGTCAGAAGCTCAAGCTGCAGGTCGACGTCACCCGCCAGGCCAGCGACAGCTGAGCATTTCAGTTATCGTCGATCTCATCCACATCCACCTGCCCCGTGAAACGCCGCCGGATGTGCGACCAGGACACCCCCGTGGTCAACACACCACACAGCACTATCAAGATGATATAGCTTATGGCGCGTATGCTATCGGCAGGTACCCATCCCCAATCGACTGTCAGCCAGATCAGCGTGCCGAAAAATGCCAGCGCCAAAAACAGACCGAAGGCCCCTAAGGCGTTTACCGTCGCGCGCAGATACACCGTCCAACCGATCAGTAACACCACACCGACAAAGATCTTCAGCGGATCAAGGCTCAATGGCACCCGACTCACCCAGTGGTAATAGGAATAACCGTCCGGATTGTAGGTCGCGAATACCAGCACTATTGCCGCCAACAGGCGCAGCAATACCCCGACCCAGGTCAAACCCCGCTCAGCCATAGTCCCTCCTGTCGATCCGTCATGCCGCAATTGTAACCGCATTTTTCCTGTCTGCCCGCGTGGTTATCGACCCATCAAATATTGATGTCATAATATCCAGGCCAGTACTGGCCGGCTCCCGGCCTACAATGCACCTGGTAATGAGGAATGTACTAGTGACAACCGCCCTTGATTGGCAGGCCCATGCAGGCCTCACAGCGACCGAACAGGAAGATTTTGAGCGTAATGGCTATCTGATCCTGCGCGGCTTCGCTGCGTCAACTCAGGTTGAAAACTTGCGCCGCGTGGCCGAAGAACATCTGCGCCGCGAAATCGCCCCGCTGGAATACGAGGCCGATCTGCATTATCCCGGCGCACCGTCCTCACGCAGCGCGGAAGGTGGACGTACCGTGCGCCGCTTGCTGCAGGCCCAGGGACGTCACCCGGCCTTCACAGATTGGCTCAATCAGCCGGAGCTGCTCACCCTATTGCATCAGCTACTCGGCCCTCGGGTCCTGATGCCCTTGGCCCATCATAACTGCATCATGACCAAGCAGCCGCGCTTCAGCAGTGACACCGGCTGGCACCAGGACATCCGCTACTGGTCATTCGAACGCCCTGAGTTGATCAACGTCTGGTTGGCCCTGGGGCCCGAGCGAGAGGACAACGGTTGTCTGCGTTTAATTCCGGGTTCACACCGCCTGCAGTTTGCAGCGTCACAATTTGAAGCAGCGACCTTTTTCCGTGAAGACCTGCCGGAGAATCAGGCATTGTTGGCGCAGGCGATAACGGCGGAGCTCGATGCGGGTGACGTACTGCTGTTCCATTGCCGCACCTTGCATGCGGCCACGCGAAATTTTTCCGACCAGACCAAGTTCTCCGCTGTGTTCACCTTTTGCGCCGGTGACAATGCGGCAATACCCGGCACGCGGTCGGCCTCGCTGCCGGAACTGTTGCTGCCCTGATAGATAGCCTGGGTTGAAGAACATGAAACCCGGGTTTCGCTTACACTCAACCCAGGCTACCGGTTTCCAAATATCAACTCTTATAAGCCGCCATTGCCGCACCCACCGCAACGCCGGACGTGATCGGCGCTCGCATATCACTCAGCACCGCATCCAACGCGCCGAGACAGAACAGCACATTGCGCTGATTGGACGCACAGCCCATCAAACCGATGCGCCAGATCTTGCCGGCCATGGCACCGAGACCGGCACCGATTTCCAGATTGTATTCATTCAGCAGACGGGTACGCACCGCGGCCTCATCGACACCGCCCGGAATGCTGATGGCGTTAAGCTGCGGCAAACGATCTTCGGCCTTCACCACAAAGCTCAAGCCCATCGCCTCAATGCCCGCGCGCAAGGCCTCATGGTTGCGACGATGCCGGGTCCAGGCATTCTCGATACCCTCTTCCTGCAGAATCACCAACGCCTCGTGCAGCCCATACAGCGCATTGATCGGCGCGGTGTGATGGTAGGCACGCTTGCCGCCACCGGCCCAATAACCCAGCACCAGATTCAGATCCATAAACCAGCTTTGCACCTTGGTCTTGCGCGCCTTCACCGTATCCAAGGCACGCTCGCTGAACGTTACCGGTGACAGGCCGGGTACGCAGGACAAACATTTCTGCGTGCCGGAGTACACCGCATCCAGACCCCAGTCATCCACCATCAGCGGCGTGCCGCCAAGTGAGGTCACCGTATCGGCTATGGTCAGACAATCATACTTGCGCGCGATTTCCGCTAGCGTCTTCGCATCGGATTGCGCACCGGTTGAGGTCTCCGCATGCACGAAGGCCAGGATTTTCGCATCCGGATTGGCCTTCAGTGCGTCTTCCGCCTTGTTGGGATCAACCGCCGCACCCCAGGCGTCCTCGACCATCACCGCCACGCCGCCGCAACGCTCGACATTCTCTTTCATACGTCCGCCGAACACGCCGTTCTGGCAGATCACCACCTTGTCACCAGGCTCAACCAGATTCACGAACGCTGTTTCCATACCCGCCGATCCCGGCGCCGATACCGGCATGGTCAACGCATTCTGGGTCTGGAAGGCGTAACGCAACATCACTTTGATCTCATCCATCATGGCGACAAACATGGGGTCGAGATGCCCGATGGTCTGCCGGCTCATGGCCTCCAGAATGCGCGGGTAAACATCCGACGGACCAGGGCCCATCAGGGTGCGCTGCGGGGGATGAAAGGATCGAATGGTCATAAGCTTCCTCGTGTCTCGGTGTGTCGGCAGGTTCAATGTCAAAAGTTCCGGGAGTTTAGCAATATCAGGGCGTGGCATATAGGGAGATTCACCAGGGTAATTCGCACCCGCCCCGCTGTTACGGGTTGCTCCGGTGGGAGCTCGCCGCCTCGGCTATCCGACCTCGGGAACCAAGCCTATACCGACACAGAGATCGACTAGACCCCCTGTATCCGATCGTGCAGAATCGGAGCAGATATTCCGCTTATACCTGATAGCTCATCTCGCTCAGAGAAGATTCTATGTGTTCGTACCGACTCGCCCTGTGGTTCCTCGCTGCCCTGCTGATCAGCAGTCTGGCGACCGCGGCCGATCCTCTCAGCCACCAATCCGAGCAACTGGACGTCCAGCTTGCGCCGCGCACACCACAGCAGATGGCCGCCTTCTATGAGGCGCGTGGTTTCGGTCGCGATATGATTGATAGTTTGAACGAGCATTGTTTCATCACCGTAGCCATTCACAACAAGAGCGCTGATGTTATCTGGTTGGATCTGAACCAATGGCATTTCAAAAATGCCGCAGGAGAGGTATTACGTCAAGACAGGGTTTATTGGCGCGAGCGTTGGAACCGCATGCAAATTCCCTTGGCACATCAATCCACCTTCCGGTGGACGCTGCTGCCAGAACAGCTCGACTTTCGGCCCGGGGAATACGAAGGCGGGAATATCACTCTACCGCGACTGGGGAAACCGATGACAATAACGGCACAATTCTATCCGGACGAGCAACGCAACGGCACACCCATAACAGTCAAGTTCGACAATGTTCAATGTGCGGAAAACCCATGAAATACCGACTCTGTATTGGACTCCTGGTCAGTTTTTTCGCAACAGCGTCGCTTGCCGGTGAGCTGATCAAACTACCCGATGGCATCATCCGACTGGATGCCTATCCGGCCCCCGCTCTCCAGGTTAACGATATAGACGGCGTTGCCTACGATCTGCAGGACGATAAAGGCGCCTTGGTGTTCGTGCATTTCTGGGCCAGCTGGTGTGGTCCCTGTCGCGAAGAAATGCCGGCCATCCAGCGCATGGCAAAACGACTCGAGCCGGAAGGGATCAAGATCGCACTGATCAACACCGCTGAAGATGAAGATACGGTGTTCAGCTTTCTCGCAACACTCGCACCGGATATACGTGCACTGATGGATGTGGATGGGCAGGTGACAGAGGCCTGGAAACCGCGCGGACTCCCGGCCACTTATTTGGTGGATCAGCAAGGCCAGGTGCGCTATCAGGCACTCGGTGGCCGGCCCTGGGATGAAGCAGTCTATCTGGATTTCTTACGCACGCTGATGACTGAACAGCCGGTGCGATAACGCGTTACACTCAGGATTCCCCAGAGACAGGAACCTCGTTATTGTCGCTCAGGAAATCGTAATTCAGTGCCTTTGATGGGTGTTGAAGAAAATATCCCTGCACATAATTCACACCACACTGCCAGAGCTGCGCAACCGCTTCGGCATCCTGCACACAGCCTGCAATCGACTGTTTACCACGCGCAGCAAGGTCACCTGCCAGACCGGCAATGCGCTCCCGGCCCACACGACCGTTACTCAGACCACGCACCAATGCTGCATCGAGCTTGATGAAGTCCACTTCGAGACTGTCCAACAATGAGAATGCCGCCTCGGTCCCGGAAAAATGTTCCAGGGCAGTGGCGCAACCCAGCGCGCGTATGCCGGAAAGCACAGGCTCGCAACGGCTGCCATAGAGCATCACATCGGCCTCAGACGCCTCGAACACGAACGCTTGCGGATCAATCTTATAGCTGGTGATCAACTGCGACAGCCCGGTGCAGAACTCTTCACTGACCAGACTGTCCCGAGATAAATTCACGAACATGGTGATGGATCGGCCCTGCGCGGCCTCTGTTTTGATCAACTTGCAGGTATGACGGATCACCCAGCGATCTATAAACCCCATCAAACCCGCCTGCAGCGCGGAGGGCATGAATTTACCGGGCAGATACTCCCCGCCGCCCTCGTTGTGCATGCGCAGCAATGCCTCGTAGCAGGCTCCGGTACCACCATTCAGATTCACGATCGGCTGGTAAAGAATGGAAAAAAGATTGTCGTCTTTAAGCGCCTTGGCCACACGCCCTACCCATAACGCATGATCATCATTACTCAGTGTCGGCGTGGCCTGCTGATAAACTCCTACACCTCCCTGGTGCTCTGCCCGGTTTGCCGCATCCGCCGCCCTGATAATGAAACGTTCACTATCCGTACAGTTATTCTCAATCCGGCAGATGCCTATCGTTAACCGCACGCGCAGAGACAGATCCGAAAATTTAAAGACCCGCTCCGCGATTGCTGTCGAAAGTTGTTTCGCCAGAGATGTGTGATCGGCAAGGTTTCCGCCCTGAATTAGCGCGGTAAAGACGTTACTCTCGAGCTGTGTTATCAGCGTCTGATCGGGCAGCAAGGTTATGATCGCCGCGGACAGCTCGCTCAGCAGGATATCGCACTGCGCATAGCCAATGGCCTTCTGCAGCTGATCCAGGCCAAGCATTCTGATATAAAATACCGCGGCCGGTACCGGGGCTGTTGCTAGCTCGCGTTGCTTGAGTGCCAGCAACCAGTCCCGACGTGATAACAGACCCGTCGTCGTAGAGCGCGTATCCAGAGGCTTCAGCATCACCTGAACACCCTGCGACGCTCCCGGGAAGCGCATCAACTCCATACGCATTTGTACGCCATGCACAGCGATGTCCCGCGCCGCAGAGGGAGATTTCTCATCCACGCGCGCCAGCATCGTGGCGACGTTATCCGCCTCGGTGGCGCTCAGAAGACTCGGCAGGTTGATCTCTTTGAGTGATGAAAATTCAGCATGATCGAACAATTGCATATAGGCGGGATTGGCATAAATATGTCCGCCGTCATGCAGTATGGCAATAGGCTGTTGTGCCGCATCGAATATCTGATAACAGCAGCGTTGCAGCTGTTCATAATGCAAACGGCATTCACGCAGTTGGCAACGTTGGGTACGCTGCGCATAGAGTCTATCGAGCTGAGCACTCAACTTATCCAGATGCGGCTGCGTCACACAGACATAGTCGATCGCGGCGCCGGCATGGGGCAAATAAAATGCTTCTGCAGTGGTGATGAACAGTAATGGTACATCTTTGCCACTGCGCTCGATCAGATTGGCTAAACGAATGGCACCCGGCTGCGATAATTCCGCTACCCGCGCCTGTGCCAGCCAAGGCGCGGTGTCGGCGACCGATTCCTTCAACCTATGTTTCGCCAACGGTATAAACGCCGGCTGGAAACCCTCATTGTTGAGAATGCGTTCGATCATGGGCGTTATGCCCTCTTGATCGAGAATCACAATACACAGAGAGGATGGCGTGGATGCAACGGGAGCCGGGGCAGGTGCTGCGCTGACGGTCTGACCACTCACCTTGATCCAGCGTCGTAAGGTCGACAGGCTGACGCCTATTTCATCTGCAACCTGCTTGAGCGGGATGCCCATGACAGTTGCTTTATGTACAGCGGATTCTTGTTGTTCTTGACTGTATTTGCGGGCCACGGCGTCACTCGGTTTTGATTAGAAAGGATGCTCACAGCATAGCGTCCGAACAACCGAATGGTTGAGCCGGATCAGCCCCTGTTGATCACGGTATTCATAATGCTAATTCTTTGAAGATCATATGAAATGCCGGGTGCCGGGGGATTCAAGCAGAATGGCCAGGAGTCAATCTGGGCTTTTGTAAAGGATACAGTTGACGCTATGGCGGGTACCGACCGAATAGGCCTCGGGAAAGCGTTCACAACACTCTGAGCGCGCCTGCGGACAACGGGGATGAAAGTGGCAGCCCGTGGGTCGCGCCAGGGGTGAAGGGATATCGCCAGCCGCAACCCGTATCAAGCGTCCTTCAGAGATGCGCGGGACCGCTGCCAGAAGCGCCTGCGTATAAGGATGCCGTGGCGCGCCGAGCACAGCATCGGCAGGCCCGCGTTCGACAATCCGTCCGAGATACATCACCGCCACCTCGTCGGCCAAATACCCCACCACGGCGAGATCGTGACTGATAATCAGATAAGAGAGGCCGCGTTCTTCTTGCAGACGCCGTAACAGATTCAGAATCTGCGCCTGAACCGAGACATCAAGGGCGCTGGTCGGTTCGTCACACACCAGCAGCTTGGGCTGCACGGCCAAGGCGCGCGCGATACAGATACGTTGCCGTTGCCCACCGGAGAATTGATGCGGGAACAGGCGCAGCTGTTCACGATGCAACCCGACCTGATCCATGAGTTCTGCCGCAAGCACCAGACGTTCCTGATTATCGGCGCCGATACTCTGCACCTCCATGGCCTCCAGAAACATATCGCAGATACGCATCCGTGGGTTCAACGATGCAAAGGGGTCCTGGAACACCATCTGGAAACCGGCACGCGCCCGGCGTAACGCCTCATCCTCCAACAGTCCGAGGTCGACACCGTCGAAGTGGATACTCCCGGATTCCGCGCGTTCCAGCTGCAGGACCGCCTTGGCAACTGTCGTCTTCCCGCATCCCGATTCGCCAACCAACGCAAGGGTGCGTCCCGCCGCCAGTTCGAAACTCACTGCATCGGCGGCAACCAGCGCCTTTGGTCTACGGCCGAAGCCCCGGCGCAACGCATAGGTGACGCGCAGGTCACGCACCTCCAGCAAAGTCGAGGTTGGTTCGGTACGCGCGGCTAACGGTGTGGCCAGTTCGCGCGGAGGTAGCGATGGATTCTCACCACGTTCCCCGAGAAAACAGCGCACACCCCACTCCGAGGTGCCATACCACAGCGGTATTTCCTGTTGGCAACGCGACATGCTGCGATCACAGCGCGCCACGAAACGACAACCCAGGATATTGGTTGTCAGGCTCGGCACCTGCCCCGGTATGGCGGCCAGCACCTGGCCACGCTGTTCAACATCGGGCTGTGCACGAAACAGCATCTGCGTATAAGGATGCGCCGGCGCATGAAAGAAGGCTTCGTGCGGCCCTTGCTCGACGATCTGCCCGGCATACATGACCGCCACCCGGTCGGCCATCTGTGCGGCCACGCCGAGATCATGGGTAATGAGTAACAGTGCCATGCCCCGCGCCTGCTGCAGGCTGGCAAGTAATTGCAATATCTGCGCTTGAATCGTGACATCCAGTGCCGTGGTCGGTTCGTCCGCGATTAATAATTCAGGATCGCCGGCCAGCGCCATGGCAATCATCACACGCTGCATCATGCCGCCGGAAAGCTGATGCGGATAATCACCCAGTCGCTCGGCAGCATCACTGATCCCGACGGCGTCCAGTAATTCGATACAGCGCGCTTTGAGTTCGACGCCACGCAAACCTTGATGCAAGCGGACCGCCTCGCCAAGCTGCCTACCGATACTCATCACCGGATTCAGCGAGGTCATGGGCTCCTGAAACACCATGGCCATATGACTGCCGCGCAAGGCGCGCCGCGCGCGCGGATTGAGCGTCATCAACTCCTGACCGGCATAGTCGATACGCCCCGAGGCCAATTCCGCCTCAGCGGGCAACAACCCCATCAGCGCCAGCGCAGTAAGGGATTTCCCACAACCGGATTCGCCCAGCAGGGCCAAGGTCTCGCCGCGCGCGATACGGAAGCTGACACCGTCCACGGGCAACGCACCTGCAATGCCGACTTTCAGATCGGAGACGGCGACCAGGACTTCACCTAGCGGTGCTTCAGGCTGGTATTGTGATGTCGGCATGGTCGCTGAACAGGGAAGCTTTAAGTAGGGTTTGGGTGTAATCGTCCTGCGGATCCTCGAACAGTTGTTCGGTTGCGCCGGACTCTATGATGCGCCCGCCACGCATCACCAGGATACGGTGGGATACAGCGCGAATCACTTTGAGATCGTGCGAGATGAACAGATAGCTGATGCCATAACGGCGCTGCAGATCCAGTAACAGCTCCAGTACCTGTTTCTGCACCGACACATCCAGTGCGCTGGTCGGTTCATCGAGCAAGATCAGCTTGGGTTCCAGAACCACCGCGCGGGCAACCGCGATGCGCTGCCGCTGGCCACCGGAAAACTCATGCGGATAGCGCCATAGCATGTCTTCGCTGAGACCCACCTCGTCGAGAATCCGCAGAATCCGCGCACGATGCTGCTCGGCAGTCTGTTCCGGAAAATGAATTTCCAATCCCTCGCGCAGAATCTGCTCGATGGTCATCCGCGGCGAGAGCGACGAATAGGGATCTTGAAACACCACTTGAAAATGCCGCCGCAACGGACGTACCTGACGGGAATTCAAGCCACTCAACGGTTGACCATCAAACTGGATATCGCCCGTGCAGTCCTGCAGACGCAACAGGCACATGCCGAGCGTCGATTTACCGGAGCCGGATTCACCGACGATTCCCAACGTCTCACCGGGGCGCAGCGTCAGGCTCACGTCATCCACCGCCTTGACCTCACCGATACGCCGCCGGAAAAAACCGGACTTGATCGGAAAATAGCAGCGCAGATCCCGACACTCGATCAGTGAGGCCTGGCTACCGGGCCGTTGAATATCCTCGGCTGTCAGCATGCGTTGCGGCTGGGCATTGAGCAGCTGGCGCGTGTAGGCATGTTCTGGCGCATCGAACACCTGACGCATATCGCCCTGCTCCACCAGTTTGCCCTTCTGCATGACGCAGACCCGGTCGGCAAAACGTCGCACCAGATTCAGATCGTGGGTAATCAACAGCACGGCCATGCTGAAGTCACGTTGCAGATCTTCCAGCAGCGCGAGTATCTGCGCCTGCACGGTGACATCCAGTGCGGTGGTCGGCTCGTCGGCGATCAGCAATTTTGGTGAACAGGCCAACGCCATGGCGATCATGACACGCTGGCGCTGGCCGCCGGAGAGCATGTGCGGGAACGCATCAAACCGCTTGTGTGGTTCTGGGATTCCGGTGCGGTCGAGCAGTTCCAGCATGCGTTTGCGCGCCTGCTCACGCGACATATCCATATGCTGCATCAGTGGTTCGATCAGCTGCTGACCAATGGGATATACGGGGTTGAGGGAATTCATGGGCTCTTGGAAGATCATGGCGATCTCACGCCCCCGCACCGCGCGCATCTCCGCCTCATCGACGCTGAGCAGATTACGTCCCGCGAACTGAATCTGTCCGGTGGGGAAGCGTGTCAGCCGCGGATCATGCAAACGCAGGATCGACAGTGCCGTGACCGATTTACCCGAGCCGGACTCACCCACCAGCGCAAGTTTTTCACCCGCGGCCATGTTGAAATCCACTGCCTCGACGACTCGCGAGTAATCACCATGCGGATCACGAAAGGCCACCGCCAGGTCTTTTACGCTGAGGAGCTGATGTTGCTCTGGCAATGTGTTATCAGCCACGACGCGTATCCATGGCCTCACGCAAGGCCTCCCCGATGAAGATCAACAGCGTCAGCGTACCCACCAATACCACGAAGGTCGTCATCGACAACCACCAGGACTCGATATTCTCTTTACCTTGCGCCAACAACTCACCCAGGCTGGGCGTGCTCGGTGGAACGCCGAGACCGAGAAAATCCAGACTGGTCAGTGCCAGGATTGCACCGCTGATCCGGAAAGGCAGAAAGGTAATGACCGGTGTCAGGCTGTTGGGCAGAAGGTGCCTGAACATGATGGCGCGATTACTGACACCCATGGCACGCGCTGCGCGCACATAATCCATGTTACGACCACGCAGGAATTCCGCACGCACATAATCGGCCAGCCCCATCCAGCCGAACAATGACAGCAGCACGATCAGCAACAGGATGCTGGGATCGAATAGCGAGGCAAAGATGATCAGCAAATAGAGTTCTGGCATAGAACCCCAGATCTCGATCAGACGCTGTGCAAAAAGATCGAAACGCCCTCCCAGATAACCTTGCAGCGCCCCTGCCAGCACACCGACTGCGACACCGATGGCCGTCAGAACGAAGGCGAACAGCACCGATAAGCGAAAGCCGTAGAGCAGGCGCGCCAGGACGTCACGACCGCGGTCATCAGTACCTAACAGATTTTCCGCGGAAGGTGCTGCCGGGTTGGGCTGCTCGGTAAAATAATTAATGGTGTTGTAGCTGTAAGGATTCGGTGGATAGATCACCCAATTCCCATCCTGGTTCAACAACTCTTTTACATAGGGATCGGTGTAATCCGCCTCGGTATCGAAGTCACCGCCAAATTCGGACTCCGTATATTGGTTGAATAGAGGGAAATAATACTCACCCTGGTATTGAATGATGATTGGCCGATCATTACTGATGACTTCCGCACCGAGGCTGATCACAAACAGAATGCTGAAAATCCACAGGCTGTAATAACCACGACGATTGGCGCGGAAACGCATCCAGTTGCGCCGGTGCGGGGACAGCGGCGGGATCTTTTGGGTTGTGTTGATGGCGTCGCTCATCTTTGCACCTTACTGCGACGCATCGAATTGGATGCGTGGATCAACCAACACATAGCTGATATCGGTTATCAGCTTGGCGATCAGGCCCAGCAGAGTAAACAGATACAGCGACCCCAGCACCACCGGATAGTCACGTTTCATAATCGAGTCGTAGGCAAGCAAGCCCAGGCCATCCAGTGAGAAAATTTTCTCGATAAGAATGCTGCCGGCGAAAAAGGCGCCAATAAAGGCGGCCGGAAAACCGGTAACCAGGGGGATCATGGCATTGCGAAACACGTGTCGATATAGCACCCGGTTCTGAGATAAACCCTTGGCGCGTGCCGTCAGCACATACTGCTTGCGCATTTCCTCGATAAAGCTGTTCTTGGTCAGCATGGTCATCACCGCGAAGCTGCCAACGACCAGAGAGATCACCGGCAGGGTGATATGCCAAAGATAATCGGTGATCTTGCCGAACCAAGTCAGCTCTTCGAAATTGTCTGATACCAGACCACGGAGCGGGAAAACATCCCAGAAGCTACCACCACCGAGCAACACCAGCAGCAGGATACCCAATACAAAACCCGGAATGGCATAGCCGACCAGGATCAACGTACTGGTGATCAGATCGAACGGCGTCCCGTCGCGCACAGCCTTGGCAACACCCAGGGGTATGCAGGTCAGATACACCAGAAAAAAGGTCCACATACCAAGACTGATCGACACCGGCAGCTTGGACAGGATCAGGTCAATCACAGACTCGCCATGAAAATAGCTGTCGCCGAAGTTGAACACCGCGTAATCGCGCATCATATCGAAAAAGCGCACGTAGGCCGGTTTGTCGAAACCATAGAGCGCCTTGAGCTGTTCGATACGTTCCGGATCGAGGCCGGCATTACCACGGTACAGATGGGCGCCACCACCGGCCGCCTCACCCTGCACACCCGTTCCCTGTAACTGTTGGATAAGCTGTTCGACCGGTCCACCCGGCACGAACTGCGTGACAATGAACGTCACCAGCATCACACCGATCAATGTCGGGATCATCAACAGCAGTCGTTTCAGGATATAGGCAGCCATGTGCTTATCTCACCTGCTCAGTTGATTCCGCTGGCTTTCGCCACCAGGACTGCAATACCCAGCTCTCAGCGTCATAGTACAAGGGCAGCGTCGCAGGATGCGCGAATTTATCCCAATAGGCGACGCGGTGCGTGGCGATATACCAGTTGGGCACCACATATTCTCCGTACAGCAAGACTCTGTCCAGCGCATGGGCGGCAGTGATCAGTTCGGCCCGGTTCGGTGCGTAAACCAGTTTATTCACCAGCGCATCCACTACCGGATCCTTGATGCCGGCCATATTGTTCGAGCCTTCCTGATCCGCCGTGGTGGAGTACCACATATTGAACTGCTCGTTACCCGGCGATTGCGATTGCGGAAAGGACGCCACCATCATGTCGAAATTGAAGGTGCGCCGGCGTTGCACATAGAGACTGACATCGACAGTACGATAATCGAGTTCGATACCCAGTTTGCGCAGATTGTGGCCATAGGGCGCTAGTATCCGCTCAAAGCCCTTTTGCGCCAGCAGGACTTCTATATTGAAAGGCTCGCCCGCTGCATTGCGCAGACGGCCATCACGCACTTTCCAGCCCGCCTCCTCCAACAGGGCCTTCGCTTCGCGCAGATTGCGGCGCAGTGCACCGGGCTCGGAGGTATCCGCCGGCTTCCACTCCTCGGTAAAAATCGCCGCCGGCAGCTGATCGCGGAACTGTTCTAATAACGCCAACTCATCGCCCTCGGGCAACCCCGTGGCGGCCAGTTCGCTGTTGCTGAAATAGCTGTCGCAACGCGTGTACTGATTGTAAAACAGGTTCTTGTTTGACCAGTCGAAATCAAAGGCCAGTGATAAGGCGCGACGCACCCGCCGGTCTTTGAATTTGTCACGCCGGGTGTTCATAACAAATCCCTGCATGCCGGCATTGTTACGGTGTGCCAGTTCTTCTTTGACGATCCTCCCGTCGGTGAATTGCGGACCGACATAATCGCGCGCCCACTGTTTGGAGTTATTCACCAGCATGAAGTCGAACTCGCCGGCCTTGAGAGCCTCCAGATGGACGGTTTCGTCGGAATAGTATTTGTAAGTTACGCGATCAAAATTAAACATGCCGCGCCGAGTGTTGAGATCTTTAGCCCAGTAGTTCGGATCACGCACATAGGTAATATCCTTACCCAGGCGGTATTTCTCGATAGTGTAGGGCCCACTGCCGATGGGTGGCGTGCGTGTCAGTTTATCGAATGCCGTGCCTTCCACCCATTTGCGCGCGAACACTTGCATTTGCGCTACGATCAGATGCAGTTCGGGATTGCGCTTGGCAAAATCGAACCGCAGGGTACGCTCATCCAGTACTTCGGCCCGCTGGATGTCCGCCCAGTAGAAACCGAATTGCGGGTGCGCCTTGTCGCTCTTGAGGGTGTCGAAACTGAATTTGACATCCTCCGCCAGCACCGGATCCCCGTTTGAGAAATGTGCGCGTGGATCTAATCGGAACGTAACGGACAGACCGTCCTCGGCCAGATCGATATCTTCGGCCAGATGCGCGTAAAGGCTGTATGGCTCATCGGCGCTCTGTACCATCAATGGCTCAAGCACTAAGGTACCCAGACCATCGACAGACACGGATTTGAGAATGAACGGATTGAAACTGTCGTAATTGCCAAATCCTGAGAGGATAAGCTCACCGCCCTGCGGCGCCGTCGGATCCACATAATCGAAATGTTCGAAACCTGGTGGATACTTCGGCTCATAGCCCAACGCGGCCGCCGGCGCCGCGACAACCTGGGCCTGCATTGTGGTAAGCAACAATAGCGTAATGACAAGTCGAAACACTGGCACACAAAATCCTTGAATGTGCTGCCATTGGCCACGCCTTATGGCCAGGCAATTTTTTTAGGCCGGACTTTGGCTTCGCCTCGGCTCGTGAGTCACCCGCAGTTCTGGTGAATGACCGGAAGCCATTATATAGTAAGCGGGCCGTATGCAACGAAATGAGGAAAGATCATGGGTTTCCTGAATGGAAAACGGGCGCTGATCGTAGGTCTCGCCAGCAACCGCTCCATCGCCTGGGGCATTGCCCAGGCAATGCACCGCGAAGGCGCTGAACTTGCCTTCACCTACCAGAATGAAAAACTGCAGTCACGCGTCGAGAAAATGGCCGCGGAGTGCGGTTCGACTATCACCCTGCCCTGCGATGTCGGCAGCGATGCGGAGATCGACGCCGTATTCTCAGGTTTGAAACAATACTGGGACAGCCTGGACATTATCGTCCATTCGGTCGCCTATGCGCCAAAAGAGGCCTTGGAAGGTGAATATCTGGACAGCGTGACCCGCGAGAATTTCGCCACGGCCCACGATATCAGTTCCTATAGCTTTGCGGCGCTCGCCAAGGCCGGTCGCCCGATGATGCAGGGGCGCGCCGGGGCATTGCTGACGCTGAGTTATCTGGGCGCGGAGAAGGCACTGCCGAATTACAATGTCATGGGTGTCGCGAAAGCCAGCCTGGAGGCCAATGTGCGCTATATGGCCTACAGCCTCGGCCCCGATAATATCCGCGTCAATGCCGTCTCGGCAGGCCCGATTCGAACACTGGCCGCCTCAGGCATCAGCAATTTCCGCCGCCTGCTCGATTACGCGGAAAAGACCTCACCGCTGCGCCGCAATGTGAGCATTGAAGATGTCGGTAATGTCGCGGCATTCATGTGCTCGGATCTCGCTGCGGGTATCACCGGCGAAATCACCTATGTGGATGCCGGCTATAACATTGTCGGTGGGGCGCCGTTCGAGAGTAAGGAGTAGTTGAGGCTAGGGACTAGGGACTAGGGACTAGGGACTAGGGACTAGGGACTAGGGACTAGGGACTAGGGACTAGGGCGAAAGTTTTGTCACCTCTCTATTAATGTCAATTCTTTGAGCCCGATACTCTAGTCACTAGGTCTCTCTCTTTAAAATCCCCTCTTCCCCTTCCAGGCGCCCAATAATCACGGCGCCGCAGGTATCGCTGAACACATTCACCGAGGTGCGGCACATATCCAGCACCCGATCCACCGCAAGTATCAAACCCACCGCCTCCAGCGGCAAACCGATGGCTGCGAGAATAATCGTAATGGCCACCAGGCTCGCCGCAGGAATACCGGCGACACCGACCGAGGTCAGCAGTGCAATCAACACTACAGTGAACTGCTGTGCCATGCTCAGTTCCATGCCATAGGCCTGGGCGATAAACATCGCCGCGACACATTCATACAAGGCCGTGCCGTCCATATTCACTGTCGCGCCCAGTGGCAACACAAAGCTGGTCGTGCGATTGGACACGCCGGCTTGACGCTCGACACAATCCAATGTCACCGGCAATGTCGCGGACGATGACGCTGTCGAGAACGCGGTCAATAATGCGGGTGCCATGGCCTGATAATGACGTAGCGGATTGACCTTGCCCACCAGCAGCAGAAGCATGGGCAATGCCACCAAAAAATGCACCGCCAAGGCGAGGAGTACCGTGAGAGTAAAGCTCAACAGAGGAATAAAGACCTCAACGCCAGTGGTGGCCACCACCTTGGCAACCAGCGCAAACACACCGATGGGGGCAAATTTCATCACCCAGTCGGTAATCAGCAACATGATTTCGAAGATGCCCTTCCAGAAGCCGTGCACTATGCCCGCATAAGGCTCACCGATGCGGGTCATGAAAAAGCCGAACAGCAGACTGAAAAAGATCAGACCAAGCATCTGGCCATCGGCGGCGGCGGCCACAATGTTCGGCGGGACCATGCGCAGGAACACTTCAACCAGATCACCGGTACCACGACCTTCAACCTTGGCGGCAATATCAGCCGTATCGGCCGATAGGCCAATCTGGTCGCGAGCCGGCTGCCCATCAACCAGGCCCGGCTGAATGGTGTTGACCAGTACGAGCCCGATAAGAATAGCGAACAGGCTGGTGGTCGCATAATAGAGCAGCGTCTTGCCACCCAGACGACCGAAGTCGCGCGACTTACCCACGCCAGCAATGCCGGTAATGATGGAGGAAACAATCAGGGGGACGATAAGCATCTTCAGGGCATTCATGAACAATGCGCCGAAGAAATCGAAAATCTGAACAAACTTTACACCGAATAGACTCGCCGTTTCACCGCTCAGGCTACCGGCAGCCACCGCCAGCAACAACGCCAACAGGATTTGCCAATGCAGCTTGAGACGTAATACGGTCATGCCTTGATGGCGACTTCGCCTTGTCCTCGCTGATACTCAGGGGAATCTCTTTCAGACAGCGCCCAGGGTGCTTGCCCGTGAGCGCTTCAGCATGATCAATCTAAACGTTCCACATCCATCTGGATTTCGGCCTTGGCCTTGAGCTGCTCGATAAAGGCTGTGGTTTCCAGAGATCCGTATAGCTGATCCAGGTTACGTCGGAATGTTGTACGCCCGGCATCATCGACACCGGAAATATCACCGTCACGTACAGCTGCAACCTGCAACAGCACGTAATCACCGTTGTTTAAACTGGCGCCGGCGCTGGCAGTTTTTCCCTGTTCGGCACGCGGGACACGGAATGCCTCTGCCACGATCTGACGGTCATGCTTGCTGTCAGTTCTGCTGATAAAGCCTGCATCCTGTACGTCAGCTTTCAGCTCCTGCGCGGCCTCTTCCAACGTGGCACCGGCATTGAGTTTCTCTATCCAAGCACTGCCCACATCCAGCGCTGCCTTACGTGCTGCCTGCTGCTTCAAATTCGCCTCAAGCGCAGGTCGTACTGTCTCCAAGGGCAACTGCGTTGCGGCCTTGTTTTCCAGTACACGAACAACAAACACGTGATTGGGTTCGACTTCGATCACGCCGCTGTTATTGCCACCATTCAGCACGTCCTCGGCAAACGCGGCCTCCATGACTTTCGGGAAGGCGCCGATGCCTTCACCACCCGCGGCGGGTAACCAACCTGTTTCCTGTACTTGCAAACCTAACTGCTCTGCGGCAAAGGATAAGGTGTCCGGGTGCTCAAAAGTCAGACTTCCCAGTGATTCAGCGCGCTCAAAGAACAGCTGTTCGGCCTGCCTACGCACTACTTCCTCTGCAAGCTGTGCCCGGACTTCATCCAGGCTGGGTATCTTGGATGGTTGAATGTCGGTAACTTGAATGATGTGAAATCCAAACGGGCTGCGTACCGGGTCGCTGATCGCATCCTTTTCCAAGGCAAAGGTCGCCGTTTCAAATTCTTCAACCATCATGCCTTTACCGAACAGTCCCAGATCACCACCCTCTGCTGCGGAACCCGGATCTTCGGAATTTTGTTTGGCCAGCGTAGCAAAGTCTTCACCTGAACGCAGCCGTTTCACCAGCTCTTCAGCTTTGGACTTTGCCGCATCCACGATACCGTCGGCGGCATCCTCATCTACTTTGATGAGAATATGTCGCGCCTGACGCTGTTCTTCGACACCCAATCGTCCCTTGTCGCTTGCATAAAGCTGTTCAATTTCTTCATCTGTTGCCTTTAGATCGGCGGCAATGACATCCAGCGACAGCTCCAGATACTGCAGACGTACCTGCTCAGGTTCGACAAAGCGTGCCTTGTTGGTTTCGTAGAAGGCGGCAACCTCCTCCGGTGTGACTTCAGCGGTTTCGAGATACTGCGCAACCGGGACACGCAGATAACGCAGTTCGCGTTCCTGACCCTGTAGACGCAGCCCCTGGTCAACAGCCTGCGGCGCAACAGCAGCACTTCCTGAGATGGTAGAGACGAGCTGATTGATCAACAAGCTGCGGCGCATTTGCTCTTCGAAACGCTGCGGACTCATGTTCTGCTGGGCGAGGAGTTGTTTGTAACGCTCCTGAGAAAATTCCCCGTCCTGCTGAAAATCGGGAACACTATGGATACGCGCCGCCAATAACGAATCACTGACCGCCAAGCCCTGAGCTGACGCGGCCTGAACCAGCAGCTCTTCTTCGACCATACGATTGAGCACCGCAGACTTGAATTCCGGAGTCCCTGTCACTGTCGCATCATACTGTTCACCAAGCATGTCACGCATACGGTTTACTTGCTGCTGCTTGGTGAAACGGTATTCAGGTACAGAGATTTCAACGCCATTAACCAGGGCAGCAAAAGTCTGAGCATCACGTTGGAGATAACTGTCGATACCCCACAGCCCGAAGACGACGGCGATAAGACCGACAATCAGCCAGGCGATCCAGCCTGTCACGCGATCATGAATGGCCTGCAGCATGGTGGTTTTCCTAACTCTGTTATTGTCATTAATTGGTCATTGGCTGACCAATCCCGGATCCACGGACTTTACAAAGTAAAAAGGCGCCCAGCAAGGGCGCCCTTTTATTAGAGATGGCGGAGTGGACGGGACTCGAACCCGCGACCCCCGGCGTGACAGGCCGGTATTCTAACCAACTGAACTACCACTCCACATAACCCTGGTGGGTGCTGAGGGGATCGAACCCCCGACATTCGCCTTGTAAGGGCGACGCTCTACCAGCTGAGCTAAGCACCCCGAGCAGCGCGCTAGTTTACGGCATCCTTAAGGGCTTTGCCAGCCTTAAATGCCGGCGCCTTGGAGGCCTTGATCTCTATCGCAGCACCGGTCTGGGGATTGCGGCCAGCCCTTGCTGCGCGTTCACGGACTTCAAATGTACCGAAACCAATCAGTGTTACCTGCTCACCTTTTTTCAGTGCTTCGGTAACGCTATTCAACACCGCATCCACTGCTTTGGTTGCTGCTGCTTTATTCAGTTCAGCTGCATCGGCAACTGCTTCAATTAGTTCTGCCTTATTCATAAATAAATGCTCCTTCCCCCCGCATGAAATCTGGGTGGGATGCGCCTTGCTCTTACGGATATGGAGATCTGGGTGCCCGGGTGGGTCGGGTAGCCAAAAAATGTTCGTGCTGATGCGCGGGATTTACATTGTTAATGGAAATTATCCGGACAGGCACGCGGCACTTTATACCAAGGTGCTGGAAGCGCTGTCAACAAAGGGCCAAAAGAAAAAGCGGTAATGCATACTATGCATTACCGCCCTTATTGATTGCAGAATGAATTTTATCAGTGAGCGCGAACAGATGAACGCTTGCGCTTGGCTTTTGACTCACCCTTCTTTTCATCTGTACCGACGCTTTCCTCGGCTTCACCTGTATCAGTGCTCGCAGGTGTCGGCATATGCTGCAAGGCAACCTGCAACACATCATCAATCCACTTTACCGGACGGATGTCGAGGTGATCCTTAACATTCTTGGGTATATCAACCAGATCCTTCTGATTTTCATCGGGGATCAGCACCGTCGTTATACCGCCGCGATGTGCAGCCAGCAGCTTTTCCTTGAGACCACCGATCGGCAGCACTTCACCGCGCAAGGTTATCTCACCGGTCATCGCGACATCCGCTCGCACCGGTATCTTCGTCAGCGCGGAGACCAGGGTGGTACACATGCCCACACCCGCGCTCGGCCCGTCTTTCGGGGTTGCGCCTTCCGGCACATGCACATGGATATCGAATTTCTGGTAGAAATCCGGATCTATACCGAGGATGGCAGCCCTGCTGCGCACGACCGTCATCGCCGCCTGGATGGATTCCTGCATCACATCGCCGAGCTGGCCGGTGTGTATCAGACGCCCTTTACCCGGCACGATTGCTGATTCAATGGTCAGTAGTTCACCGCCGACCTCGGTCCAAGCCAGGCCCGTCACCTGTCCAACCTGATCATGCACCTCAGCGCGACCATAGCGGAACCGTTTGACGCCAAGATATTTATCCAAATTCTTGGGTACCACGCTGATCTTGCGATCGTCTTTCTTGAGCAACAGTTCTTTGACGACCTTGCGGCAGATTTTGGCAATCTCGCGTTCAAGATTGCGGACGCCGGCCTCGCGTGTGTAGTAACGCACGATGTCACGGAGTGTTGCATCGCCGATACTCAGTTCATCTTTGCGCAGACCGTTGTTCTTGATCTGTTTTGACAGCAAATAACGTTTGGCGATATTGATCTTTTCATCTTCGGTGTAACCCGGGATGCGGATCACTTCCATACGATCCAGCAAAGGTCCTGGAATATTCAGTGAATTGGCTGTTGCCACAAACATCACGTCCGACAGGTCGAAATCCACCTCTAGATAATGATCGCTGAAGGTATTGTTCTGCTCCGGATCGAGCACTTCGAGCAATGCTGACGAGGGATCGCCACGGAAATCCATCGACATCTTGTCGATCTCATCGAGCAGGAATAACGGGTTACGTGTACCTATCTTCGAAAGATTCTGCACCAATTTACCCGGCAGCGAACCAATGTATGTGCGGCGATGACCGCGAATCTCGGCCTCGTCACGCACTCCACCCAATGACATACGTACAAACTTGCGGTTGGTGGCGCGAGCAATGGAACGGCCCAAGGAGGTCTTACCAACACCCGGCGGCCCCACCAGACAGAGAATCGGCCCTTTCAGCTTGCGCACACGCTGTTGAACGGCGAGATACTCAAGGATGCGTTCCTTCACCTTATCCAGACCGTAGTGATCTTCTTCCAGCACCTGCTCAGCCATGGCAAGGTCATGGCGAATCTTGGTGCGCTTCTTCCAGGGCACACTGACCAACCAGTCGATATAGTTGCGCACCACCGTCGCTTCAGCCGACATGGGCGACATCATTTTCAGTTTGTTGAGTTCGGTATTGGCCTTTTCGAGAGCTTCCTTGGTCATGCCGGCCTTTTCGATCTTGCGCTGCAGATCTTCGATTTCGTTCGGCGCGTCTTCGAGATCGCCCAACTCTTTCTGAATGGCCTTCATCTGTTCATTCAGATAGTACTCGCGCTGACTCTTTTCCATCTGCTGCTTGACGCGACCGCGGATGCGCTTCTCAATCTGCAGGATGTCGATTTCACCTTCGATCAAGCCCATCAGGTGTTCGAGACGTCCACGCACTGAATCGATTTCGAGGATATGCTGCTTCTCCTCGATCTTCAGCGACATGTGCGCCGCGATGGTGTCCGCCAAGCGGCCGGCATCATCGATACCCGACAACGAAGTCAGGATTTCCGGCGGAACTTTTTTGTTCAATTTAACGTACTGGTCGAATAACGCCAGAAGCGAGCGCATCATCACTTCGACCTCACGGTCATCGGCTGTGGCGCTGGGTTCGGCAGACTCTATCTCTGCAGAGAAAAACTCTTCGGTTTCGTCAAAGCCAATGATGCGGGCCCGTTCGGCGCCCTCCACCAAAACCTTGACGGTGCCATCCGGTAATTTGAGCAGTTGCAGAATACTCGAGAGTGTCCCGATGCTATGGATGTCTTCGACCTGCGGATCGTCCACATCGGCGCTGCGCTGCGCAACCAACAGAATGCGTTTGTCGTTCTGCATGGCCGTGTCGAGTGCGCGAATGGATTTCTCGCGACCGACAAACAGCGGAATCACCATGTGCGGATAAACAACTACATCGCGTAGCGGCAGAACCGGAATTGTCGCTTTTGTCTGATCTGTCATGGTGGTTTTCTCGTCCTCATGCTCCATTCGGGATTCCCTCTTTGGGGTGCGAGTTGCGCGTGTTAACCGAGGCCATGAAAAGGCTGCCCCGGCACGCATTCATATATGTGGGCAGAACACGTTCGATTCAATGGAGGAATCGAAAATGTCTCACGCAATTATTAACGCAAGTTCTGCGCCAAAACTGGTAGGAGCTGCTAGTGGGAAAAGAGCGCGCCCGGCCATACTGGCCGGGCTGGATTTCAATCAGAGGCGGCGCGTTGTTCCGACGCATCAAAGAGCATATAAGGCTTTGAGTCACCAGTAATTACTGATTCGTCAATAACAACTTTGAGGACATTTTCCATAGAGGGCAGGTCGTACATCGTGTCGAGCAGGATCTGCTCCAGAATCGTACGCAGACCACGTGCGCCAGTTTTCCGTTCCATCGCCTTGCGGGCAACCGCCCGTAAAGCGTCATCACGGAATTCGATTTCGCAGCCTTCCATCTCGAACAACTTGCCGTATTGCTTGGTAATAGCGTTGCGCGGCTCGGTGAGAATCTGCACCAAAGCTGATTCATCAAGCTCTTCCAGTGTGGCGACTACGGGTAAACGACCGACAAACTCAGGAATCAGGCCATAGCGGATCAAGTCCTCAGGCTCAACGCCATACAGGATCTGTCCAACATTACGGGAATCGTCCTTGCTCTTGACCTCGGCAGAGAAGCCGATACCGCCCTTCTCAGAACGGCTGCGGATAATTTTATCGAGGCCCGCAAAAGCGCCACCGCAGATGAATAGAATATTACTGGTATCGACCTGCAGGAACTCCTGCTGGGGATGTTTGCGACCGCCTTGTGGTGGCACCGAGGCAACCGTGCCCTCGATCAGTTTGAGCAATGCCTGCTGCACACCCTCTCCCGACACATCACGGGTAATTGACGGGTTATCGGATTTGCGCGAAATCTTGTCGATTTCGTCGATGTAGACAATGCCAGTCTGCGCCTTTTCGACATCGTAATCGCACTTCTGCAGTAATTTCTGAATGATGTTCTCGACGTCTTCACCGACATAGCCCGCTTCGGTCAAGGTCGTGGCATCTGCTATGGTGAAGGGCACATTCAGTAATCTGGCCAAGGTCTCAGCCAGCAACGTCTTACCTGAACCGGTCGGACCGATCAGGAGAATATTACTCTTTGATAGCTCGACATCCTCCTTGCGGCTGCGGGCATCAAGACGCTTGTAGTGGTTGTAGACAGCCACCGCGAGGACTTTCTTGGCGCGTTCCTGGCCGATGACATACTCGTCCAGGACTTGTTTGATCTCATGAGGTTTAGGCAGTTTGTTACCACTGGCCGTGGCCTTTTCCTGCATTTCTTCGCGGATGATGTCGTTGCAGAGTTCGACGCATTCATCACACACGAACACGGAAGGTCCAGCGATCAGCTTGCGTACTTCGTGCTGGCTTTTGCCGCAGAACGAACAGTACAGCAGCTTGCCGTCGTCACCCTTGCCGTTACGCTCGTTACTCATATTCCACCCTCTATCAGCTCAGGCACAGATCGGCCACTTCACCCGGGAATTTGCCAAGATGGCTCATTCTTGCCACCTGACATGCCCATCTCGTGCCCATTCAACTACGGTTCCGCTGTAATGACAAGCAATCCCTGTGCCTATCTGAGGAATATTCCTTGTAGCATCAGGCCTTAACCTCTTCCCCAGCACGCTGGCTCAGTACCTTATCGATCAAGCCGTAATCACAAGCCTGGCTGGCACTCATGAAATTATCGCGGTCAGTATCCTTCTGAATCTGCTCCATCGGCTGCCCGCTGTGTTTGGAAAGAATGCTATTCAGGCGCTCGCGTACCAGCAGAATCTCTTTGGCATGGATGTCGATATCTGACGCCTGCCCCTGAAAACCGCCCAAGGGCTGATGAATCATCATTCGCGAATGCGGCAGGCAATAACGTTTGCCCGCTGCACCGCCCGTCAGAAGTACGGCACCCATGCTCGCCGCTTGACCAATGCACATGGTGCTGATGTCAGGTTTGATAAACTGCATCGTATCGTAGATTGCCAACCCTGCACTGACCGAACCGCCGGGAGAATTGATATACAGATGGATATCCTTGTCCGGGTTCTCAGATTCCAGGAAGAGCAGCTGAGCGACAATCACATTCGCCATGTAATCCTCGACCGGACCCACTACAAAAACCACGCGCTCCTTGAGCAGACGTGAATAGATGTCATAGGCACGCTCACCGCGCGCGGTCTGTTCAATCACCATTGGCACCAAGTTCAGTGCGGTGGCATGTTGCGCGCCAGGCTTACCATAGATATCGGTCATGGGTATTGATCCTTTAGGCATTCAATGTCTTACGAACTTCAGTCAACTCATCGAAAGTATAGGTCTTTTCTTCCACCTGAGCCTGGCTGAGTATCCACTCCACTACCTGTTCTTCGAGCACCAGCGATTGGGCACTGGTCATCGCTTCACGATTTTCATAGTACCACTTGACCACTTCGTCCGGATTCTCGTAGCTGGCGGCCAAACTCTCGACGGTACGCCGTACACGTTCGGGGTCCACTTGGATACCATTGCGCTTGATGATCTCGCCGATGATCAAGCCGAGACTCACACGGCGGCGCGCTCGATCTTCGAACAAATGCCGCGGTAGTTTGACGCTCTGATTGCTACCACCGAGTTGCTCATGGGATTCATTTGCCAAACGATCTATTTCTTCATTGAGCAAGGTTTCCGGTATTTCGATCTTGTTGCGGTCAAGCAGCTCATTGAATGCACGCTCCTTAACTACCGCAGTGACCATCTGTTCGAGTTCGCGACCCATATTCTTGGCGACTTCATCACGCAGCGCAGAAGCGCTGTCCACGCCCAGGGATTTGGCGAAGTCATCATCGATCTCGGGAAGAACTTGTGCATCGACGCTGGTCACCTTGACCTTGAACTGTACCGGCTTACCGGCAACATCAGCACTGTGGTAATCGTCAGGGAAGCGCAGATCTAAAGTGGCCTCTTCACCGGCCTTAAGGCCGATCAGCTTTTCTTCGAAGCCGTCGATCAGACGATTGCTGCCAATCTCCAGTTTCATACCAGAACCACTGCCACCGGAGAATTCAGCACCTTCTATCGTGCCCGTAAAATCGACCGTGACCTGATCTCCCTTCTGCGCGGCGCGCGCAACCTGTTCCCAACTCGCGCGCTGCTGACGCAGCTTGTCCAGCATGGCGACAATATCCTGCTCAGCAATTGATGCCACCGGCTTCTCAAGCGTGATACCGCTCAGCGATACCGGCTCAAACTCCGGGAAGACATCGAACACAGCAACATATTCGAGGGCCTTGCCCTGCTCCACCGTACGCGGTTCCAGCTTCGGCTCTCCGGCAGGGCGCAGGTTCTGCTGAGACAGCGCCTCCTGCAACGTCGAACTCATCACGTCACCGGCAACCTCAAGATGCACCTGACGACCGTAGCGCTGCTGCACAACCTTCATCGGCACCTTGCCCGGCCGGAAACCGGCCACACGCGCGGATCGCGACAGCGACTTCAATCGGCTTTCAACTTCTTGATCAATACGTTCAGCCGGTATCTGCACGGTCATACGTCGACCCAGAGTACCCGTCGTTTCTACAGAGACTTGCATGTGTTCACCTTTAAGCTAAAAGACAATCTGATGTCGTGAAAGACATCAGCCGCCACTCTATTGACCAGGAATACCGTTGTTAAGCCCGGTTTCATTATGCCCGATGACCACATGACTCGGCCCCGGGATGTAATAATGGTGCGAACGGAGAGACTCGAACTCTCACGGGTTACCCCACTGGAACCTAAATCCAGCGCGTCTACCAATTCCGCCACATTCGCTTATCGCGCCCCTTTTCCTCGCAAGCAGCGAAATCGCGGGCATTATAGCGCCATGACTGAGCCAGGCGTAGCCCTAAACAGACTGAAAGTTCGAGAAATATCGACGGGAAACTGAAAGCTGGAAAGGCTGGGAGAGTTGGTGGGCCGTGTAGGACTCGAACCTACAACCAATTGATTAAGAGTCAACTGCTCTACCAATTGAGCTAACGGCCCGTAATCGGGCGGCCATTGGACCAGAATTCAGGCACTGGCACAACAACCCGACCATTTTGAAATGGCCCAATTTGGGGTGGACGATGGGACTCGAACCCACGACGACCGGAATCACAATCCGGGGCTCTACCAACTGAGCTACGCCCACCATAAAACGACTTGGAACACGCCGGACTTTGCAAATGGCGCGCCCGGCAGGACTCGAACCTGCGACCCTCGGCTTAGAAGGCCGATGCTCTATCCAGCTGAGCTACGGGCGCAAAGGTTGCATCCTGTCACGGGTACTAACCTGGCCACAACCTGCGTGGCCAGCGAATTGGTCGGGGTAGAGAGATTCGAACTCCCGACATCCTGCTCCCAAAGCAGGCGCGCTACCAGACTGCGCTATACCCCGCGCTCCGCCCACACCCTGACACGGGCGTTGGCAAGGGCGCAGATGATACGCGTAGGCCCTGTAGGGCGTCAACGCCATATCATAGGGAATAATCGGGGCAATCCTCCGCATGTCGGCTTGTGAATCCCGCGGACTGCATGCGAGAATCGCGCCCTCTTCACATCCTGCACTGTCGTAACCTGGATCACGCACTGATGACCGCCCAACTGATTGATGGCAAAACCATCGCTGCCGATATTCGCCGCGAGCTCCGTGTTCGTGTCGATGCGCGCACCGCCCGGGGCCTGCGTGCGCCCGGCCTTGCCGTCATTCTGGTCGGAGACAACCCAGCCTCTGAAGTCTATGTGCGTAATAAACGCAAGGGCTGCGAGGACGCCGGCATCACTTCATCCGCGCACGACCTGCCATCCGAGACCCGTCAAGATGAACTCCTGGCGCTGATCGATGCGTTGAACGCCGATCCCAATATCGATGGCATTTTGGTGCAGTTACCCCTGCCCGCCCATATCGATGCGCAGACGGTCGTCGAGCGCATCCGTCCGGACAAGGATGTGGATGGCTTCCATCCCTATAATATCGGTCGCTTGGCCATTCGTATGCCGATGCTAAGGTCCTGCACTCCCTATGGCGTCATCACCTTATTGAACAAGATTGGCGAGGAATTCTATGGCCGCGAGGCCGTCGTGGTCGGCGCCTCCAATCATGTCGGACGTCCGATGGGACTGGAATTGCTACTCGCCGGCAGCACCGTTACAACCTGCCATCGCTTCACCAAGGACCTCGCCGCTCATGTCGGACGCGCGGATATCCTGGTCGTCGCTGCGGGTAAACCTGGCTTGGTTAAAGGTGAATGGGTAAAACCCGGGGCAACCGTCATTGATGTTGGCATCAATCGCACAGCTGACGGTCAATTGGTGGGGGATGTGGAATTTGCGACCGCCAGCCAGCGCGCCGCGTGGATTACACCCGTCCCCGGAGGTGTGGGACCGATGACGGTGGCCATCTTACTGCAGAACGCGCTACTTGCCGCAGAACAGTTTCACGATTGAACTGTACGCCTTCGGCACTACCCCGCGCTGTTCTGCACTTTTGGCTTTGAATGAATGGAATCAAGCATCTGAATCAACGGTAGTGGTCGGGCAATCCCATAGCCCTGCGCATAATCCACCTTCAAGCTACGCAACACATCCAGAATCTGCTGATTTTCAACAAACTCGGCGATCGTGCGGATATTCATCACATGCCCGAGATTATTGATGGCCTCGACCATGGCCCGATCAATCTTGTCGGTAACAATATCCCGCACAAAGCTACCATCGATTTTCAGGTAATCCACCTCAAGATTTTTCAGGTAGCCGAACGAGCTCAAACCACTGCCGAAATCATCCAGTGCGAACTTGCAACCTTTGGCCTTGAGCATTTTGATGAAACGACTCGCCCTGCGCAGGTTGGCGATGGCCGCCGTTTCGGTAATTTCAAAACAGATCTGCTGAGCGGGAAATTCCGTAGCCTCGAGTTCTTGCGAGATCAGCTGCAGAAATTCCTCGTCACCCAGTGACCGACCAGAAATATTAATGGTCCAGATAGAGTTCTGCAGACGCATGCCGGACTGCTGCACTCTGCGCAAAACATTCCGCACAACCCAGCCATCGATCATGGGCATCAGATTGTAACGTTCAGCAGCAGGGATAAACGCCATGGGAGGCACTTCCTGGCCATCCTCATCCTGAATGCGCAGTAATATCTCAAAATGGTTAGGCAGCACTGACCGCTCGTCCACCGGCAGGATCGGCTGGCAGTACAACAAGAAGCGATCTTCGGCCATCGCCTTATGGATACGCGAGACCCAGCGCATTTCACCCTGACGCTGCTGTAATTCATGATCATCCGGCACATACAGATGCACACGATTACGGCCACCCTCCTTGGCCGCGTAGCAGGCCACATCGGCCGCACTCTGCACCTCGACCAGATTATGCGTGCGGCCATCCACCGCTACCACACCGATACTCACGCCAGTCTCAAAACTATGCTCGTCGCAGATAAAGCGGAAGTCGCGGACGGTGCGCCGCAGATCCTCTGCGATCACCCGCGCCTGGTCAAGCGCGCAGTAACGCAATAATACGCCGAACTCGTCACCACCCAGGCGGGCCAGCACATCCGCCTCGCGAACTTTACTCTGCAGCAGATGGGCAAGCTGTTTGAGCATTTCATCCCCTGCGATATGTCCGCAGGTGTCGTTGACGATTTTGAACTGATCCAGATCGAGATAACACAAGGCATGCTCGCGCTCTTCTTCACGGGCCGACTCCAACGATTCCTTGAGCTGCTCCTCAAAGGCGCGTCGGTTATACAATCCTGTCAGTGCATCATGAGTTGCCTGATACGACAACTGGCGCGCCAGTTTGCGCGCATGACCAACGTCGTGAAACACCATTACGGCACCGATGATGTGCCCAGCTCTATCACGGATTGGCGCCGCAGAATCCGCAATGGCAACCTCTTCGCCATCATCGCGGATTAACAAGGTGTGTTCAGCCAGCTCCAGAATTTCACCACACTTCAGGCACAGCTCAACCGGATTGGCAACTGTTTCGCGGGTATTCTCGTTGACTAACCGCATCACTTCGCATAGCGGTTTGCCCTGCACATTTTCCAGTACCCAACCAGTCAGTCGCTCCGCAACCGGATTGAAGTAATCCACCCGCCCACTTTCGTCCGTGGTTATAACGGCGTCGCCAATCGAGTACAGCGTGACTTCGGCACGCTCTTTTTCCTGATACAGCGCCGTCTCTGACTCGCGCACCCGATTAAGCGCCTCGCGCAACTCATCCTGCTGCACCAACAGAAAATCGAGTGCCTTATTGAAGAATTTCCCGAGAAAGCCAAATTCATCAACTCGCCGCTCATCGAAACGCGCCTCCGTGCTCCCATCCGCGAAACGCTGAGCGGTATACACCATATGCAGAAAAGGTCGGGTCAGTACTCGCTGCAATATCCATTGCAGAATAAATCCAAAGGCGAGGAACAAGGCGCCCATCGTGAGCAACAATTCTTTACGTTTGTCGCCGACAGCCTCTTGGATATCCTGGTGATAGAGCCACAGCCGATTGTAGCCATGCGTTTGTTCAAGCAAGACATAATCAGACAGAGATCGGTCGATATAAACACCACTCTCCGGAGTATCACCGATCCGCTGCACATTCGCAGCGCTGTGCAGCACAACTCCTGTGAAACCGTATTCGTTCAATTGTGACTGGATAAATGCATTCAGCTGCTTCGAATTAGACTCCGGCTCCAGGACCAGATATTCACTTAGCGTTTTGGAAAATCGATCGGCATTGACAACATGACGTCCGATCAGCTGATCCTCAAGGGTTTGCAGTTGGATCAACGAAAAAATCAGCCCTACCAGCATCATGCCCCAAAAGACGATACCGGTAATTTTTATCGGCAACCGTCCACGGAGATCCGTGGCGACGCCACACTCTACCCGTGGCAGTGTCATCTGAATCCTATGAGCTTGAGGCTGATCAATACCGGACAGACCCCGCTCAGGCCAGCGCCGAAGATGGCAAAACCCATAAACCAGGGGAAAAACCACAGCTGTTCATTGAAAACATAAACGGTAATGGCCAGCATTGCGGCCACGGCCAGCCGCCATGCACGTTCAGCATCGAAGGGAATACGGGCGAGATGCGCCTCTGGCGTTAATTCACAACTGTCAGCAAATGCGCCCTGCCCGGCCAAACGCAGCCGAGACACAATCAGGGGTATTCGGTAATTGGTGATCCCCTCCAACAGGAGAACACCGATCAGAATGGGAATGGCGCCGGGTAGTTCGAAATACAGGAACGCCAACAGCAGCGTCCCCACGATTAGTCTGAAAAATCGTTCGCTCATACTTGTCTGCCCGCTGCCATGCGTCACTGATCCTCAGCGACACCCGACATTTTTGTTAATTCATTGATTTTTGGGCAATCCGGCCACTGCCATACTAGCGGCCGGGTATGACAAAACTTGACGCAGTTCAAACTTCTCAGGCGCGGCGCCAGGTGGTCCCCTGCGGGCCATCTTCCAGGATCACACCTTGATCCTTGAGGACATCTCGAACCCGATCAGATTCCGCCCAGTCCTTGGCGACACGCGCGGCTCGACGGGCGTCGATCAGCGCCTGAATCTCCGTGTCGCTGAGGCCCGTTCCGCTGCCAGCCTGCAAATAGCTGTCCGGATCATCCTGCAGAATGCCGAGACATTCCCCCAGTTCACGCAGGGTCGCAGCAAAATCCACAATCGGCTCACCCAGTTCACGTGCGCGATTAAGGACATTGGCCAGTTCGAACAGTACAGCCAGAGCCTCTGGGGTGTTGAAATCGTCATCCATCGCGGCCTGGAAACGTCCGGTATAGGCATCCAACCGGTTACCGGAAGCCACATCCGCACCGCGCAGAGCGGTATACAGACGCACCAGCGCACTGCGTGCCTTATTGAGATTATCTTCGGTGTAGTTCAATGGACTGCGGTAATGACTACCCAAAATAAAGAAACGGATCTCTTCCGGGCGATAGCGCACCAGCACCTCACGCACGGTGAAGAAATTACCCAGCGATTTTGACATCTTCTCTTCATCAACCTGGACGAAGCCATTATGGATCCAGTAATTGACGAATTTTTTGCCGGTCGCCCCTTCTGACTGCGCAATCTCGTTTTCATGGTGCGGAAACTTCAGATCCATACCGCCGCCATGAATATCGAAATGCTCGCCGAGACAGCAAGTCGACATGGCCGAACACTCGATATGCCAACCGGGTCGGCCACGACCCCAGGGGGAGTCCCAATAGGGCTCACCGGGCTTGGCGGCTTTCCACAACACAAAATCCAGCGGATCGTCTTTACCCTCATCGACATCGACGCGGGCGCCGGCACGCAGCGAATCCGACTTCTCGCCCGACAATTTCCCATAAGCCGCAAAGCTGGATACGTCGTAATACACATCCCCATTGGCGGCTGGATATGCATGACCGCGCTCGATCAGTATTCCCGTCATGCGAATGATGTCATTCATGGAAGCCGTGGCACGCGGCTCCTGATCGGGCGGCAACACCCCAAGCACGGCACTGTCTTCATGCATGGCCTGGATAAAGCGTTCGGTCAGTGCGGTATATTCCTCACCGCTCTCTTGTGCACGCTTGATTATCTTGTCGTCGATATCGGTAATGTTGCGCACATAGGTGAGTTTGTAACCTGAAGCACGCAGATAACGGGCGATCACATCGAACACCACCATGACCCGCGCATGCCCGACATGACAGTAGTCATACACGGTCATGCCGCAGACATACATGCGCACCTTACCGGGCTCGATCGGCTGGAAAGGCTCTTTGCGGCGCGTGAGACTGTTATGAATATGCAGCATGGCAGGACCTAGACAATGGTTGAACCGCAATGTTCAGCGGCGGACAGACGTTCGCGCACCCGCGCGCTTCCCAATAGCGACCAGATGCGCGCCAGCTCCGGGCCGTGACGCCAAATACCACCACGCTCCGGGTCCGTCAGCTGCCCACTTAGCGCAGCGCGCAACGGCATGAATAACTCTTTCCCCTTACAACCACTCGACACCGAAAGTGCCTTGGTATAGGCCTTGAAGTCACCGGCCTCGGTCAACGCAGCCTGCGCCTGGCGGAAAAAATCCGGCCCTGCTGACTGGACAACCTGCCGGGCATCGGGATCGAAGGCATCCGCGGCCGCGTAGAGGTTACCTGCCCAGAGATAGGCGTCCAGTGGCGTCAGGATATTCTCGCGCACGGTGTGTACAAAGCTAAGTTCAGCACCCACCGGCACTAACGCTTGGATTTGATGCCCCTCTTGATAGGTGCGTGCGGACATCCACTCCCAGAGTTCGGTGTCCGTACAACGCGCCAAGGCCTCTTTTTGCCAATGTTGCAGCTGCGCCGGGTCGTGGCGTGCCGGCGCCCGCCCCAGACGTTTGAAATCAAACTGCGCGGCCAATTCACTCAGCGGCATGAAACCATCCGCATCGTAGGTATGCCCCAAGCGTGCAAGATGATTGATCAGCGCCAGGGGAAAGATGCCCGCCTCGCGCAGTTCACGGATACTGTTGCTGCCATTGCGCTTGGATAATGGGCTGCCATCGTCACCGACGATCAGCGCAATATGCCCATACTGAGGTGCCGCAAATCCCAGCACTTCCAGGATCAGCAATTGGCGTGGCGTATTCGCCAGATGATCTTCGCCGCGCAGCACATGAGTGACCCCCATCAGCGCATCATCGAGGGCATTACAGAAGAAGAATGCCGCACTGCCGTCACCGCGGCGCACCACAAAATCACCGATGTCATCACTGCGGAAGGATTGCGGTCCACGCACCAGATCCTCGAAGATGATGTCTCGGCCATCCGGAACCCGGAAGCGCAAGGTCGGCTTGAGGCCTTGCGCAATTTTGGCTTGGCGTTGCTCCGGCGTCAGCCGCGCGCAGGTGCCGGGATAGCGCGGTGGACGACCCGATGCCTGCTGCACCTTGCGCGCGATACTCAGCTCTTCCGGACTGCAGAAGCAGGGATAGGCATGATCATGCTGTTCCAGCGTCTGAAAATACCGCGCATAGATCGCTGCACGCGCGGACTGTTGATAGGGTGCCGCGGCACCGCCGATGCCGGGGCCTTCCTGCCAGTCCAGCCCCAGCCACTGTAGTTCGGTCTGCAGCGCAGAGACATACTCATCACGGCTGCGTTCGGCATCGGTATCTTCAATGCGCAATAAAAAGACACCCGCCTGACCCTGTGCCACCAGGGCATTGAACAAGGCCGTACGCAGATTGCCGAGATGGATTTCGCCCGTCGGACTGGGGGCGAAGCGTGTCTTAACCGGTGTTTGTATGGGTGACTGAGTCATAGCGCGGCAATGGTAACGGAAAGCCCTGATGTGGACAAAGCGACAGACAAGGACAGAGAACCGCCTGAACGTCCTGCGCCAGACCACAACCCGGTGCGGGTAACTTTCTCGCACCGCACAAACCCTATATCATGGCGCCTCCGTGATCGAGGGAGTGCGCCACGCCATGTTTAGCCTACGTCGATTGACCCTGAGTCTGGTGCTGTTCTGCTGTTTCATCGGCGGAGCCACCGCGAATCCGTCACCAACAGGAGCCACCACTGTGACTGTGCAGATGCAAACCAACAAGGGCCTGATTGTCCTTGAACTTGATGCCGCCAAGGCGCCCGAAACTGTCGCCAATTTCCTGGAATACGCCCGTGCCGGCTTCTACGACGGCACCATTTTTCACCGCGTCATCCCCAACTTCATGATCCAGGGCGGCGGCTTCGAGCCGGGCATGTCTCAGAAGGCTACCCGCGCCCAGATCAAAAACGAGGCCGATAACGGCCTGAAGAACGAGCTCGGCACCATTGCCATGGCGCGCACCTCGGACCCCCATTCAGCCACGGCGCAGTTCTTCATCAACACCAAGAACAATGCCTTCCTCAATCACAGCGCACCGAACTCACAGGGTTGGGGCTATTGCGTGTTCGGTAAAGTGACCGAGGGCATGGATGTGATCCAGGCCATCGAAAAGGTCAAAACCGGCAACCGCGGCGGCCACGGCGATGTACCGCTGGAAGACGTGGTCATCGAAAAAGTCACCGTCGTCGAATAATCAACTGGTGCCGGGGCCATCCGCGCCCCGGCCATCTCTTGTGACCACCACGCTATTCATTTCCGACCTGCACCTGGACGCGCGCCGCCCGGCCGTGACCCGTCTGTTCCTCGATTTCCTTGCCGATCTCGACCCGCAGCATTGTGCGGGGCTGTATATCCTGGGTGATCTGTTCGAGGCCTGGATCGGCGATGATGACGACGACGCGCATTACCAGCAGGTGCTGAGCGGACTGCGCGCAACGACTCAGCGCGGCGTGCCGATATGGGTCATGCATGGCAATCGGGATTTTCTGATCGGTGCCGATTTTGCCCAGGCGACCGGTTGCACACTGCTGGCCGATCCCACCCTGATCAACCTTGATGGCACACCGACACTGTTAATGCACGGCGATACGCTGTGCACGGACGATCACGAATACCTGCAGTTCCGTCAAATGGTGCGCAACCCAGACTGGCAACGCCAGTTCCTGGCCAAGCCCTTAGCGGAACGCCGCCGGATCGCCGCCGATCTGCGCGAAACCAGCCGCCAGCGTACCGGCGAGAAGCAGGCCGAGATCATGGATGTGAGTCAACTGACGGTGTTGGAAACCTTGCAGCAGCACGGCGTGACTCGGCTGATCCATGGCCATACCCACCGCCCGGCCATACACCAACTGACGTTAGGCGGTCAGCCCGCGCAACGCATCGTACTGGGAGACTGGTACGAACAGGGCAGCCTGTTGCGGTGCGAGAATGGAACATTGCAGCTGCTCAATCTGCGCCTGCACTAAAGCAGTCAGCCTGCGTGTCACTCATGCGCTGCAAGGTTGCTGGGGATCACTGCAATCGCTCCTCGCTATACCCCTTAGGCACTGAGAACAACTCGGCGGCAACCGGCTGGTCACTGTGGAAATCCAGCAACGCGCGCTGCCAGCCATCCTGACGCAGCTCTAAAACAGGAAAGCCTGCCTGCAAATGCCGATCAATGGCATAAATGTAGTTCGCCATAAAACAGGGCGTGCGATAGTCTTCCGGCGTCTTGTCCAGATCCCGGTACTGACGCGCCGCGAGCACTGCCTGCATTTCACGCAGTGCCGCAACCACATCCGGCATCAGGCCCGGTACCACGGTCGCCTGCAGACACACCTGATCACCGCTGGAGAGTTGAAAATGACTGGCCGACTGCCCGGCGATTTTCGGCGCCTCCGGATCGGGTTGCAGTGAATCCTGCAGCGGTGGCTGCAGCGGCACCATCTCCGGCGGCTGCGACGCTTCGATCACCAGCACGGATCGTTGCTCGTGACTGACACTGTAAATACGCTGCGTCTGACGATCGAAAAGTATGAAATCTCCATCATCATGTCCGTCATCGCTGCGTAAATAATTTTCCGTCACCAACATCCGACTTGAATAAGGCGCAACGCCGGCCTCCTGCTCCTCCCACATCAACAGCGTAGCCTGGGCCTGTGCGGCATCCGCCGAAACAGTCGGCAGAAAACAGGTCATGCCGCTCGCCAGCAGCCATACAAAATGTTTCATCATTACTCCACGCCCCTGTCCAGGGTCTCCAAATCATCCAATTCCTCAGCACTGAAGCCTGCCTGTTCGCGTGCAGCGCGGTGAAACGGCCCTTTCACCCTGCCCGGCAGATGCTCTTTGAGTAATGCACGGAAGGTGGTCGCAGGCGTCAGATGGCGTTGTGCACAGCTATAGTCAAACCATCGCGAACCGATGGCGACATGACCGATTTCATCGCGGAGAATAATCTCCAATATCGCGACACTTTCGGGGTCTCCGGCCTCACGCAGTCGTTCCATCATACCCGGCGTCACATCCAACCCACGCGCCTCAAGCACCCGCGGTACCAACGCCATGCGCAGCAAGACATCATGCCGGGTCTGCAAGGCCATTTCCCACAAGCCATTATGCGCAGGCAGATCGCCATAGGCGAAACCCAAGGCCTGCAAGCGATCACGTAGCAAACCGAAGTGATATGCCTCTTCGGCGGCAACTAAAGCCCAGTCACGATAATAGGCCTCCGGCATATCCGCAAACCGACACACTGCGTCCCAGGCCAGATTGATGGCATTGAACTCGATATGCGCGAGCGCATGCAACAACGCCGCCCGCCCGGCGTCACTGTGCAATCGACGTCGCGGCAGCTCTCTGGGAGCTACTAATCGCGGCAGCTCAGGTCTACCCGGCGCGTCGAGTGAGGTGCAATGCTTCTCAGGGCGGATTTTCAACTGGCCTGTTTGCAGGTCTGACCAGACGGATTGTGTCAATGCGCACTTGCGCGCCGGGTCTGGTTCCGCGAGACAGTTCAATGCTGCAGTATAGAAATCGGTTGCCATTATGAATAAATACGCTAACGGTTGGTTTGATAGGCCTCAAGTCAGTGCGGCCGCATCACTGTAGGGCGCAATAACGTAGCGTAATGCGCCGGATGTGTTTGCTAAAACATTCGGCGCATTACGGCCTTCGGCCTAATGCGCCCTACTGAACTTATGTGGGTCGAATTCAAGTCTGAGGCCACGTCCGACATTACCTTGCTATTAAACAAAACAGCATCTGTTATACGAAACCGGCTTATGCATGCTTAAGGGCGATCACTAAATCAGTAACATTGGTTCCCGTAGGCCCCGTCTCGAGCAGATCGCCGCAGGCCTCCAGAAAGGCGCCGGCATCCGCACGCTTAAGCGCATGAAGTGCATCAAGACCCTCTTGCTGCCCACGTGCGAGCGTACCACCGTCGATACAGGCGCCCGCGATTTCACCCGGGCCATCGCTCCCGTCGGTACCGGCCGCGAGCAGTGTTATGCGCTCATCGCCGGCAAGCTCAATCGAGGCAGCCAACGCCAGCTGCTGGCAACGCCCGCCTTGTCCAGGATGATCCGGTAACGTGACGGTGGTCTCGCCACCCCATAGATGTACACCGGGCGCAGCATCCCGCAGCTGCAGCGCCAAATCTCGCCCGACCTCGGCAGCCTCGCCGATGAGTCGTTCGGGATATCGAAAGACTGTGAGGCCCTGTGCATCCGCCTGCGCAGTCACTGCATCCAAGGCATGATCCAACCGTGCGACGATCTGAGTTTCCACACCCGCGCAGCCGGTCTGCTCAGGCACCTCAGGCAATCCTACCAACAGCCCATTAATCCAGTCTGGCAGTTTCTCGGCGGCAATGCTGTCGGCGTAGCCCGCTGCCAGCAAACCTGAACCTATTATGCGCGGATCATCACCAGGCACATCCGAAATCAGCAAAGCACGCGCTGACCGTCCACCGAGATAATCACAGAGCTGACCGCCTTTAATGCGTGATAAACGCCGACGCACTGCATTCATTTCATCTATAGCTAAACCACTCGCCAGCAACCACTGATTGACGCGCTGCAGATCGGCCAGCATCAGACCCTCCTGCAGCACCTCAATCAGGCTGGAAGCGCCGCCCGAAATCAGAAACAACCATTCGACATCGACAGGTGCCGTCGTCATCAAGTCCAATAGCCGTTGACCCACAGCAAGACTGCGCTCATCGGGTACCGGATGGCCGGACTCGATCACCTCGACGGAGGGAGCACAATGCACCGGCGCATAACCCGGCTTGGTGACCAGTAAGGCTCGTTCGATGCGTATGACATCCTGCGCACCCGCCAGCATGCTGGCCGCCGCTTTACCGACGGCAACGGCCCACACCCTTCCCTGCAGTGGCTGCCGTTTCAGGTGTTCAGCCACGCAACGCCGGCCCTGTACTGCTTGTAGTGCACCTTGATAGAAAGCCAAGAGCAGGTCACGCGAAGATGTCGGGCTGCCAGGAAAATTATTCATAATGTTATAAGCTTACGAATCATTTAACAGGCACATCCTCAGGCTTAATATTTAGTAAAGTTTGGCCATGACAAATATCCGCTTTGACAGCACTGAATTTTGTGGCGCATTCTGGGGCCATCTACTACAGCTTTTCAGGGGGCGTGTCATGAACGAATGCAGGCATCTTCTGGAAGTGTATGAGCCTTATGGCTACGAGGGCCCCAATCCTGTGCATGTGCATGGTAGCTGTGTACTGCGCGGTCCCAACGGGGCTTCCTACTACCTGGTCAATATCGACGGGGTTATGGAACTGGACCAAACCGCGGTTATGCAGTTGCTGATCCTGCCACGCTATAACGGCGACAAGATCGAGCGCGCCAAGGAAAGCACGTGCACTGTCAATATCGCACGGGTTCTACCGGGCATCACCTTGAGTCCCGACGCCGCCTTCGCCTATACCGACATCATGCATTGGGGCGTCGGCAAAATCGTACCCTCCAATGGTAGCGCGCGTTAACAAAGCTGCCGTTCAAATCTTGATTCTGTAATCGAAGCAGGGTGAGCGAACAACGCCCACCCTGCTTCGCGCCTCAACCTGCCAGGTCATCCAGCCCACGCGCCAGATCCGCGCGAATATCCGCGATATCCTCCAGACCCACCGCGATTCGAATCAGCCCGTCGCGGATACCGGCGTCCGCCCGCTGCTCCGGCGTCAATCGTCCGTGGGTGGTGGTCGCCGGATGGGTGATGGTGGTTTTCACATCGCCCAGATTGGCCGTGATAGACAGCATGCGCGTGGCATCGACAACGCGCCAGGCATCCGCCTGACCGCCGCGGGTCTCGAAGCTGAGGATGCCACCGAAATCACGCTGCTGTTTGACTGCCAGAGCATGCTGCGGGTGTGACGGCAGGCCCGGGTAATACACACGCGCTACCGCCGGGTGCGCCTCCAGCCAGGTCGCGAGCGCCACGGCATTCGCGCTGTGCGCGCGCATCCGCAATGACAGTGTTTCCAACCCTTTCAGAAACACCCAGGCATTGAACGGGCTCATGGTCGGTCCACAGGTACGCAAGAAACCGTACACATCCTTGCCGACACGCTCGGCATCCCCAACCACCGCCCCGCCGACACAACGCCCCTGTCCATCAAGATATTTGGTCGCCGAATGGATCACGATATCCGCGCCCAGTTCCAGTGGCTTTTGCAATGCCGGCGTGCAGAAGCAATTGTCGACCACCAACAGACAATCGTGCGCATGCGCAAGATCTGCCAGCGCGGCGATATCGCCAAGTTCCGTGAGCGGATTGGAGGGCGTCTCGATAAACAGCATGCGGGTTTCGGGTCGTATCGCCGCCTTCCAGGCATCCAAATCTGCCAGCGGTACATAACTGGTCTCGATACCGCAGCGCCCCAGGTAGGTACTGAACAACACTGTCGTAGTACCGAACACGGCGCGTGACGACACCAGGTGATCGCCCTGCTTCAACAAGCCCAGACAGGTCGCCAGGATCGCGGACATACCCGAGGCCGTCGCCACACAGACCGCACCACCTTCGAGTGCGGCAAGTCGCTGCTCGAAGTTACGCACGGTGGGATTGGTGAAGCGTGAATAGATGTTGCCCGGCTGGGCGCCGGAGAAGCGTGCGGCCGCCTCGGCCGCGTTGGCGAAGACATAGCTTGAGGTTGGAAAAATCGGCTCCGCGTGCTCACCTTCCGCCGTGCGGTGTTGTCCGGCGCGTATCGCCAGGGTATCGAAACCGTAATCGTCTAATTCAAAATCCATGACATTATCCTCGCCACGTCGATGACCAACAGCCATTTTCCGGGCATAAAAAAACCCGCCTCCAGCGCACGCGAAAGCAGGTTGCCCTCGCTTTAGCTGTATTTATTAGGCGCCCGCAAGCTGAGTCAAATTGGCGCCATATGCCTGAAGACTAGATAACCGATCTGCCGCTGTCAAGCGACAGCAGCGAGCGGGATCAGGCGTTGTTATACATTCCGATGACCTCATCAACCTCCGCGTCACGACGTTCCGTTTTGGCATTGTCACTGCGTTGATTCTGGAGGTTATCGAGATACTCGCCGTTTACATCACCGGTTATATATTCACCGCTGAAGACCGAGCAATCGAAGGTGCCGAGCTTGTTGTTGCCCTTGCGCACCGCGCTGATCAGATCATTGAGATCCTGAAACACCAGGCGATCGGCACCGATCTCCTCGGCGATCTGATCGACATCCCGGCCGTGCGCGACCAATTCTTCGCGGTTCGGCATATCGATGCCGTAGACATTCGGGAAACGCACCGGCGGCGCAGCCGAGGCAAAATAGACCTTGCGGGCGCCGGCATCGCGGGCCATCTGGATAATCTGCTTTGAAGTAGTACCGCGCACAATGGAGTCATCGACCAGCAACACATTCTTGTCCCGGAATTCCAGGTCGATGGCATTGAGTTTCTGACGCACCGATTTCTTGCGCTGCTGCTGGCCCGGCATGATAAATGTGCGGCCGATATAGCGATTCTTGATGAATCCTTCGCGGTATTTCACACCCAGGCTGTTGGCGAGTTGCAGCGCCGAGGTACGGCTGGTATCCGGAATCGGAATCACCACGTCGATATCGTGATCTTTCCATTCACGCTCAATCTTGGCGGCAAGCTTCTCGCCCATGCGCAGGCGCGCCTTATGCACCGAGACATCATCAATAATGGAATCCGGTCGTGCCAGATAGACATACTCGAAAATGCAGGTGGCATAGCGCGGCTTTTCAGCACACTGCTGCGTGAACAACTGTCCGTCCTGGGAAATAAAGATCGCTTCGCCGGGCGCCACATCGCGCACCAGCTCATAACCCGCGACATCCAGCGCAACACTTTCCGAGGCCACCATGTACTCAGAGCCCTTGGGGGTTTCACGCTTACCAAACACAATGGGACGTATGCCATAGGGGTCACGGAAGGCGACAATACCGTAGCCGGTCACCATCGCCACGGCGGCATAGGCACCACGGCAGCGCCGATGCACGCCGGCGACGGCCTCGAAGATATGCGTTTCATCGATGCGTAGCGTGCCCTGACGTTGCAGTTCATGCGCGAAAACATTGAGCAGAATTTCCGAGTCGGAATCGGTATTGATATGCCGCAGATCTTCGCGGAACAGATCCTGTTTAAGCTGATTGGCGTTGGTGAGATTGCCGTTGTGCGCCAGACTGATGCCGAATGGCGAGTTAACATAGAACGGTTGCGCCTCGGCGCTGGACTCGCAACCGGCTGTGGGATAACGCACATGACCGATACCCATATTGCCTAGCAAGCGCAGCATGTGGCGGGTGTGGAAGACATCGCGTACCAGACCATTATCTTTGCGCAGATACAGGCGCTGATCATCACTGGTCATAATGCCGGCGGCGTCCTGACCACGATGCTGCAAGACGGTCAGCCCGTCATACAGAGCCTGGTTAACCATGTCGCGGCCTACGATACCTATGATTCCACACATTGCAGTACTACCTCGCCTAGCGCTCAGCCCGGTGTCACCGGAGTATCGAACCTAACATTGTCCGCCATGTCCTGCGGTAAGAAATCCGCCAGCCACAGGGCCAGTCGCTCAAAATGTGGCAGCAATTCCGAGGACTGCCACCAGGGGTCCTGTGGCAACGCGGTCAGACCGGCGAGTAACGCGATCACCGCGACAATCAATACGCCACGCGCGATACCAAACACCGTTCCTAACACGCGATCCGTGCCGCCCAAGCCGGTCTTCTTGACCAACTGACCAGCCAGAAAACCCACCAGTCCGCCAAGTATCAGCACTGCGATAAATAAAATGGCAATTGCCGCAGCAGCACGCGCCGATGGCAACTCTATCCAGGTCTTCAGAAACTCGGCGAACGGATCGGAAAACGTCAATGCCACCAGGAAAGCAACGATCCAGGTGGCCAGTGACAATGCCTCTTTGATAAATCCGCGCCAGAGACTGACCAGCATGGAAAGGCCAATCAGCCCGAGAATGAAATAATCCGCCCAGTTCACCGATGTCCGCCGTTTAAGTTGACCTGATCCCGGCCCTGCAATCAGGCCCTACAGACATCCCGTCAGTTTCAATGTCGATTGCGACGATCACTCCTGTCGCCAACCTGTCACCAAGTCTCGCATTGTAACAAATGCTGCGGGGCAGCTACAGATTGCGTCTCGCAACCTGACAATCCTCAGGGATACTTCATCACCAGGCCTTTGATCTTCACCTGCTCTTCCAGACGATTGCGCAGGTTATCGGCATTGGCACGTTCCAGTTCCGGCCCGACCCGTACCCGATACTGCACGCCATTCGCCGTCTTGATCTCTTCGACAAAGGCGGTGTAACCCAGGGTCCGCAAGCGTTCACGCAGCGCCAGGGCATTGTCTTGTTTACTCAGAGCGGCCAGCTGCACGACCCAGCCCGAGAGGGGTTTAGAGGCCGCGGCAGGCGCGGGTTCCACGGCAGCAGCCGGAGCAGGACTGGGGGCGACTGCAGTGGCAGGCTCTGCCGCAGGCGCAGGTTCCGGAGCAACAACTGGCGCATCCGTGCTGGGGGCGGTAGCAGGCGTGGTCGCGACTGGATCCGGTTCAGATACCGCCGTATCAGCTGCATTCTGCGCCGATTGCTGCACCGCTTCAGCCATTGCGGCATCACCGTTTGCAGCGGCATCCGCCGGCGGCTGATCCAGCACCACCTGAGCAGGGTCGGCCTCGACCGGCGGCTCGGGCAGAGTCAGCGGTTCAATACGATCTGCGACACTCTGATCAGGCCAAGTTGGAAGATTACTGCCAACGGGGCCCAACGCGTCCTCGGGTTTCTCCAACAACATGGGTACAAAAATCACTGCCAGAGCAACCAATACCACTGCGCCGATGACTCGCTGCTTGACCAGATTGTCCACGTCATTACCTCGCTTGGTGATTGCGGATCATACCGTGCCGGCATTATAGGCCGCAGGCAGTAGCTCCGCTATGGTGTGAAACGAACCGAAGATCAGGATGCGATCACCCGTCTGAGCCGCTTCGCAGGCCGCTTCGTAGGCCGCCAGAACATCGGCATATAAATGTGTGTTCTGATCAGCTACACCCATGCGTTGCGCCAACAGCTGTGCAGATTGTCCCCGCGCCCCGTCCAATCCGCCAAGATACCAGCTCTGCACCTGCGCAGAGAGTGCCGCCGCGACACCTGCCGCATCCTTATCCGCGAGCATGCCACAGACGGCCAGGGTACGACCGCGGCAGGGCCGTGCGGCCAGGGCAGCCGCCAATTGCACGGCGGCATGGGGATTGTGGGCGACATCGAAAATATGCTCGATGGGGCCCGGCACAACCTCAAAGCGCCCGCGCAGACGCATCTGTTGCAGGCCAGTATGAAGCGCCTGCAAGGTCACGGGGAGCCGCTCACCGAGACAGTGCAACACCATCAACACCCCGGCGGCATTCTGCACCTGGATCGGACCGGGTAGCGCCGGCGGAGGTAAATCCATCAAGCGCAGCTCAGGCCCCCACCAGTCCCAGCACGCGTCCCGCAGTTCAAAACCGAAATGCTCATTCAGTGCATACCAGTCCGCCGCCAATCCTGCAGCCGTTGCCCGCACCGACTGCGGCGGTGCTGGATCGGAACAGATCGCCGGCCGACCGGCGCGGAAAATACCGGCCTTTTCGCGGCCGATGGATTCCCGATCAGGGCCCAGCCAATCAACATGATCGATACCGATAGCCGTGATCAGCGCGACATCGGCATCCTGAATATTCACCGCGTCCAAGCGCCCGCCAAGTCCAACCTCCAACAGGGCAACATCCAATGCGGCATGCTCAAACAGATCCATGGCCGCGAGCGTGCCGAATTCAAAATAGGATAGCGAAATATCACCACGCGCCTGATCGATGCGCTCAAACGCCAGCATGAGATCGGCATCGGCGATGGGTTGCCGATCAATACGTATGCGTTCGTTGTAGTTGAGAATATGCGGCGAGGTATAACTGCCAACACGATGCCCCGCACTGACAAGAATGGATTCCAGCAATGCCACGCTGGAGCCTTTGCCGTTGGTACCGGCAACGCTAATCACAGTATGTTTTGGTGCCAGCAGACCCAGACGCGCGGCCACCGCGTTGACCCGCTCCAGCCCCAGATCAATCACTGTGGGATGCAGCGTCTCCTGCCAGGCCAACCATTCGGCGAGCGTTTCAAAGCGCATGCGGGTCAACCATTTTGCTGCAAAATAAAATACGCAGTCAGAGCGCTTTCCGGTGCAGCAGAATGCTCAGCAGATTGGCAATACGATCACGCAGATCACGACGATCGACAATCATGTCGATGACACCGTGCTGCAACAGAAACTCACTGCGCTGAAAACCTTCCGGCAGGGTTTCGCGCACGGTCTGCTCGATCACGCGCGGCCCCGCGAAACCGATCAGCGCATTGGGCTCGCCGATATGGATGTCACCGAGCATGGCCAGACTGGCGGAGACACCGCCCATGGTCGGATCGGTAAGTACCGAGATGAAAGGCAGCCGAGCCTTGGACAATTTGGCGAGCGCGGCGCTGGTCTTGGCCATCTGCATCAGTGAGAACAGCGCCTCCTGCATGCGCGCGCCACCACTGGCGGAAAAACATACCAGCGGCAGATTTTTTTCCAGGCAACGATTCACGGCACGCACAAAGCGTTCGCCGACCACCGCACCCATGGAGCCACCCATGAAACTGAACTCGAAGGCGCAGGCCACCACAGGAACACCTTTCACCTCGCCCTGTAAAACGATCAGCGCATCGTCTTCGCCTGTATTTTTCTGTGCCTGCACCAGACGATCTTTGTATTTCTTACTGTCCTTGAATTTGAGGATATCCACTGGCTTCACTTCGGCGCCGATTTCCTCGCGCGGCTCGGCGTCGAGAAAGGCTTCCAGTCGCCGACGTCCGCCCATGCGCATGTGATGCGAACATTTCGGGCAGACTTCGAGATTGCGTTCCACCTCGGCGCGATACAGTACCGCACTGCAGACATCGCACTTGGTCCACAGGCCTTCCGGCACCGTGCGTTTGGCACCGCCTTCGGTGCGGATGCGGGTCGGGAGAAGCTTTTCGAACCAGCTCATAAATTCAGTTCCGGTATCTAGATGAGTTTATCGCTGCACGGCCTGCGCGGGTTGCGCATCCATCGCCCGACGCATCTCCGTAAGCACTGTGCTGACGGTGGCGGCGATTTTCTCCGGTTGATCGGCGAGTTCCGCGATACGGTTCACCAGGGCGCTACCGACCACGACAGCATCCGCGACAGCCGACACATCCGCGGCCGACTGCGCATCGCGGATACCGAAGCCGACGCCGAGCGGCAGTTGGGTGAGCTTGCGAATGCTGCCGAGCTTGGCTGCAACAGCACCGACATCCAAACGATTGGCGCCGGTCACGCCCTTGAACGAGACGTAATACAGGAAGCCACTGGCCACAGCGGCGATCTTGCGCACGCGCTCATCGCTGGTGCTGGGCGACAACAGGAAGATGGGATCGATGGCGACTTTTTTCAGTTCATCCAGGAAATCATGCGCCTCTTCCGGTGGCAGATCGACGCTGAGCACGCCATCGACGCCGGCACTCTGCGCGGCCTGCGCGAAGGTCGCATAACCCATGACTTCAACGGGATTCAGATAGCCCATCAGGATCACGGGCGTATCGTTATCCTGCGCACGAAACTGCTTCACCATCTCGAGTACCTTGCGCAGGCTCACATGATGTTTGAGCGCACGCTCACAGGCGGCCTGGATCACCGGGCCATCCGCCATCGGATCGGAGAACGGCACACCCAGTTCGATAATGTCGGCGCCCGCTGCAACCATGGCATGCATCAAGGGCACGGTTACTTCGGGGTTGGGATCGCCGGCGGTGACAAAGGGGATCAACGCCTTGCGTCCAGCCTTGGCCAGCGCAGTGAAACGTGCGGCAATACGACTCATACCGTGATGCCCTCGTGTGCCGCCACGGTATGAATATCCTTGTCGCCGCGCCCGGAAAGATTAATGATGATGATCTGATCCTTGTTCATGGTCGGCGCGAGTTTCATCGCATAGGCGAGCGCATGACTGGATTCGAGTGCCGGGATGATACCTTCGACGCGCGTCAGACTGTGGAAGGCATCGAGCGCCTCGGTATCGGTGATGGCAACATACTGCGCACGACCGATATCTTTCAACCAGGCATGCTCCGGACCGACACCGGGATAATCGAGCCCAGCTGAAATAGAGTGCGTCTCGATAATCTGGCCATCGCTGTCTTCGATCAGATAAGTGCGATTGCCATGCAAGACACCGGGCGTGCCGGCACAGAGCGGCGCAGCATGATGTCCACTGGCGATACCGTCACCGCCACCTTCGACACCATAGAGGGCGACCTCGGCATCATCCAGGAAGGGATGAAACAACCCAATGGCATTTGAACCGCCACCGACACAGGCAACCAGCGCATCCGGCAAACGGCCGGCCTGATCGAAAATCTGGGTACGCGCCTCGCGGCCGATAATGGCCTGGAAATCGCGCACCATGGCCGGATAGGGATGCGGGCCGGCGACCGTGCCGATGATGTAGAAGGTGTTGTCGATGTTGGTCACCCAATCACGCATCGCTTCGTTGAGTGCATCTTTGAGCGTCTTGGAACCGGACTCGACCGACACCACTGTCGCACCCAATAAACGCATGCGATAGACATTGCTGGATTGGCGCTTGATATCTTCAGCGCCCATATAGATGACGCATTCCATACCCAGACGTGCAGCCACCGTGGCGGTCGCGACACCGTGCTGACCGGCACCGGTCTCGCCGATCACGCGGGTCTTGCCCATGTGCCGCGCCAACAGGCCCTGACCCATGGTGTTGTTGATTTTGTGCGCGCCGGTGTGATTCAGGTCTTCGCGTTTGAGATAGATCTGCGCACCACCAAGCTTCGCGCTCCAGCGCTGAGCGTGATACAGCGGCGAGGGACGACCGACATATTGCGCGAGATCGTTATCGAGTTCGGCGATGAACTGGGGATCGTTGCGCAGACGCTCATAGGCCACACGCAATTCCTCAATCGGCTCCATCAAAGTCTCGGCGATAAAACGCCCGCCATAGGGACCGAAATGCCCATTGGCATCCGGGAAATCGCTCCACTGAGTGGGACTAGCTAATGGATTCGTGGTCGCCATGCTGTACTCCTAACATAAATTCAGTCATTTTCTTTGCGTCCTTGATGCCTTTTGCCGACTCTACACCGCTGCTGACATCGACAGCGTAAGGCCGTACCCGCCGGATCGCCTCCGCGACATTGCCGGGATGCAGTCCGCCGGCCAGCACGATGGACTGCGCACAATGTGCCGGTACGCGCGCCCAGTCAAACTGCTCACCACTGCCACCGGCCAGCGCCGGATGATAAGCGTCGAGCAGAAAGCCCGTGGCGCTGGGATAACCCGCCATGTACGTCGGGACATCACGGTCCGGTCGCATACTCACGGCCTTGAGATAGGGCTTACCGAACTGTTCGCAATAGGCAACCGATTCGTCACCATGAAACTGCAACAGATCCAGCGCTACAGTGCTCAATATCGTCTTGACCTGCTCAGCCGCCGCATCGACGAACAATCCAACCCGGGTGACAAACGGCGGCAAGCGTGATGTTATCTCTGCGGCCTGAATTGCATCCACGGCGCGCGGACTCGCCGCGACAAACACCAACCCGATCGCATCGACACCCAACTCAGCCGCGCACAGCCCGTCTTCGGGACGGGTGATACCGCAGATTTTAACGCGCGTCCGCACGCCGGGGCCACTCGCATTCACACCAATAGTCCGTTGATTTGCTTCAATTGGGCGGGAAAGGGCTATTGTGCCACTGCATTGCACATCGCCGCCAGTTGCGGGCTCAGCCCAGGCTGGGCAGGCGCGCCACACAGGGTACGCCAAACTGCGCTGGATAATTGACCTGAACCAGATACAACCCGTCTGCGGGTGCGGTCACTCCACCCAGAGTACGGTCGCGTACCGCCAGCACCTCTTCCACCCAGCTGACGGGCCGTTCCCCTGCACCGACGGTCATGAGTGTACCGGCGATATTGCGCACCATGTGATGCAGAAAGGCGTTGGCGGCAACATCCAGATAGATGAATTCACCGCTGCGGTGAATATCCAGCGCCGTGATCTCACGCACCGGGCTCTTGGCCTGACAGGCCAAGGCACGGAAAGATGAAAAATCATGTTTACCGACCAGCCGATTGGCTGCCTCGGCCATCAGCGCGACATCCAAGGGCCGGTAATCCCAGGACACGCGTTGGCGCAGCAGCGCGGGACGCATAATGCGGTTGAGGATGATATAGCGATAGCGACGCCCGGTGGCGCCGAAGCGGGCGTGGAAATCCTCGCTAACCGGCTGCGCCCAGATCACGCAGACTTCAGGGGGTAGATTGGAGTTCGTGCCCAGGATCCAGGAACGCATGCTGCGCGGGGCGTCGGAGTCGAAATGCACCACCTGCGCCGTGGCATGCACGCCCGTATCGGTACGCCCGGCACAGACCACTGCGACCGGGTGATCCGCAACCACTGACAGCGCCGCCTCCAGGGACGCCTGCACGCTGCTCGCGTGGGGTTGCCGCTGCCACCCGCAAAAACGGCTGCCGTCATATTCGATGCCGAGCGCTATGCGCATCTACATTCGCTGCCTTAAGAGTTTGGAATGACGCGCATGGTAGCAGACCGCATCCGGCCGATGTCATGACTGACTTCAGACCGCTGCGACAATCACCAGCAACAAGGCCGTCAATACCGGGAGCAACCACTGCCAACCTGGCACCGGCTGGGCATCGGGCACCTGGATGTCACCATGCTGCGCTTCGGCCCGCTCCAGCACCGCCTGCAGCACCCGGCTGGACGCTTGATTAAGACGCTGCAGCCGCGATGCACCGGCATCTGTCTCCAGCGCCGCGCGGGCCAGTCCCTGCACTTGCGGTACCGCCTCCAAGGCCAGCACCAGACGCACCGCGAAGCGGTGGTCATCCACACCGAGCCGTCGCAACGGCCGACCGAACCAGAGCAGCCCACCGACCAAGTCACCCCGCGGTGTGGTCACCAACAACAGATACACCGCAATCACGATGGCCAGCAAAGCCGCCACCCGCAGCAAGCCCTGCTGCAGCCCGACCAGTGATGGCGACCAATCCCCAAGACTCGGCAGCAGCGCGGCACCCGGCGTGAACCAGCCATACAGGATCAGCATGGCCAGCAGCAGCCAGCGCACCCGCCGCAACATACGCATTAACCCGGACCATTCGACTTCGGCATGGTGTTTGAGCGCGAGAGCACCCGCCAGTAACAGGATGACCGCGCCGGCAACAAGCACGCGCGGATGGCCGCTGGCCAGACCGGTGGCCAGAACCAGCAGTGACAGAATACGAACCGAAGGTGCGAATATCATGACTAGAATCCGCGTTGGTTGGTCCGCGGAAATTTCGCTCTCCAGAAAAAACAAAACCCCGGAATGCGGCGCATTCCGGGGTTCATGATCGCATGGATCAGGACATATCTTTCAACAGCGATTGCGCTTCCGATTTCTGCGCGGCATCACCTTCCTGCATGACCTCGTCGAGAATGCTGCGGGCACCCTCCGGATCACCCATTTCGATATAGGCACGCGCCAGATCCAGCTTGGTCGCGACTTCATCGGAACTCGCCAGCGTACCTTCACCGGCGTCTTCCATATCATCGCCGCTCAGATCAAAACTCAGATCCTCTTCAACCGGCATGCTGGGCGAGATCTCATCCGTCTTTGGAGCGAACGAATCCAGATCACCCATATCGAAGTCGAGGCTGTTATCGGTCTCGGCAGCGAAATCCATACCGGTATCCGGCTCAGCCGCACCGGCGCTGTCCGCGCTGAAATCCAGATCGCTGTCCGCCTTATCAGCAGCAGCGGTTCCACCAACGGCACCGTACAATGGATTGGTGGGATTGAGTTCAAGTCCCATCTCCACGACGCGCTGCCACTCTTCGCCATCCGGGTTACCCAGGCTGGCAAGGAAACCTTCCGCCTCGCTGTCGAAACTGTTCGCATTCTTGGCCGCAAACAGGACTTCGAGCAGTTTGAGTTTGAGATCGCTGCGCTGCGGTGCTCTGTTCAGGGCGTTGCGAATCAGTTCCTCGGCCTGCTGATAGCGGCCGTAAGCCAGGTACACATCGGCCTCAGCAACCGGGTCCGCTTCCGCATCGTTGTGAATCTGCCCCATATCACTGACGGCAAAATCGGTGAACAGAGATGAATCCGTTTGTGCGGGGTCCTTGGTCGGGGCCTCTGCAGCTGACTTCTTCGGCGTTGCTGCGGCGGCGGCAGCGGGTGCCACATAGTTCGGCGCGGCTGCTGTGACCTTGGCATGGCGTTCGGCCAGGATACTTTCCTGGAAGTCGCTGTCGTCTTCACGGCTACGACGCATACCCAACCAGGCAAGCAATGCGATCAGAATCGCACCACCGGCAGCAGCCCATTTGAACATGGGGTTGGCCATCAGACTTTCCAGAAGCCCCGGCTCCTCGACAGGCTGAGGCATGGACTCATCTTCAACACTCTTTTCCTGGATGACCGGTGTCGGCACAGGTACTGACTCAGGTTCGGAGGCGACTTCATCCTGCATTGGCGCGTCGGTCGCAGCATCAGCGGTTTCAGGAATGACTTCAGTTCCAGCGTCCGGAGCGGATTCCGGCATCTGCGCCGATTCGGCATCAGCCGCAGGCATTGCATCTGTTACCGGTGCGGCTGCCTCAGTATCGGGTGTGGCAGTTTCCGGCGTTACTGCCGCAGCATCCGGTGTCTCGGTTGCCGGCGTTGCCGTACCGGCCAGTTGCGCGGCCTGATTATCCTTAAGCTCAATCATCCGGTGTAGTTGGCTAAGCTGATCTTCCAACTGCTTCAAGCGGGTATTGAGATCCTGATTTTCCTGGCGCTGGGCCTCGACAGATTCCACCGCCAGGGCGAGATCCTTGCGTAAACCCTCGACCGTCGCCTCGGACCCGGTGCTACTGGCAGCATCCGTCTCGGGTGCAACCAGTTTTAACTGGGGATCGACTGCTGCAGCGGCTGCCGTGGTATCCGGAGTTGCAGCGGCTGGCGCCGGTGCTGCCTCGGCGGCAACCGCCTTGGTTTGGGCGGTACGGCCTTCGCGCCAAAGCGCATTCTGGCGGCGCGTTTCCGCCAGGGCTTCTTTCTGACTGATCGCGGTCATTTCCTCACGGCTCGGCACGCGTAGTACGTATCCAGCCTTGAGGTTGTTGATGTTCTGATCATAGAAGGCGCTCGGGTTGGCCTCCAATAAACCGAGCATGGTCTGTTCCATGCTCACATCGCTGTCGGGACGGACTGCGGTGGCAACACCCCATAAGGTATCGCTGCGGGTAACGGTATATTCGCCGGTCACTGCGCCAGATGAGGTGGTCGTGGCACTGGCGCTGGGAGCCGCGGCAGACGTAGTCGCGCGCGGTGCCGGTGTGGCCGTCGGTGCTGTTGCAGCGACCGGCGCACGCATCACCGGTTTGGGCGCTGGCATCAATGCCGGCGGATCGACCAGGACGGTGTATTCACGCAGTACCTGACCGGAACCCCAGGTCGCTTCCAGCAGGAAATCCAGATACGGTTCGCGCACCGCTTCGCGGCTGGTGATTTTGATCACCGCCGAGCCATTCGGCCGACTCACGACTTCGAAGCGCAGCTTGGTGTGAAAGAAGGCGCGTTCGACACCTGCCTTGGTGTACGCCTCGTTCGAGGCCAGCGACACGCGCAACGCAGCGAGATCGGCTGCTGTCGGTGACAGCAGTTCGACCTCTGCCAACAGGGGTTGATTGAGAACGGAATTGAGGCGGATATCGCCGAGGCCCATTGCAAAGGTCTGGCTCGCGAACGCTCCCAACATGGCCGTCACCAAGGCCGTTTTCCTAACCATAATGCTTCCTCTTATGACCGCAGCCAGCGTTGTGACGCGGGCCTGATCCATCTGCCGAAGGTGAGTGAGGTATGTCCCGCAAGTAATCGTTCTTTATATTGATTTCTTAATAGCCCAGGGAACTATAGTCTACAAATAGTCTTTGACCAAGATTTCGGCGATCTGAATACTGTTCAGTGCCGCACCCTTGCGCACATTATCGGCGACCACCCACAAATCTAAACCACGTGGATGGGAGATATCTTCACGTATTCTGCCGACATACACTGGGTCGTGGTTCGCACCTTCGGTCACTGCCGTGGGATAGCCACCGTCCTTGCGCTCATCCATGACCACAACCCCCGGGGCTTTCTTAAGCAATTCACGTGCCTGATCGGCCGTGATCTTGTCGCGGGTCTCGATGTGCACCGCCTCGGAGTGGCCGAAGAACACCGGCACGCGTACGGCGGTCGGGTTCACCTGGATACTGTCGTCGCCCATGATCTTGCGTGTCTCCCAGACCATTTTCATCTCTTCCTTGGTATAGCCGTTGTCCATGAACACATCGATCTGCGGCAACACATTGAAGGCGATCTGCTTCGGATAGACCTTGGCCTCGATCGGTTTGGCATTGAGCAGATGGGCGGTCTGACCCGCCAGTTCCTCGATGGCCTCTTTACCGGTACCGGAGACGGCCTGATAGGTCGCCACATTGATGCGGGTGATACCGACGGCGTCATGGATCGGCTTCAGCGCTACCAGCATCTGAATGGTCGAGCAATTGGGATTGGCGATAATGCCGCGCGTCTTATATTGAGCAACCGCATGCGGATTGACTTCGGGCACCACCAACGGGATGTCATCGTCGTAACGAAACTGCGAGGTGTTATCGACCACCACGCAACCGGCCGCCGCCGCCTTGGGCGCGTACACCGCCGACACTGATGCACCGGGCGAGAACAAGCCAATCTGTACCTTGGAGAAATCGAACTCGGCCAGATCCTGCACCACCAGCATACGGTCCCCAAAGGCGACCCGCGAACCGGCCGAACGACTGCTGGCCACGGCATAGACTTCACCTACCGGAAACTTACGTTCCGCCAGGATTTCCAGCATGACTTCACCCACGGCACCCGTCGCACCCACCACTGCCACATCGAACTTCTTGCTCATGTCCGTTCAGACCTCAAATGTGAAAATCATATATATCGCGAAAAAATAGCTTAGCCACGGAAAACACGGAACAATACAAACTCATTCAGCCACGAACCCCACAAACAAACAGGGGTAAAACCATTCGAATTCACTCGCGGGTTTCGTGGCCATCGATATTGTTCCGTGTTTTCCGTGGCTAACGCCTTTGATCACTGCAGCGCAGCCAGCACCGCATCGCCCATCTCGGCCGTGCCGACCTGCTTCATACCCTTGGACATAATGTCCGCCGTGCGCAGGTCCTGATCCAACACCTTGCCGACCGCCGATTCGATGCGCGCCGCCATCGATGCCTGATCCAGGCTGTAACGCAGCATCATGGCGACGGACAGAATGGTTGCCAGCGGATTTGCCACCCCCTGACCGGCGATGTCCGGCGCGGAACCATGGATCGGTTCATACATGCCCTGACCCTTCTCGTTCAGCGAGGCCGAGGGCAGCATGCCAATGGAACCGGTCAGCATGGCCGCTTCGTCGGAGAGGATATCGCCGAACATATTAGTGGTCACCATAACGTCGAACTGCTTGGGCGCGCGCACCAATTGCATGGCGGCATTGTCGACATACATATGGCTCAATTCGATCTTGGGATATTCCTTCGCCAAGTCAATCATCACCTCGCGCCACAGCTCGGTGCATTCCAGCACATTGGCCTTATCGATCGAACACACACGGCCGTTGCGCTTGCTGGCAATCTCGAAGGCAACCCGGCCAATGCGCCGGATCTCCGACTCGCTGTACACCAAGGTGTTGAATCCCTGGCGCTCACCGTTGTCGAGTTGACGCACACCACGCGGCTGACCGAAATAAATACCGCCGGTCAATTCGCGGACGATCATGATATCCAGACCCGCAACCACTTCCGGCTTGAGCGAGGAGGCATCGGCTAACTGTCTATACAGAATCGCCGGGCGCAGATTTGCGAATAGCCCCATGCCAGCGCGCAGACCCAGCAGTCCCTTCTCGGGACGCACAGCAATCGGCAAGGCTTCCCATTTCACGCCACCAACCGCACCCAGCAATACGGCATCGGCGGCCTTGGCCTGCTCCAGCGTGGCATCGGTGAGCGGCGCACCATGCGCATCATAAGACGCGCCACCGATCAGACCCTGCTCAAGTGCGATCTCCAGATCTTTCTCGGCCTTGAAATAATTCAGTATCTTGATGGCCTCGGCGACGATCTCCGGACCGATGCCATCGCCGGGCAACACTAGAATCTTTTTCATCATTCTTTCCCGAGTTAAAAATGTTTCGCGCCAAGACGCAAAGTCGCTAAGACAATGTTCAATTACAATAAATCGTCATTCCTGAAAATCTTATCTATCTTCGCGCCTTTGCGACTTCGCGCGAGACCCATCAATTAAACAACCAGGGCGCCTCAGCGCGACGGCGCGCCTCGTAGGCACGGATGGCCTCCGCATGTTGCAGGGTCAGGCCGATGTCGTCCAGTCCTTCGAGCAGGCAATGTTTGCGGAAGGCATCGACCTCGAAGTCCCAACTGTTACCGGCCGGTGTCGTCACCGTTTGCGCGACCAGATCAATCTTGAGCTCATAACCCTGCGTCGCCTCGACGGCCTTGAACAGCGCATCCACCTTGGCCGCGTCCAACACAATGGGCAGCACACCGTTTTTGAAGCAGTTGTTGAAGAAGATATCCGCGAAGCTCGGCGCGATCACCACGCGGAAACCGAAATCCTCCAGCGCCCACACGGCATGTTCGCGTGACGAACCGCAGCCGAAGTTCTCCCGCCCGAGTAAAATACGCGCACCCTGATAACGCGCCTGATTGAGCGCGAAATCCGGATTGAGTGGTCGCCCGCTGTTGTCCTGATCCGGTTCGCCATGATCCAGATAGCGCCATTCATCAAACAGATTCGGCCCGAACCCGCTGCGGCGGATCGACTTCAGAAATTGCTTGGGAATGATCGCATCGGTATCGACATTCGGCCGATCGAGCGGCACCACCAGCGCCTGCAATGTTGTGAACTTTTCCATAACAACCTCTAGTAACCGCCAAGACGCCAAGGGCACCAAGAAAAAAACAGGACGAACCGCAAAGGCGCAGAGGCGCTAAGAAAACCTATAAAAATATTGTTATTACATGTTTTTCCATTAAGCATTCTTTGCGCCTCTGCGCCTTTGCGGTTCAAAATTATTTTTTGGCTTTGCGTCTTGGCGGTTCTTAAAAAACTATTAACCAAACTCCCGCACATCCACAAAGTGACCCGCGATCGCCGCCGCGGCCGCCATCGCCGGGCTCACCAGATGCGTACGCCCGCCCTGCCCCTGTCGGCCTTCGAAGTTGCGGTTCGAGGTCGAGGCACAACGTTCACCCGGCTCAAGGCGGTCCGCATTCATGGCCAGACACATGGAACAACCCGGTTCGCGCCATTCAAACCCGGCGGCCACAAACACCTTATCCAGGCCTTCCTGTTCGGCTTGCTGTTTGACCAGACCCGAACCCGGTACCACCAAGGCCTGTTTGATATTCGCCGCGACCTTGCCGCCCCGAATCGCGCTGGCGGCGGCGCGTAAATCCTCGATACGTGAATTGGTGCAGGAACCGATGAACACCTTATCAACATGAATGTCGCTGATCGCGGTACCGGGCTTCAGATCCATATAGTCCAATGCCCGCTGCATGCCGTTGGCCTTGCTCTTGTCCGCTTCGGCAGCGGGATCAGGCACTCGCCCATCAACACCGACGACCATTTCCGGTGAAGTACCCCAGGTCACCTGCGGCACCAGGTCCGCCGCATTCAGGATCAGTGTCTTGTCGAACTGGGCATCGTCATCCGAATGCAGATCAAACCAACTGGCGACAGCGAGATCCCAATTGTCGCCGGTCGGCGCATAGGGGCGACCCTGCACATATTCCACGGTCGTCTCGTCGACGCCGATGACACCCGCGCGCGCACCGGCCTCGATAGCCATATTGCAGATGCTCATGCGACCTTCCATCGACAGACTGCGGATCGCTTCACCCGCGAATTCCAGGGTATAACCGGTGCCGCCGGCGGTACCCATCTTGCCGATAATGGCCAGCACGATGTCTTTCGCAGTCACACCGGGGCGCAGCTTTCCATCAACACGCACCAGCATGTTCTTGGATTTTTTCTGGATCAGGCACTGGGTTGCCAACACATGCTCGACTTCTGACGTGCCGATACCGAAGGCCAACGCACCGAAGGCGCCGTGGGTCGAGGTATGTGAGTCACCGCAGACCACCGTCATGCCGGGCAGGGTCGCACCCTGCTCCGGGCCGATGACATGCACGATGCCTTGGCGCAGGTCATTCATTTTGAATTCGGTGATGCCGTACTCGGCGCAGTTCTGATCGAGTGTTTCGATCTGCACGCGCGAGACGGGATCGGTAATACCTGCAGCGCGCGCCGTGGTCGGCACATTGTGATCGGGCACAGCAAGCACGGAACTGGTGCGCCAGGGTTTGCGGCCCGCCATGCGCAGTCCCTCGAATGCCTGCGGCGAGGTGACTTCATGGACCAGGTGGCGATCTATGTAAAGGAGCGAGGTTCCGCCCGCATCGGTCTGCACCACATGGGCGTCCCAGAGTTTGTCGTAAAGCGTTTTGCCGGCCATGTTCGATCTCTCCTACTCAGGCGACCGATGGTAGGCCCTGAAATCAGATAACTCAAATTCATATTTTTCATGTTATATATAACCAATAGGAATCTGCAGGAGAACCCATAACCCATGGATATCGCCAATCTGCGCGCCTTCGTCGAGGTGGCCGAGGCCGAATCGTTCTCTGTCGCCGCGGAGCAACTGCATCTGACCCAACCGGCCATCAGCAAACGCGTCGCCAGCCTGGAAACCACCTTCGGGGCCCGACTGTTCGATCGCATCGGCCGCTCGGTCAAACTCACCGAGGCCGGCCGCGCCCTGTTGCCGCGCGCGCGCCGCATCCTCGGCGAACTCGAAGACAGCCGCCGTGCCCTGTCCAATCTCAGTGGCGACGTGTCGGGCAGCCTGCGGCTTGCCACCAGTCATCACATTGGTCTGCACCGGCTGCCGCCGTCGTTACGCAGATTCGTGCAACGTTATCCGGCTGTCGAGCTGGATCTGCATTTCATGGATTCGGAAGCCGCCTGCCACTCTGTTGAGATCGGCGATATCGAACTGGCTGTGGTCACTTTGCCGCCGGAAGATCGACCACGCTTGGAACAAACGGCCGTGTGGGATGACCCACTGGCTGTGGTTTGTGCACCCGATCATCCGCTGACCTCACAACGGCGCGTGCAGATCAGCAGTCTCGCCAACTACCCCGCTATCTTGCCGGCCAGTTCAACCTATACCAGGCAGATCGCCGAACAGGTATTTCAGAAAGCCGGCGTGCAATTGCGCTGCTCGCTGTCGACGAATTATCTGGAGACCATCAAGATGCTGGTATCGGTGGGGCTGGGTTGGAGTCTGTTACCGCGCACGCTGCTCGATGCACAGGTGATCGAGATACCGGTGCAGGGTTTGCAACTGGCGCGCACACTCGGTGTGGTACGGCATCGGGAGCGGACGTTATCAAATGCGGGTGAGGCGTTGATTAAATTGTTGGTGGCGGGGTAACGTCCTTGCTGGGGAAGTTGCGGTCTGTCAATGGTTTTTAATTGAGGAGTGGAGGCAATGCCGGATTGGGTTAAAGCAACCGCTATTTACGGAGTGGTCTTCTCGGCAGGCCTCGTCTGGCTTCTGCCCATCCATGAAATTTATGCTCAGGTCTGGTCCGGCCTAGTTGTAACCGCAGCAATGATTTTCTTCGGTTCACTCGCTTACGCGATGCTTGGTTCCGGTGGAATATTCGTAGTAGCCATATTTTGCGTAATTAGCGTGATTGTAATAAAAGTATTTGAGGGCGCCGGCTGGTGGTTTGTCGCGCTTTTGGCCATCGTTGTCTACTTCTATAAAGAATATCTAAAACTCAATACTCAGCCTCCATCTGAAAAGAGCGTTGCCTCGCAGTCAGATGATGACTCCGCATAAATGACATCCGAAAAGGGAGCAGTACCGACCCTATTTATCGGTAAATAATCCAGCCATAAATAGCAAAGAAAACTATTAACGAACCGCAAAGGCGCAGAGGCGCAAAGAAGGGATTGTTGAAAGCTCATAATCCGATGGGGTTTTCCATCGTCATTTCTTTGCGTCTCTGCGCCTTTGCGCCTTTGCGCCTTTGCGGTTCAAAAATGGGCCGATTAGGAACAAGCCACAGTCTCCTGGCCTACCCACCAACACGTCGCCTAATTATTCCCGAATCCCCCTGAACGCCACCACAAACGCCAACGCACTCACACCTGCCGCAACCACATAGGTCCATTCCGGACCTATCCCCGTCCAGAGATAACCGGCCGCGAGGCTGCCGACCGCGCCGCCGGCGCCGAAGCTCAAACTGCTGTAGAGCGCCTGACCACGACCTTGATTGCGGCCGACGAAGTATTGGTGGATGAGATGAATGGACACGGCGTGATACACACCGAAACTGGCCGCATGCAGTGTCTGTGCAAACAGCATGACAACCAGTGAATCGGCCCAGCCAGCGATCAATAGCCAACGCAGCGCGGTGAGCGCGACACTCACCAGTAATAAGCGGCGTGCGCCAAAGCGTGGTAGCCAGCGGTGCATGACCAGAAATACACCGATCTCGGCGAGCACACCCAACGCCCAGAGTTGGCCGATGCTGGTGCGGCTGTAACCGTAATCTTCCAGATACAGGGTGAAGAAGGTGTAGTACGGCCCGTGGCTGGCCTGAATCAAAAAACAGCTCAGCAGCACGGCAAGCACGGAGGGACGTCGCAACACCTGGCGTAACGGCTCGTGCGCCTGTGTTGAAACATCGGCGGCATGATCGGGTACGGTGAGACTGGACAACCAGATCAGCGCGAACAGTGCCAGCAACACTATCGGTATCAGACGATGACCGAAACTGTCGAGCAGCAAGCCCAATCCGGCCACGGTACAGATGAAACCAATCGATCCCCACAGACGGATGCCGCTGTAGCGGTAGGTGGAATCTCCCAGGTGCGATAACGTGATGGCCTCGAACTGCGGCAGCGAGGCGTTCCAGAAAAAACTGAAGCCGATCATGATCAGGGCCAGCCACAGATAACTGCTGCCAAGCAGCACGCCCGCGAAGATCAGCAGCGATAACAAAGAGGCAAGACGAATGAGGGTGATGCGCCGCCCCGTATGATCGGCGATATAGCCCCACACATTCGGCGCCACCAGCTTGGTCGCCATCAGGATCGCGATCAGCTCACCGATGTCGGCGGCGCCGAAACCTTCGCCCTTGAGATACAGACTCCAATAGGGCACCAGCGCGCCGAGCGCCGCGAAATAGAAAAAATAAAAACCGGACAGGCGCCAGTAAAGGGGCGAAGCAGTTGTCACAACAGGAAACCGGATTTATGCATTGGCAGTTTGTGAATGCGACAGGGACACAGTCTACTGAAAAAGCCGCTGTCAGACGTAGCGATTTTCAGCATGTTGTAACGCGCTTAATTCAATTATAAATGCATGCGCATGTGTACTCAGGTCTTGTAAACTGAATGAAGAGCCAGAACCCGCATAGCTATACAAAAGGCGATGCAGTTCCTGCAAGCAATCAATATCCCAGCTCTCCCCTTGTATCCCCTTCCAGACGACCTTCAGATCACACGCCTTGCTGGGCAACTCGGCCTCCAGATCACTACCTGTCATTGCGGTTGTCCCAGATACTGCGCACCTTGTCGGCCAAGGTCATCGGATCAAAGGGCTTGGGTATGACATCAATAGCACCCAGACTCAAATAATGAGCCACCTCCTGCGGCTGAACTTTAGCCGTCATAAACACGACCGGTGTCGTTGTGCAGACAGCTGTTTTACGTAACTCGGCTAATGTGGTCGGGCCATCCATTCCGGGCATCATGACATCCAGCAGGATAAGATCCGGTGTATAGTTGGCGATTTTGCTCAACGCTTCGTTACCCGAGCTGCAAACTTCCACGTTGAAGCCGCCGAGATGCTCAAGCGCCAAGCGTGCCACGGCCTGGATGTCAGGCTCATCTTCAACATAGAGGATGTGTTCCAATTGCTGACCCATACCATTCAACTCCCTATCTTCATAACGTATTCAAGCTCAACCGGCTGTATCAGCAGCACCTATCGAGCATGACAGTATCTGCCGTATCTTATTCAACAATACTGGTAGCCGACTTAACCATAGCTGCCGCCAAAGATTTAGCCGAAGCTATGGTCACATCCTTAGCTGAGAATACCACTACCGGCGACGTCACGCCGTGCGTATCCAATAACTCCAACAATCCAGAACCATTGCCGTCGGGCGTTATGGGAAATCAACGAAGGCGGCAGTGAAGGAAAGGTATTCTGAATAAAATGACGAGGTCACCAAGCATGATAACCATTGAGTAAATCGGTACCGATAAAGGCGCAGCCGACAAACAGGAAAGGTGTCTGTTGCACTGTAGAAACGTGTTAGCGAAAGCGCACCGACTACGAGTGCTAACAGGGTCGCAGCAACCTCCATGTGTAACTGCATGCTGCCTTGCCTGGCAACCCCGCGGGCACCATGAAGCCATTACTCAAACTCCGTGTCGTGGCCACACAGGCCTCTATGCGCCAACGCGCCATAGGCGGCAGTTTTCTATACCCGGCAGGCATCAATTGCATGCCGCTTCCAAGTCAGGCTAAGGCAAGCAATGCGCCTGTCAAAATGACTCTAGACACATGGTTTTGACAGATATTCACTCGATGCTGGCGGGGATGATGGGGGTGATAGATTGGACATCGAGATTCTGAGCACGATGCCGCAGCAAATGATCCATCAGCACAATGGCCAGCATGGCTTCGGCAATCGGCGTTGCGCGGATACCGACACAGGGGTCGTGACGACCATGCGTGACGACCTCGACCGGTTCGCCGGTCAGATTCACTGAACGCCCCGGCAGACGAATACTGGACGTGGGCTTGAGCGCGATGTGCGCAACAATATCCTGGCCTGAAGAAATACCGCCCAGAATGCCGCCGGCATTGTTGCTCAGAAAACCTTCAGGCGTGATCTCATCACGGTGCTCGGTGCCCTTCTGCTCCACGCAGGCGAAACCGGCACCGATCTCGACACCCTTCACCGCATTGATGCTCATCAATGCATGCGCGATGTCGGCATCCAGCCTGTCGAAAATCGGCTCTCCCAGCCCGGGCGGCATACCGCTGGCCACGACGGTGACGCGCGCGCCGACCGAGTCGCCGGATTTACGCAAGGCATCCATATAGGTTTCCAGCCCGGCAACCATCGCGGCATCCGGCCAGAAGAATGGGTTGGTTTCGACGACCGACCAATCAAACGTGGCCGGACGATTCGGGCCAAGCTGTGAGAGATAGCCGCGGATCCGCACGCCGACTCGTTCGGCCAGATATTTCTTCGCAATGGCACCCGCCGCCACGCGCATGGCTGTCTCGCGCGCCGAGGAACGCCCGCCACCGCGGTAATCGCGGAAGCCATATTTCTGCTGATAGGTGTAGTCGGCATGACCCGGCCGGAACCGGTCCATGATGTTGGAATAGTCCTTCGACCGTTGATCGGTATTGTGGATGATCAGTGCAATCGGGGCGCCGGTGGTCCGTCCCTCGAAGACTCCGGACAGGATCTGCACCGCATCGTCCTCGCGGCGCTGGGTGGTGTGGCGACTTTGGCCCGGTTTGCGGCGGTCCAGATCATGCTGCAGATCGGCCTCCGAGAGGGCCAGCCCGGGTGGGCAGCCGTCCACAATACAGCCGATGGCCGGGCCGTGACTTTCGCCAAACGACGTAACCGTAAAGAGTTTTCCGAAGCTATTCCCAGACATGGCGGCTATTGTATCCGGTTAATCGAGCCTCGTCGCCACTCCCGAAAGAGATGCCGTCAAGAAAACGGCGGTAACGCCGCTAGACCAACCAAAGGGGAACACAGAGCCCCGGCCAGGACTACCTCGAGAACATGGCCAATCACTAGTGAGATAAATGAGGGTAAACACGTGAACCGCAGAAACAGCCAGTTTGGTCCCAAGATCGGCAACTACATGGGCAAGCCCATTTTCGAAACCATCAGCCGCCCGGAAGGCACCTATGTCTTCGACCGCATCGCCGCCTATGCCGACGATGGTTATCCCTTGGATCAGTTAAGCAAGAACGAGGTACTGATTCCGGAAGGTCTGATCTACCGCCATCGCGCATAAGCCAGTAGTTATATAAGGTCGGACTCAGCGGCACAGCCGCGGTCCGACGCGGCCACAGCCATCCGTGCTGGTAAGTCGCTAGATCACCTTGGAAAAACGCTGTTCTGCACCACCACTCAAATAGCGGTCGAATTGCATACAGATATTGCGGATCAGTAAGCGCCCGCGCGGTTGCACGCGTAACCTGCGATCTTCCAATTCCAGCAGCCCATCCGCGGCAAAACCTTCCAGTGCCCGCAGCGCATCAGCAAAGTAGGCTGTGAAATCTATATTGAATTCTGTCTCGATCGCGGCGAAATCCAATTCGAAATTACAGATCAATCGCGTTATCACCTCACGACGCAGCACATCATCCGCATTCAACTCCACGCCTCGAAACACGGCCAGCTCACCGCTATCGATGCGCGCGGCATAGTCATCCAGTGTCTTCAGATTCTGGCTATAACTGTTACCCACCTTGCTGATGGCGGTAGCGCCCATGGCCACCAGATCGCAGTCGGCATGGGTCGAATAGCCCTGGAAATTCCGATACAGCGTGCCTTGGCGTTGCGCCACCGCGAGCTCATCGTCCGGCCGCGCGAAATGATCCATGCCGATATACAGATAACCGGCTTGAGTCAGTCGCTCGATGGTCAGCTCCAGAATAGCCAGCTTATCTTCCGCCGAGGGCAGCAACGACTCATCGATCTGGCGTTGAGTCTTGAACAGTTGCGGCAGATGCGCGTAATTGAATACCGACAAGCGATCCGGTCCGGCCGCAATCACCTTGTCGAGTGTCACCATGAAACGCTCAACGGTCTGCAGGGGCAAACCATAGATCAGATCGACACTGACCGATTTGAAACCTTCGGCACGCGCGGCATCCAGCACGGCCCAGGTCTGCGCTTCGGTTTGGATACGGTTGACCGCCTTCTGCACATCGGGATCGAAATCCTGCACGCCCAGACTCAGCCGATTGAACCCCAGAGACCGCAGCACGGCGATGGTCCCGGCATCGGCCTCACGGGGATCGATCTCAATGGAATATTCGCCGCTGTCGTCATTGCGCAACTGGAAATGCTCGCCCGTCACACGCATCAGGTCACGCATCTGCTCCGCGCTGAGAAAGGTCGGTGTGCCACCGCCCCAGTGCAGCTGATCAACGGGACGATTGCGGTCGAACAACGCGCCTTGCAGTTCAATCTCACGGAACAGCTGTTCGAGATAAGGGATCGCCCGTTTGCGATTCTTGGTGATGACCTTGTTGCAGGCGCAATAGAAACAGACGGTGTCGCAGAACGGGATATGAAAATACAACGACAACGGCGCGGCTTGAGCGCCGGTGTTGGTTGCCTGAGCAATCTCACGATAACGCGCGGCAGTGAAGGCCTCGGTAAACTGTACCGCGGTCGGATAGGAGGTATAGCGCGGTCCGCTGGCGTCATAGCGACGGATCAGTTCCGGATCGAATTCAAGGGTCTGATACATACGCGCCTCATCTGATGTAGTCCGCAGAGTAGAATCCTGGCGGCGGCTGCGCGATGACTTAGGTCAATTTTGCCCGCCCTGTACCCCGCTTATGAATCCTCACCATCGACATTCAATCCCATCCGATGGGTGGCGTTAATCACCCGCAACAGATATTTGAACGGCAATATCCGATCATCCTGCGCCTCCACGACGCGCATAAACGGCAGGTCACTATTATTGAATTGATAGCGCCCTTCCAGCATGGCCTGTTTGAGACCGCGCACATCCCGATCCAGGTGTCCCAGAAATTCCACTACCCCACCCATGGACTCCGCGTCGTATTCGGCGGCGGCGCGCAGATCATCAATCTCGAATAACGCCTGATTAATCAATTCAACGTATTCTTCAGCTGTTTTCGGTCGGCTATCCATCGTGCAGATTCTCTCGTGCAAAAGTAATTAAGGAACGGGATCGGCCAGCGCCGCTGCAATAGCGGCCTGGTTGTCCACCACCTGCTCGGTCGTGAGCAGAAACACACCGTCGCCGCCACGCGCGAATTCCAGCCAAACGAACGGCACCTGCGGCAGAAGTTCCACCAATGCCTCGGCGCTGTTACCGACTTCGACAATCAGTATGCCGTGCGGATTCAAATGCGCCGGCGCCTCATTCAGAATACGCAGTGCGAAATGCAGCCCATCCCTGCCGCCAGCCAGCCCCAGTGTCGGCTCCTGTCGGTATTCCAGCGGCAATGCGGCCATATCTTGCGCATCGACGTAGGGCGGATTACTGACGATGATGTCGTAACGGCGTTCATCAAGCGCGGAAAACAAATCGGAACGGATCAATGACACCTGATCCGCGAGGTGATGGCGCGCGACATTGCGCTGCGCCACTTCCAATGCATCCGGCGAGATATCCGCGGCATCAACATGTGCATGCGGAAAATAATGCGCGCAGACAATGGCGATGCAGCCGCTGCCCGTGCAAAGGTCCAGGATCGAACCTACGGCATCGGCTTCCACCCAGGGCGTGAACTGCGCCTCGATCAATTCAGCAATCGGTGAGCGCGGTATCAATACCCGATCATCGACATAGAACGGCATGCCGGAAAACCAGGCCTCGCCGATCAGATAGGCTGCCGGTATCCGTTCTTTGAAACGGATACGCAGCAAATCGACAACGGACTGCCGCTCATCGGGTGTCAATGTGGCATCCAGATAGGCGCCCGGCATATCGATGGGCAGATGCAGCGCATGCATCACCAGCACGGCCGCCTCGTCAATGGCATTGTCGGTGCCGTGTCCGAACGCGAGCTTATGCTCATTGAAGCGGCTGGCACCCCAGCGGATAAAATCGCGCACGGTGGTCAAAACCTGCAATAGGGTGTCCGGATTATCCATCTTTCAGCCTTATCTGCTGCCTGGAGCGGGGCATTATGATAGCCCATTCTGAAGCGCGGTTCAGGATTTAGGATAGTCGCGTGAGGACAGCTGTGTGATAATGCCGCGCCATGCATAACTCACCCAAATACTCATGCGACGGTAAGGGATTAACCCTCTGGCTGGTCGCTATTGCCGCACTGATCGGCGGCGTTTTAGCGGCCAATCAACTGCTGCAACCGCCGGCAGCACCGGTATTAAGTCAAAGCACCACGCGGCTGGTACCCGCGCGGGTACTGCAAGCCTTCGAGCTGATTGATCACACCGGCGCGGCATTCAATCTGGAGCGACTGCGTGGCCACTGGAGTTTCCTGTTCTTTGGTTACACCCATTGCCCAGACATCTGCCCCACGACACTCAACACGCTCAACGTCTTGGCGCGCACTATTGCCACACTGCCGGAGCCGGCATCGACACCGCAGTATCTGTTCGTTTCCGTAGATCCAGAACGCGATACACCCGAACTGCTGGCTAAATTCGTGCCTTACTTCAATCCGACATTCATCGGCGTCACCGGCACAACATCCGCAATCGATATGCTGACCAAACAACTCAGTATCATGCATATGAAAATCGAATCGGATCGTCCCGACAATTATCTTGTGGATCACAGCGCAGCACTGCTACTGATCGACCCTCAGGGAAACCTGCACGCCCTGATGTCACCGCCGTTCGACACGGACCGCATGACACAGGACTTCCAGAAACTCACAGCGTATTACGAGGCTATTCAATGAAAATCGGCTCATTATCCGCATTCGCACTTTTCTGCAGCGTCTGGGCCGCAACAGCCCAGGCCGACGCACTCACTGTCTCGGGCGCCTGGGTACGCGAAGGACCACCCACGACACAGGTGCTGGCAGGCTATGCACAGATCGCCAATCCAGGCACTCAGGACATCACCATTGTCGGTGCACGCAGCCCGCAATTCGACACCGTGGAAATACATCGGACTGAAATCGTCGAGGGCATGGCGCGCATGATTGCGCAGCCAGAACTCGTAATCCCCGCCGGTGGCAGCGTGTCGCTAGAACCGGGTGGGCTGCATCTGATGCTGATTCAGGCGCAGAATCCGCTGGCAAGCGGTGATCATGTCGAAATTCAGCTACAGCTCAATAATGGCACTCAGCTGCGCGTCGATGCCGAGGTGCGTCCCGACCCTGATGCGGGTGCTGGGATGGATCACAGCCATCACCACCATTGATCAGTTGCGCCGTTAATGACCACTGAACAACACCCGGCCAGCCTGGGCGATTATCTGCGTGGTCTGCCGCAGTATCTGTTGCCGCATCACGCCTTGTCGCGTATGGTGCTCGCCGCGACGCGTGTCGAGGCACGCTGGTGGAAAAATCTGCTCATCAGCGCTTTTCGACGCCGCTTCGATATCGATATGTCGGTCGCGCAAGAACCGGATGCGCTGGCCTTCAACAGCTTCAATGCCTTCTTCACCCGCGCGTTGCGCGATGATGCGCGACCGATCACCAGTACCGCCGGGAGTATTGTCTGTCCTGTCGATGGCCGTGTAAGTCAGGCAGGAAAAATCGCAGGCGATCGTATCTTCCAGGCCAAGGGCCGCGATTACAGCCTGCTGGAACTGTTGGGCGGCGATGCCGATCTGGCAGAGCGCTTTCAGGACGGCGAGTTCGCCACGTTGTATCTGTCACCACGCGACTATCACCGCATTCATATGCCGCTTGCCGGACGCCTGACCGAAACCGTGTACGTGCCGGGTAGATTGTTCAGCGTCGCGCCGCATACCGTGCGCAGCGTGCCGCGCGTGTTCGCGCGCAATGAACGCCTGGTTGCCCTGTTCGATACCGAGGCGGGCCCGATGGCGATGGTGCTGGTGGGTGCCCTGTTTGTCTCCTGCATCGAAACCGTCTGGTCCGGGGTGGTCACGCCGCCGCACGGCTACCAGATCCGCCGCCAGAATTTTGCGGACGCACCCCATCCCGTACAGCTGGCGCGCGGCGCCGAAATGGGCCGCTTCAATATGGGTTCAACAGTCATCCTGCTGTATGGCAAACAACGCGTGGACTGGATTCGCGAATTGACCGCCGGCCAGCCGCTGCGTATGGGCGAGCAGATCGGCCAACTGCGCGGTTGACCCAATATCGCCAGATAATGTCGGCACTGGCTGGCGGACTCTGGTATCCTTGCCGACCGATTCAGTGACCCCTTCGGATCTGGCCATGCACCCCATGCTCAACATAGCCACGCGCGCCGCACGCAGCGCGGGCGACCTGATTGTGCGATCTCTGGATCGCGCGGATCAGCTCACAATCATCAGCAAAGACCGCAATGATTACGTGTCCGAAATCGACCGTCAGGCCGAAGACACGATTATCCGCGCCCTGCGAAAGGCCTACCCGCACCACGGCATTCTGGCCGAGGAAAGCGGCCATCACGACGGTGATGAGTATCAATGGGTCATCGACCCGCTCGACGGCACCACCAATTTCCTGCACGGATTTCCGCAGTTCTCGGTTTCGATTGCGCTGTTGCACAAGGGCCGGCTGGAACAAGGCGTGGTCTACGATCCGTTGCGTCAGGAAATGTTCACCGCGACCCGCGGCGCCGGCGCCATGCTCAACAACCGCCGATTGCGGGTCAGCTCGCGCAACGGCCTATCCGGCGCCCTGCTGGGTACTGGATTTCCCTATAAGATCCACGACCATCTGGATGCCTACTTGGCGATGCTCAAGGATCTGATCAAGGAAACCGCCGGCATCCGTCGGCCGGGCTCGGCCGCGCTGGATCTGGCCTATGTCGCCGCCGGACGCTTGGATGGCTTCTGGGAGATAGGCTTGAACACCTGGGATCTGGCGGCCGGCGCCTTGCTGATTCAGGAGGCAGGCGGCATCGTCGGCGATTTCACCGGCGGCCCCAGTTTTCTGAAAAGCGGGAATATCGTGGCGGGGAATGCCAAAGTCTTCGCTGCCCTGATCAAGGCCATCCGCCCGCATCTTCCTGCCGAATTGGGCGGCTGATTCGAACGCCAAATCACTCAAGTTTCAGCGCTTCTGACCCGACATACTGGGTAACTAGCATGATCTGGCAGCACCGCTGCAGCCAGGTCACCGGCAGGAGCAGACAGACCATGCGCACCCCCCATTTCAGCCATTCAGAACGTGCAAAACAGGCCCTGGAAATGACCATGCGGGATGCCCTGGATGGCCTGGAGGAATTGGCGAGCCTGGATGTCTACTGGTTCGAATCCGGCTGCCTCGAAATCCTCGGCATTGAACCACCGACACGTAATTCGGCAACCGTCACCCCCCTGCACCGCTCCACCCATCCGGCCAAGATACTGAATTTCGACCAGAATCGTCGCAAGACCGGTTGACGAAACCGATACCCGTAGTCAGAGCGGGTGCATTTCCCTTCTGCAATTATTGTGTTATACAAGGCCTAAGCCCGGTTTCCGTCGGGATCCCGACCGCCCACAGCAAAGAGGCTGGTGTATAACATGAAAGCAATGCTGCTTACGTTTCTGACTCCCCCCCTGGCCGCCTGCCGCTATGGCTGTGCCGGCTGCTGCGCCGCACCCATCGGCGTGTTCTGGCTGACCGGCATTATCAGCATCCTGTATGGCGCTATCTGGGGCGGCCCCGCTGAGGGCACCGGCTGGCAAACGGTCATGCTGGGCATTGGTCTCTGGGGCACAGCCGCACTCTGGGCTATTTTCACCATTCGTGGCGCCGATGAAGACAAATGCGCAGAACGTTCCAGCACCCTGTGCAGCAAGATCCTGCCGAGCGTGGATGAAACCGACCCCTTCGACGAAGTCCGCAAAGCCAGGTAATTTTCCCCTGACCTGAAATGCAAAAACCGCCCTGATGGGCGGTTTTGTTGTATGTGCCAGCAATTATTCTATCAGGGGGTACTGTCTACCTCCGCCCCTTCTTTCTTGACCGGCATCAGATCGGCCTTACTGAGACCCAACGCCAGCACCGTCGCACTCGCGACATAGATCGACGAGAAGGTGCCGATAAAGATACCAATGATCAGCGCCAGCGAGAAACCATGGATCACCTTGCCGCCGAAGAAATACATGGCGACAACAACCAGCAAGGTTGCCACCGAGGTCATGATGGTCCGCGACAGCGTCTCGTTGATAGACGCGTCGATCACTTCTGTGGGTGTAGCCTTGCGTATGCGCCGGAAGTTTTCGCGGATACGATCAAACACCACAATGGTATCGTTCAGCGAATAACCGATCACCGCCAGCACCGCCGCCAACACCGTCACATCAAACTCGATCTGGAACAGACTGAATATGCCGATGGTGACAATCACGTCATGGACAGTGGCTACAATCGCGCCGATGGCAAACCGATATTCGAAGCGCAACGCCACATAAATCAGAATACCCAGCAACGCATAGGTTATCGCCAGCCCACCTTTCTCCGCCAATTCCTGGCCCACTTGCGGGCCAACAAATTCGATACGACGCATCTCCACGCCGGCAGGACCAGCCTTGAGTGCCTGTAAGACCCGCTCACTCAGCGCCGCGCTGCTCTCGTCACGTGGCGCGATGCGGATCAGCACATCCCGCGCACTTCCAAAATGTTGCACTTGAGCATCGGAAAAATCGCCCGCCAGCGCCCCACGCACCGCATTCAAATCCGCGGCCTCCGGGTAGGCCACTTCAATCAGCGTACCGCCGGTGAAATCGATGCCGAAGTTGAAGCCCTTGGTAAACACCGATACGAGACAGACCAGTGACAGCACCACAGAGAACACAACCGCAAACTTGCGTTTGTCCATGAAGCCGACATGGCTGGTGGCCTTAAAGAATTCCATGCTTCATCCCCTGTAGGCGTTAGATGGATAACCGGTCGACGCGCCGGCCACCGTAGACAAGATTGGCCATGGCACGAGTGACCATGATAGCGGTGAACATCGAGGTGAGAATGCCCAGCGACAACACCACGGCGAAGCCCTTGACCGGCCCGGTTCCGAAACTGAACAACACCAACGCGGCGATCAGGGTGGTGATATTGGCATCGGCAATCGTTGAAAAAGCCTTCTCGTAACCCGAATGAATGGAGGCCTGCGGGCTGTTGCCGTTGCGCAATTCCTCACGGATACGTTCATTGATAAGCACGTTGGCATCCACGGCCATACCCACGGTCAGTACGATACCGGCGATACCTGGCAAGGTCAGCGTGGCCTGCAGCATCGACAGTAAGGCGATGAGCAAGACAATATTCAGTAGCAGCGCAACATTGGCAAACAGGCCAAACACTTTGTAATACACGCCCATGAACAACAGCACCAGCGCCAATCCGATCACCACCGACATGAAACCCTGATTGATGTTATCGCGCCCGAGGCTTGGGCCCACTGTGCGTTCTTCGATGATCTCAATCGGAGCTGCGAGCGCTCCGGCACGTAACAGCAGCGCCAGATTACGTGCCTCCTGTGGATTGTCGAGGCCGGTGATTTGGAAACGGTTGCCCAGCTGTCCCTGAATGCGCGCTATATTGATGACTTCCTTGACCACGCTCTTGTGTTTAACCGGCTCGCCATTGACCTCGCGGGTTTCCACCTTGTTCTCGATGAACACCACGGCCATCAGCTTGCCGATATTGTCCTTGGTGGCATTGGACATCTGGTGGCCACCCTTGCTGTCCAGATTGATAAAGACAGCGGCACCACCGCTGTCCTGATCGAAACCGGAGGACGCATCGGTGATGTAGTCACCGGTCAGGATCACTCGACGATCAAGCAGGACCGGATCACCATTACGTTCGTTATAAAGCTCACTACCGGCCGGCACATGCCCGGAGTTGACCGCATCAAGCACATTGTGACTTTCGTCGACCATGCGGAATTCCAGGGTCGCGGTCGCACCGAGAATCTCCTTGGCACGCGCGGTGTCCTGCACACCGGGCAACTGTACAACCACACGGCTGTCTCCCTGCTGCTGAATCACCGGCTCGGCAACACCCAGCTCATTCACCCGATTACGCAGTGTTGTGATGTTCTGTTGAAGTGCGAAATTGCGGATGTCACGGCGCTCCTGATCGCCGATGGTTGCCGTCACCAGCCACTTATCGACAGTCTCCGAGGTCGAGAATTCCAGGCTGTCGTATTCCTTATTCAAAGCCTCCAGGGCCTGATCGCGCTCCTCGGCAGTGCGGAACTGCGCGACCACGCCACCGGATCCACGCACAACCGTTATGTAGCGGATCGGCTCATCGCGCTTACGCAACAGATCCCGGAACTCGCCGACATAACGCGCCTCGGCCTGATCGACCGCCGCATCCATATCGACTTCCATAAGAAAGTGCACACCACCGCGCAGATCCAGACCCAGATACATGGGCAAGGCGTTAATGGCATGCAACCAGCCGGGTTCGGCGCTCGCCAGATTCAGCGCGACCACAAACTGCTTGCCGAGCGTCTTGCCCAGCAGATCAGCGGCCTTCAGTTGCAACTCGGTATCGCGAAACCGAATCAGTATCTGTTCCTGCAGCAGCTCGACGCTCATCGGTGTAATACCGGCCTCGCTCAAGGCCGTACTCACCCGATCCTGCACGGCCGCATCGACCTGCGCATTGCGGGTTGCCGAGATTTGAATCGCCGGATCCTCACCATACAGGTTGGGCAACGCATACAGCGTGCCCACGACCAAGATCACTGCAATCAACAGGTACTTCCACGTCGGGTACTGATTGATCATCCGAATCCAATCCTTCAGCAAAGGAGAAAGGCTGAGCCGATCCCCAACATTATTAGAGTTCTTTAACAGCGTCCTTGGGCATCAGTGCAGCAACCGCGGCGCGCTGTACCTTGACCTCAACACCATCCGATACCTGCAATTTGGCGAAATTCTCGCCCAGATCGGTGACCTTGCCGAGCAATCCGCCGTTGGTGACCACCCAGTCGCCCTTCTTCAGGCCTTGGACCATGGCCTTGTGTTCCTTGGCGCGTTTTTGCTGAGGACGGATCAGCAAAAAGTAAAACACCACGAAAATCAGGATCAGGGGCAGAAAACTCATAATTGGATCGGGCTGTGCCGGCGCATCGGCCGCCCACGCCTGAGAGATGAAGAAGCTCATGTTGGTTCCTTAAAAGTGAACATACTGACGTGACCACCACTGGCTGGAAGTCCCTGCGCCGAGTGGCAAAACGGCCGGTATTATGGCACAGGCGGCACGGCTTGGTCGCGCCTGGCGTAGAAATCGGCCACAAAATCCGTCAGCCTTCCGGCGGATATGGCGTCGCGCAGGCCCCGCATCAAGGTCTGGTAGTAATAAAGATTATGCAGGGTGTTCAGGCGCGCCCCCAGAATCTCGTTGCACTTATCCAAATGGTAGAGATAGGCCCGGCTGTAGCGGCGACAGGTGTCGCAGTCGCATTCCGGGTCCAATGGGCCGGTATCGGTCCGATTGGCACTGTTACGGAGCTTGACCACCCCGCTATGGGTGAACAGATGGCCATTGCGCGCATTGCGGGTCGGCATCACGCAATCGAACATATCCACGCCGCGACGGACCGCCTCGACAATGTCTTCCGGACGGCCGACGCCCATCAGATAGCGTGGCCGATCAGACGGCATCCGCGGCATCAGATTATCGAGGATATGCAGCCGTTCCGGTTCAGTCTCACCCACCGATAAGCCACCGATGGCGTAACCGTCGAAACCAATCTCGGCGAGACCCTGCAGCGACTCGCTACGCAAGCCCGGATACATACCGCCTTGAATGATACCGAACAGCGCATTGGGATTCTCCGCATGCGCCTGCTTGGAACGTACCGCCCAGCGCAACGACATCTCCATCGAGGTCCGCGCCTGCAGCTCCGTCGCCGGATAGGGCGTGCATTCGTCGAAGATCATCACAATGTCCGAACCCAGTGCACGCTGCACGGCCATGGATTCCTCCGGACCGAGGAACACCTTCGAGCCGTTGATCGGCGAACGGAAGGTGACACCCTCCTCGGTGATTTTGCGCATATCACCCAGGCTGAACACCTGGAAACCGCCGGAGTCGGTCAGGATCGGCCCCGGCCATTGCATGAAGTCATGCAAATCGCCGTGCGCGCGCATGATTTCCACACCGGGACGCAACATCAGGTGAAAGGTGTTACCAAGGATAATCTGTGCACCGGTCGCCGCGATTTCTTCCGGCAACATCGCCTTGACCGTGCCATAAGTACCGACCGGCATGAAGGCCGGTGTGTCAATCACCCCTCGGGACAGGTGTATTTTTCCACGCCTACTCTGACCGTCGGCATTCAATAATTCAAATCGCATGGCACACCAGTTGCAAGTGACAAGATACAAGATGCAAGTAAATACACTGCTGTCCCACAAACTCCCTCTCCCTTCCGGGAGAGGGTTGGGGAGAGGTTGTCAAAATAGAAAACTGCTTGAATATTAATTCCCTCATCCCAGCCTTCTCCCGGGTGGGAGAAGGAACTCTTTGTTTTTTTACCAAGGGTGATTCCATGTCCTCTATCGTCGTTAAATGAGTTAGGAGCTGCGATTAACGCCTGGATCGAACCCCGATCAAGATTATGTGGGACAGCAGTGAAGTAAATACGTTTCTACTTGCATCTTGCATCTTGCATCTTGGCTCTTGTCTCACTCTATACACATCGCATCGTTGTAACCGAAAAACCGGTAACGCTGGTCAAGGTAGAAAATCCAAGCAAATAGACCACTACTTGTATCTTGACTCTTGACTCTTGTCTCTCTCCAAATACATCGCATCGCCATAACTGAAAAACCGGTAACGCTGTTCGACAGCATGCCGGTACGCCTTCATCACCGGCTCGTATCCGGCGAAGGCGGACACCAGCATCAACAAGGTGGATTCCGGTAAATGGAAATTCGTTACCAGCGCATCAATCACCTGGAACTCGAAGCCCGGTATGATGAACAGGCGCGTATCACCCGTATACGGCTGCAACGTTCCGTTACGCGCGGCCGTTTCCAGACTGCGCACCACCGTGGTTCCTACCGCCACCACACGCCCGCCGTGCGCCTTGGTCTCGGCGATGCGTGCGCAGGTCTCGGCACTCACCTCGACCCATTCGGCATGCATGATATGCGCATCCAGATTCTCGACTCGCAATGGTTGAAAGGTCCCGGCACCCACATGCAAAGTGACCTGCGCAGTGTTGATGCCTTGGACGCGCAACTGCCCCAGAAAATCGGTATCGAAATGCAGGCCCGCCGTCGGCGCCGCCACGGCGCCCGGCTGCCGCGCGAATACCGTTTGGTAGCGTTCACGATCGGCGCTGGCATCCGGACGGGTAATGTACGGCGGCAGCGGGATATGGCCATGCTGTTCCAGCAACGTCAAGACATTGTCCTGACCGGCCATTTCCAGAATAAAAAAATCCTCTTCACGGCCCAGCACCACAACCTCAATAGCACCTTCCAAGTGCAGTTGCGCACCGGTCCGGGGCGGCTTGCTGGCTCGGATCTGCGCCAAGACTCGATGCTCATCCAGCACCCGCTCCACCAACACCTCGATGCGCCCGCCGCTGTCTTTGACACCGAACAGCCGTGCCGGAATCACGCGGGTATCATTGAGCACCAATAAATCACCGGCGCGCAGGAGCTGTGCGAGATCACGAAACTGGCGGTCATGGATCTGCCCCTCGGCATTCAGGCACAGCAAACGACTCGCCGCACGTTCCGCAAGCGGCACCTGGGCGATGAGGTCAGAGGGAAGATCGAACGAGAAATCACTGCGCTGCATGGCGCGGCATGGTAGCACAGCACGGCTTGCCGATCCGTCCATATGCCTTATACTAGCGCCCTTGCCGCACCCCAGTAGATATCACGGTGGTGCGGTGGCTTGGCCGGGATGGCGGAATCGGTAGACGCAGTGGACTCAAAATCCACCGCTGGTAACAGTGTGCGAGTTCGAGTCTCGCTCCCGGCACCATTTTTGTTCCTTCCACGCGGGAGCCCGCGCTCGCGGCAATGGCATGGAACCTGCAAAATGCGGATTCGACACAGGTAATCGTCGAATACCCGAGATTATCCCGCAGCGACCCAAGAGCGATGACATCATATGGTAGGCACACGCTTCTCGATCGAGGTTCAACCCCAACTACCCGCCCGCCTGGGGCGCATGCAGGAACTCGCCGAGGACCTGCTCTACAGCTGGGACCGGCAAGTGCGCGGACTGTTTTTCCGCCTCGACCGCGAACTCTGGGAAAGCAGCGGCCACAACCCGAAACTGTTCCTGCGCCGCGTTTCGCAGCAGCGCCTGGATGAAGCCGCAGAAGACCGCGTGTTTCTCGAAGACTACAACCGCGCCATCTCCGCCTACGACACCTATAATCAGGAAAAGCTGCGCCCCAGTATCAAGGAATACCTCAATCCCGAAACCGATCTGGTGGCCTATTTTTGTGCCGAGTTCGGTCTGCACGAAAGCCTGCCGATCTACTCCGGCGGTCTCGGCATTCTGGCCGGCGATCATTGCAAAGCAGCCAGCGATCTGGGCATCCCCTTCATCGGCGTGGGCATGATGTACCGCCAGGGTTATTTCACCCAGACCATCGACGGCCACGGCAATCAGATCGCGCATTACACCCCGACCAATTTCGCGAATCTTGCCATCCAGCCGGCATCACTCGAAAACGGTCAGGAAGTACATGTGTTCGTCGACATGCCGGGGCGCCGCGTCATGCTCAAGGTCTGGGAGGCCAAGGCCGGTCACATAACCCTGTACCTGCTGGACAGCGATCTGCCGGAAAATCAGGACGCCGATCGCGCCATCACCTATCAGCTTTATGGCGGCGACATCACCACCCGCATCCAGCAGGAGATCGTGCTCGGCATCGGCGGCGTGCGCGCGGTGCGCGCACTCGGTCTGACCCCGACGGTATGGCATATCAACGAAGGCCACGCCGCATTCCAGGTACTGGAACGCTGCCGTGAGTGGGTCCGAAAAGGTACGCTGGATTTCGCCGGCGCCCTGGAACTGGTCGCCGCGGGCACGGTATTCACCACGCATACGCCGGTCGCCGCGGGTCATGACATTTTCGATCACAATCTGATCAGCGCCTACTTCGCCGATTACATCAAGGAACTGGGCATCAGCATGGAGGATTTCCTCCAACTCGGCGCCAGCCCCAGTAATCAGCACGGCTTCAATCAGACCGCGCTGGCGTTACGCATCTCACGCTTTCATAACGGCGTCAGCCGCATCCACGGCGGCGTCGCCTCGCAGATGGAAAGTTACATCTGGCCGCAGATTCCGCATCGTGAAAATCCCATCCGCTATGTCACCAATGGCGTGCACGTTGCGACCTTCCTGGCGCGCGAGTGGATGAATCTCTACGACATGCGCTTCGGGCGCGAATGGCGCAATGAATTGATCAACGATGCCTACTGGGATCGCATTGACCAGATCCCCGATCACAGCTTCTGGAGTTTGCGTCAATCGCTCAAGGCCGAGCTGCTGGAAGATGTGCGTCAGCGCGTGGCCCTGCAATGCACCCGCAACGGTTACTCGGACGCCCTCATCGACCGCATGACCCAGTATCTGTCACCGCACGAGACCGATATCCTCACCATCGGTTTCGCACGCCGCTTCGCCACCTACAAACGCGCGACACTGTTGTTCTCTGATCCGAAACGCCTGGAGCGCATGCTCAATCAGCTCGACCGGCCCGTGGTCTTCATGTTCGCCGGCAAGGCGCACCCGAATGATCTACCCGGCCAGCATCTGATCCAGGTGATCCATGAATTCTCGCGGCGTCCGGAATTCATTGGTCGCATCCTGCCGATCGAAGGCTACGACATGTCGCTGGCGCGCAAACTCGTGACCGGTGTGGACGTCTGGTTGAACACACCGGAATATCCGATGGAGGCCAGCGGCACCTCGGGACAGAAGGCCGGACTCAACGGCGTGCTCAATCTGAGCGTGCTGGATGGCTGGTGGGGTGAAGGCTACAACGGCGAAAACGGCTGGGCGATTGCGCCCCATGGCCAACAATATGATGCCGCCTATCGCGACCGTGAAGAAAGCAACGAGTTGTTGGACATTATCGAGCGCCGCGTGATTCCGCTTTACTACCAACGCAACGGCCACGGTTATTCCGAAGGCTGGGTGCGCATGTCCAAGGCGTCCATCAAATCCACCCTGCCGAAATTTAACTCGCAGCGCATGGTGATGGACTACATCCGCGACTTCTACAGTGTCGGCGCCGCGCAATGCCGCAAACTGGCCAATAACAATTTCAGCGGCGCGCAGGAACTGGCGAAATGGAAAGCCAAGGTACGCCGGACCTGGCCAAAGGTCTCGCTGCAACTGAGCGAAAAACTACCCGAGACCATTCACTCCGGCCGCACGCTGCCGATCAGCGTGTCCGCGCAACTGCACGACCTCGCGGCCGGTGACGTACGGTTGGAATGCGTGGTTGGCACCGAGGACGACCACGGCGATTTCATTGCCCAGGAAAGTTTCGACTTCGCCCCCGCCGGCAAGGGCAACAACGGCGAGACCATTTTCCGCCTGGACCTGATCCCGCCCCTGGCCGGACTGCAGCACTACAAACTGCGTATGTTCCCCACCCACAAACTGCTCAGCCACCCCTTCGAGACCGGCTGCATGTTGTGGCTGTAGCATTCCCTATAAACCAACATTTGCCACGGAAGCGCCCGTTAAAATGTAGGGCGGGTTAGGCGCGTTGCGTGCGCCGTAACCCGCCAAGCGTGCCGTCAGGCACACCTTGTACTAAAGGCGTTGTGTCGCTGCGCAACGCCCGTCGGGTTACGCAAACCGCGCTAACCCGACCTACATTGAACTGTGGTTCAGTCGTAGGTCGGATTCAGCGGCGTTAACCGCGCGTACGACAGATTCAAGAAGGCGAAATTGTCCAATCTATCGCCCGTAGAGTCCCACCAGATTGCGCAGTCGTGTCGCCAGATCTTCCGGCATCTGTTCCCAGTCAAAACGCCAGCGCCAATTGTCTTCGGTAACGCCTGGCGTGTTCATGCGGTGCCCGCCGTCCAGATCCAGCGCATCCTGCAAGGGGATGATGGCCAGGGTTGCGACGGAGGCAAACGCGGTGCGGATCAGCGACCAGGGCATGGGCTCGGTGGGATTGCCGAGATATTCGTGCAAATAGGCGCGGGTGTGATCGTCAAGCGACAGATACCAACCGAGCGTGGTGTCGTTGTCGTGCGTGCCGGTATAGACCACGCTGAGTGGTTCATGATTGTGCGGCAGATAGGGATTGTCCGCCTGACCGCCGAAGGCGAATTGCAGAATCTTCATGCCGGGCAGACCAAAGCGCTGACGCAAGGCATCAACCTCCGGCGTGATAATGCCGAGATCTTCCGCCACCAACGGCAGTTCGTGAAAACTGTCCTTCAAGGCCTGGAACAGACGTTCGCCGGGCGCCTTCACCCAATGACCGTCGATGGCCGTTTCGGCGGATGCGGGAATTTCCCAGAACGCCTCGAAGCCACGGAAGTGGTCGATGCGGATCAGGTCAAACAATTCGCGCTGGGTGCGCATGCGCTCGATCCACCAGCTGAAACCATCCTGCTCGATCCGATCCCAACGGTAATGCGGGTTGCCCCAGCGCTGTCCGGTCGCGGAAAAATAATCCGGTGGTACACCGGCCACGACTTCGAGACGCCCGGCATTGTCCAGCCGGAAACAATCACGCCGCGCCCACACATCGGCACTGTCATAGGCCACGAAGATCGGTACATCGCCGAATAACCAGACGCCATTCTGGTTGGCGTAGTCACGCAGCGCATGCCACTGCTTGAAAAAGACGTATTGGATGAAGGCACTCTGCTCGCATTGCGCCGCCAGACGCCGGCGAGCCTCGCTAAGCGCATCGACCTGGCGATCACGCAACGCGGGTGACCAGTCGAACCATCCCCGATGATGTTGCTCGGCACGTAATGCTTCATACAAGGCGAAATCATTCAGCCAGTCGCTGTGCTGTTCCTTGAAATCAGTAAACTCCGCGCGTTCATAGTCGCTGGCTTTGCGTTGGAATCCTGCACGGGCCACCTGCAACTGCTCGGCACGCCAAACGTCTGTGCACTTGCCTTCGCAATTGGCGACAGCATCCAGCCAACCCCACTCCACCAATCGCTGCAGGCTGATGAGCCGCGGATTACCGGCATGTACCGAGGTGCATTGATAGGGTGAATAATCACTATGCGTGGGGCCGAGCGGCAGCATCTGCCAGACACGGAGACCTGCTGCAACCAGGAAATCCACAAAGCGAAATGCCTCGGCACCCAGTTGTCCACAATCGTATTCACCCGGCAACGAGGTTGGATGCAGGAGAATGCCCGCGCGACGTTGCGCAAAAGGACTGTTGGGCGGAATAGTTGGAGTCATTGCGCGTCAGCCCTTGGGCTGACCCTGTCGCATGACACCACCGGCGGCCGGTCCCGGGCCCGTTGATCCATGCGAGAAGGCATGGGTCAGATACTCGGGCGGTTCCTTGCCGAGCATTTGATAGAGATTCGCCAGATGCATACGGAACAGACGATCAAAATCCTGCACGCTATCCGACGGGTTGTAGTCGCCGAACCACCAGAACCAGTCGGATCCCTCGCAGATCGAAAGTTGATGTTGCGCCGCGGCCAGTTGATCGGAGTCGATGCGCCCACCACGGGTCACATCATCGAACATGCGTTTGGCTTCACCCAGCATGTCCCAGGCGCGATTCTTGTCCGCATCGCCGATCCAGGTGGAGAAGGTGCCGTATACCCAGCTGCCCGCCACCAGCCGACTGATTTCCGCGGGCTTGTTGTTGTCGTCCAGATAACCGGAGAAGGTGGTCAGATTGATCTGCGGATGGTTGGCCAGACTGCGGTACAACGCGTCCAAAAAGTAATAGCCATTTTCCGGGTAGTATTCCCAGGCATTCTCACCATCCAGAATAATCGATACGATACGGCGCGGGTCTGGCTCATTGTTGCTGATGATGTTTTCCAGATGATGCACCAGATTGGCGGCCGCATCATCGGCGTGCCATTCCGAATAGGTAAAGCCGAGCATGTCGGAGAGCCCGTCATCGCGGAAGAAGCAGGCCAGCTTGCCACCGGGGATATGGTAGGGCTGAAACATCAGTGCTTCACGCGATTGGCCTTTCAGCCTGGTGTCTTTCGCCACACTGTTGAACAGCACGCTTTCGCCGCTGGCTGCCCAGCTGAAACCGTGCTTCTCCAGCTGCTGCAAGGTCGCGGTACTCACACTACCCTCTGACGGCCAGCAACCGCGCGGCCGAAATCCGAAATACTGCTCACAGGTACTGATTGCCTCGCGCAGATGCCAGTCGGTACGCTCTTCACCACCAGGATAGGCCTTCAGTTGCGGCAGAGGCACGTCCGGCATCGCCTCGCGGGCGGATTCGATATCCAGTAACAACGGCACGATCGGATGCGCATAGGGCGTGATGGAGATTTCGACCTTGCCTTCTTCGGCAAGCCGCGCATAGCGATCGATCACGCTGGACAGCAGTTCGCCGATGACACTCATCAGTTGCCGACGATCATGCAATGTAAAATGTTTGCCCTTGTCCATCAGCGCGCGCACCCGCGCATCGGTACGCCGCACGGTCTCGCCCATCCAGGCCAGGTGATACCACATCAGGATATCCACCAGGAACTGATCGCTGAGATAGTTCATGCTGTCCACACGTTCGCAGCAGCAACGCGCCAGCGCCGCCAACTCCTGGTACGGCGGGAACCGGTCAATCAGGCGTTTTTGATTGGCGCGCAGACAGGCCTTGGTGAGCTTCATGCGCGCTTCCGGTTCGGGTGGAAGCGTCGCCGCGGCCAGGGCATCGAGCAGCGGATCGCGAATGGTTTTGCCGTCTCGCAGAAAACTGCGCACCTGGCCGGCATAGTCCGCGAGTTGATCGAGCAGAATGGGCGCGAAATTCACCACCGCCTTGGCGTTCGGGACGGCTTCGAGATGCGCCGCCATGTCGACATAATCTTTAATGGCGTGCAGATAGGTCCAGGGTTGGTGATATTCTCCGCTCATCATGTTGCAGTATTGCGGCTGATGCATATGCCAGCACAATACGACATTGAGGCGCGTCTCAGCGGACATGATGCAACTCCTGGCCGAGCATTTCGGGCGTAACCAACACTACGCCGCCCGACGAAACATGGAATCGCTCGGCATCGGCCTTCGGATCTTCGCCAATAATGGTATTCGGCGGGACCTTGCAGCCTTTGTCGATCACCGCGCGAGTGATACGGCACCCTTCACCAATGTGCACATTGGGTAATACGACGGTATCTTGCAATGCCGCATGCGCATGCACTTTCACATTCGAGAACAGCAGCGAGTGACGCACCACCGCGCCGGAAATAATACAACCCCCGGAGACCATGGAATCGACCGCCATACCGCGGCGATCATCATCGTCAAACACGAATTTAGCCGGCGGCAACTGTTCCTGATACGTCCAGATCGGCCATTGCGAGTCGTACAGATTGAGTTCCGGGGTGATGCCGATCAGCTCCAGGTTGGCCTCCCAGAACGCATCGACTGTTCCCACATCACGCCAATAGGCCTGCTTGCCGGTTTCTTCGTCACGGAACGGATACGCGACCACTTTATTCGAGGCGATGACACGAGGGATGATGTCCTTACCGAAGTCATGCGTTGAATCCTCATCATCACTATCCTGAATCAACATCTGATAGAGGAATTCGGTATTGAAAACGTAGATACCCATGGAGGCCAAGGCCACATCGGTACGACCCGGCATGGGTTGCGGTTGAGCGGGCTTCTCTTGAAATTCAATCACGCGGTTATCGTTATCCACGGTCATCACGCCAAAGGCCGTGGCGCGCTCGAGTTCGACCTCGATACAGCCCACGGTCATATCCGCAGCGCGTTTCACATGCTCGGCAATCATCGGGCCATAGTCCATTTTGTAGATATGGTCGCCGGCCAGGATCAACACGAAATCGGGTCGGTGATTACGGATGATGTCGAGATTCTGATACACCGCATCGGCCGTGCCTTCATACCAGGTCGCCTCGATACGCTGCTGGGCCGGCAGCAGTTCGACGAACTCGCCGAATTCACCGCGCAGGAAATTCCAGCCGCGATGGATATGCTGGATCAGCGAGTGCGCCTTGTACTGGGTGAGTACACCGATACTGCGGATGCCCGAGTTCAGGCAATTCGACAGCGGGAAATCGATGATGCGGAATTTACCGCCGAAAGGCACCGCCGGTTTGGCGCGCCAGAGTGTCAGATGCTTAAGGCGGGAACCACGGCCACCCGCGAGGATGAGCGCAAGGGTATTGCGGGTAAGACGGCTGACGAAACGCCGCGTCTGGCCGGAACTCATGTTCGACAATCTCCTTTTTTAATGTCAGGCTCACTGGCATGGTCCCAGCATCACCCGTAATTATTATGGCGCGCTTATACATATAAGCACCCCCCTCTGACCTTATGGTACCATTTGGTTGTGAACTTGGAATGACTATGCCTGACTAAGGCCGGTTAACGCACGGAGCGTCAAGCAAACAACACGATATGTCTAAGACTGCGACCACAGCGACCAAAACTCTGCCACCCGACCTGCAACTGATTGTCGAGGCGCGTCATCACGATCCCTTCGCCGTACTGGGTCGACATCCGGTGGGCACAGGCACGCGCGTCCTTGTCTATCTGCCTGGCGCGCAGTCGGCGCGCTTGCCCGACATTGGCGCATCGATGCAGCGCATGCAAGGCAGTGACTTCTTCAGCTGGGAAGGTGCTGGCAACAGCCTTCCCCACCGTTATCAGGTAGCCTGGATCGATTCCGCCGGGCAGACACAGACCACGTTTGACCCCTACTGCTTCCCACCCCAGCTAGGTGATTTTGATCTGCACCTGTTCGGTGAAGGCCGTCACTGGCATGCCTACCGTTTCATGGGCGCACGGGCGCACTGCGCGGATCAGGTCGATGGCGTGCTGTTCTCGGTCTGGGCGCCGAACGCCGAGCGCGTCAGCGTTGTCGGCGATTTCAATGAGTGGGATGGGCGCCGTCATCCGATGCGGGTGCGCGGCGGCAGCGGCATTTGGGAACTGTTCATACCCGGCTTGCACGCCGGCCAGTTCTACAAATACGAAGTCCGCAACCGCGAATACGGCACGATTCACCTCAAAATCGATCCCTATGGACGCGAATTCGAGCGTCGCCCCAGCACCGCTGCGCGGATACCTGAACCCGACAGCTATGTCTGGAGTGATGATGCCTGGCTGCACACGCGCCGCGAACACGACTGGCTGCACACGCCTGCCTCCATCTATGAAGTCCATCTCGGCTCCTGGCGGCGCAATCCGGACGGCGGCTTCCTCAGTTACAGCGAACTTGCCGATCAACTGATCCCCTATGTCAAAGCCCAGGGCTTCACTCATATAGAGCTGCTACCGGTCACCGAGCATCCGCTGGACGATTCCTGGGGCTATCAGGCCACCGGCTATTACGCACCGACCAGTCGCCATGGCACGCCGGACGAGTTCCGGACCTTTGTCGATCAATGCCACCAACATGGCATCGGCGTCATCCTCGACTGGGCACCGGGACATTTCCCCAAGGATACCCATGCCCTGGCCTTCTTCGATGGCAGCGCGCTCTACGAACATGCCGACCCGCGCCGCGGCGAGCACCGCGACTGGGGCACGTTGATTTTCAACTATGGCCGCAACGAAGTGCGCAACTTCCTGCTGTCCTCGGCGCTGTTCTGGATTGAGGAATGTCATCTCGACGGTCTGCGCGTGGATGCCGTCGCCTCGATGCTGTATCTGGACTATTCTCGCGAGGACGGTGACTGGCTGCCGAACATCTACGGCGGACGGGAAAATCTGGAGGCCATCGACTTCCTGCGTCAGCTCAATCAGGTCACTCATGGCCAGCATCCCGGCACACTGATCATCGCCGAGGAATCCACCTCCTGGCCGCAGGTCACCCGCCCGCCTTACGTCGGCGGCCTGGGTTTTTCCATGAAATGGAATATGGGCTGGATGCACGACACCCTGATCTACATGAGCAAGGACCCGATCCACCGGCATTATCAGCACGACCAGCTCACCTTCGGTTTGCTCTACGCCTTCACGGAAAATTTCGTGCTGCCGTTCTCGCATGATGAAGTGGTCCATGGCAAGCGCTCCATGTTGCACAAGATGCCGGGCGATGAATGGCAGCAGTTCGCCAATCTGCGCCTGCTGTATACCTATATGTGGGCTTATCCAGGAAAGAAGCTGCTGTTCATGGGCTCGGAGTTCGGCCAGCGCTCGGAATGGAATTGCAACGCGACCCTGGAGTGGTCGGCACTGCAATACCCACCCCATGCCGGCGTACAGAATCTGATCCGCGATCTTAACCAGCTTTATCGCAATCAATCCGCCCTGCACCGTTATGATTTTGAATCTCAGGGTTTCGAATGGATCGACTGTCACGATGCCGCGCAGTCAGTGATCAGCTTTCAACGCCGTTCCGGCCAGGAAGTCATTATCAATGCGTTCAATTTCACGCCCGTGGTACGCAACGGCTATCGCCTGGGCGTGCCGGAAGCCGGGCAGTACCGCATGCTGCTCAACTCAGATTCCACTTTTTATGGCGGCGGGAATATTGGTGAACAGATCGTCAATACCGAACCGGTTCCCTGGATGGGACACGCGCAGTCCCTGGTACTGACGCTGCCACCCTTGGCGGGCATGATCATGAGGCGTGAATAAACCGCGGTTGTATACAGCGCAAGATTATTTCTGTTTCGGTCGAAAGGCTTTGATGAATGTTTCATCGGTGGTCAGAAAAGGTCCGCCGATCAGGTCAACACAATAAGGCACCGCAGGGAACACCGCCTCCAGGCATTCGGCAATCGCCGCCGGCTTGCCCGGCAGATTGATAATCAACGACTGGCCACGAATTCCCGCCAACTGGCGTGACAGGATCGCGGTCGGCACATGCTTGAGCGATACCGCACGCATCAGTTCCCCAAACCCCGGCATGAGTTTTTCAATCACGGCCTCAGTGGCCTCGGGTGTTACATCACGTGGCGCCGGACCGGTCCCGCCGGTCGTCACCACCACGCAGCAGCCATCCTGATCACAAAGATTTTTAAGCGTAGCCTCTACCTGTCCCCGCTCATCGGGAATCACGCGGACAACCGGTTCCCAATCCGACGTCAGCGCGTGTTCCAGCCAGGCACGGATGGCCGGTCCGCCGAGGTCCTCATACTCGCCACGGCTGGCCCGATCTGAGACAGTGACAATACCGATGCGGGCAACGACTGCGGACATACGCAACAATCCTCGAACAAGCTGGCAAGGCGGCAGTATATCAAAGGGACCTCTGATTAATTCGCTCGTCTGCGCCTTGCATCTGCTCGCTTGATCAAATTATTGATCATTACATGATGGCATTACATAGATAGGCTCGACGTGAGAACTTCGCCACCCTCTCCCCAACCCTCTCCCGCCCCGGCGGGAGAGGGGGTTATCACGGTCCACTACGTAAACTATGTACCGATTGCAGATTCCCTCTCCCCGATTGCGGGAGAGGGTTAGGGAGAGGGGAGTTCCACGACAGCGGCAGGCTACCCTGATAGGCTGTAGACCTAACAAATAAAATCAAACCCGCAGTCCCTCTGTTGTTGACCCGTGCGACGCCACCCGGACAATACGCTCACTACCCAGCAAGGAATCAACATGGCCAAGATACTTTATTTCGGCGATCTCCCCGACCGCATCGGTCGCGGCGCCGAGGAGCTTTTCCTACCAAAAACGGTGTCGACCACGCGTGGCCTGCTCAAATATCTGCGCGAGCGCGGTGCTGCCTGGTCTGATTCGCTGCAGGATGACCGCCTCACCATCACCATCAACAAAGAATTTCTTGACCTGGATCATCCCATCACCGATCAGGACGAGATCGCACTCATTTCCAAGGGTCTGGGGCGCAGCTGAGCGGCATAGACTTCATCCGGTATGCCGTAGGAGATTTCACGACTGATTGAGTCGATACTGATCGCCCGCGTAAAATCGCCTAATAAATCAGTACCCCTCCGATTCCTACCCGCCGCCGACTTGCGATGACGCACTGCGGCGTCTATACCTCGTAAGTCGATTTTTTTCCTGGACAGCGACGGTCTCGTCGAAGACCCGAAACTGACCAAGCCGAATCGTCTGCAGCACATCACACCCCTGCGGGGGTGCCCACCTTTGATAGAAATGGTTATGGAGGACACATCATGAATTCGATGCAAATCACGGGCGGCCTTGCCGCCTTTGCCTTGATGGCAAGTGTCGGCCTGCAAGCCGCCATGGAAATGGAAACATTTCAAACTCTGGATGCTGATGCCAATGGCTACATTTCGGCGGAGGAAGCCACCAGCAATCAGGCACTGAGCACCCAATGGACGGCGCTGGACAAGGACAGCAATAATCAATTGGATAAGAGCGAGTTCAGTGCGTTCGAGATCGACGCCGGCACGACACAGGGTGGTGAGAATCCGATGCGGGATATGCAGCAGGGCACTGTGCCCCCTGCATCACCCGCGGAATAGCCCCAATTGCAGGTCGGCGGTGAGGACTCTGGACTAACCGCCGGCCTGCGCCACGCGTTCAGTGCAGTTACTGAGCACCAGCTTGGGTGGATCCATGGAGAAGATGAAGGGTGCGGTCTGGCGTAATGCGCTCATCCCGAGGATCTGGCGGGTCTTACCCGGGAATACCGCCGCTTCAACACCACGCAGAATGCAGCTCGGCCCGATGCGTAGTTGAGTGATGCGGTAGACCGGTACCGTCATGGTACTGCCATCCGCCAACACCCCCGACAGGTCTTTGACATAGGTGGCATCGCCCGATATCTGCAGCAAGCCCAGGGTTTCTTCATTGATAGTCATATAGCCGGAACCGGTATCCACCATAAGATCCACCGGGCCGACGCCATGAATATCTCCATCGACATAATAGGTTGCGGCACCTTTATCACGCATTGGGATATCACTATCAAAATCCGCTGCGGTCACATAAGCACTGGTTAAGAATGCAACGGCAGCAACATATTTCGCGGTGTGCAGCATAAAACCTCTTTGTTGTTACCCTTGCCGGCAGCTCTGTTAAGCCACTTGGGCGGGACACAGATACAGTTTTGCAACTCTCGGGCCAGATCAGGATTCAGCCGCGTTACCCATCGGGGTATAGTACTCACTACCCTTGGAACCGGCGCCTATGCTCCACGACCTACAGAACAGCGATGTACAGCTCTGGCCTCTGATATTGGGTTGGGGAATCGTTTCCCTTCTCTATCTTTTCGGCTGGAAACGCCAAGCCTTGATCGCCACAGCCGGGATGGCCATCGTGAGCTATGGGATTCTGTCTATTGCGCTGCGGAGTGCTTGAGTTTGGTGGGATTTTAGCCGTGCCAATCATGGCGGACATGAACACAGCAGGCTGAAGACTTGAATATGGGGTGCAGCCGAGCTAACCGGCCGGGTTGGCTATTTAGGCATGGGCCAACATGTTCACTGGCTGGCGTTGCGCCCCCCAATGTCCAGGTTGTGCCTCGAAGACTCCCGCCAACGGTGTCGCACAGGTTTTACACCGCCCCTGAACATCCAGATTCCATTCGCCCAGCACATACCAGTCGCGGCCGATCAGACATTCACCGCAACGATGGCAATAGGTGCTGCCGCCGCCACTGTCATGCACATTGCCGGTGTAGGCATAACGCACGCCGTTGGCCATGGCGATCTCACGCGCACGAGTGAGTGTCGCTGCCGGCGTGGGTGGCACATCGCGCATTTTCCAATCGGGGTGAAAGGCCGAGAAATGCATCGGCACATCCGCACCGAGATGCTCCACGACCCAGCGGGACATGGCCTCGATTTCCTGACTGGAATCGTTGTGGCCGGGGATTACCAAAGTGGTCAATTCGAACCATACGCTGGTTTCATGCTTTAAATATTCCAGCGTGTCTAGCACCGGCTGCAGATGCGCGCCGGTCAGCTTCCAGTAGAAGTCCTCGGTGAATGCCTTCAGGTCGACATTCGCGGCGTCCATGTAGCGGTAGAATTCCTTGCGCGGTTCGGCGGTCACATAACCCGCGGTCACGGCCACCGATTTAATGCCCTGTGCATGACAGGCCTGGGCAACGTCGATGGCATATTCATGAAAGACCACCGGATCATTGTAGGTAAAGGCAACCGACCGGCAGTCCAGTTCCACCGCCACGCGCGCGATTTTCTCCGGCGAGGCCGCATCCGCCAGGGTATCGATCTCACGCGACTTGCTGATGTCCCAGTTCTGACAGAACTTGCAGGCCAGGTTGCAGCCCGCGGTTCCAAACGACAGCACCGGCGTACCGGGTAGGAAATGGTTCAGAGGTTTCTTTTCAATGGGGTCGATGCAATAACCGCTGGAACGCCCATAGGTTGTGAGTACGATTTGGTTATCCTGATTGGCGCGCACGAAGCACAGCCCACGCTGACCCGCGTGCAATTTGCAGAAACGTGGACACAAATCGCACTGTACACGCCCGTCGTCAAGCTTATGCCAGTAACGGGTGGCGACCGTGTCAGTTGGCATTGCATTTGTCATCGTTACACCCTTCGGCTCTCATAGAAGTATAGGCCTTATCTGCAGTCCTATTAGCGCAACACATTGCAGAAATTCGGCTCGTCATAATAACGACTTATGTCATACGCTTGATTTCTGCCCGGAACAGTGCCATTAACACTAAGGGCTTATTGACCATTTAGTAGGAGGCCTGCTGGCCTGGCCAGAAAGCTACTGGTAAATGTACTACTCATCTATGAACAGGGTTTGAAGGAGCGATGTCCGTCATGCCTAACATACGCAAACCTGCCGTTGCCGGATTGTTCTATCCCGCCGCCGCAAACGAACTCCACATCCAAGTGGACAGCCTATTGCATCAGGCTGAGTCATCAACTCAATCGCCACCCAAGGCGTTGATCGTACCGCATGCCGGCTATGTGTACTCGGGACCAATCGCCGCCAGCGCCTATGCGCAACTGCGTGCCGCGCAGAACCGAATCCGGCGCGTCGTGTTATTGGGTCCGTCACATCGCGTCGCCTTCCAGGGTGTTGCCGCTACCAGCGCAACGGTCTTCCGCACACCCTTGGGAGACATCCCGATCGAGAGCGCAACCCAACTCGCCGACTTGCCGCAGGTTCAGACATTGGATGCAGCGCATGCCAATGAACACAGCCTGGAGGTACAGTTGCCGTTCCTCCAGACGGTCTTGTCCGACTTCAGTTTGATACCACTAGTGGTCGGCGATGCAAGCTATGCGGACATTGCACAAGTGCTTGACCGACTCTGGGGCGGTCCGGAAACACTGATCGTGATCAGCTCCGATCTCAGTCATTATCACGACTATCACACGGCACAACGCATGGACCGCGCCACGACTCAAGCCATAGAAGATCTGCAGCCCGAGCGAATCGACTATGAACAGGCCTGCGGACGCACGCCGGTTGGCGGTCTGTTACTTGCGGCACGCGCACGCGGCTTGCAGGTCGACACGCTCGATCTGCGCAATTCCGGTGATACCGCCGGCCCGCGTGACCAAGTCGTCGGTTATGGTGCCTATGCCATCCACTGACAACGTATTTACGGAGAGCGAACGCAAGCAGTTATTGAATGTCGCTGCTGTGTCGATTCGGCACGGCCTGAAATCGGGCCAGCCTTTGCTGCCGGCACTCAACGAGTATCCTGCTTCCTTACAAGTGCAGCGCGCCAGCTTCGTCACCCTGCGGATTGATGATGATCTGCGCGGTTGCATTGGTTCACTGGAGGCCTATCAACCGCTGGTCATGGATGTCGCGCATAACGCCTTTGCGGCCGCGTTCCGCGATCCGCGTTTTACGCCCTTAAAGGAGATTGAATTTCCTGCGTTGGAGATTCAGATATCTGTACTGAGCCCACCCACCCCTTTGCACTTCTCGGATGAGACGGATTTGTTGCGACAACTGCGGCCCGGCGTGGACGGCTTGATACTGACAGCCCAAGGTCATCGCGGAACCTTTCTGCCCTCGGTGTGGGAATCGCTGCCTCGCCCCAAGGATTTCCTCAGCGAACTCAAACGCAAGGCAGGTCTGGCGGAAAATTTCTGGTCGCGTGATGTAGAGGTACAGCGCTATACCACGGAGTCTTTTTCAGATACGGGGAAAACAGGCTAGTCAGTGATAAAAATCACTGACACAAAACGCGAATGCGTCAGTTCTCTCACACAGCCCCCTAAGGAAGCCATGGAAAATCCGTCATTCCGGCGAAGGCCGGAACCCATCCGATTCAAAGTACTATTGAGCGTTACCTAATTGTCTGACAGATTATCCGTAGCCCGGATGCAGGCCGTAAGGCCGCAATCCGGGGTAAGGCCGCTGATTCCCCGGATTCCGCTTCGCTTCATCCGGGCTACCCCGTGGCATCTGATTACGTAAACATCAATAGATTCCGGCCTTCGCCGGAATGACGAATTAGTAATTGATCAGATGCTCTAAATCATTCGTCTGCAACGAGACACTGCGCAACCGACCCTGGCTGGCAGACTCGTCCATCGGTCCAGATGGCATTATCGAAGCGCGTTTCACTGAGTTCCAGACCTTCCAGGCGCGCATCGCTGAGATTCGCATAGGACAGATCAGCACCGGCCAAACGCGTGCCGCGCAGGTCCGTGCCACGCAGACTGGCACCGGTCATGCGCGCATTACTGAGATCGGCACGGCGTAAATCAGCGAGATTCAACTGACTGTAAGCCAGATCCGCGCCGATCAGTGTGGCGCCGACCAGCCGCGCACCGGCAAGATCCATATTGCGCATCTGCGCACCCTGCAGGTTGGCCTGTTCAGCCACCAGCCCCGGCATCTGGCAGTTACTCCAATTCACTTGCGGACCTGCAGCAACACTGCAATCGGCGGCGGGCGGTGGCGCCTCCGGCGTGAACAAAGCGAAAATGATTGCGACTGCGACAATCGCACCGAGCAGCCGTCGACACTGCGGACCACAGGGACCGACTTGAACGGCGCGTCCCTCATCCAACACACTGCGGCGTAATTCACGATGCCGCAGCGTATCCACATCCTCATCCTGTCGGCGATCACTGGCACGCCGTTGTTCATTCGGCTCTGCCGACATGCGTTCCGAACCCAGCCGCCGATCGCCGCCGCGGCGTTCGTCGACGCGCAGGCGTGCCAGATGCAGACGCTGACGATCTTCTTCGGACTCGACCTGCCGCATCACCTCCGGGATCAGGTGTTGCAGCTCCAGCATAGGGGTCCAGACTTCACGATCCAGACTGAGCTGATCGTCCTCACGGATACGCCCTAACAGGATGTAATGGGTAATCTGCTGCTGCGGGAACGGGCCGCGCACATGGCCATAGCGCCGTGTGTACCAGAGATGTTCCTGTGCATCTGACATGTTTTTCTCTCAGTGGCCTCTACCAAAGAATCTGCGGCTTTGCCCCGGTAGTGGCTTTTGCGGTACAAAGGTACTTAAGTAAGGACCATGACCTCTTGGGTCTCGCATGACCTTCAATTGTAGGAGCGGCCTCTGCTGCAAACCCGTTTATGAGCACACCACCCACTGGCCCCCTTCTGCCGCCTGTCGCAACCACGCCGGTGTCACGCAGTGACACAACGCTCGCGACCTGGCGGGTTGGCCAAGTGCTGGCGGCAACCGTTGTCTCCAGTCCGCAAGCCGGCCAGACCGATCTCCGTATCGGCAATCTGCTGGTCAAGGCCCAAACCGGCACGCTCAACCTCACTGCGGGCCAGACACTCCGGTTGGAAGTCGCCAGCCTCAAAGAATTTCCTGTGCTGAAATTACTCAGCCTGATGCAGCAGCAAAGCCCTGTCGCCCAGGCCCTGCGTAACGTCTTACCACAGCAGCAGCCGTTAACACCTTTATTCAGCGCGCTGACGCGAGTAGTGAATACACCGGCTCCAGCGACGACGCTCAATCCGGCCATCACTCGTCTTGTGCGCGAACTGTTTACGCGGCTACCGGATACGACCAGCGTCTCTCGCCCCAACAGTCTGCAGCAGGCCTTGCGCGACAGCGGCATGTTCCTCGAATCCAAACTCGCGCACTCCGCCGTATCTCAACAACCGATACCCAAGGGAGAGCCCTTGGCACGTGATTTCAAGGCGAATCTATTACGCCTGGTGCAGGTCCTGCGTGAAAACGTTGCAAATTCCGCGCCCACGACCGATCGGAGCACTCCGAGCACTCCGACCACGCCAACCGCGCCACAGGCCACCGCCGCATCCTCCAGCCAGTTGGCAAGCACGCTCGCTGCCGCGACCAGCGTGCGATTGCCACCGGGCACCTTCAGCGATCCCAGCGCACCGCTCATGCGCGGACAGCCGCCCATGCCACCGCCACTGGCCGCCCTGGCTCAGCTGGCCCGGCCCGGCATGCCACTGACGCCACAGGAACTCTTGCGGCATGTGGAAGGCGCGCTCGCGCGGGTACAACTCAATCAGCTTTCGTCACTGCCCGTGGATCGGCAATTGGCACCCGAGTGGTTGATTGAATTACCGGTACGCCGTGACAACGAAACGGACATCTGGAGTCTGCGCATCAGCCGTGATCAGGCGCGCGATAAAAATGAAGCCGAGCGTTCAGCGCCCGACTGGACGGTAATGCTGGCGTTCGACCTTCCCGGTCTGGGTCCGATGCAGACACGCGTGAATCTGCGCGGCGATCAGGTCACGGCCCAATTTTTCAGTCAGACACAGGGGATTTTGCCGATCATTTCTGAACATTTACCGCTGCTGAAGGCACGCTTACAGCAGGCCGGCCTACAGGTAAACGATCTGAGCTGTCATCACGGCCAGATCCCGGCGCCATCGCGCCCACCCAAAACCCGCATCCTGGATGAGCGCGTATGAATGACAATAACCGCACACCGCCACCACGTCGCGAATTGGCTGTAGCGCTGAAATATGATGGTGAAAACACGCCGCGCGTCACCGCCAAAGGCAGCGGTGATCTGGCCGAACAGATTGTCGCGTTGGCCATGGAGCACAATATTCCCATGCAGGAAAACGCCCTGCTGGCGAACACCTTGGCACAATTGGATTTGAACGCAGAGATCCCGCCAGCGTTATATCTCAGCGTCGCCGAGATCATCGCCTTTGCGTATTACTTATCGGGGAAGGTACCTGAAAGGTTCTAGGTTCTAGGTGCTAGGTGCTAGGTTTTAACCTAGCACCTAGAACCTCGTCCCTAAATTTCAACCCGCCTTCGCAATACCACCATGCAACATAGCGATCAATTCGGCTTCGCCGCGGGTGAGACCGCATTTCGCGATAAGTTCGGATACGTCGGCGCCGCGCTGCACCATCTGGATGGCCTGGGTATAAGGGCGATCACCGGCGGTACGCATTTCGATCTGGTCTTGTCGTTCTATCAGCCGGTGTACCTGCTGTTCCAATCGCACCAGATGATCGCCGGCTCCCACCGATGCCTTGCACAGGGCGGCAAAGTCATCACGGTGACGGAGGTTCTGATCTTCGCGGGAGTGCATCTGTTTGCGCAGACGACGCATGGCGAACAACTGATAGAACTGCACCAGTACCAGAACAATCACCAGTGCACTGAGTATTCCTGTTATCGGATCGATCATCATGGGCTGCTCGTCATGCCTCGGTCATCAGGCGTAATCATCAATGTGATGCTGGTCGTCGTCCTGCGGTTGTTCGGTCTCAGGTTTCTGCTCGGGTTGCTTGCGCGGCCGCCGTGGTGGCTTCCTACGATCCTGTAGCGCTTCTCCTGGGCGAACCGGGAAGATGGGTGATGGAAATTTGATATTCCAGGAATCAACCATCGCACTTAAGGGCACTACATAGAGCCGAGCTCCGCCCATTCTCCATCATTCAATAATTTATTCAGATCCACCAGGATCAACAGCTCACCATCGCGCGTGGCCACTCCCTGGATGTATTTGGAACTTTCATCATTGCCGACACTTGGCGGTGATTCGATTTCGGAGGCACGCAGATCCACCACTTCGGCGACCGCATCCACCAGGATTCCGACCACCAGTTTGTCTGCTTCAATGATCACGATACGGGTCGATTCATCGCGCTCCTTGGAACCCAATCCCAAGCGCTCACGGGTATCGATCACGGTCACCACATTGCCGCGCAGATTAATAATGCCCAGCACATAATCCGGCGCTCCGGGAACCGGGGCGATCTCTGTCACGCGCAGCACTTCCTGTACCTGCATCACGTTAATGCCGTAAATCTCTTCCTCCAAACGGAAGGTCACGCATTGCATCACAGCATCGTTACTCACTTGAGCGGCTTGGGTCATGACTCGCCTCTATGGTTCAGAAACCCGGCATTTGGGGCCGGAAACGCGGAAAGGTCGTCAAATTACGGACGCCCTTATATCCGTATACAAGACTAAAAGCATTAACTGTGCCAGTGGCTGATTTCAGCCTGACGCCGGTCCGCTTTCCAGGAGCATGGTGGCAAAGGCTTCCGTGTCGATCAGGACACACATCTGTTGAATCACTGTTCCTGCCAGCCAGGGCCGAGTTCCCGACTGACTGCGCCATTTAACATCGCCATTCGAGAGAGTTATCACCTCGGCCACATCATCACAGGCCAGGCCCCAGCGCCCCTCATCGATCAGGATGACCTTGCCAAGACGACCGCTGGTGGCCGCCGGAAGACTGGCACGGCGATCCGCCGGTAATACCACATTAGCGACATCTATCAGCTTTACCTTATGGTCCAGATGTGTGCGCAGGCCGAGAAACCAAGGCTGGTGATTGGGTAATTCCGTCACCAATTCGGCGTCCCAGGGCAGGACGCCGTACAGTTTGGCCAGCGGTAACGCCAGGGTCAGCCCTGCAACCTGGAACATCAGGCATTGGAACTGTCCTTGGGCCCATTCAGGGTAGGCGGCCGGAGCCGGTTGTGGCGTTATTTCGGCAACGGGTTCTTCATTCACAACCGCAACCGGTTTAGGGAGCGGCACTGTCTCTCGAACAATCCGGGGTATCTCAGCCGGTGGGGCCGCCACGGGATCGGCAACGGATTCTGCCACCTCCAGCGGCACCGGTCGCAGCAAGGCCTGCAGGTAGGCGCCCAGGGCCAGTTGCTGATCCAGCATCACCAGTTGCGCAGAACGAGTCTCGGTCTTCACGGCTTTATCGTTCATGCCCATGCCTGCCCTTCATCCATCGCGTCGATTTCCTGCGCGTGGGTTGGCCGATCCAGCAACTGATCCAGCAGACTCAAATAGGCCAGCGCGCCGCGCGAGCGCGGCTGCCACAGTGACAACGGGCGACCCGCCTTGCTGGCCTCGCGGAATTGGGTATCCACGGGAATCACATCCGAGCAGATTTCCTGGCTGTAACGCTCACGCAAGACCTGCAAGGCATCACTGGAGGCGCGAGTGCGTTTGTCATACATGGTCGGCACAATCAGTTTCGGCACTTCACCACCGCGCGCCCGACTGATCATCTTGAGGGTGTGCAGCATGCGTTCCAGACCTTTGAGGGCGAGGAATTCACATTGCACCGGGATAAGCAATTTGTGACAGGCCGCCAAGGCATTCACCATCAGCACACCCAGCATCGGCGGACAATCAATCAATACATGATCATAATGCGCCTGCAAATCGGTGAGTGTCTGCGACAGCACCAGACCCATACCGTCTTGCGTTCCCAGCTGTCGATCGAGCGTTGCCAGTGCCGTTGCGGCCGGCAACAGGCTAAGGTTTTCGAATTTGGTTGCATGCAGCACATCACGATAATGCGTGCGTGGACGCCGGTCGGCGCGATCCTTGAACAGGGTGTAGACCGAGATCTCGATGCTGTCCGGGTCGAGACCGAAATACGTCGTCAATGATCCGTGCGGATCGAGATCGACCATCAGCGTACGCTGACCCTCGGCCGCCAACAGGCCCGCCAAGGTCACAGCCGTCGTGGTCTTGCCCACGCCGCCCTTTTGATTGGCAATCGCCCAGATCTTCATGGCTGCGCCGCCTCGACCGGTTTGGTACGCGCGTTGCCCTCAGTGACAATGGCATCTGCCTCATCCGCAGCGCGCGTCCAGCGTGGATCAACGCCCGGCATGATCACCAGCACCACACGACGGTTCATGGCGCGCCCTTCCGGCGTTTCATTGTCAGCTATGGGTTTGTACTCACCATAGCCAATGGCGGCCATCCGATCCGGCGCCACGCCATAATCGGTAAACAGATGCACGACACTCGCGGCACGCGCCGCCGAAAGTTCCCAGTTGGACAGAAACTGCACGGTATGGATAGGTATGTTGTCGGTGAAACCTTCGACATGAATCGGATTGGGAAATTTCGCCAGGATCTCAGCCAGAGGCCTCATCATGCTGAACGCGGCCGGTGCCAGGCGTGAGCTGCCACTCGGGAACAGGATGCTGGATTTTATTTCGACTTCCAGCCAACGCTTGTCGCGTCGCACATTGATCAGATCATCATCGATCAGACTGCCCATGGCCTCCACAATCTCATCAGCGATCTGCTGGATATGCGTGTCGACACCCTCTTTGTTTGCAGGCTTGTTTGCCTCCTCCGTCAGGTCCGATTCGAGCATCTGCGTGTCAGTGTCACGCTCAGGTTCGGCCGGTGGCTCCGGTTGCTGTGGGATCGGCAGGGCAATCAGGCTTGGAACGCCCTGCATCGGCACGGCGGTACCGACACCGTCCTCACGTTCTCCCAAGGACACCAGTGCGGCACTCTGCGGTGGCGCGCGAAACGCCGCCGTCAGTGAATCGGACAGTACGCGGTATTTACCTTCATTCACCGACGAGACCGAATACATGACCACAAAAAACGCGAACAACAGCGTAATGAAGTCGGCGTAAGATACCAGCCAACGTTCATGATTCTCGTGTTCTTCGTGTTGCTTTCTACGCGCCATAATCATCACAAAGTGCCAGATTCAATCTCTATATCGAACCAGCCAAGATGCCTCTTGCCTCTTGCCTCTTGCCTCTTGCCTCTTGCCTCTTGCCTCTTGCCTCTTGCCTCTTGCCTCTTGCCTCTTGCCTCTTGCCTCTTGCCTCTTGCCTCTTG
>JAHJQQ010000051.1 GCA_018819175.1 Gammaproteobacteria bacterium
CCGTTTGCCGCGAGCCAAGGCGTACTGAGCGCGGTGTACTCGACGTACATAAGCGAGGTGCAACGCAGGATCGCGGCAAACGGGCCCCGTCCCCCATAGATATCCAAAAGGGGGTTGCGCCCCAAAAGGCGCCATGCCGCGGATAGGGTTAACAGGCCCTAGGTATTACCTGGGCCTTCGACCCACCCTAACAGGTGGTCGCGCAATTGATTCAACCGGCCATGGAAGAAATGCCCAACCTCGGGCATGCGGACGATCTGCGGTGCGGGATTTTGCGCCTCGGCCCAGGTTAAGGCCTCGGTACTCGGCACGATTTCATCGGCCTCTCCCTGCACCAGCAGCCAAGGACATTCCGGTGGTGTGAGCGCCGTGAAATCAAAAAAATTGACCGGCGGCGCCACGATTATCAAACCTTTAAGAGGATATTCCCGGGCCACGTTGAGCGCCACATAGGCGCCAAAGGAAAATCCTGCCAACCACAGGGCATGGCCAGGGCGTTGCTTTTGGGCCCAGTCGAGCACGGCGCGCAGATCATCGACCTCGCCCACACCTTGCGCATACTCCCCGTCGCTGGATTCAACACCGCGGAAATTAAAGCGTAATGTCCCAATCCCGGACTCGTTGAACGCGCGCGAGAGAGTATCGACCACCTTGTTGTGCATAGTCCCGCCATACAGCGGATGCGGATGACAAATGATACCGATGGCGTGCATTTCCCGCCCATCCGGTGGACATGCAGTAACACCCTGGAGCATACCTGCAGGACCAGGTATCCAGACCGGCCCCCCCACACAACTGGGAACCGTTTCGTCACCGTCATACCAGTGACTGCCTGGTTCGGCTGCAAGCATGGTTCAAAATCCAGGGTTTAGGCGGGAGGGCCGGTTTAGCAACGACGGGAGGGAGATAAAAGTAAACACGATACCTCAGCAGGCGGTCAGCCGCCTGAGCTTATTGCACATCAGCTGACAGCATTGACTATAGGTCTCGAGCTCGCTCGCGCCTTTCCAGCCGCGGCGAATGCAACGCCAAGTCGAGATAATACCAGCCACGCATATCCACGAACTCGCGCTTGCCGTTGGCATATTCCACGGCCACGCAGGTGACACGGTTGCCGTTGTACACGAGCGCTCTGACCTGGATGAGCTGGCCAACAATGTTGGTATACCAGTAACCGGGCAACGGTTTTTGTTGTAATAACATTGTTTTACCGCCCCAAAAAATGTTCGTTAATCATCTGACTGAAGCGTCATGCTAGGCGATGTTTTCCCACCCGCTCGGCACCCGAATCAGCTACCCGCATTTAGAGTCGCCACAGTTGAGGCAGGTCATGCACCCGTCCATCAGTATGGCCGCTTTAGTATGGCATTTCCCGCACAATTGCGCACCCTCGGGAAATTCGCCGGGGTCTTTACTTTCGGCATTCTTTACAGTCGCTTCGTACTGGGCACGTTTTTCATTTACCAGTTTTTTCTGGTGTTCATCAAGGTCATCGTCTTTGAGCATACCAATCATGCGCAGATGACATTCAATGGCGTCGCCTATTTCCGCCACCAGCGAAGGCATGTACTTGCCGCCCTTCTTGAAATAACCACCGCGCGGATCGAATACCGAACGCAACTCTTCCACCAGAAAAGTCACATCACCACCTTTGCGGAACACGGCGGAAATAATCCGCGTCAGCGCCACTATCCACTGGAAGTGATCCATGTTCTTCGAATTGATGAAAACCTCGAAGGGACGCCGCAGTTCATGCTCGGTGCCATGATTGAGAATAATGTCGTTGATGGTGACATAGAGTGCATGCTCGGACAGTGGGGTCTTCACCTTGTAGGTCGACCCCAACAGCATATCCGGACGTTCCAGCCGTTCGTGCAGCTGAACAACCTTATCCTGTGCTTTCTGCTTTTCTACGACAGCTGACGTAGCTTCCTTTTCCGCCCGGTCATCCTGGGCAACGCTGTAACCGACGATTTTCTTGTCGATCTTGATAGCCATTTTTCAACACCTCCGGTGAGATACAAGGCACGAGTGACAAGATACAAACCAGGAAACCGATCAGCCATAGCGACAAAATCAGCATTACAGTTTTACTTGCATCTTGTCTCTTGCACCTTGCCTCTGAAATTAGAATTTACCGTAATAACCTTCTTTCAGCGCATCGTAAAGATTGCCAGCGGCGTGAATCTCACCGTCGTATTCGATCTCTTCGTTGCCCTTGACCTCCAGCTTGCTGCCATCGTCCAGCGTGAACACATAGGTCGTGTTTTCTAAATCTTTTTCCTTCACCAACACACCCTGGAAAGCGGCGGGATTGAAGCGGAAGGTGGTGCAACCCTTCAGGCCCTGTTCATAGGCATACAGATAGATATCCTTGAATTGCTCATAGGGATAATCGGTGGGCACGTTCGCGGTCTTGGAAATACTGGAGTCCACCCACTTCTGCGCCGCGGCCTGAATATCGACATGCTCACGCGGATTGATGTCCTCTGCAGTGATGAAATACTCCGGCAGCTTGGCGTCTTCCTCATCGGAATACGGCATGGCATTGGCGTTGATGAGTTCGCGATAGGCCAGCAGCTCATAGGAAAACACCATGACCTTTTCCTTGGTCTTGCGGCCTTCACGGATCACGTTGCGGGAATAATGGTGCGCAAAGGATGGCTCGATGCCATTGCTGGCATTGTTGGCCAGTGACAGCGAAATGGTACCGGTCGGTGCAATCGAGCTGTGATGCGTGAAGCGCGCGCCGACCAACGCCAGTTCTTCCACCAGATCCGGCGCGACCTCGGCAACCCGCTGCATATACCGACTATATTTTGCATGCAGTAACTTGCCCATAATACGGTCACCCGGCTTCCAGCCGTCATCCGCCATTTCCGGGCGCAGCCGCAGCATCTCTTCCGTGATCGTGAATTCTTCGTCCATGATCGGCGCCGGACCTTTTTCCTTGGCCAATTCCAATGCGCTGCGCCAGCCTTCAACCGCCATTTCGCGGGACACACGCTCGGTGAACTCCAGCGACTCGGGCGCGCCGTACTTCATACGCAGCATGGTGAGCGTCGAACCCAGCCCGAGAAAACCCATGCCATGTCGACGTTTGCGCAGAATCTCGTCGCGCTGACCTTCCAACGGCAGACCATTGATCTCGACCACGTTATCGAGCATGCGCGTGAAGGTCGCGACGACCTTGCGATACTCATCCCAATCGAAACGCGCGCGCTCGGTGAAGGGATCGATAACAAATTTGGTGAGATTAACGGAGCCCAGCAGGCAGGAGCCGTACGGAGGCAGCGGCTGCTCACCGCAGGGATTGGTCGCGCGAATGTTCTCGCAGAACCAGTTGTTGTTCATCTCATTGACCTTGTCGATCAGGATAAAACCCGGTTCGGCAAAATCGTAGGTTGAGGCCATGATCACATCCCACAGCCGGCGCGCACGGATGGTGCGATACACCTTGCAGGCGACCTGACCAACTTCATTGGTCACGTAGCCGGTCTTGACCGGCCAATCGCGCCAGACCGTCTGATCGGCATTATTCAGATCCATCGTCTCGCCGTCGTACTCGGCCTCCAGGATCGGGAACGCCAGCTTCCATTGCGCATCGGCCTTCACGGCCTCCATGAATTCTTCCGTGATCAGCAAACTGAGATTGAACTGACGCAAACGACCGTCTTCACGCTTGGCACGAATGAAATCCATCACGTCCGGATGGCCGATATCGAAGGTCGCCATCTGCGCACCGCGACGACCACCGGCGGACGACACGGTGAAACACATCTTGTCGTAGATATCCATGAACGACAGCGGGCCGGAGGTGTAGGCGCCAGCCCCTGCCACATAAGCGCCTTTGGGACGCAAGGTGGAAAATTCATAACCGATGCCGCAACCGGCCTTCAGGGTCAGTCCGGCCTCGTGCACCTTGTTCAGAATATTGTCCATGGAGTCGCGAATGGTGCCGGACACGGTACAGTTGATGGTCGAGGTGGCCGGCTTGTGTTCCAGGGCGCCGGCGTTGGAAGTAATACGGCCAGCGGGTATGGCACCGCGGCGCAATGCCCATAAAAAGGATTCGTACCAGAACTCACGCTTCTCAGGCGTCGCTTCGACATCAGCCAGCGCGCGCGCAACACGCTTGTAGGTGTCATCGATATCCTGATCGACAGCCTGGCCTTGTTTGGTTTTGAGGCGGTATTTCTTATCCCAGATATCTTGTGATGCGGATTGCAGGGGTATATCGGTTGCCGAGGTGGCTACGGCCTTGAGGTGTGCTGGCTTCATCGAACCTCCGGGTTCCCTTTTATCGTCTTGTTTATCGTTTTGGCCGGGATGCTTGTATGCCTGAGGGCACTGCCCGGCGCCGTACGATTGTATATTTGCGAGTCCTATCGACACACAACATATTGTGTCGATCGGCGTAGGGTATGCGGCCACTCAGAAGCTGTCAACAAGTGTCGTAGAAAATATTATTTGCTATATATAACAATACTATAAATTAATCATCCTTACTTGATATTGACCTTTGCAAAGACCTTGCCAACCCATCCCACCTACAAGTAAAACACAATATATAGTGTTCCTAATATTCCTCTCTATCCCAGGCTGGGACCTATATCAAAGCCTGAGAACCCCCGTCTGGCAGCACCCTTGATGTCGGATTTGAGCATACCCATATCAATAATAGACTTGGCCCCAGTCTGACGGGGCATAAACCAAATTGAGGAGAACGTCATCATGAATATGGTCCGCTATGAACCCTGGAGTCTGCTCAACCAACTGCACGGCGAAATCGACCAGCTGTTTACTCCCCAGCGCCGGCGCCTGGGCGAGGACAGTGCCAATGTCGCGACCAGCGACTGGACGCCCGCCGTCGACATTAAGGAAGAGCCTGAGCGGTTTGTGATTCACGCCGACATTCCGGGCGTGGACCCCAAGGATATCGACGTGCATATGGAGAACGGCATTCTGACCATCAAGGGCGAACGCCAGTCGGAAACCAAAGAGGAGCGCGAAGGCTATAAGCGCGTCGAGCGCGTGCGCGGCAATTTCTATCGTCGCTTCAGCCTGCCGGATACCGCCAATGCCGAGGCCATCAGCGCCAAGTCGCAGCATGGTGTACTGGAAGTGGTGATTCCGAAACAACAGAAGGTGCAACCGCGCCGCATTCAAGTGGAAAGCTAATTGCTGTATCGGACCCCGCGCCCACAACGGCGCGGGGCGTTCACTGAACGCAAGCGAACAACCTGCCTATGGAGTTCAAAGACTATTACAGCATTCTCGGCGTCGCCAAAGATGCGACCCAGGAGGATATCAAACGCGCCTACCGCAAGTTGGCGCGCAAATTTCATCCGGACGTCAGTAAGGAAGCGGATGCCGAGGCACGCTTCAAGGAACTCAACGAAGCCAACGAAGTCCTCAAAGACCCGGAAAAACGCGCCGCGTACGATCAACTCGGTAGCCAATGGCAAGCCGGCCAGGAATTCCGGCCGCCGCCGGATTGGGACGCCGGCTTTGAATTCAGTGGCGGTGGTTTCACCGGCGCCGATGCGCGTCAGTTCAGTGATTTCTTTGAATCCCTGTTCGGCACCCATTCCCCCTTCAGTGGTGCCCATGCCCGACCGGGTCGCAGTCGCCTGCGCGGCGAAGATCATCACGCCAAGATTCTCATCCGCCTGGAAGACAGCTTCCAGGGCGCGCAACGCAACATCCAATTGCAGATGCCGGAGATGGATGCGCAAGGCCGGGTAAAACTGCGTAGTCGCACACTCAATATCCGGATACCGAAAGGCATCGGCGCCGGTCAGAAGATCCGCCTCAGCGGTCAAGGCGAATCCGGCAGCGCCGGCGGCGCTCCAGGCGATCTCTATCTGGAAATCGAATTTGAACCTCATTCGCTGTTTCAGGTCGAAGGACGCGATCTGCATCTCATGCTGCCACTCGCCCCCTGGGAAGCCGCCTTGGGCGCACAGATCCAGGTACCAACCCTGGGTGGACGCTTGGAGATGAAAGTACCTGCAGGCTCACAGTCAGGACAGAAACTGCGTCTCAAGGGTCGCGGCCTGCCAGGACAGCCACCAGGTGATCAATACGTTGTATTGAAGATCGTGAATCCACCGGCAGACAATGCCCGCACGCGCGAACTGTATCAACGCATGCAGCAGGAACTGCAGTTCAACCCGCGCGCGGACTGGGAGCACTACAGTGGCGCCGCATGACCGGAAAGGACCGCTGGAGCTGATTGCGGTGGAACGACTGGAACTGACACTTCTGGATCTCTGCGCGGCGTGTGGAACACATGCCGAACGTCTCATCGAAATGGTTCAGGAAGGCGTTCTCGAACCGAGTGGCGTGGCGCCCTCCTCCTGGCGCTTCGACGCACTGGCACTGGAACGTGCCCGCATCACGGTGCGACTGCAGCGCGATCTGGAACTTAATCTCGCGGGAGCCGCGCTGGTATTGGACCTGCTGGATGAACTGCACGACTTACGTCGTCATGTGACCTTGTTGGAACGACAACTGTTCACATCATGAGGTATACGGCCATGAATGTACTCGACAAACTGACAGATAATCTCTCCCGCACCTGGGATAACCTCGCCCTTGGCTGGCAACAGTTGCGTGAACGGGCCGGTACCGCCCTGACTCGCTTCAATCCCGCCGCACGGCACGGCGAGCTTGAAACACAGCATGAGCGATTATTGCACCAGGCATCGCGCTGGGGACTCTTGGCAGCCGACGTAAGAGAAACCGCCACCGATGTCCGTATCCGTCTTGAAATTCCCGGCATGGAGCCGGATCAATTCGACATTCAGGTGAGTGATGGGACGCTGTATGTCCGAGGCGAAAAACAACTTCACCGGGATACACAGGAAGACCGGTTCCACATCTTCGAATGCGCTTACGGCAGCTTCGTACGCGCGATTCCGCTACCCGTGGATGTCAATGACAGCGCGGCCAAGGCACGCTATCGGCATGGGATTCTTGATATCACCTTACCCAAGACAACTCAGTCACAACGTCAACGCATCGAAGTCAAAGGATAATTCATGTTGAATGCTGCATTATTACGGCGCATCGCTGCCGTATTTTTCGCTGTCGTGCTGGTATCACAGAATGTTGCCGCGGCCTTGCCGGCCGCCGTGGACAACCAGCCACTGCCGACACTCGCACCGATGCTGGAAAAAACCACGCCGGCCGTGGTCAACATCGCAACGACAGGGCGTATTCGCCTGCAACAGAATCCACTCCTGAATGATCCATTTTTCCGGCGCTTTTTCGATTTTCCGGATCAGCCGCGCGAACGCCAGACACAAAGCCTGGGGTCCGGTGTCGTGATCGATGCGCAGCAAGGCTATGTATTGACCAATCATCATGTCATCGACAAGGCGGAAAAAATCCGCGTGGTGCTGAGTGACGGTCGCGCCTTTGATGCCGACGTGATCGGCACCGACTCGGAATCCGATGTCGCAGTGATCCGTATCCCCGCCGAGCGCCTCACGGCAGTGACACTGGCAAATTCAGATACCTTACGCGTCGGTGATTTCGTGGTTGCCATCGGCAATCCCTTTGGCCTGGGCCAAACCGTCACCTCGGGCATTGTCAGCGCATTGGGGCGTAGCGGATTGGGTATTGAAGGCTATGAAGACTTCATCCAGACCGATGCCTCCATCAATCCCGGCAATTCGGGTGGCGCGCTGGTGAATCTGCGCGGTGAATTGGTCGGCATCAACACGGCGATCCTGGCACCGGGTGGCGGCAATGTCGGCATCGGTTTCGCCATCCCGATCAACATGGCACATAAAATCATGGATCAACTGGTCACGCACGGCAAAATCAGCCGCGGCCAGTTGGGTGTCACGGCTCAGGATCTCACACCCGAACTCGCGCAAGCCTTCGGTCTGAAGGCGCAGCGCGGAACCGTCATCGCCGAAGTCGTCAAAGGCTCGCCGGCAGACCGCGCTGGCCTCAAGGTCGGCGATATCATCCAGCGCGTGAATGGTCGCCGCATCGAGTCATCCGCCGATGTACGCAACCATATCGGTCTGTTGAGAGTTGGTGAAAGCGTCAGCCTGGACATAGTCCGTAACGGACGCAATCAACATATCAAGGCCGTCATTGAAGCTCCGAAACTGACTTACCTGGACGGCGGGCGCCTGCACCCGCGTTTGGCAGGAGCCCGGTTCAGCGATATTGCCGAGGGCATGCCCCAGTACGGGCGCAATACCGGCATCCTGCTGAGCGAACTCGACCCGCGCAGCCCGGCCGCCCAAACCGGCCTGAAAGAAGGCGATATTGTGGCCTCGGCCAATCAAAAACCCGTTAAATCCATCAATGACTTGGAGACCATATTGGGCAATGGCAGCGGGGGCGGCCTGCTCCTGAACGTGCAGCGCGGCAACGGTGCCTTATTCCTGCTGATCCGCTAATGCGGGAGATATCTGATGGCAGAAAACGTCTCAATTAGTCTTATTTATCCAAGCCCTAATGTTTGACTAAACTAGTCAGGTAATATATATTAGCGTTTACTTATTAACCAGCAGTGTGATCGTTCCCTAAGGAGGAGATACCTATGAGTGGACTGATACCCAACTTCCCGCACGACGGCATTGTCACTCTCAATCGCGTCATCTTGAAGCCGGAGTACAGCCTGGATGACCTTCAGGAGCGTGTCGCCATGCTGTGCGAAAACGTCAAGACCTATCACTCCGAAACCGGCTTTGTCGGCGGCTTTGTGTGCGTCAACAGCGGTGCCGTCTCCAACGAAGGCTCCACTGTCGGTCAGGCCGTCGAAAGTGAATTGAAGGGCAAAGAAGCGCTGATCATCACCTTCTGGAACACGTTTGAGGATCATGAGGCTTCACATCGCAGCGACACCTTCCAGCCGCTGTTCAAGGAAGTGCTGAAGCTGTGCGAGAACGGCAACGAAGAAATCGCCTATGAAATGCTCTGGTCGGGCAAGGCCTATGACGAAGAGCAGGCCAAGGCTGCGAAAGAAGCCAAGGCGAAATTTGCCTGAGCCTTTAGGCTACGCAGTAACACGAACGGGGCGCACTGCGCCCCGTTTGCTTTTATACGAAGGTGATAAAATCCGGTTAGAAATCGAAATACACACCCGCACCCGTATAACGCAACCTGTCGGTGTAGAACTGACCGTTGGGTGAGAAACCGCGGTAATGTTCCAGCATCAATCGCACCTCGCGACCCTGTTGCCCTCCAAAAGCAAAACCCACCTGATAAGAGCGATTCAGATGCCAGTCCTGCTCCTCGGTGGACTGTACATCGAGCGCTGCAACCAGATTGAACTTACCCAGGAAATGCGGTCGCCGAAATTCCGCCCCCCCCTGTAAATGCCAGGGTTCAATATCCGGCTCGCTGTGCAGAATAACGCCACCGCCACCGTAGAAACGCCACTTGCGCCAGTCATAGGAGACCAGGGTTTCCCAATCTTCGTAACTCAGATTCACGCGTTCCAGATCGCCTATATCTCCGAGCAGAAATTCATCCCCCAGATGCGAGCTTTGATGATAAATACGGGTCAGATAGGAAAACGGTCCACGTCGAAACGACAAGGGAACACCAATCCAATAATCCGCGTTGATCAGATCCTGCGAAGGAGCATCCAGATTGAACACTGCAAACACCGCGCCCTGCAGACCAATCTGCGAAATACCGTATTCCTCCAGCACGCCACTGGCGAAACCAAAGTAATCGCCGAATGAAACACTTGCCGCGTTGAAGTCCTCGGCGGCTTTATATCGGTGATAACGGATGGCAAATTGCGGTTGGCGTGGATCCGCGATCAGCGGCTTGAACAACTCATCAACCGGTAACGCCTCGATGGCCATTACCAAAGGCTGCGCCTGTTGGGTCTGTGTAGCCGGCGTTTCTGTCTTGGATACGGCCGCTTCCGTGCCGGCTGCCGGCTGTATTGTAGCGGCCTGCGCGCGCACACACTCATCAGACTCCTGCCACAGCACCCGCGCGAACCGTTTGGTCGCCTCGAAGCCGGTTTCGATAGCGGCACGCGTATCGCTAGGCCCGCAACCGGCATCACTGAGAACCAATCGGCCATCATCGTGGGCTGCAACCACCTGTACCGGATACTGAGAGAACTGCACATCCAACACCGCACGGGCATAACCCTGCAGATATTCAGTGGCCAAATCTGCCCGTGCCAATACGGGGAGCAGCATCAGCACCGACACTAGCCATCTAACCCATTGCAATGTGGATACCACCATGGCCATTCACCCTAAAAAACGACGCCGCCCCAGATTCCGCCATTATCCTGACAGGCTTACTACAACGCAAAGCCAATCAACCCTTACAGTTCCGGGGAATTCTCCATGGCCTGATGTTGCCGCGGCGTCAGTTTTGCACGCCAGTCTTCGAGCGTCTGGATCAACGCAGGTTCACCATTGTCCTGCGGCCAGGAATCCACAACATAATATTGGCCCGTGGCGACCTCTTCGATGCGCGCCGCCCAATGCTGATCCAATACCCAGGGGGCACGGTATGCTCGCTCCACGACACGATGCCAACGCAATAAACCATGCTGATCAAGCAGGATCAGCCACGCCGCTGTATTAAGCGACTCCGCGATACAATCCAACTGGCCCGGCTGACGCGCAACAGCCAACGGGTTTCCAGCCAGGTCGCGATGAATCGGTGCCACCTGGCCCGCAATGCGTTCGAACAGGCCCACCGCATGAGCGACAGCCGCACGCTCCTCTGCCGCCGTCCGCGTTGCGGGGAACAACGCCCGCAACGCCGCCCAATCCGCTTGCGACAAACTCACCGGCATTGCCAGCTTGCAGCCGTAGCCATAACAGAGCATCAGTGTGTCCGCCCGCGACCCAGCCGTTGTCACGCTCAGCAGCAGCACAATCAGCCGGAACGCCCACTTCATGTTGCCAATCCCGTGTCTATTACTGGGTTAACAGCCTACCCTGCGTTACAGGCGTATGCACCCGCCACACCGGCATTACAAAAATCGTTATATATCCTTTCTATTTCGCTATCGGAAATTTCGATGCGAACTCCCGGCACGGCTGGTAGCGCCCACTAGTGAGAGAGAGTATCTTCCTAAGCCGCGAGACGGCTGAGGGGCCACTTGTGCGTCGCTGGCCCATCCGAGGACGACCTCGACACCGCCATGCCCCCTTGCAGCAGGTAACTGGTATCTTCCCCGGCTTACAAATGCAGTTGACCCAGAGCAAGGCGCGAAGGGTTTGAGACGGGCAAGGTACGCATCCCGACAAATACGGGTGACGAGAATATGACGTAGTGGCGTCTACTGCGATCCGCAGAGCGCGGCAACGTAAACAATCTATTTAATAGCGTTCTTAACTTTAAGTGGTATCCGAATGGAGGAGAACCAATGTCGGAGGTAATCGCAACCAACCAGACCATCCTGGTGGTGGGCGGAGGGATCAGCGGTCTGACCGCAGCCTTGGAGGCCGCCGAATGCGGCAAACAGGTGATCCTGGTCGAGAAGAATCCATCAGTCGGTGGACGCGTCAGCCAGCTGTATAAATATTTTCCCAAGCTGTGCATGCCGTCCTGCGGTTTGGAAATCAATCTGCGACGCCTGAAAGCCAACAAGAATCTGCGCCTGTTGACCATGACCGAAGTGACTCATGTCGAAGGTGACACGGGTAACTATACGGTCACGCTGAAGACGACCCCGCGCTATGTGAACGAAAACTGCACCGCCTGCGGCGAATGCGCCAAGGTCGTGGAGACCGAGTTTGCCTCCGAATACAACTATGGTCTGGGCAAGCGCAAAGGCGCCTATCTCAACCATCCCATGGCGCACCCGCAACGTTACATCCTGGATGCGCGCATCATCGGCACGCCCGACGCCGACAAGGCCAAGGCCGCCTGCAAGTACGATGCGATCGAGCTGGACATGCAGCCCGCCGAGACCCAGCTCACCGTTGGCGCCATCATCTGGGCCACTGGCTGGAAACCCTACGACGCCGCCAAGATCCAGCCCTATGGCTATGATCGTTACCCGAACGTCATCACCAGCGTCGAGTTCGAACGCATGGCCGATCCGTTCGGCCCGACCGGCGGCAAACTGCTGCGCCCGGGCGATGGCAAAGAGGCCAAGAACGTGGCCTTCATCCAGTGCGCCGGCTCGCGCGACGTGAATCACCTCGCGCACTGCTCGCGCATCTGCTGCATGGCCACCCTCAAGCAGACGACTTACCTGCGCGAAAAATACGCCGATGACTTCAAGTCGACCGTGTATTACATCGACATCCGCGCCATCGACCGCATCGATGATTTCTATCAGCGCGTGCAGGCCGACACCAACATCACCTTCACCAAATCCAAAGTCGCCAACATCACCCAGGACAAGGACGGCAATCCGGTTCTGCACGGTGTCGACACCGAGGGTTACCACCGCTACAGCAACCCGCATGACCTGTGCGTGCTGGCCGTGGGCATGGAGCCGAGCGTACCGAAGGACGGTTTCCCCATGTCCATCAAGCTCAACCCCGAAGGATTCGTCGAACAAGATCCGGCCAACGGTGGTTTCTTCGCCGCCGGCTGTTCGTCCGACGCCTTGGATGTAAACCGTGCCGTACAAAGCGCCACGGCCAGCGCCCTGCGCGCCATCCAAGTGGTTAACAAAGTTGCCGGGATGGAGGGTTAAGCCATGGCAGACGCAAAGATCGGTGCATATATATGTAAGGGTTGCGGCCTGGGCGAACGCCTGGAGACCAAGCAGCTGGTAACCATCGCCACCCGCGAAGGCAAAGCGGGCGTCGCCAAGGAACACGACTTCCTGTGTTCCGCCGCCGGCGTGGAGATGATTCAGAACGACATCAACAATGAAGGCGTCAACCGCGTCGTCATCGCGGCCTGTTCGCGTCGCGCCAAGACCGAGGCCTTCGCCTTCGACGGTGAAATCACCCTGAGCCGCGTGAACCTGCGTGAAGGTGTGATCTGGGTGCGTCCGGATACCGACGAAGCCCGCGAGACCACCGAAGAAATGGCCGCCGACTATGTGCGCATGGGTTGTGCCGAGGCCAAGTACATGACCCCGCCCGCCTCCGCGCAGGAAAAAGGCAGCAACAATCACCTGCTGGTCGTAGGTGGCGGCATGTCGGGTATGACCGCCGCCATCGAAGCGGCCAAGGCCGGTTATCCGGTGACGATTGTCGAGAAGACCGGCGCACTGGGTGGTGCAGCGGCCAACTTCTACAAACGTATCCCGGATCGCAGCCCCTATGCCGAACCGATGGATACCGGCATCGACGCGATGATCAAAACCATCGAGGCCGACGCCAAGATCAGCGTCAAGCTCAACAGCACCATCACCAAGACTTCGGGTGCGCCCGGCAGTTTCTCGGCCGACATCACCACCGAGTCCGGCGCGACCAGCACCGAGAACTTCGGCGCCATCATCATGGCCTCGGGCTTCAAGTCCTATGACATGAACCTGCTGCCAGAACTCGGCGGCGGCAAATCACCCGACGTTGTTGATCAGATGGGTCTGGAGAAACTCGCCAAAGCGGCCAACGGCGGCGCCATCAAACGTCCGTCCGACGGCAGGGAAATCAAGAAGGTCATCTTCGTGCAATGCGCCGGTCAGCGCAGCGAGAAGGAAGGCCATCTGAGCTACTGCTCCGGCCATTGCTGCTCGACCTCCATCAAGCAGGCCATGTACTTCAAGGACCAGAACCCGGATATCGAAACCGACATCCTGTTCACCGATCTGCGCACCCCCGGCGCGCCTGGCGAGGATTTCTATCGCAGCGGCCAGGAAAAGGGCATCACCTTCCGCAAGGGCGTGGTCAGTGACGTGTCACCGGCCGGTGGCAGCCTGAAGGTGAAGTTCAAGGATCTGATCCTCAACGAAGAGATCTCCGACGAAGCCGATCTGGTGGTGCTAGCCACCGGCCAGGTCGCCAACGCCGGCGTGGACATCGAAGCGGTCAAACAGGACGAGCCCGGCGAGTGGAAGGTCAATGCCGACTCCATTCTCAACATGAACTATCGCCAAGGCAAAGACCTGCCGCATCTCAAACACGGCTTCAACGATTCGCACTTCATCTGCTTCCCCTACGAGACGCGCCGCACCGGCATCTACACCTGCGGTCCGGTGCGTCGTCCGATGGATATTCAGCAGGCCATCGAAGATGCCACGGGTGCCGCACTGAAGGCCATCCAGGCGATGGAGAACGCACAGCTCGGCCGCGCCGCGCATCCGCGTTCCGGTGACCTGTCGTATCCGTCGTTCCGCAAGGAAGGCTGCACCCAGTGCAAACGCTGCACCGTGGAATGTCCGTTCGGCGCCATCGACGAAGACGAGCGGCGTTACCCGGTGTTCAACGAATCGCGCTGCCGCCGTTGCGGTACCTGCATGGGCGCCTGCCCGGTGCGCGTGATTTCGTTCGAGAACTACTCGGTGGAAACTGTCGGCCAGCAGCTGAAAGCGGTCGACATGCCCGACGAATTCTCGGAGAAGCCGCGCATCCTGGTACTGGCCTGCGAGAACGACGCCTACCCGGCACTCGACATGGCCGCGCAGCAGGGCATGCAGTACAGCGCCTTCACCCGCGTGATTCCGGTGCGTTGTCTGGGTTCGGTGAATACCATCTGGATTACCGACGCGCTGAACAGCGGTTACGACGGCGCCATCCTGATGGGTTGCCAGAAGGGCGACAACTATCAGTGCCACTTCGTGAAAGGCTCGGAACTGGCGCATATGCGCATGAGCAAGATCGACGACACGCTCAAGACGCTCAACCTTGAGCAGGAACGCGTCGCGACCTACGAGGTTGCCATCACCGATATCAAGCGCGCACCCCAGCTGATCGAAGATATGGCCGCGACCATTGAGAAGATCGGTATGAGCCCGTTCAAGTTCTAGGAGCCCCTCATGAGCAATTACAACAACGAGATGGTCGAAAAATTCCGCGGCAACTTCTTGAAAGAAGTCGAAGCCAATGTGGAAGAAGGCGATTGGGTGAAAATGTGCATGCAGTGCGGCGTCTGCTCGGGCTCCTGCCCGCTCGGTCCGCATTGGGAACATCCGCCGCAGGAGATTTTCATGCTGATCCGCGCCAACAAGCGCGAAGAGGTACTGAACTCCAGTTCCATGTGGATGTGCACCTCCTGCTACAACTGCATCGCCCGCTGCCCGCGCGGCCTGCCGATCACCCACATCATGCACGGCCTGGCGACTTACGCGAAGCGTCTGGGTCTGGCGCCCAAGCAGCAGGCGACCGCCAAGTTCGCTCAGCTGTTCTGGGACAACCTGGTCAAAACCGGCCGCGTCAACGAGCTGAAGCTGGGCCTGTCGCTGTATTTCATGAACGGTATCGGCGAAGGCATCAAGACCTCGCTGAAGATGAAAGACATCGGCCTGGGTATGCTGAAAACCAAACGCATGTCGCCCATGGAAATGCTCGGCGGCCACGGCTGTAAAGATGCCAAGGGCCTGCACGCCATTCTGAAAAAGGCGAAGGAAATCGAAGAAGCCAAGATCGGTATTCACGGCGCCTGAGGAGAGATAGAGACATGGCAAAGAAATCCTATTCGTTCTACCCCGGTTGTTCTTCCCAGAAGGCGGCCTCGTCATCCAACTATCAGGTCTCGGTCGACGCGATGTGCGATGTGCTCGACATCGAACTGAACGAGATCCCGGACTGGAACTGCTGCTCCGCCTCCATCGGCTACGCCGGCGGCGGCGAGTTGCCGCGTCTGGCCCTGTCCGCACGCAATATGGCGTTGTCGGAACAGGCGCATCCCGGTCAGGACATCGTCGCCACCTGCGCCGCCTGCTGGTTGTCCACCAAGGAAACCCAGGAACGCCTGCACAGCGACAAAGACCTGCTGGCCGAAACCAACACGGCGCTGGCTGAAGCCGGTCTGAAGCTGAAGAACGACAAGAACGTCCGTCACATGGTCGAAGTGCTGATCGAAGACCTCGGCTACGACGAACTCGGCAAGCATGTGAAGAAGCCGCTGGAAGGCATGAAGATCGCCGGCTACGTCGGCTGTCAGACCAATCGTCCGTTCGGCATAGCCGGTGAATCGTTCGAAAATCCGATGTACCTCGACAAGCTCATCAACACCATGGGCGCCGAGGCCTGCGAGACCTATGAAAAGAAAGTCTCCTGCTGCGGTGGCGCACTGGCCTTCTCCGAACCGGAAAAGAGTCAGGCCCTGATCAAGGACATCATCGAATCCGCCTACGACAACGGCGCCGACATGATCGTCACACCCTGCCCCGTGTGCCAGATGAACACCGAGGTCTATCAGGATCAGATCAATGCCAAGTACGGCACCAAGTTCAAAATGCCGGTGGTGTACTACTCCACCCTGATGAGCGTGGCTTACGGCAAGAACGGCAAGGAAGCAGGACTCAACGGCCATATCATCCCGGCCAAGCAGTTGGAAGCGATTGCCGGTAAGTAATATTGTTTGGGGACGGACTTAAGTCCATCCCCTTAGTAAACAAAGCCCCTCCTCGGAGGGGCTTTTCTTTTTCCGGCCCCAGCCTGGTGCCCACCGCCGGTCAGTACGCGTATTGACAACAGCAATACGTCTGCCTACCTTTGATGCATGGACGAGTATTTCAAACTGAATGGAATCAGTTTCGTCTGGGATCAGGCCAAAGCGCGAACCAACCACGCCAAACATGGGATCGCCTTCGAGCAGGCCGTCGAAGCCTTTTTCGATCCCTTTCTACGGGTCGTGGACGCCAGCCCGGATGACGAAACCCGCGCTGCCATTATCGGCATGGATAAACACTGGAACCTGCTGTTCGTCGTCCACGTCGACATCAAGGCAGACCGGATCAGAATCGTATCTGCGCGCGGCGCAACGCGAACCGAAAGGCAGTTTTATGAAGATTGAAAAACTGAAACAACGACTGGATCGTGATCGCAAGATGACGGCTGTCACCCTGCGCATGCCCCAAGATGTGATCGACGATCTCAAGCGCATAGCCCCTCTGCTGGGCTATTCAGGTTATCAACCCCTAATCCGCGCCTACGTGGGCCAATGCCTGCGAGATGACATGGAACGCGTGGATGCGGATACGATAGAGAATCTGGTTTCCGGACTGAAACGCCGCGGCGTAAGCACCGCTGTCATTGAAGAGGCGCTGGCCGAAGCCACGCACAAATGAACTTACCCACATCAACCAATTGGAGTTGGAGCCCTGATGAATTACCGCTTCAGCAGTTCAATCATCTGTTAAATTTATAAAATGCGGAGTGTTAATGCCGTTTACACCGTTCCACATGGGTCCAGGCATAGTAATTAAAGCGCTACTGCAGGGCAGCTTCAGCCTTATGGTATTTGGCTGGGCTCAAATCGTAATGGACATCCAACCTCTGATCGTAATGATCTCCGGTGAGGGCCATCTACATGGCTTCTCACACACATATATTGGAGCCGTGCTGCTCGCGGTATTTTCCGCCCTGTCCGGAAAGTATCTTTCTGAAGTTGGCTTGTTTGTTATTGGCATAAATCAGCGGTGGCAGGTGAAAATAGCTTGGTGGGTGGCTTTCCTATCCGCATTCATCGGCACTTTTAGCCATGTGTTACTTGATAGCATTATGCACTCAGATGTTGAGCCGTTTTTCCCTATTACAACAAGCAATGAATTCCTAGGCTTGATTTCAGTTCAAGCTTTACACCAAGTCTGTTTATATAGCGCTCTTGCGGGTGGCGCTCTATATTTCGTCATTAGCTGGACGCAAAAATCCAGCAAGTCACGCAAGAAGGACGCCCTTGAGCGCATTTCTTCTTGAGACGTTATATGGCATAGAAAAGCTCAAAGGTTCAGAGCACTTGTAGTCAGATAAGCCTCGCGCCAAACCATTTGACTATAGATAACGAGAAGCAACCAGACCATGCTTTACAAAGAAACACTTAGCGCCCTTGCTATAGCGCTCACCCTCATAGCGTTCTTCCCCTACATACGCTCCATCATTAAAGATGAAATAAAGCCTCATGTATTTTCCTGGATCATCTGGGGCACAACAACCTTTGTGGTATTTCTTGCACAGCTTAAGGAAAACGCAGGCGTGGGCGCCTGGCCAATCGGCGTTTCAGGGAGTATCACCATCCTTATCGCTATACTGGCTTATCTGAAGCGGGCCGATATCTCCATCACCAAAACCGACTGGCTGTTTTTCGCCTCGGCATTGTCTTCGCTACCGTTTTGGTATTTTACATCCGACCCGTTATGGGCCGTTGTGATACTCACTACCGTCGATGTTCTCGGCTTCGGACCAACCGTCAGGAAAGCCTACAGTTCACCGTACTCGGAATCGTTGCCGTTCTTTGCCCTGTTCACGGCGCGCAATCTCATCGTCATCATGGCGCTGGAGAATTACTCGGTTACCACCGTATTGTTTCCGGCAGTTATAGCCGCTGCATGCGTGCTGTTAATGGCGATGATCTCGTATCGAAGACGTGCGTTGGAAACATAAGGCCGGCCAACGTGTGCATCCACTATTTGCTTACACTGACTGGCGTCCGCTCCAAGCGTGCCAGCACAATCGCCCACAGCACCATCAGCGCCCCGATGCTTTGCCAGGCTCGCAACGGCTCATCCAGCAGCCACCACGCCAGCATCGCGGCAGTCACCGGTTGCAACAGCAGTGTCAGTGATGAGAACGCAGCCGGCAGGTGCGCGAGCGAAAAGGTGATCAGGCCCTGTCCGCCGGCATGCGAGATCAATGCAAGTCCCAACAGGATCGCCCAGCCATAGGCAGTCACTGCGAGCATGTCCGTCTCGACGTACAGAGCAACCGGGAACAACATCAAGCTGCTCACCAAGGCGCTTACGCCCATGATCAACAGGGTGGAAAAATGCCGGCGCAGGCGGCTCACCGTAAGAATATAACCGCCATAGAAAACCGCCGTCAGCAGGCCCAACGCATCACCGAGCAGATGTTCTTTATCGAGACGCAGGCTGTCACCCATCATGATGGCCGCTCCCAGAACACCCAACGCCAAGGCGAACAGAAATTTACCGCTCGTCCGCTCCTTGAATAGCAGCCAGCTGCCGGCGGTAACGAACACCGGCGCGAAGTTGGCCAGCAGCGTTGAGTTCGCCACACTGGTCAGCATGATGGAGAAATGCCAGGCCATCAGATCCAGCGCGAACAGCACGCCCGCAAGACTCAGGTACAACCAATCGCGCCGCCGCAGACCTCCGGACGGCAGAGCTCTTCCGCTATCACGCCCCACCAACAGCCACAGTACCGGCAGCGCCAGCGTGACACGATAAAACGCCGTGGCTAAGGGTCCAAGCTCGGACAGCCTGACAAAAATCGGCGCGAAGGCAATGCAGACAGCGCCGACCAGCAGCAATGGCAGGGCGTAGGCATGATGAGTACGGATGGGCATGACCGCGATAATACCCGCTTTCGCGCAGCGTCCGCAGCAGCGGCTGAGTTGCAGCCGGCTACCTCTATACCTATCCTATGCGCTACAGGTGAGATCCCATGAGAAAACGTTACAAGAACAAACTCAAAAGTTGTCCACTCTGCAAACCGCACAAGCGCGGCTTTGCTATACGTTGGCGCCCGCAGGAGTTAGCGAACATCACCCGCGCGGAACGCGAGGCGCGTGAAGCCGGCATGGTTGAATCATGACACGCCCATGTGACATGCAGCGCCCCGCATTGTATATCGCCAATTGATCAGACCATCATCTCCCGACCACATACCAGTTGTTCTGGATATCGTGGGACAGTCGATGCGTGACAACGGATGTAAAACCCGCACGCGTCAGATAGTCACGCGTCTTTTCCTCGCCCCACATCGCACCCAGGCCCTCGCCACCCTGCGCAAGTGAAACCGTCATGCAGTGCATACAGGAAATCGTGTAGAGGAAGGTCCCGATGGGATGCTCACAATCCTTGTGTACATGACTGGTGCCGCTGATGTCCTGCATCAGATACGTACCGCCCGGCTTGAGTGCGCGGCGGATTCCCCTGAGCAGATTGAGTGGCCGCGCCTGATCGTGCACGGCATCGAAGGTGGTGATGAAATCGTACGCAGCAGACTCGGCCGTCTGATCGTAGTCGCTCAGATCTCGAGCCAGGAACTCAATATTGCGCAAACCCATACGCAACGATTCCCGCCGCGCATGGGCGATGGCGTCAGTCGACAGATCTATGCCTGTGAAGTGACTGTGCGGATAGCGTGCAGCGAGATACTGCAGGATGCGACCGCGGCCGCAGCCGAGATCCAGCACATCGATCCCTTGTTCCAAGCGACTCGTCAGACCGGGAACCAGCGGCAGAATATGACTCTCCAACGACGACAGTACCGATTGCCCGCTGTCTTCGGCCATCACTTCATGAAAACGCGGATAGCGCTCATAAGACACGCCGCCGCCTTGCTTGAAACACTCGACTATGTCGTCCTCGACACTGCCGAGCACACCAATGTATTGAGCGAACACGGCCATATTGTCGGCGGCTGCGGCACGCGTCAGCGAGGCGGCATGTTCCGCCGGCAGCCAGTAACGCCGGGTATCGGGATCGAATTCGATGACACCGGCCGTCACCATCGCCCCCAGCCATTCGCGCACATAGCGTTCGTCCAGTCCGGCGGCGGCGGCGATATCAGCACTGGTGGCAGGATCGAGTTCCTGCAGAATATCGAACAGCCCGGTGCGATGGCCTATCGATACCATCAGGCATAGCGCACCCTCATTAAGAGAATTCAGAAAGCGTCCCGCGAAATGCTGCGCACGGGAATGATCGTAATCTGTCCGTTGCATTGTCTGTGTCATGGTCTTCTCCTTGCATTTGAATGGCTGGCGGGCTTGCTGCCCCCGCATGCGACTTCAGGTGAGACCACAAACTACCCCTGTTGCGCCGATTGGACTAAAGTCATACCTGTCACTAACCGGGCAAATCCGTCATGGCAACGGCAATTCAACCACTCAAAGTAGCGATTCTCGCGGTTCCGGAATCCAGCGCCTCTACGGTCTATGGCATGCACGATCTGCTCGCCTCCGCGGGTGTGGATTGGGGACTGGTCATGCATGGCGCGCCGGGAACCCCGCTGATTACACCGGTGATTGTCACCGTCGCCGGCAACACCATCCGCGTTGGCAATGGCCTGCACATCGAGTCGCATTGCGCACTGGCCGACTGCCACACGCCAACGGTGGTCGCGATTCCCGACCTCATGGTGGCACCGCAGTCGAACATTTCAGGGCACTATCCCGCGGAAACAAACTGGCTGCGTTCGGTGTATGCCCAGGGTGCGATATTGGCATCCTCCTGTTCCGGTGCCCTGCTGCTGGCCGAGGCCGGCTTGTTGGACGATCAGGACGCCACCACGCATTGGGCTTATTGCGATGCCATGAGCGCGCAATACCCGCGCCTGCGCATGCATCCACAGCGCGCGCTGGTCGTTTCCGGTGAAGGCCAGCGTCTGATCATGGCGGGTGGCGGCAGTTCCTGGAACGATCTTGGCTTGTTTCTGATCGCGCGTTTTTTCGGCATCGAGGAAGCCATGCGTGTTGCGCGTCTGCATCTGCTCGATTGGCACCATATTGGTCAACAACCATTCGCGGCGCTGACCCGCAATCGTCAGGTTGATGATTCCCTGATCGCAAAAACGCAGACCTGGATCGCTGAACATTATGAACAGGACTCGCCGGTAGCAGCCATGGTGCGATTGAGCGGCTTGGCGGAACGTTCCTTCGCGCGCCGCTTCGTCCGCGCAACCGGCATGTCGCCGATGGAGTATGTGCATTTGGTGCGCCTGGAAGAATCCAAGCACGTACTGGAAACAACCGAGATGCCTATCGAAGCCGTGGCCACAGAAGTCGGCTACCAGGATGCCAGTTTCTTTGGCCGTCTATTTCGCCGCAAGGTGGGGCTGACACCGGCACAGTACCGTAAACGCTTTAGCGCCCTGCGCTCGGCGCTGGCGCAAGGTGAGGCACAATCCGGGGCCGTCTCGCGATAATGATCCTGAATACCAATGCCAGTCACAGCACCGGCGCAAGAATCGGGTGGCTGCGCCGATGCAACGGCGGCAGAATAACCCCATGAGTGATTACGACCGCATCGCGGATGTGATTCAGTATCTGGATACACACCATACCGAGCAGCCCGATTTGGCAGTGCTGGCGAACCATGTTGGCCTGAGTCCGTTCCATTTTCACCGCCTGTTCTCCAACTGGGCGGCCATCACGCCCAAGGACTTTCTGCAATGCCTGACGCTGGCGCATGCGAAGACCCTGCTACAGAAAGGCAACAGCGTTCTGGATGCTGCGTTAAATTCAGGACTATCCGGACCGGCACGCCTGCATGATCTGTGTGTAAATCTGGAGGCCGCCACACCCGGTGAAATCAAATCCGGTGGAGCCGGCTGGACTATTACCGCCGGGATTGCCGATACGCCCTTCGGAAAGTGTTTACTGGGGGAAAATCCGCGTGGCATCTGTCACCTCAGCTTCATTGAGTCTGCTGATGGCGCTACGGAGTGGACCGCACTCCAGCAGAGCTGGCCGCAGGCGCAGGTGCGCCGTAACAATAATGTCGCCGCGCAACTCGCTTCCCGTATCTTCGAACCAGCCAATGATATTCAAACACAATCGCCCTTGCGTGCCTGCGTACGGGGCACGGCATTTCAAGTGCAAGTATGGCGGGCCTTGTTACAGATACAGCCAGGATCAATCATCAGCTACGGTCAGCTGGCAGCGACACTGGGGAAACCCGCCGCTGCCCGCGCCGTGGGCACTGCGATTGGACAGAATGCACTGGCCTATCTGGTGCCCTGTCACCGCGTGATTCGTGAAACCGGTGTGGTGGGTGATTATCGCTGGGGTCATATTCGCAAGCGCGCGATTCTGGCCTGGGAAAGCGCCGCGCAATTCAGCACCGAGAAAAATGAACCGGCCCTCCAGGCAAGCGCTGATTGATTCGTGAAGCGGCATCCGCTGCGATGCTATCGGGCTCAGAATACGCGGCCGGGGATCAGAGATCCCCTCGCAATCATCGCGTACTGACTGCATGACTCAATGACCACGCGCCGCGATACCTGGATTTCTCGCCACAGGCCAGTTAGGCTTACCCTCAACACAAACAGCAGCTACACTCAGCACCCGCGTATCGCAATAAATCGATTTCTCTCCACCAATAATATTCAGAGGCACATGCAGCAGGGAGGCAACATGCGTTATTTCAGTATACTGTTATTTCTGACCAGCCTGATGGCGAACGTTGTAAGCGCAGCGGACATCGCCGGCAGTCAGGATCATCCGATCATCACGCGCTACCCAGGATCAGTGATTGAATGGTATAGCGTCGATAATTACCGCCCGTACAAGGTGCCGATCGGGCCGGTCACCGGCTACCGGCAAATCGACGATTGGATCGAAACAGCGGGTCGTGTCACGCGGATCTACTACGCACTCGATGGTGGCGCGCGTAGCGACAGCGAAGTCTACAAAAATTATCAGGATGCACTCGCTACAGCAGGCTTCAGCATTTTGGCCGAAGGATTGAGCCCGGCGAGTGATCGCGGCGTCGGCGTCGGCAGCCGCAAATGGCGTGAAGTCATGTTTATGAATAACCCCTGGACCGAAACTTCAGGCGCAGTCAACGAAATGGGACGCGGCTCGGCGACATCCGGTGGTGGCGGCACTATCGTGGCGAGTAAAGAACGCGCCGCGGGTACGGCATACGTTATCGTTACTGTCTATCAATTCCGTGCCGACCGTATCAGTACACTGATTGATATTGTCGAAGTAGAAGCCGCCGAGACCGGTCTCGTGGTCGTCGATGCCGAAGCCATTGGTTCAGGCATTGAGGAAAACGGCCGCGCCGTTCTCGATGGCATTCTGTTCGATTTCGATAAAGCGACCCTCAAGCCTGAATCCAACGCAGCCCTGCAACAGATCGCCGCCTATTTGAAACAGCAGTCCGATAAACGTTTTTATGTTGTTGGCCATACGGATTCCAAAGGCACGTTTGCCTATAACCAGAACCTGTCCGCCGAGCGTGCGCAAGCGGTTGTCGATGCGTTGAAAAAAGAGCACGGCATTGCAGCGGCGCGCCTGGATGCGCATGGCGTAGGGCCGCTGACGCCGGTATTCGCAAATGCCTCGGACAGCGGCCGGGATAAAAATAGGCGCGTTGAACTTGTGGAACAGTAACTCCCAAACCGGCTTGCAACTGGATTTTCGGTGGACCCCTGCTAGGCTTAACATTGCCTGATCTGTATTCGGGCCGCGCAGTATTTCTGTGTGGAGACTCCGCAATGCAAACAGTTCAGCAACTACTGGGTGAAAAAGGTCACAAAGTCTGGTCTATTCCGCCGGATGCCTGGGTCTATGATGCCGTCGCCCTTATGGCCGAAAAGGAGATCGGCGCATTGATGGTTATCGAGAACGGCCGGGTGGTAGGACTCGTTTCGGAACGCGACTACGCACGCAAGGTGATCCTGAAAGGCCGTTCCTCAAGAGAAACTCGAGTGCGCGACATTATGACTACTCGCGTGGTCTACGCACACCCGGAACAGAGTGTCGAGGAATGCATGGCGATCTTGACCGATCAGCGGGTCAGGCATCTGCCCGTCATGGACCGAGGCAAGCTCGTCGGCATCATTTCCATTGGTGACTTGGTAAAAGCTATCATCGCGGAACAGAAGTTCCTTATTGAGCAGCTGGTCCATTATATTGCCAGCTGAAACATACATTATTCCGTTAAGGAACCTCTGATCAAGTTGATCAAGCGAGCAGATGCAAGGCGCAGCCGGGTGACTCGAAGCGCAGCGGAGAGAACGGCGCCAGCCGGCCCGAAGGGCGAGGTGCGTGTAGCACCGAGTAAAAAGCGGAGTTTACACGGCGTCTGCCGCTTCCCG
>JAHJQQ010000052.1 GCA_018819175.1 Gammaproteobacteria bacterium
GTGCTCGTCGCGGTTTCGCTACCACACTTGGATTTGTAAAAGCGCAGCGTGCCACTGCCGAGATCATTCGGTGTGAAGGACACGATGGCACTCCTGTCACCGGGGGTGGCAGTGCCGATGGTCGGTGCGGCAGGTAGCGCGTTTCCACCACCCGACGGTGTCACCGAATTCGAATCCGCCGACCACAGGCTGTCGCCCACGCTGCTGCTCGTTCTTACCTTGCAGGTGTAGGCGGTGCCGTTGGTCAGTCCGGTCACGGTGATGGGTGAACTGGTGCCCGTCGCGGTGAAGCCGCCGCAATTGGCGGTGTAATTGATCAACGTGCCACTGCCGAGATCACCCGGGGTGAATGCGACGCTGGCGCTGGCATTACCGGCGGTGGCGGTGCCGATGGTGGGTGCGTCAGGTACCGACGCCGAGGGCGTCACCGAATTCGACGCTGCCGACCACGGGCTATCACCCACGCTGCTGGTTGTTTTCACTTGGCAGGTGTAGGTGGTGCCATTCGTCAGTCCCGTCACACCGAGGGGTGAACTGGTGCCCGTCGCGGTGAAGCTGCCACATTGGGCGGTGTAATTGATCAGCGTGCCACTGCCTAGCGCACCCGGCGTAAAGGCGACGATGGCGCGACTATTACCGGGAGTCGCGGTGCCGATGGTGGGCGCGGCAGGCAGGGTGTTGGTAGTAGGTGTGAACGTCGCGGTGCAAATCTTGTCCGCATCCATGAGAACGGAACCGGTCGCACATTCCGTGGCATTGGCACCCGTCCAGCCGGTGAAGGTCGAACCGGCATTGGCGGTGGCCGTGACCGTGGCGGTTTGACCGGGGTTATAGGTTCCTGTCCCAGTCACGGTGCCGTCGCCCAGCGCAATCAAGGACAGTGAAAAAACCTGAGCATCCACCCAGAGCGCAGTGCTCCCGCTGATGCTGCCGACGGTGGCGGTAATGAGTGTGCTGCCCAGGCTGAGACCGGTTGCCAAACCGGCGCCGGTGATCGACGCCACTGACGGAGTGTCGCTACTCCATACGACGCCTGGTGTCCCGATGACGGAGAGCTGCGGCGTCGGATTTACTACGCCACCCCCATTGCCCAGCTGGCCATTGATGTTCCACCCCCAGCATTGCACAACGCCGCTGGTGAGCAGCGCACAGCTGTGAGAGGCACCCGCCGCCACCGCCGTGGCGCTGCTGATCCCGCTCACCGTGACCGGGGTTGTGGAAGCGGTCGTCGTGCCATTCCCCAACTGACCTTGGCCGTTATCCCCCCAGCATTGCACCGCGCCGCTGGAGAGCAGCACACAGCTGTGCCCACCCCCCGCCGCCAGCGCCGTGGCGGCGCTGATCCCGGTCACGTTGACCGGGGTGGTGGAGTTTACGGTCGTCGTGCCATTGCCCAGCTGGCCTACAGTGTTATTCCCCCAGCATTGCACCGCGCCGCTGGCGAGCAATGCGCAGCTGTGAGACGACCCCGTCGCCACCGCCGTGGCGCTGCTAATCCTGCGCACCCTAACCGGGGTTTTGGATGAGGTCGTCGTGCCATTGCCCAACTGGCCTTGGCCGTTATCCCCCCAGCATTGCACCGCGCCGCTGGCGAGAACCGCACAACTATGTAATCTCCCCACCGACACTGCCGTAGCGTTGCTAACCCCGCTCACCGCGACCGGGGTGGTGGAAGCGGTCTTCGTGCCATTGCCTAGCTGGCCTTCTTTGTTTCTTCCCCAGCATTGCACCGCGCCACTGGCGAGCAATGCGCAGCTGTGAGAAAACCCCGTCGCCAGCGCCGTGGCGGTGCTGATCCCGCTCACTGTTATGGGGGTTGTAGATGAGGTCGTCGTACCATTGCCCAGCTGGCCAAACCGGTTATTCCCCCAGCATTGCACCTCGCCGCTGGCGAGCAGCGCACAACTATGTAAGTCCCCCGTCGCCACCGCCGTGGCGGTGCTGATCCCGCGCACCGTGACCGGGGTGGTGGAGTTTACGGTCGTCGTGCCAATACCAAGCTGGCCCCATTTGTTATCCCCCCAGCATTGCACCTCGCCGCTGGCGAGCACCGCACAACTATGTAAGCTCCCTGCCGCCAGCGCCGTGGCGGTGTTGATTCCGCGCACCGTGACCGGGGTGGTAGAAGCGGTCGTCGTGCCATTGCCCAGCTGACCTTCTGTGTTTCTACCCCAGCATTGCACCGCGCCGCTGGCGAGCAATGCGCAGCTGTGCCAGCTCCCCCCCGCCAGCGCCGTGGCGGTGTTGATCCCGCTCACCGTGACCGGGGTGGTGGAAGCGGTCGTCGTGCCGTTGCCCAGTTCGCCATCCTGGTTAATTCCCCAGCATTGCACCACGCCGCTGACGAGAAGCGCGCAGCTGTGATTATCCCCCGCCGCCAGCGCCGTGGCGGTGCTGATCCCGATCACTGTGACTGGGGAAAGGAAAATGTTGTTCGTCGTGCCATTGCCCAGCTGGCCAAAGAGGTTATACCCCCAGCATTGCACAGCCCCGCTGGCGAGCACCGCGCAGTTGTGAGACGACCCCGTCGCCAGCGCCGTGGCGGTGCTGATTCCGATCACTGTGACCGGGGTAAGGGAAATGTTGTTCGTCGTGCCAATACCCAGCTGGCCTTCTCCGTTTCTTCCCCAGCATTGCACCGCGCCGCTGGCGAGCAGCGCACAACTATGTAAGTTCCCCGCCGCCACTGCCGTGGCGGTGCTGATCCCACGCACGGTGACCGGGGTAGTGGAAGCGGTCGTCGTGCCATTCCCCAACTGGCCCCAGCCGTTAGACCCCCAGCACTGCATCGCGCCGCTGGCGAGCAATGCGCAGCTGTGAGACGACCCCATCTCCACCACCGTGGCGGTGCTGATCCCGCTCACTGTTATGGGGGTTGTAGATGAGGTCGTCGTACCATTGCCCAGCTGGCCAAACCGGTTATCCCCCCAGCATTGCACCGAACCGCCGGCGAGAACTGCGCAACTGTGCGAAGTCCCCACCGCCACCGCCGTGGCGGTGCTGATTCCGCTCACAGGGACCGGGGTGGTAGAAGCGGTCGTCGTGCCGTTGCCCAGCTGGCCTTCACTATTATTTCCCCAGCATTGCACCGCGCCGCTGACGAGAAGCGCGCAGCTGTGATTTCCCCCCGCCGCCAGTGCTGTGACCGGCGAGTTCAGCAACTGCTGCGTGGATCCATCGCTAAACGTCCCGGTCGCAGTGAACGATTGGGAAGCGCCGAGGGTAATCGAGGGATTGATTGGAGTAACGTCTATGCTTGCGAAGGGTGGGGGTGGGGTGGGGCCGCTTGTTACTTCAAATACTGTTGTGTAGTTGTACTCAATTTCAGCATTTCCAGGAAGACGATCCGTGAATGGCCCATGTAATGAGCTATACCCATAAGAATACAGGCCCACTCCTGGCTTCCCTAGCGGTAACACATTGGAGAAAAGATCCACCGGAGACGAATCGACAGGGCTCACAGCCGAGCTAAGAATTACAGATTCTAGAGCACCAATCCCACGTTCAAGGGTAGGCGGTACATGATTCCTGATTTCAGGACCTATACCAGCTACCCAAGACGTATTTTGGTCTTTCGTCAAATCAAAATAGAATGTAACCGTGGTAAGTTGTTGTCCTAACGCGATCGTAAACAGCAGCTCGTCGGAGTCAAATTCTCTTAATTCAAAATCTTCCTCGTCTTCCAAGACAAACCGACCCGAGCCCTTAATGGTGTTAAGCCCAATGTCGAAGATGAGTGTTGGTCGTAGATCCGGATAAGAATTACCTGGAAGATCCCCATCAATAGCCTCATCGTAATATACGGGCGCAGCACTTAGCGTTGATACTCCAAGCGTGAACACGCTTGCGCACACCATAAGCGCCGCAAACAGTAAGCGATGGCTATTCATTGAGGGTCCCTCCGAATCGTTGTTATTTCAACTAAAGTCATCCATAGATTGACTGTAGGCTTATCAGGCTGGTCTGAATGTAAGCATTTAGCTCTGAAATGGGATTAATTTTATGTAAATCATCAGAAATAGGGTTGTGATCCGTAGATTGGCCGCTTATCACCGAATTCGGACGCTATCAATAACGATTGATTCGCTGACAGCCTAGTCTGCTTATCGCCGTAAGCAGCATTTTAGCCCGCACTAATGCATCTGCTGCTAATAGACGAGCGCTATGTGCCTAATCTGTCTTTCAGGGAATGATCTCACTTGGCAGTGAGTGTCAGATTAAATTTCAGCTAATGCCTATTCGCTAGCCGAAGGGCATGCACTGGCGCACATACCAGAAACTCGTCGCGGAGCACGATGCGCTTGTGGCACAATCTCTAGCCGGAATGGCTCGACGCTTGGAACACCAAGCCATGATGGGGGCAACTTTGGGGGCATCTCTCAAAAACATAAGTCTGATTATTACACGATATCATGTAGTTAAGAGACTTGCTCGGTTGACCTCCGCCCACCATTTTTTAGAAAGCCGGGCGCATCCCGGCTTTTTTGTCTGACAATGCCCCGGTAGCCCAGTGGATAGAGCGACCGCCTCCTAAGCGGTAGGTCGCAGGTTCGATTCCTGCCCGGGGCGCCATTTTTTCCGCGCTGTATCTGTGACGAGCATTCGCCAGGTTCAAGAATGGATTTGGCTGCCACACCGTTTCGGTAGCAATGCTTCAATCTTATTGATCAGGCGTTCCAGTTCGATAGGCTTGGTATCAACGTCATTACATCCTGCCTGCAGCGCTTCTGTATGATCTGATGTCAACGCATGTGCCGTTAACGCGATTACTGGTATCGCCCTGGTGCAAGGCTCGGCGCGGATTCGACGTGTGGCCTCCCAGCCATCCATGACGGGCAAACTGAGATCCATCAGAATCAGATCCGGCTGTAATGTAAACGCCAGCATCACACCCTCGGCCCCGTCAATTGCGGTATGTACTTCATAACCACGGCGCTGCAGACGCCGCATCAGCATGTCGCGGTTCATTTCATTATCTTCGACAATCAGCAGACGCGGCATGCGCGATCATCCTTTTTTCTGCAGTAACAACTTGTGGACTTGCTCTAAAAGATCCTGACGCAGATGCACGCCCTTTTGGACAATACCTAAAACCCTACCATCCAGGGCAGTGCGATCCGCACTGGACAGATCCATGGCGGTCATAACGACTACGGGTAACCGTTGCCATTCATGGTGCTGGCGCAGCCTGGCAATAAAATCAAACCCATTCATCTTCGGCAGAATAAGGTCCAGCAATATAAGCACAGGGGTTTTCTGCTCCAGCATGACAAGCGCCTGGGCACCATCTTCGGCCTTCATCACCTGAAAACCCGCGTCAATCAATGTACGTGCAACCAGCTCACGTGTGGCATGGTTATCATCAACCACCAAAACTGTCTGTCCCGCGCCACCGTAAACCACAGCGTTCAGAACACGCGTTAATTCGCTCCGATCAACCGGTTTTTGCAAATGTGCAATCGCGCCTTGATGCGACATGCGCTTATCATCCGCATCCGCACTGACGACAATGACTGGCACCGACTCCAATGCCACATGCTTATGCAACTTATCGAGTAATGACCAACCCTGTCCACCGGCCATCAGAACGTCAAGTAGAATCGCACTAGGCAACTGCTTTCCGATACTGCGAAAGGCACGTTCTGCTGAGTCCACGGCTTCGACATCGAAGCCATCGTCGCGCAGCGTTTTGGACATGAGATCGCGAATAAAGGCATCATCATCGATAATGAGAACCCGGTTCGATATTATGGGCATTGCAGGGCTGCCAGTGTCCTGATCAGAACTCTTGAGCATATGTTGATTGCCCTGCAGCTCGTTATGACTGGCAGGAACACGGATAGTGAATTCCGAACCCTTGCCCACATCACTGGCCACAGTGATATCACCACCCAATTGTTGGCAGTAACGGCGGCTAATCGCCAAGCCCAGTCCAGTTCCTCCATATTTGCGTGTTGTGGAGGAATCGACCTGGGTGAAATCGGTGAATAAACGTGCCGTCTGGTCAAATGGAATACCGATACCGGTGTCGCTGACCTGGAAAATCATCCAGTCACCATCCGCTTCAGACTCACGCCGGATCGACAGCGTCACCGTGCCCTGCTCGGTAAACTTTGCCGCATTGCTCAACAGATTGACCAGCGACTGGCGCAATTTAGTCTCATCGCTGTACATCGTCCCGAGCTGACCACGATCTTCAATGAGTAATTTATTATTATTGCGACTGATCAGTGGCTGCACCGTATTCACTACGCCTTCAACAAGGGCCGTCACGGTGAAGCTACGCAGTTCCAACGTTGTTTTACCCGCCTCGATTTTTGACAGGTCCAATACATCGTTGATGAGAGAGAGCAGATGCGTGCCAGCGGTATGAATGCGCTTCAGATCGGGAATATGACTGCTCAAGCCCTCGGCATCCGCATCTTCCTGCAACATTTCGCTGTAGCCAATAATGGCATTCAGGGGCGTACGCAACTCATGACTCATGTTGGCAAGAAAGGCACTCTTGGCGCGGCTGGCAGATTGCGCTGTTTCCACCGCCACCTGCAATTCATGCTGCTGAGCCATTAGGCGATCAAGCATTTCATTGAAGAAGCGTGACAGATAACCGAACTCATCTTCACGCGTCATGTCCAGACGCACATCCTTATAGCCTTCGGAAATGGCTCGTGTCGCGCTGACCAGATGCTGCAAGGGACGATGCACAATAGTGCGGATCGCCCAGGTCAGAAACAGCCCGAAGGTCAGCAATACTGCGAAGGCAATAATAACCAGATGATTCCGTTGCACCACAACTTCATTGGCCAAGTCTGGATGGTACACATCTATGATGACATTCCCTGTCCCAGGCAGGTTCAATTCGAGCTCGCGGCGCATAACACTGTTACCCGTATGCAGTTCGCCCGCCGCTACCTGCTTACCCTGCACATCAATGCTGATACCGCTCAGAGCATAACGCTGATTAAGCCCCTCCAGCAGCTGCATAATGGACGCATCACTCCTGCTTCGATCTGAAGCCAGTGATTTGACCACTTGATAGGCAATCTGATCGGCCTTATCGCTGTACTCTGTCCCCAGCCGATGTTGCAGATCATTCAGGAAGTATGTTGCCGCGAAAAAGACCACTACAATAATGACCCACAGCACCAACGCAGTGATCTTGACGGCAATGCTCGCCTGCCAGTTTTTCGACCAGTCGTCGGAGATGATGGTCTGATCAACCATGCTATCTGAATCCGGCCCAGCGCAACCCCATAACCATGGGGCAGATGTTGGTCAAACCCGCCATGAACAACATAAAGCCGATGAACCAGGGGAAAAACCAAGTCTGCTCTGGAAACATAATAAAGGTCAGTATCAAGAACGCGGCCACCAGTAATCGCAACGTACGCTCGGCATCGAAAGGGATGCGACTGCAGCCCGGACCGAGCGCGTCCTGCGGACGGAATTCCTTTCCATAACGCAGCTTGGAAACCAGAATTGGTACTCGCCAGTTGGTAATGCCCTCGAACAGCAAGACCCCGATATAAGCGTATACGAACATATCGGCCTGCAGATACAACAGCAGAATCAGAGCGGCCCCGAGGATAAATCGGAATACGCGTTCACTCATAAGCTGAGACTCTCGTCGGATTTATCATTCATACAACTTTCCGTGTCCTGAAAGAATTTGCAGACCTGAATGAACTCCTTTTCGCGGATCAGAAATGCCTGAACCACATCCGGGTCGAAGTGTTTTCCCCGCTGCTCCACTATGATGTTCTTGCTCTGTTCATGCGAGTAGGCTTCTTTGTAGCAGCGGCGCGTTGTTAATGCATCATACATATCCGCCAGTGCGAGAATGCGTGCCACCAGAGGTATCTGCTCAGCCTGCAATGCGCGGGGATAGCCACTCCCATCCCAGCGTTCATGATGGCACTCTGCGATATCAATGCCGATTTTGATAAAGGCATTCCCCGGATATTGACGATCGACTTCACGCAAGGTATCGCCACCGATGAGTGGATGCCTGCGCATGACCGTCCATTCGTCCGCAGTCAACTGATCAGGTTTACGCAGTATGCCATCGGGAATGCCGACTTTGCCGATATCGTGCAGGGGACTGGCGGCATACAGATTATCCAGGTATGCCTGCGTAATAAGTTCACGGTACTTTGGCAGTTGCGCTAATTGGCGCGCGAGGATGATGCAGTATTCACGCATGCGGTCCAGATGCTCGCCCGTCTCCGGATCGCGCGATTCCGCCAGTTTGGACATGGCAAAGATGGCGGCCAGCTGAGCCGCGGACAACTCACGCACCTGCTGATCAACCCGACCGCCCAGCAGCTTATTCTGCTTTTCAATCCGCGCCTGCTGCAGACGTTCTCCATCACGAAGACGTTTGCGTTCCAGACAGGCATTGACTCGCGCGTGCAACAGAATGGGATTGAAGGGCTTGCAGATATAGTCATCCGCCCCGTGTTCGATACAGCTGGCCGCGCTTTCCACATCGTTGACAGCCGTGATCATGATCACCGGGATGTCGACCAGGGCCGTATCGGCCTTGATGGCCGCCAGGGTTTGATAGCCATCCAGTACCGGCATCATGATGTCGAGCAAGACCAGATCGATGGAGGTTTCGCGCAGAATGTTCAGGGCGGCTTGCCCATCCTGCGCTTGCAGGGTCCGATGACCCTCACGCGTCAGCCGCCGGTTGAGCAGATCCAGATTCAATTCATTGTCATCCACGATCAGGATCGTGGCGACGGCATCTGCCGGAGGTTGGCCAGGCGACAGCTGCAACATAGGCGTAAGGGATCCCTAAACTCGTATTGGAATGCCAGCTTAACGGCACATTACGCCGATTTCTTGATTTCGATCATACCGCCATGAATCACGACTAACTAGGCTTTTTTCTTTTAACTTCAACCACATTCGGCAGCTGCCCGATCCGGCTCAGCACCCGGCTCAGCTCGCCTATATCGCGGATCTCCAGGGTCAGGAGCATATGCGCGGCGTAATCCGTTTTGTCTGTATAGGTATTGACCCCGATGACATTGATTTTTTCATTGGCCAACGAGGCGGTGATATCCCGCAACAGACCCGAGCGGTCGTAAGCCAGGATCTCAATCTCAACCGGATAGACGGCCGCGACCGCACCGCCCCAATCCACTTCCAGTATGCGCTCGCGTTCGGTCGCGGCCAGGCGCAATAGATTGGGACAATCGCGGCGATGAATGGTCACGCCACGGCCGCGGGTGATGTAACCGACAATAGGATCTTGCGGTACCGGACGACAGCATTGCGCAATGTGCGTGAGCAGATTACCCACACCCTCAATGCGCAAGCCCTTCTCTTCAACCTCGCTGCTGCGGGTTGGTTTTGCGGCAATGAAATCGTCATTGCTGGGTGTGGCCAATTCATTTGCCGCACCGGCCAGCTGCGCCGTGCTCAAATCACCGTTACCGATCGCCGCCAGCATGTCCGACACAGTCGGATAATGCAGCCGCTCGGACAGCTGTTCCCAGTTGAAGTTACCTATGCCGAGGCGGTGCAACTCACGATCCAATGCCGTCCGACCGGCCGCGACATTCTTGTCGTAATCCTGCTGGCGGAACCAATGCCGCACCTTGGCCAGTGCCCGCGAGGTTTTGAGATAGCCTAAATGCGAATTCAACCAGTCGCGGCTGGGCGTACCTTGGCGGGTGGCAATAATCTCCACCTGTTCGCCACTGTGCAATTCATAGGTCAGGGGAACAATACGGCCGTTGATCTTGGCGCCTCGACAGCGGTGTCCGATATCAGTATGAATGTGATACGCGAAATCCAAGGGCGTCGCTCCGGCGGGTAAATCGACAACCTTGCCCTGCGGCGTCAACACATAGACCCGCTCACTGCCGCTTTCGGATTTGAAGCGATCCACGAAATCGCTCGCCGAGGCCTCTTCGTCCTTCCATTCCAGCAACTGCCGCAGCCAGGCCACGCGCTGCTCGATATTAGGGTCGAAACGGCCACCCTCTTTGTAACGCCAATGCGCGGCAATACCCAGCTCCGCGTGATCGTGCATATCGCGCGAACGGATCTGCACTTCAACCGTCTGCCCACCCGGACCGACGACAGCCGTATGCAGTGATCGATAGGCGTTCTCCTTGGGATTGGCGATGTAGTCGTCGAATTCCTTGGAAATGTGATGCCACAGACTGTGCACCACGCCGAGTGCGGCGTAACAATCGGCATCGCGTTCGACGATGACCCGTACCGCCCGCACATCGAAGATCTGGTTGAAGGGCAGATTCTTGCGCTGCATCTTCTTCCAGATGCTGTATATGTGTTTCGGTCGCCCGGTCACCTCGGCCTTGACGCCGGACGCCTCCAGCTCGCGCTGTAAATGGCGGACTACCCGATCGATAAAGCGCTCGCGGTCGACGCGCCGTTCATCCAGTTGCGCGGCGATTTCCCGATAGCTTTGCGGATCGAGAAACCGCAATGACAGATCTTCCAACTCCCATTTGACCTGGCCGATACCGAGCCGGTTGGCCAATGGCGCATAGATCTCCAGGGTCTCTTTGGCGATGGCGCGCTGACGGGCTTCATCGAGGAATTTCAGGGTACGCATATTGTGCAGCCGATCCGCCAGCTTGATCAGCACCACGCGCACATCTTCGACCATCGCCAGCAGCAGTTTGCGCAGACTCTCGGCATCCTGCTGATCGCGGTGTCCGCCGCCTTGTACATCATGCAGGCGACTGATGCGCCCCATCTTGGTGACGCCATCGACCAGGCGGACGACATTGGGGCCGAAATCCTGTTCGATCCGCGCCAGCGTGACCGCCGTGTCTTCGACCGTATCGTGCAATAGCGCCGCGGCCAGGGTTTCATAATCAAGATTGAGATCGTTGAGGATCTCCGCGACGGCCAGCACATGTGACAGATAGGGTTCGCCGGAGTGGCGTTCTTGCCCGGCATGGGCCTGACGAGCTAGTGACAAAGCGCGCGCCAATGTCTCGCGTTCCACCTCTGGACGATGACCGACCAGTCGCTGCAACCATTGCTCCCCACCCAGTTCCTGGGCATCGGTATTCGGACTGGGGGTCTTCACACTGACCATGGACGACAGGTTTCCTGTGGCTTTGGTTCATTACAGCATGCGGCATACTGCGGTGTCACACCAGTAGGCGGTACCAGAGTGGCAACGTGAACATACTCAGGGCAGTAGAGAGTGTCACGGCTGTTGCATAGAACGGCGTATCCAGACCGTAGCGATCACAGATCACCATACCCAACACCATGCTCGGCATGGCCGCCTCCAGCACGACCGGCGGCAGCAAGCGACCGTCCAGTCCCGAGGCCAGCGCCAGACCCCAGACCAGCAAGGGCATGAACAGCAATTGGATCAGCAATACCGGCATGACACGCAATAATTGATGTGGGTCCGAGCCCATCCAACGCAACCCCAGTCCCAACGCAATCAGCATGAGCGGCGCCACTGCGTTGCCCAACAATCGCAGCAAGGAAGACACCACGTCGGGCGCTGCCATACCACTGAGATTGAGGCCGATAGCCAGCACGGCAGCCCATAACGCCGGAACCTGTAACAGCGGTCGGAAGATATCGTGGCTGGGGTTGCCGTCATCCACCGTCCCCAGTTTGCGTGCGATGATAATGCCGAGCGTCAGCAACAGCGGTGTGCAGGCGAACAGATCATATTGAATGGCCACACCCCGGGCCCAGGGTCCGAAGGTAGCTTCAAGCACGGGCAGGCCCAGATAGGTGACATTGGGAAAGGCCGCCGCCAACATGAGCGCACCGCGTGTAGGCGCTGGCACTCGGCACAGGCGGCAACCCATAGCCGCCATACCTAACGCCACAACGACACCGGTCGCCGCCAGCCAGGCAATTCGCGCACTATCCCAGCCCAGCTCCGTGCGCCAGAGCGCATCCAAGACCAAGGCTGGCAGTAGCAGATAGTAAACAATATCCGTCAAGCCACGCCGCAGTTGTTCCGGATCGCGGCCGCCCGGCCGCCTTAATTTAAGGACAACTCCGGCACCGATGAGCACACCCATTTGTGCAATGACTTCCAGCATGCTCCACCTCAGGCCCTATTTACTCAATAACTACCGGGGAAACTCTCGACAATAGACTAAACTTTACCTTAACGCGGGTACCCGGCATGATTATCGGCATCTATCTGGGCAATCACCACTGATTAGATGGGACATCCATCGAGACACCACAGCAGACCCGCAGCTCGCCTTAAACCCGCACTTTGACCATGATAAGGCAGACCTATACCTGATGCAGCGGGACTCAACAAAAACTTTGCTCAAAATTGGCCTCGGCAGCATTCTCGGCCTGATGCTTATTGTGGCCATGATCAGCCTGACCATGCTGCGCAGCAGTAGTGACCGCATCAAAGAAGTAGTCACAGAAAACAATATCAAATCCAAATTGATTAACAATATGCGCACCTCCGCCCGCGAGCGTACTGTTAATCTGCAGAGGATGATCATCCTGGAAGACCCCTTCAAACAGGATGAACAGTGGATGCTGCTCAACGCCAATGGCGCCGACTTCGCAGAGGCACGTCAGGAGCTATTGAGTATGACACTCCCTCCCGACGAACGACGCTTGCTTGATGAACAAGCCAAGCTAACCGGTAACGTCGCACCCCTGCAATTGCATATTGCCGAGTTGGTCCTTGGTGGCGATAAAACCCAGGCCTTTGCATTGCTCGAGGAACAGGCCATACCCGGTCAGAACAAAACCTTCGAGCTACTATCCAAGCTTCTGACTGCGCAAGGCATCAATGCGGAAAATGCCGTGCGCGCCGCCAATACCGAGTATCGCAATACACTAAGCACCATCCTGATATTATTACTCGGCCTCGGCGGTTCGAGCCTGCTGATCTCACGCTATTTACTGCAACGCATATCCGCAACGGAGGCTCACCTGTCTGCGGCAACCCAACGCGCAAAGATCACCTTGCATTCCATTGGCGACGGCGTCATCACTACGGACCGGCAGGGCCGTATTGAACAGCTAAATGCGGAGGCCGAGCGGCTGACGGGCTGGTCCGCGCAAGTCGCAACGGGGCTACCCATTGAACGGGTCTTCGTCGTCATTAACGAGCTGTCGTCAGACCCACGCGCTAACCCGATCGCGCTGACACTGCAAAGACAGACCGTAATCACGTCTGAAGCTGATGTGGTGATCTATGCCAAGTCCGGCCGTAAATTTTCTATCGAATACACTGTCGCCCCGATTTTCGACCAGGCCAACGACACGTTGATGGGCGCAATCCTGGTTGTCCGCGACGTTACCCAGCTACGGGTTATCGCCAAGGAACTCGCATATCAAGCCAAGCATGACATGCTGACGGGCTTGATGAATCGCCGCGCATTTGAACAGCATCTCGAAACCATAATGGACCGCATACCGGACCAGACTGACGAACCACATTGGCTGTGCTATCTGGATCTCGATCAGTTCAAACTCATTAATGACACCTGCGGGCATCTGGCGGGCGATGAATTGCTTAAAAAGATCGCCCGCACGCTTCAGATACAGATCCGCGATGTGGATCTGCTCGCACGCATGGGTGGGGATGAATTCGCAATATTACTGAACCGCTGCACCCTAGTAGATGCCACGCAAACCGTGGAACGAATCCGCCAAGCGGTCGCCCGCTTGAACTTCAGCTGGACCGACAAGCATTTCGGCACCAGCGGCAGTTTTGGCCTGGTGCCCATCACACACGAGAACAGCACGCTCTATGAATTGATGAGCGCCGCCGATACGGCGTGTTATGTCGCCAAGGATGATGGGCGCAACCGAATCCACATTTATCAGAGTGGCGATGGCGCAACAGCCCTGCGTACCGGCGAGATGCGCTGGGTACAACGCATTAAACAAGCCCTGGCGGACAATCGTTTTGTGTTGTATCACCAACCTATAACAGCATTGCAGGGAACAGTGTATAGCGTGCACACCGAACTGCTGATACGCATGCTTGATGAAGATAATTCCATCATCCCGCCAACGTCTTTCATTCCCGCGGCCGAACGTTACAACCTGATGGCGGAAGTTGATCGCTGGGTCATTCACAATGCCCTGCAAGTGCTCCAGGGGACAATACGCAATGCGGCACCCGGCACCTGTACCATCGCCATCAATCTGTCCGCCCAATCACTCTGCGATGACAGCTTCCTGCCTTACGTGCTGCATGAACTCGACACCCTGAATTTCGATCCGCATCACCTGTGTTTTGAGATCACCGAGACCTGCGCCATCAGCAACCTGTCCCGAGCCATTCACTTCATGTCGACACTACGCACACGTGGTTGCCGTTTTGCGCTGGACGATTTCGGCAGCGGCCTTAGCTCGTTCGGCTATCTGAAAAATCTGTCCGTTGAATATCTGAAAATCGATGGCAGCTTTGTGCGTGATATAGAGCACGACGCCATGGACCTGGCCATGGTTGATTCCATCAACCAGATCGGGCATGTGGCTGGGACACAGACGATTGCGGAGTATGTCGAGAACACGGCGATACTCGAGAAGCTGCGCCGGCTTGGGGTCGATTATGCGCAGGGTTATGGCATTGCCCGCCCGGAACCGTTGCACTTCCTGGTCAGCAGCATCGAACGCCGCAAGATCAGTGCAAACCGTATCGGGTAGCTCTTGCCTACCACTGTCGGGCACACCCATCGATAAGGGTTGCTACTGAATTCTCACCGCCCGCAGCAATTCAACAATGCGTTCGCCGATATCACTGACCGCCTGTTGATAACTCAAAGCAAGCTGGGGAAAATCATCCCCGCGCACTTGAGCTTCAGCCTCCAAACGATCCTGTAACAGCAACTTCCCCGAAGATCGTTCAGTCAGCAGCACACGCAACCCGACTCTGACAGTACCTCCGCCAGGGCCGCGGAGGTGTTCAAAGTGATCGATATCCAAACGTAACCTATAAACTGTATCGACACTGTCTTCCGGCATTACGACTACATCAGCAATACCTGCGTCACGTAAATAATCGGCAAATTCGACCTGCAGCAGATGTGGCGGCGTATCAACCCAATAATGGTAGTGATAACGCTGCAATGTCGTCACGGCGCCCGCATCGCTATGCAGTAAAGCACGATCCCGATACAGCGGAATGGCCGCACCAACCTGTACCGACAGGGTTCCATCCAACAATGGTGCGGCAAGCCGTTTCCCGGGAGCGGCAATATCCAATCTATAGAAGCTGTTGGTCGGAACAGGCGGCGCAGCGCTACAACCCGCCAGCAGCACCGAACTGATCACTAGCAGCAGCCGGATGATCATTGAGTTAATCACTGCGCACCCCTTTTTCCGCTGCAGGGCTGCCGTTGAGCAACAGACCCGGGTTGCTCCGCAATTCACGGCTGAACTCATTCATATTGCGGCTCGCCCCTTCCAACTCGAACAGAATTCCATCAACCTCACGTGACACACTGTCCAGGGCATTGCGCAATGACACCACCGATGCGCGCACATCGTCCTGATTATCACCGACCAGGCCCTGCGCCTCACGCAGCAGACTGTCCAACTGCGTTTGCGTTCCCTGTAAACTCGAAGAGAGATCATTGAAATTCCGCGCCGTGGCCTCGACATCGACAATGATATTACTGATACGCTTGGTATGCCGATCATCCAGCATGTTCGATAATCCCTGCGCACTCTTGTCCAGCTTCTGCACCATGGATTCAAGATCGCCGAGAATCCGCGGCACACGGGTACCGAGTTCGCCACCCAGCCCCGTCACCTGCTGATTGACATTATCAAGCAGTGGCCGCAAGGAATCGCGGGTCAGGCTGCCGATATCCTCAGCCACTGTACCCAGTGCGGCGAACATATCACCACCCTGCAAGCCGATGACTTCCGCATCAGGCGGCAGATATTCTTTACTACTGCCCTCTTCGATATTGATCACCGTTTCCGCCAGCAAACCCGCGGAATAAATGCGCGCAACACTGTCGAGAGGGATCTGCCAGCCTTGCTTGATTCGCATTTCGACACGGTAGCGCGTACCCGACTCACTCTGTTCAGGCTCGACACCACCCACGAAACCGACCTGATAACCCTCGTAGGTCACGCGTGAGCCATCGGTGAGGCCGGTGATATTGTCGTAATAAACGTGATAGGGATTACTGTCACCAACCCGACCGGTGATCTTATAGAGAACCACCAGGAGAATAATGAGTGTGGCCAGCACGAAAGTGCCGACCGCAAGATAATTAATGTTGTCTCGTTTCATCGCTTCAATTAGTCCGCGTCAGCCGGCGCATATAGTCGTCGATATCGACCGCTTCGTTTTCCGCTATGCGGTTGATCAGGCCATGCACCCGGTCAATATCTGAATTGCGGACCTCGTCCACTGTGCCCGTCATCAGGATTGCGCCGCGATCCAGCACCGTAATGTTGTCGGCGATCTTGAAGGCACTGTCCAGCTCATGGGTCACCACCAGGATGGTGATATTCATGGATTCGCGCAGGCACAGAATGAGTTCATCCAGCTCTGCCGATACCACCGGATCCAGGCCCGCGGAGGGCTCATCGAAAAACAATAGTTTCGGGTCCATGACAATCGCCCGCGCCAAGGCCGCGCGCTTGAGCATGCCACCCGACAGCTGAGCCGGCATCAGATCCTCATAACCCGCCAGATTGACTACCTCCAGCTTCATGCGGCTCATGATCTTGATGGTCTGCTCATCCAGTTTGGTGTGCTCGCGTAACGGGAAACACACGTTCTCGCCTACTGTCATGGAATTGAACAACGCGCCACCCTGAAACGAGACGCCCATATTGCGGCGCAGGGCAAACATTTCCTGACCACTGATGGTATTGATGTCCTTGCCAAACAGACGCACCCGCCCGGAGGTGGGTCTATGCAATCCCAGCAAATGTCGCAGCAATGTGGATTTCCCGGAGCCACTACCACCCATGATCACGCGGATCTCACCGGGCTGCACACTCAACGAAACACCATCGAGGATGCGCCGATCGCCATAGTAGGTCACCAGGTCTTCAACCTGGATCACCGGCTCGGCGTCAGCCCTGATATCAGCCCGGGTATCAACTTGGTTGGCAGCACTATTTTGCATGCAGGATACTCAAACTCAGCGACTCAGGAAAAAAGTAAAAATCATGTCGGCAATAACAATCGTCGCGATACACAGCACCACGGAACGGGTAGTGCTCTGTCCCAATCCTTCCGAACCACCGCTGACCGCAAAACCGTTACTGCAACTCACCAGGGTGATCAGCACGGCGAATACCAGACTTTTAATCAACCCTTGCATCACATCAAATGGCACCAGCGATGCCAATATCAGTTGCGAATAGGCCTCCAGGCTCATATGCAACTGCAGACTGCATAACAGCCCGCCACCGAGCAGGGACATGAAATTCGCAAGTATGGTCAGTGCCGGCATCACCACCAGCATGGCCAGCAGGATGGGCGCTACCAAGTGCCGGACCGGATTCACACCCAACACCCGCAACGCATCCACTTCCTGCGACATCTGCATGGCACCTATACGTGCAGCAATCGCCGAGCCGGAACGGCCGGCCACCACAATACCGACAATCAACGCGCCGAATTCACGAGTGATCGACATCGCCAGGCCTGGAATGACCTGGGATTCCGCGCCGAAATCACGCAATGTGTAAATGCCCTGCAATGCCATCATCACGCCGTTGGCAAATGCCAGGATGGTTACCACCACCACGGCCTGCACACCGATGCGCATCATCTCGGCCATGACTGCAGAGATCCGTACCGGCTGCTGGCGAAAGTGACCGACAAAAATCCAATACAGGCTTTCCAGCAACAGCAGGCTGCCATAACCGAATTCCTCGACACCGCCAACCACGCGCCTACCAAGATTCTCGGTAAAAGCGCGGGCTGTCATTTCGGCAACCTTCTAACCAGATATGTAGGGCGCAATAGACCGGAGGTCGTACTGCGCCGAATGTTTTCGGAAACACATTCGGCGCAATACGCTACGCTATTGCGCCCTACAGCTAATGCGTAACTAGCCGGCATTTTTGATTCGCTCCTCAACGCTGGGATACAGCGGAAACACCTTATCGAGGCGCGCCAGCTTGAGCACATTCAGAACCGCCGCACTCACGCGCACCAGACCGAAGTCCAATTGCCGCTGCCGTGCCAGCTGAAAACCCTCCACCAGACTGGCAACGCCAGAGCTGTCGATATAGGCAACATCACCGAGATCGACCAGCGTCGGTCGGTTATCCTGCAAGCAGGTCAGGATCAATTTTCGCGCCTCGGGTGAGCTGTGCAGGTCAATCTCGCCGGCGAGACTGACAATGGCATACTCTGCTTGCATACGTACGTCAGCACTCATTTTCCGACACCCTGGTTGTTCAGATATTTTTTCATACTCAATAGATTTCCCGATTGCTCAGGTAATGGCAGATAGGCCACTTCATCCATGATCTCGCGGATAAAATGCACGCCTAAGCCACCCGGACGCAGCTCATCCAATGCGCGTGGCCGCCAATCATCCATACTGACCGGCGTGGCTTTATCACGAACCCGGATTTCCATGCCACCGTCAATCGCGCCGACACTGAGTTCAATCATCCCCTCGGCACCGCGATAGCCATGCTGAATCACATTCATACAGGCCTCGTTAACCGCCAGTGCCAGATCGTCCGCGCAGCCCGCTGCAAAACCCAGCGCCAATGCCTGCTCCCGCACCAATGCCCGTAACCGCTGCAGACTGTCGGCCTGCGCCGGCAACTGCAGTAACTTCCATGTTTCATTCACTGCGATCCCGCTCCTTGGAATCTATAAACATCAACGTCAAATCATCGTGTATCTCGGCATCGCGTACCGCATCCAGCAGACGCCGTGCGCGCTGTGCGGCCGGTACATCGGCGCAGCGCCGCAGCAATCCCTTGAGCCCCGAAATGCCGAGTTCGCCACCGTTGCGCGGACGGGCCTCAATCAGCCCATCGGTGTAGAGATACAATGCGCCTTCGGCCAGGCTCAACTCGCGTGTGACAAACTGTGCTTCGGCGACTATGCCTAATGGCGGCGCATCCGCCGGAAATTCCTGTATCGGGCCATTGGCGGGCAGGTACAGTGCCGGCAGATGACCGGCGTTCGCTATTTGAATCAGACCATTTTCCGGGTTGAAACGCCCGCCGATCATGGTCACGAACATACCTCGCACCGAGGTCTCGATAATCTCCCGGTTGATCATGCTCAGCAGCGCGGCCGGGTCACCAATACCCTTGCCCAGACAGCGGAACAGACTGCTGACCTTGGCCATCAGCAACGCCGCGTTCATGCCCTTGCCCGACACATCCGCAATGCAAAAATGGATCTGGCCACTGCGCGTCGAAAAATAGTCGTAAAAATCACCTGAAAGCTCGCGCGCCGACGTATTAATGCCATGAAAACCGGCGCAGCCCGTGTTATCACGCGGCATCAGGCTACGCTGCACTTCGCGTGCCAGCTCCAGCTCACGATTCAACTCCCCGGCAATGCGATCCCGGTCCTCCAGCGCCTGTTCCAGCCGCCAGGTCAGCTCCTGATAGCTGAGATTGTCTTCCACCAGTTGCAGATTCGCCTCGCGCAGCACATCCGAGAGTGTCAGCTGCTCCCCCACCCGCATACCCATGGCGGCACCGGCCTCGCGCACACCCTGCGCCAGGTCATCGAGCAGGTCAGCCACCTGCTCAGCGGACAATCCATAATGTTCATGCAGTAGATGCTGACAGCGCTGAATAACCGGGCGCTTGTCGGTAGCCGTGAACACGGCGGCCATCCAATCCGCGCAATGCGCAACACGACAGAGCGCATTCAGTTCGGGTGCGCTGGTTTCCAGAATCGGGGTATGGTGATGGCCCATCACCTGACGCAGTTCCTGCGGCAGTTCCCAGGCCGTGGCCAGGGTTTCACCGACCCGATCATGGGTCATCTGGAACAGACTCATTTCCAGGCTGTAGCGCTCATCCGGATTGGCAGTGGCCAGTCGCCACCAGTCGCCGGCCCGATCCTGATCGATAAACAGCATCACCAGCAGACCGAAATCCTGTAACAGACCCGCAGTGAAACAATCCTCCGCATCCAATTTTGTCACCGCGGACAAACAGCGCGCAGCCACCGCGCGACGCAGAGACTGCTCCCAGTATTCCGCCATATCCAGGCCGGGAATCGCATCCGGACGCAAGGCATCGCGCATCGCCACACAGAGCGCCAGATTACGCAGAGCACGCTGCCCCATAAGGGTCACGGCATGCGCGGCGGAGGTTACTTTGGTGCGGAAACCGAAGAAGGCTGAATTGACAATGCGCAACAGCTCCGCCGTCAGCACCGCGTTGTGGGTTATCAGGTCGGCGAGCCGTTTGCTGGTGATATTGGGTCGGGCACAGGCACGCACAATCCCGATCGCCTCCTGCGGCGGCGCCGGGAGATCGGTTGGCTTTAATTGATCAAAGGCCGTGCGGTCCGTCATCTGCTTCCCTGATTATCAGCTTCCTATTTATTTCGCACGGTAGATGCCGGCTCAGTTATGAACGACTTTTAAAACACCCTGGTTTGGAAGCGATTCATTGTCATAAGTGGCACCGGGGAACAACACTGCGACAGCCTCCGGTTTACCCAGGTAATAGCCCTGTGCCTGGTCAATGCCAATCTCCTGCAAGACTGCGAATATCTCGGCATTCTCCACAAATTCGGCGACTGTTTTCATATTCATCAGGCGCGCCACTTCCTGGATTGCCTTGACCATCGCCTGATCAACCTGATTTTCATGCAGCCGCTTGATAAAGCTACCGTCTATCTTAAGAACATCGACGGGTAGGTTCTTCAAGTAGCCGAAGGAACTCATGCCACTGCCGAAATCATCCAGTGCGAAATGACAGCCCAATTGGCGAATCGATGACATGAAACGAACCGCGCGCACCAGATTATTGATCGCCGCGGTCTCAGTAATCTCGAAACAGAGGCGTTGCGGGTCCACCCCACTCTGTACAATTTCATTGGTCATGAAGACCAGGAACTGGTCTTCACTCAGCGACTGCCCGGACAGATTGATCGACAAATCGACGGGGTTACCGCTGCGTGCCTGTGCAGCCGCGAAGCGCAATGAATGACTGACCACCCAACGATCGATGGATGACATCAATTGGAAGCGTTCGGCGGCGGGGATGAAGGCGCCGGGTGAGATATGGTTGCCCTCAGGGTCGCGCATCCTCACCAGAATTTCGTAATGCGGTATTTTCTCTACTGCGCTGACTGGCACGATCACCTGTGCAAATAATTCCAATTGATTATCCGCCAGGGCGCGTTGCACGGCGGAGACCATGCCCATTTCCTCACGCCGCCGGGACAGCTCAATATCATCAGGGCGATAGACGTGGATGCGATTGCGGCCATCCTCCTTGGCGGCATAACAGGCCATATCCGCTGAAGCCAGGGCCTCGGCAGAGCTGCTCAGTGACTGCGTCAACTCCACCAGTCCGATACTCACGCCAATCTGGAAAGATTTTCCCTGCCACTGAAAGCGGAACTCATTAATGGTTTCGCGCAGACTCTCGGCAACTTCCATGGCCCGGTCCAGCTGGCAATGCGACAACAACAGGCCGAATTCATCACCGCCCAGACGTGCCAGCACATCGGCTTTGCGCAGTTTGCTTTGCAGAAAGGCCGTGAGTTTGTGCAGCAACTGATCGCCGGCGGCATGCCCACAGGTGTCATTGACCACTTTGAATTGATCCAGATCCAGATAACACAGGGTGTGTTTATGGCCATCACGATGCGAGCGCTCCAGGGCGCGCTGCACTTCACGATCGAACTCGCGCCGATTGTAGAGGCCGGTGAGCACATCGTGGCTGGCCTGAAAGGTCAATTCACGCTGTAAATTACGTGCCACACTGACATCATGAAACACCATGACCGCGCCGCGCACAAAACCATTACTGTCATGAATCGGTGCCGCCGAATCCGCGATCGGAATCAGCAGGCCTGAGCGCAGTTTCAATGCGCTTTCCGTATCGAGCTCGACAGTGCGATTCTCACGCAGGCATTCCAAGATAGGATGATCGAGCAGGTTGCCGCTCTCTTCTTCCACCAGCGGCATCACATCGGGCAGGAACTGACCGTGGACTTCCTCAAGTGTCATTTGCAAAAGCCGTTCGGCAACCGGGTTCATGAACATCACCCGGCCGTTGTGATTTGTGGTGATCACGCCATCACCGATGGAACGCAAGGTGACTTCCGCCAGTTCCTTGGAGCGTTGCGCCTCCAGCTCGGACTTGCGCACCCGTTCCAAGGCACGGTTTATGAACTTTGCCAAATAGCCGAACTCATCCTTGCGTTCGCTGGGAAAATTCGCATCGGCCTGACCTTCGGAAAGCCGGTATGCCGTGCGCACCATTTGCGCCATAGGCAAGGTCAGCACACGTTCCAGAAGCCCTTTCAGCACCACACCGAAGATCAGCAACAAAGCGCCCAGCGTGAGTAGCAGTCGGCTACGCTCGGCGTGCAGCGTCTGATCCATATTCGGCATACTGATGGTTAGCTCACCACTGTGTTGACTCTGGTCGTCGTGCGACAGATCAAGCGTCCTTACCAACAGATGGGGATTCTCATCGCCAAGCTCCGCGCCGACACGTACAAACTTCTGCCCCGCAATCCTGACACTGACACCGATGTCGTCGCGCGTGGCGAGTTGCTTGTTGAGCAGCGCAATGGTTTCCGTCGGCTCCAATTCATGGTTATGCGCCAAGTGATCCAGCTGATAGGCAATACTGTCGGCGAGTGCCTCGCGCGCGTCACGCGTCTCCTGTTCCCGGTTGTGCAACAGCAAGGTCGCGAACACCAGGCCCACGATGATCAAGCCCCAGAAGACGATGACCGTCACCTTGGTCGATAGACTCGTGGGGCTGGAGAGTTTGGGTCGGTCGCTCACAAATGCATTCCTCAACGCATCCCGATCCAGCGCAATGCCTGCACCATCGGGCAAATACCGCTGAGCCCCGCACCAATCAGGGCGAAGCCAATGAACCAAGGCAACCACCAGAGCAGCTCAGGCAGCAGGAACAGACTCAATCCTAGAAAGCCAACGATCAGCAGTCGCAGGGCGCGTTCTGCTTCAAATGAGATGACGCAAGGCTGGGTATCCTCATCAGAGGCCACTTGAGGCTGATGAGAAAACTTTGCCGCTAACAGCGGCACACGCAGGTTAGTCAGGCCCTCGAATAACAGAACACCCATCAGGACGTAGATAGCCAAGGGCTGCACCATGACCAGTGCCACCACCAGCCAAATCCCAATCAGCAGACGAAAATGGCGTTCTGTCATTACACTGACTCCAATGCTCACCATGGCATCAATCTCGCCTTTGTCTTACCTCTATTGGAGATGGGCAGCGGCGAAAATCGATTAAACTTTAGAATTTATTAATTTACAGTTACTTATGTGCTCGCCCCTGGTCTCTAAGGCACTAAAAATTGACTTAAGACAAGGTTACAAAGAGGTCACACGTCTTAGAGTGCGCCCATGTACAACCCCTATCGGTTTTAACGATGTCTATTGACCTGCAAGATTGGCGCCTACTGTCACGTCTGGGATTTTTCATGCTGTTTGTCCTGGCGCCACCGTTGGACCTGTTCCGTCTGGACCTCAACCAGGGCCACTTTATCCTGTTCGGCCTGGACTGGACCCTGGGGTTGGACGCCTTTCAGCGTGGTGAAGTGGGGCCGGGCACCGCCGCACTGAATTTGTTGCTGCGTGGCTTTCTGCCCTTGCTGCTGCTGGGGGGTGGTTTGCTGTGGATCGCCTGGCGCTATGGCCGGCTGTACTGCGGTTGGCTGTGTCCGCATTTCTCGGTTGTGGAAATGATCAACAGCATGATGCGCCGCGCCAGTGGCAAACCAACACTGTGGGAGAAACAACCCCTGCCCGAGCGCCAACCGACCGGGGAACGCATCATTCCCGACCGACGCTACTGGCTACCCACGCTGATCCTGGTATTGGTCTTCGCGTTTTTGTGGGCGGTGGTTCTGCTCACCTATCTGCTGCCACCCGAGCAGATCTACGGCAATCTGATCCGTGGCGAACTCACCCGCAATCAGGCCGTATTCATCGGCGTGGCCACACTCGCTTTCACGGTTGAGTTTCTGCTGGCACGCCATCTGTTCTGCCGCTTCGGCTGTGCCATCGGACTGTTCCAGAGTCTGGTGTGGATGGCCAATAAACGCGCCATGGTGGTCGGTTTCAACGCATCACGCGCCAGCGCCTGCGCCTCCTGCAATGCAGCCTGCGACAACGCCTGTCCGATGCGTCTCAAGCCACGCTCCATCAAACGCAAAATGTTCACCTGCACCCAATGCGCACAGTGCATCAGCGCCTGCACCGACGTACAGGCCGCGCATAGCGCCCCGTCGTTGTTGAAATGGGTTGAAGATGAATGCGCGTTACAGGTTTCCGATCGTGAACACGGCCGCCGTCATCGCGACACGACGAAGTGTTTCCGTGGCGTTACAGTGCACATTGCAGCGCCGGATAACGTGCAATATCAAACTGCACAGCAGCGGAATACTCAATGAGCGGGTTTTGCACAGACACTGATTTATTTCGGACCGCCAAGGACACCAAGAAATATGTGTGAACCGCAAAGGCGCAGAGGCGCAAAGAATGAAAAATGCGTGAACAAGTGAGGGATATTAACCGCCATTACGACGCATGCGGGAAAGGTCGAATGATCATATATCTGATAATATTAACAACCCGATTTCGACTGATTTTCTTTGCGCCTCTGCGCCTTTGCGGTTCAACATTTATATTTTTCTCAGCGTGCTTGGCGGTTCAAAAAAGCAGTTATTAATACTCGTCAGATAGGCGAATAAATGGAAGAACAGGTCGGTCAACTCTGGCATCGTGTCATCACCCGGGTCGCGCGCAGCGATTATCCGGCGGCGATGGTCACGCTCGACAGCGTGCGCCGGCCGGTGTCGGTATTGTTCCGCGCCCTCGGTGGTGATGGTGGCCTGCGCGTCCAGTCCGCCAGCGCAACGGACTATGCCGCCCGCCGTGGACTGCTCGCACGCATCGCCGGACTGGGCAACAAAGTGGAACTGGCCTGGCGTGACGATCAGGCCTTGCGTTTACCGGACAGCCTGGCGGTATTTCCCATTGCGCAACTCAATCGCGAACTCTATTTCTGGTTGGCCGCGCTGGCGGCACAAACAGCCGAACCCGACTTGCCCTGGCTCGCCTACAATCAGTCCCTCACTGAATCGGCATTGGCCCGATACCCGGGACTGCGGCCGCGCTATCAGCGTCTGGTGACGGCGCAACTCGCACTGCGACCTGATCTGCGACGTCTGCCCGATGACGAGGCCGAACAGGAGCAGGCTATCCGTGCGGCACTGCAAAAACCCGGCAGCGTGGCACGCTTACCGCCGGCACGACGGCCACCGCAACCGGTGGTGTTATGGCTGCATCCCTTCCCACCGCAGGCTGAAACCGATAGCGCGCGCGCACCGCAGGAAGACGCCGCAGCCGAGACCGGCAACAGCCAGTGCAATGATGAACAGCGTCGGCGTGCCGCGGAACGCGTCGCCGCACCGGAACGCGACCGCGGTCTGATCGCACTGCGACTGGAGGCGCTGTTCGGCTGGGCGGAACACGTCAAGGTCGATCGTGGCACCGAGGACAATGAAGACATGGAAGAAGCCGCACGCGAGGCCGAGGACATGGACATGCTCAGCGTGGCGCGCGACCAGCACCGCACCGCCGCTCGCATCCGTTTCGATCTGGATCTGCCCTCGGCCGCGCATGATGACATGCCGCTCGGACCCGGCATCGCCCTGCCCGAATGGGATTACCGCAAACAGACGCTGATTAAAGATCACTGCCGCTTGCAACCCATGCTCGCTGCCGACGCGCAGCCACTGGAATTACCGCCGCAACTCAAGGCTATCGCCCGCCGCCTGCGCAACCAGTTTCAAGCCTTGGCGCCCACGCGCGTGTGGCGCCGCGGGCAAGCGGATGGCACCGAGCTGGATATCGATGCCTGGCTGCGCTTTGCCGCGGAACGCGCGGGCGGCAGCCACACCACCGATCCCGGACTGTATCGTGATCTGCGTGTCGGTGACCGCGATCTGGCCTGTCTGCTGCTGGCGGATCTTTCACTGTCGACAGATGCCTGGATCAACAATGAGCAGCGTATTATCGACGTAATACGTGACAGTCTGTTTCTATTCGCGGAAAGCCTGGCCGGTACCGGCGACCGCTTTGCGATGTATGGCTTCTCATCCCGTTACCGCGAGCATGTGCGCTTTCAGCATCTCAAGGCCTTCGAAGAAAACTATGATGCGCGCATACGCGGCCGCATCGGCGGTATCCGGCCGGGCTTTTATACCCGCATGGGTGCGGCCATCCGCCACGCCAGTACGTTATTGGCCCAACAGCCGGCGAACCGGCGTCTGCTGCTGATTCTCACGGATGGGAAACCGAACGATCTGGATCATTATGAAGGACGTTATGGTATCGAGGACACACGCCACGCCATCACCGAGGCGCGTCAGCAGGGCCTGCAACCCTTTTGCGTCACCATCGATCAGCACGCCGGGGATTATCTGCCGCATCTGTTCGGCAGCAACGGCTACATTGTAATCCGCAAGCCCGCTGAACTGCCGAGACAGTTACCACTGCTGTATATGCAGTTGACGCATTGATGCATAGGTCATGATTTGAATGTATTAGGGGAAACTCCGATTAACCTATGAACCGCATTTGCCACGGAATCACACGGAAAAACACGGACATGCTCATAAGCTTCACGCCGGCACCGCCATCACCCGCAAGGGAGGTGAAGAGTCGCTCCAGGAATGCACTGTGTTTCAGTGTCTTCCGTGTGTTTCCGTGGCTGAAATGATTTTTTAAAATCAATCCAGTGACACACCGAAATATACACATAGGCCAACCGTATGCCCAACTGGAACACCTTCACCGCCGCGCCCCACCGCATGATGATGTTTGCCGGCAGCCTGCAGCTGGTATTGACAATGAGTTTCTGGCTGGCCGAACTGCTGGCACGTTATCTGAACATATTGCCCGGCATCACACCGGTGATTCCCGCAACCTGGGCGCACGGTTATCTGATGCTGTTCGGGCTGTTCCCCTATTTCATATTCGGCTTCCTGATGACCACCTATCCGCGCTGGATGAATGGCCCACTGGTGGAGCGTTCGCGCTATGTCGCGAGTTTTTTGTGCATGACAACAGGATCAGTGACGGTGTATGCGGGGCTGTTCACCCACACGACAGTGCTGGCCACAGGCGCCTTGCTGCATGCGTTCGGCTGGTTCATCGGCATCAGCGAACTCTATCGCGTATTTCGCGCCGCGCCGGGCCCGGAAAAATCCCACGAACGCTATCTGAATTTATATCTGCTGCTGGGCGGCATCGGCATGCTGAGTTTTGTCTTGGGCACGGGCCTGGATAGACCAGGATTGATACAAACGGCGTTGACGCTTGGCTGGTGGGGCTTTCTGTTACCGCTGCTGGTCACGGTCGCGCATCGCATGCTGCCGTTTTTCAGCAGTATGGTCATCAAACCTTATACCGTTGTGCAACCCGCCTGGATGCTGCCGGCCCTGCCATTACTGATCGCAGGCCATGTCGCCTGCGAAACCCTGAACATCTGGCAATGGCGTTTCCTGTTCGATGCGCCTTTGGCGGGTATCGGACTGTATTTAAGTTTTCGTTGGGGGTTTCGGCGCAGCTTCCAGGTCCGGCTGCTGGCCATTCTGCATATGGCCTTTGTCTGGTTCGGCATCGGTATGACCCTGTACACCCTCGACAGCCTGCTACTGTTATTTTCCACTGATGTTTCACTGGGCCGCGCGCCGCTGCATGCACTCGGCATCGGCCTTGTCGCGGGCATGACCCTGGCCATGGCCAGCCGCGTCAGCCTTGGCCATTCGGGACGCCCGCTAGTCGCGGACAGACGGGTATGGTTATGTTGTTGGGGATTGCACATCACCGCGCTGCTGCGTGTCGTCAACGATCTGCCTATAGGGCAAACGCTATTCGGTCTGCCAACACCGCTGTGGGCCGCGCTGCTCTGGCTGGTGACTGTTTTCGCCTGGAGCTGGCGCTTCGCACCGATCTATCTGCGGCCACGCGTGGATGGGAATCCTGGTTGAATATGACAATATCCTCACAATTCCGCGGCCCGCTATACTCCTTCTAGGATTACTCTGTGACAGCACTATCACCTGAGGAGGGATCCGAACATGAAACACTCCCGTCTGGTTGTTGCAACAGCATTCATCATTATCCTGCCCCTGAGCAGCCCTGCCAGCTGGCAGGACCTGCTGGATAAACTGCCCACCAGCACCAAATCCACCGCAAGTACTACAAACAACAGCGGTGTATCCGCGCTCAGCAGTACTGAAATGAGCAGCGGACTTAAGGAAGCCCTCGATACCGCGACGAACATCGCCGTTAAAGGACTCGGGCAGGAAGGCGGTTTCCTCAATGATCCATCGGTACGCATCGGCATGCCCGATAGCCTGTCATGGGTAGAAAAAGGCTTACGCGTTACCGGCCAGAGCGCACGCGCGGATGAATTTGTCGGCACCATGAACCGTGCCGCCGAACAGGCCGTACCCCTGGCGCTGGATCAGTTCCGCTCCGCCATAAAAAACATGACGCTGACCGATGCCCAGGCCATCCTGACCGGTCCGAACGATGCGGCTACACAATATTTCCGTAAACAGAGTGAAGCGAATCTGCGCCAGCAATTCCTGCCCATTGTCAGTGATACCACCTCCAAAGCCGGCGCCACCTCGGCCTACAAAAAGATGCTCGACAGTGCCGGACCCGCGGCGGGCCTGATGAAGTCCAGCTCGCTCAACCTGGATGAATATGTCACTGACAAGGCGCTTGACGGCTTGTTCCTCAAGGTCGCCGAACAGGAGGCGTTGATACGCACTAATCCCGTCGCGCGGTCAACTGATTTGTTGAAGAAGGTGTTTGGCGCGGTGAGTAACTGAAGAAGGGTTGCCCGATATACCTCCTCTCCTGCGGGGAGAGGGTTGGGGTGAGAGGTTATGAATTCCAGCTTGCAGTCTTTCCTCCCCTCTTCCTAGAGGTAGAACAAACGTCCTACCACCGCAGGTCATGACAGTAACAATGTCAGTCCCATTTCACCCAAAGACTAAAGTCTGGAACCTTACTGCGAAAAACTGCATCATAGCCGCAACAATAAAAACCCACTGGCCACGGTACGATCTCGGTTATGGATCTCCTGCTGTCCGCAAAATTACTGTTCCTGCTACTCGCCGCCAATGGCGCGCCGATATTGGGACGTTTATTGTTCGCCGAGCGCTTTAGCCAGCCTGTCGATGGCAATCATCTTTTCAGTGATGGGCAGCCATTGTTCGGCCCTTCCAAGACCTGGCGTGGCATTGTCTTCGCTCTGCTGATTACACCACTGATCGCTGTGCTACTTCGCCTGCCAATCGAGGTTGGACTACTAATCGCCGTACTCGCCATGCTCGGCGACTTGCTATCGAGTTTTATCAAGCGCAGATTGCGCATCGCGCCGAGCGGCATGGCACTGGGACTGGATCAGATACCGGAGTCATTGCTGCCACTGTTGGGCGCCGGTCTGTATTTCGAGATGGATTGGTTAGCGTTTGCGGAACTGGCTCTGATCTTCCTGGTCCTGGAGTTGCTGCTGTCGCGGGTTCTTTATTGGCTGAATATCCGTAAGCAACCCTATTAGATACAGGGAGCAATAAACATCCGGCGCATTACGGCACAAGGCCTAATGCGCCCTACTTCTTCTTTGTAGGGCGCAATAGCGCAGCGTATTGCGCCGGATGTTTTTTAACTGAGATAAAAGCGTGCGGATGAAACGCCAGGCGGCAGCGCCTACTTAGGCGTGCCCCGCAGCAACTGATGCACGGTGATCTCGGGCGGACAATTCAACCGCACATCGACCACACAGGAACCCGATCCCAACGAGGTATAGCCCTGCAACTGCCGGAACCGCCAGTTGCCACGACACATGGCGCGTGGACAGTTGGCATTGCTCATAATGGGGATGCCGCCGGGCAAACAGATCTGTCCGCCATGCGTATGTCCGCACAACATCAGATCAACATCCGCGTAGGCGGCGTGCTGATAGATCTCCGGTGAATGCGTCAGCAGAATGGACAGTGACTGCTCAGGTATACACTGAGTGGTTTTCTCCAGGTTATCCGCCCGATAGTAATGCGGATCATCGATGCCCGAGAGATAGATGCTGTTACCGTCCCGCTCCAGCAATACCGTCTCATTCATGAGCATGCGGATATCCATATCCTCCAGCCCCGGCAGCATACGGATGCTGTCGTGATTGCCGAGCACGGCGTACACCGACCCGTTCAGATGCGTCCGCACCTGACGCATGCCATCCAACGCCGCCGCATAGGGTCCGAAGGTTTCGGCGCGGAAATCACCGGTCAAGACACAGATATCGTATTCAACATCACGCAGCGCCTCGATCAGGGCATGCGGCATGTCCGGCGCCATATCCAGATGCAGATCGGAAATATGCAGGATACGAAAGCCTTCGAAGGCCGGCGGCAACTGCGCCAACTGAATTTCATTGTGGCGCACCTGAATGGCACGGGCATTGCGGCGCCCTCGCCCGTGCACGCCCATCAACCGCAGGGCACCACGCATCCAGCCGTGGATGGAATACCAGTTTTCGATATGGAAGAAGGTACGTCCCTGGCCGAAGATGCGCGCCTCATAGTCGGTTTCAATGCCAAGACGTTGATTGAGATGCAGCCGGCCGACACGCGCCTCCAGGCGTTTGCGCATAGCCTCGTCAAGCGGTGGACAATATCTGGATTCGGACACGACTGACTCCTCACGACGACGTTAACACAGCATCGGCTGAAGAACATCCAGGCTTTTATTTCTGATTATTGAGCGTTATCCAATTGCCTGACAGATTATCCGCAGCCCGGATGCAGGCCGTAAGGCCGGAATCCAGGGTAAGACCGGAATGGCACTTACTTACGTTAAATGTAGGTCGGGTTAGCGTTGTTTGCGTAACCCGACAGGCTCTGCGAAGCCACACAACGCCTTTGTAAAGGTGTGCCTGACGGCCCGCTCGGCGGGTTACGGCGCAAACAACGCGCCTAACCCACCCTACATCGGATATGAATCCGCTTAAGTAAGTGCCATTCGGGCAAGACCGCTGTTTCCCCGGATTCCGCTTCGCTTCATCCGGGCTACCCCGTGTCATCTGATTACGTAAACATCAATAATCCTATACACCGCATTTGCCACGGAATCACACGGAAAAACACCGACAAGATCATAAGCTTCTCGCCGGCAGCGCCATCACCCGCAAGGTGGTGAATAGTCGCTCCAGGAATGTACCGTGTTTCAGTGTCTTCCGTGTGTTTCCGTGGCTGAAACGATTTTTTTAGAATAATTCGTCTTTCCGACAGATACCAAAAAACTACGTCGAAAACAGCGTCCCGGCAGGCAGCGGATTGACCAGGTATTTTTTATACGCGCCTAATGCCGCATCAATTTGTGCCCGGCTATAGAAATAACCAATACACCCACAGCTGTAACAACGTCAACGGAATACCGATACGCGCAAAGGTGAAAAATCCGAGCTGACTGCCGTGGCGTTCGGCGCTCTGCACGATGATGACATTGCTGGCCGCACCCAATATCAACAGATTACCGGCAATGGTACTCGCCGCCGCCAGAACCATAAAATCAGGCACCCCGGCCCCCGCCTGCCCAAGCAGGGGCAGATATAACGCTACCAGAGGCACATTGGAGATCAATTGACTTAGCGCAACGGGGATCAATAGCAGCGGGACCGGCGCGGTGATATCAATGGCATAGTCCACCAGACCCCGCTGAAAAAAACCGCTTTCCCAGACCGCTGCCATGAGCACGAACAATCCCAGGAAGAAGGCCAGGGTCTGCCAATCCAACCGGCGCACCAACTCGCCGCGCCGCGCGCTGAACAGCAACAAGGGTGCCGCACCCGCGAGCGCAATGTAGCTGAGTCGGAATTCGCTCATGCCGCCTGTATTCACCAACAGCATACGCAACATGATCAGCAGAACGATGATCACCAAAGACAACTTTACCCAACGCGCCAACAACGGATCTATCAAGGTCACTGGCGTATGCACCAGCGGCGTTGTATGAAATTCGTGGCGAAACATGACTCGCAGTAACAAATAGATCATTACCAGATTAATCAATGTGGGCAGTGCAAGGTGTTCCAGGAATGTTACAAACGGACTCGCTAGAGATATCTGGGTCGCAATCAGCAGATTTTGCGGATTACCGATGGGGCTCAAGACACTACCTGTCGTTACCGCGAAGGCCAGAGCCAGTAACAGCAGACGTGCATCCAGCTTATGCTCATGCGCCAGCCGCAACACCAGCGGTGTGCCGATAATGGCCAAGGTGTCGTTCATCAGCAGTGCCGAACCCAATCCCGCACCGAACAGCAGCATCAGCACCAGGGCATCCGTCGAACGCGTCCGACTGAACAATCCATAGGCCAGCTGGTAGAGAAAACCACTCTGCACCAATGCCTGTCCGACCACGAACATGCCGAACAGAAACACCATCACCTCCCAATCGATGGCCGCCCACGCGGCATAGGGTGTGATATCGCCACTCAGCAACACGACGACAGCCCCGCCGACCATGGCCTGCCAGATAGTGATGCGCACGGACAAAACGCCACGCAACGCGATCAGCAGAAATACGCTCAGTAAGACGATAACGGGTAGATTAAGGCTCAACATTTCATCCAATATCGAGATGGTGCGGTTCGCTATGCTCACCACACCCTACGCAGGTCTGCATTAGGTATCATGCCCAGCATGTTACCGATCCTGATCATTCTGGGTATCGCCCTGGCGCTCCTGGCCTGGCCCTGGTTGCGTCGACTGCAACGTGAACGTCGACGTCAGCGGCTCCGCCGGCAGGTGTTCCCGACCGCCTGGTCGGCATTACTCAGCGCCCAGGTGCCGCTCTATACGCGCCTGCCCGCAGAACTGCGCGAACAACTGCACGGTCATATCCTGATCCTGCTGGACGAAAAGGATTTCCATGCCGCGGCCGGCTTCATCATTACCGATGCCATGCGCCTGATCATCCTGGCTCAAGCAAGTATGTTACTGCTCAACCGCCCGGTCGATTACTTCCCCCAGCTGCACAGCATTGTCCTGCATCCCGCCGTGTTCGTGGTCAACCGCGAAACCTGGGATGCCTCCGGCGTGCATCATAACGAACGCCAGGTACTGAGCGGTGAATCCTGGGAACGGGGTCAATTGGTGCTGTCCTGGGACGACAGCCTGGCCGGCGGCATGAACAGTGAAGACGGCTACAATGTGGTGCTGCATGAATTCGCCCACCAATTGGATCTCGAATCCGGTGCCGTCAATGGCATACCGATGCTGCGGTCAGGCAAACGCGCCTGGACCAGCGCTTTCAGCAGCGCCTATGCGGACCATTGCGCGCGGATCGAGGCCGGGGCGGACACCTGGCTGGACCCCTATGCGGCGACCAGTCCGGCGGAATTTTTTGCGGTGCTGACCGAGGCCTTTTTCGAGTTACCGCAACCAATCCAACAGCAGTACCCGCAGGTTTTCAGCCAGCTTTGCGCTTATTACCGCCTTAACCCACTGAACTGGACAACTGTCTGATCAGATTGTGATAGCGGCATATGGACTTGCCCAAACAGCCCCGTATACTGTGCCACCGAACAGACGGTCCCGCCGCCGGGCGGCTACCGCGACCTGTACAATTCCATCACGCCCAACGCCCCGGCGGACCCTGTCAGGTCCGTTAACGACATTTGCAGGCAGTCGGGCATTCAACCGCAACAGGCACATGCATAAATCCAGTTTTTTGATCGCCATCGCCATTGCCGCCCTGACCATCATGGGCTGGGCGCTGTATAACCGACCGAATGTGGAACCGGCCTGGCCGGAGACCATCCAGGGCTTCGCGTTTTCGCCCTATCGTTCGGATCAGGCACCGCTCTGGCAGAAATTCCCGACTGTCGAGCAGATCGATGCCGATCTGGCCCTGCTCTCGGGCAAGACGCATTCGGTGCGTACCTATACGGTCGAGGATAATCTCGGTGAGATTCCCCGTCTGGCCGAGCAGCACGGCATCAACGTCGCACTGGGCGCCTGGGTCGGCCCCAATGCCGAAAAGACCAAGCTCGAAATCGACCGCATGCTGCACATCGCGGCACGCTCCAAAAATGTCGTGCGTATTCTGGTCGGCAACGAGGTGTTGCTGCGCAATGACATCCCTATCAAGGAACTCATCGCGTACCTGGATTACGCAAACTCGAAAATCAAAATACCGATCAGCACCGCCGAGCCGCCCTATGTCTGGAAGGATAACCCGGAACTGGTCGAGCATGTGGATTACATCGCCGTGCATCTGCTGCCCTACTGGGAGGGCATCCCGCTCGAGGAAGGCAGCCAGTACGTTTATAACAGCATTAACGAACTCAAGGAGCTCTATCCGGGCAAACCGATAGTCATCGGCGAAGTGGGCTGGCCCAGCAACGGCCGCACCAAGCAGGCGGCCGTTGCGTCCGAGGCCAACGAGGCGATCTTCCTGCGGCGTTTCCTGGATCTGGCCGCGCGCGAAAAATATGTCTACTACATCATGGAGGCCTTCGATCAGACCTGGAAGCGCGAAACCGAAGGCGCGGTCGGCGCTTACTGGGGCGTCTACAATGTCGCACGCCAGCCGAAATTCACCTTCAAAGAACCCATTGTCGAGATCCCCGACTGGCCTATCCTGGCCGGCATTTCCGTCGGCATTGCACTCATCGTCTTTACACTGCTACTGATCGACAGCAACCGACTACACGACCGTGGCCGTAGTTTTCTGGCGTTGGTCGCGTATGTGGCCGCGACCGCCGCGGTGTGGATCATTTACGAATATCTACACCAATATATGACCATCACCAGCGTCATCGTCGGTGCATTGCTCATGATCGGCATGATCGGTGTCATCGTGGTGCTGCTGGCCGAGGCGCATGAATGGGCCGAGGCGCTGTGGATACGCGATCACCGGCGCATCTTCAAACCCATCCCGGTCCCGGATGAAGAGTTGCCGATGGTGTCGGTGCATGTACCGGCCTATAACGAACCACCAGACATGATGATCGAGACGTTGGATGCGCTTGCGGCACTCGACTACCCGCGCTTCGAAGTTATTGTCATCGACAACAACACCAAGGACCCGGCCATCTGGGAACCGGTGCGAGACCATTGCGCGAAGCTCGGCGAACGCTTTCGCTTTTTCCATGAAGACCCCCTGCCCGGCTTCAAGGCGGGTGCGCTGAATTTCGCACTCAAGCAGACGGTGGAAACAGCGGAAGTTGTGGCGGTGATCGACAGTGATTATCTGGTGCATCCGCGCTGGCTGCGTGATCTGGTCCCCCAGTTCGCCAATCCGCGCATCGGTATTGTGCAGGCCCCGCAGGATTACCGCGATGCGCGCGAGAATGCCTTCAAGGCCATGAGTTATGCCGAATACCGCGGCTTCTTCTATATCGGCATGATCACGCGCAATGAACGTAACGCCATTATCCAGCACGGCACCATGACCATGGTGCGTGCATCGGCCCTGAAAGACGTCAACGGCTGGGCGGAATGGTGTATCACCGAAGACGCGGAACTCGGGTTGCGCATTTTCGAGGCAGGCCTGGAGGCCACCTACATCCCGAAAAGCTACGGCCGTGGGCTGATGCCGGATACGTTCATCGACTTCAAGAAGCAGCGTTATCGCTGGGCGTTCGGCTCGGTGCAGATTCTGCGTCGGCATGCACGCAATCTACTGACCCGCGGCAGTAGCAAACTGACTGCCGGCCAACGTTATCACTTCGTGGCCGGCTGGTTGCCCTGGCTCGCCGACGGTATCAATCTCATTTTCAATATGGCCGCACTCTGCTGGTCCATCGCCATGCTGGCATTGCCGGACGAGATCGATCCGCCGCTGCTGATGTTCTCGATCCTGCCGTTGGCGCTGTTCGTGTTCAAACTCGGCAAGCTGGTCTATCTGTATCAGACGCGTGTCGGCGCGACCACGGTACAGACCATCGCCGCGGCACTGTCCGGACTGGCACTGACCCATACCATCGGGCTGGCCATGCTCACCGGCTTCTTCGTCAAGAGCAAACCCTTCTTCCGCACCCCCAAACAGGCGCATAAGCAGGCATTGTTGAAGGCCTTGAGCGCGGCGCGCGAAGAGACACTGCTGCTGATCGCGCTGTGGCTGGCGGCCGGCAGCATCATTCACAATTTCGGCACGGACTCACTGGATCTGCTGATGTGGTCGGTGATGTTGTTGCTGCAATCGGTACCTTATGCTGCCGCCTTGATTGTGTCGATCATCAGCGCGCTGCCGAAGCTGCCGTCCGGCTGGATCGGCGAAACCGGCAGCATGTCGCAGGCGGCGCGTACCGTGCTGGAGCCGCCGGCATCCTAGGCTGGATAAGCGACTCGCAAATTCGAATTGCACTCTACACCTCAACCTTTCTTTCGCCCTTGCTGGGCGAGGTACTTTTCTTTGCTCCGCCAAAGAAAAAGTACCCAAAAGAAAGGCGGCCCGATGATTTGGTCTGCCCGTAAAACCACGGGCCGACTTCCCTGCGCTTCTCACGCACAGCGGTCGTTCGCAAAACTCGCCCCACACAACGGGGCTCAAACAGTTGCTCACTTTCCCCGCTGTGCGCTGCGATGCTCGGCTGCACCAACGGGTGCTCAACCTCAAAACACTTAGCCCAGCGTTTGTAGCCAAACTTAAACAGAAGCGAAATTCAGGCTACTTGCATAGCGTTGAACCATCAGGCATTCACATCCAACACCAGCTTACCCTGCACATGTCCCTGCTCGATCCGCCGATGGGCCTCTGCGGCCTGACTCAATGGCAACACCTCACTGATATGCAGTCGTAATTGCCCGACATTCAGATCCACCGCACAACGATCCAGAATCTCGCCCTGATGCGCACGCGCTTGCGGCAGGTCTACCAGCATCGGCGTCAACATCAATACAAAGCCGATACGTAGATTCCGGTTCCGCGCCTCTTTCCAGACCACATCGTTGCCAGGGTCGAGTAGCGTTATCACATCGCCGTAGTGCGCCGTCACTTCCAGACTGCGGCGAAACGTATCGCCGCCGATACTGTCAAGAACCACATCGACACCGCGCCCCTCGGTCCACTCATTGACTGCCGCGACAAAATCCGTCTGTCGGTAATCGATAACCAGATCCGCACCCAGTTCACGCAAGAAATCAGCCTTGGCACTGCCACTCGCGGTGGTGCAGACCCGTGCGCCGGCGAGTTTGGCCAGTTGAATCGCGACATGCCCCACGCCACCGGCCCCGGCATGTATCAACACGGTCTGCCCGGCTTTCACATGGGCGCGATCGAACAGCGCCTCCCAGGCCGTGATCAATACCAGCGGTCCGGCCGCCGCCTGTAACGCGGTCAGCGCCGCCGGTTTGGGGCGCGCCACGGCTGCCGGCAGCACGGTGTATTGCGCATAATTGCCCGGCTCGCGACCCAGGCCACCATGACAAAACCAGACCATATCGCCAACCTTGAGATCAGCAACATCTGATCCACACTCGACGACCTCACCCGCACCGTCACAGCCGAGAATCGGCGTCGGCCCATCCGCAACGATCAACCCACGACTGCGCAGCTTGGTATCAACGGGATTGACGCCGGCGCCCAGCAGACGCACTTTCACCTGATCGGCCGCCGTGAGGTTCGGCTCCGGCAGCTCCCGCAGTTGCAGTACATCCGGGGCTCCGACCTCGGTCATGACGATGGCTTTCATGATATTTACTCCTGATATTTCAATGCGTTTTCCTGCTAAAGGCATGCCGGCGATGGCCGCTAGGGTTATTGAAGGCCGGCGCAACAGCCGACATCTGCAATGTTATTAACCGGTAACTACCGCTCCACTCAGAACCCCCGGACTGCGTATGAAAAAGGCACAGAAAGAAAATCTCTCCATGGCCCTCAAGGCGCTCGTGTTTATTGCCTTTATGGGCGGCATTCTGTTCCTGACCGTCAAGTTCGCGCCTAACGACCATTTCGCCGACAACGAAATGCTCAACGATGTTTCGGACAAATACCGCTACTAAAGCGCTGTACCGTCGTACTCATTCGTCCTCTGGCAAAGGGTAAAGCGAAACCTTTTCCCGTTCGTTGGGATCGTTGCGTGCCACGATGGCCCGCGCAGGCTCGTCCGCACTGAGATTAATGGCCTGATGCGGCAACCCGGGCGGTACAAACAGAAAGTCGCCCGGACCATTGATCACCGAATGTTCCAACAGTCGTCCATAGCGCGTTTCCACCCGACCGCTCAAGACATAAATGGCGGTTTCGTAACCTTCATGTACATGCGGTTCGGAAACCGCGCCCGGCGGCACCACCACTAGACTCATCGATAATCCCTGAGCGCCCGCGGTCTCAGCGGAGATCCCGACAAAATAAGGTAGCCCCTGCCGCGTTGCCGTGCCGGATTCCGGTCGGATACTGATCGGACGCAGCAGCGGATTCGGGGTCGAAGTCTTGGTCATGATCCGCTCCAGATTCTGGTTGGGAACATCATACTGATACCCATCCTGCGCCGGTATCCCGGCAGCATCAAGCTGTGGCACTCGTGCCTTGTTCAATCACCCAGCACGACCGGTCCGATGCGACCGCCCGGATGCGACCGCCCGGATGCGACCACTCGGATGCGGCCGCTAGGATGAACACTGCGCTGACGGTATGATCAGTACACAATTTACAACCATGGAACCGCCAGGATGAATTCCGAGAAAGTCGTGTTCGCCTTCTTTATTGTGCTCGCCCTGACCCTCAATTTCGGTTTTGTCATCGGCGAATTCAGCAACCCCGCCCACCATAACGCCTTTGAATTGTTCTGCGCGCTGGTCGTCAGTCTGATTGCCACTGTGCTCAAGTTCGGTGACCGTACCCATATTGGCGCGGTACTGCTGGCGACCAGTCTGGTCGCCGATCTGCAATTGGTCATCGCCTGCGTGGTGTGGGGCGTGAGTGTGTATGGCACGGGTGAAGGCCTGACGCCGGATATCATGGCCGATATCGTGTCGTTGACCAGCGGCGCGCTGGTTGCCAACTTTGCCTCAGTGATCCTGTTGATCACGGAAACCGCCATGTTGCGTCGTTAAGCAGCGCTCATGCAGAACATCATCTTTGTCATTCTGCGCCGCATCCGGCGGCCACTGATCGCATTGATCTGCTCCTATGCGATTTCAGTCGCGGGCTTCACGCTGATCCCCGGCGCCGATGCGCAGGGCAATCCCTGGCGTATGGATTTCTTCCACGCCTTTTACTTTGTCAGTTTCATGGGCTCGACCATCGGCTTTGGTGAAATTCCTTATCCCTTCACCGATGCCCAACGCCTATGGGCCACGGCCACGATCTACATCACGGTTATCACCTGGCTGTATGCCATCGGTTCCATACTCTCGATAATGAATGATAAGGAATTCCGCCGGGTCCTGGCGTTCTCGGCCTTTTCCCGCGCGGTGCGCAAGATCCGCGAACCCTTCTATCTCATTTGCGGTTTCGGTGATACCGGCACGTTGCTGGTACGCGAACTAGCCAGTCGCGACATCGCCTGCGCGGTGATCGATATTGATGAGTCCCGCGTACATGCCTTGGAGATCGAAGGCCTTCCCATCAATACACCTGGCCTGTGCGCGGACGTGAATGAAGCCGATGTCCTCATGGCGGCCGGTCTGCGTAACCGGCATTGTCAGGGCGTCGTCGCGGTCACCAACTCCGACAGTAGCAATCTCAAAGTTGCCATCACCACCAAACTGCTGCGCCCGCGCCTCCAGGTGATCTGTCGTGCCGAGACGCAGGACACGGCGAAGAATATGGCCTCGTTCGGTACCGACCATATCATCAACCCCTTCGATACCTTCGCCGATCGCTTTGGCATGCTGTTCCATTCGCCGGCCATGCATCTGGTCTATGAATGGATTACCGCCATCCATGACACACCGTTAAAGGATTTCGTGGTGCCGCCACGCGGCTTATGGGTGCTGTGCGGTTATGGCCGATTCGGCAAGGCGGTGCGCAAACATCTGTCCATCGAGGGTGTACAGACCAGCACGATCGAAGCCGATCCAAGCGGCACTCGACCACCGGAGGGCGCCATCATCGGCCGCGGCACCGAGGCCGTCACCTTGCGCGAGGCCAGAATTGAAAGTGCTGCCGGCGTCATTGCCGGCACCGACGACGACACCAATAATCTGTCCATACTGATGACCGCCAAGGATCTCAATCCAGACCTGTTCACTGTGGTCCGGCAGAATCAACGCAGCAACGATGCCCTGTTCGCCGCCGCACGCGCCAATCTGATCATGCAACCCAGCACCATTATCGCGCGCAGGATTTTATCGCTGATCATCACGCCCTTGCTGGCGGATTTTCTCAAATTGGCCCGGGAACGTGACGAAGAGTGGGCCAATATCCTGGTCAGTCGCGTCACCGGGGCACTCACCGACAGTGCGCCACAAACCTGGACATTGAATATCGATGCCGTGAAAAGTCCTGCCGTGATCATGCTGCTGAACGAAGGCACCAGCATCAATATCTCGCAGATCACGACTGATCCCAATGACAGCAGCCGGCAACTCCCTTGTGTTCCGTTGCTGCTCAAACGCGGCAATCACTTGGAACTGCTTCCAGAAATGGAAACTCTGATACAAGATCGGGATCAGTTATTGTTCTGCGGCATAGATGCGGCGCGGCTGGCCATGAAAACCACGCTCAGGAATTTCAATGTGCTGAGTTACGTATTGACAGGTGTGGACCGGCCCAGCGGTTATGTATGGCGTTGGCTGACGCGCAAGAAAATCACCTCAGCGGCGTGACTGCCTCCCGTTATGACTGCGGCAGATGCTGACCTGTTAACAACGCTGTACGACCCGCTGGTACGCGACTTGGCCTGGGCTCTGTTCAGTGCGTCACTGCTAGCGACTGAACCTGACGCCGACGATTGGCCAAAGCATGCTGAGTCGATAGCGCGTCTGCAATCGCTGGATCGCGAGCCCACTGCTTTGCATAAGGCAGTCATGGCACAGCGTTCGGGACGTTTAGGGCTGTACTTCGAAGCGCTGTGGCAATTCTGGCTGACTGACAATGCGGACTATGCCCTGCGCGCGCATAACTTACAGATCCAGGTCGACGGTACGACCAGCGGCGAACTGGATCTGATCGTGGAGCATCGCCGCAGCGGACAATTGCAGCACTGGGAACTCGCCGTGAAGTTCTATCTCGGCATGGGTGACACAACCGAGATGTCCGCCTGGATCGGACCGAATGCGCAGGACCGGTTCGACCGCAAGCTGCAGCACTTGCACGATCATCAATTACCCTTGCTGCAGTATCCGGAAACCCAGTCCCAGCTGACTGCGTCCGGCTGGAACATTCGACAACAGCGCCTGATTCTGAAAGGCCGGCTATTCTATCCCCTGCTGGAGACGACACCCGCGCCGGCAGGCGCCGCGCCGGATCATCTGCGTGGCTGGTGGGCAAGACCGGAGGAATTCATGGCGCACTTCGGTTCGACATCTTTGCAATGGCAGGTGCTCGGTCGGGAAGATTGGCTGGCGCCTCTGCGCCGTGCTGCGGCGGGAAACTTACAAACCGCCGCGGAAATTTTTCTCGCGCTGGATAATCTAAGCCAAAGGCCGCAGTGCGTGGCCGGCTTTGCCAATGGGGACGAATGTTCACGTGGGTTTATCGTACCCGCAGGTTGGCCTGGGCATTAGGGATCTTTGTCGGGAAAATGTCGGACGCGGACTTCGGCCTGAATCCGACAAGACCGTGACTCATCAGAGATCCCTTCATAAACTTATTTATAGTGCGGCTCTCCGCGTCTGAGCAGGAAAAAACCTATGCAGCTGTATCTGATGCGTCATGGCCAGACCAACTACAACCTGCTCGAACTCTGCAATGACGATCCACGCGTTGACGTGCATCTGACAGAGCGAGGTAAACAGCAAGCCCAACGCGCGGCTGATACATTGCGTGATATACCGCTGGACCGGATTCTGATATCGGAATTGCCACGCACGCGACAAACGGCGGACATTATCAATCAATATCATCAGGCGCCCATCGAGGTCGTGCCCGCACTCAATGATATCCGCTCGGGTTATGAGGGCCGTCCGGTGGCGGAGTATTTCGCAACCATCGGCACGGACCGCTTCAATGTACGTCCGGAGGGTGGCGAGTCGGTACGCGATTACCAGGTCCGGGTTATGCCGGTACTCGACTGGCTGTGCCGGCAGCCCTGGACAGGCGTGCTGATCGTCGCGCATGAGGAGACGCTACGCGTGCTGGTTGGCGCATTGCGAGGCTTATCGCCCGATGAACTTCTGGCACTGCACTTCGGAAATTGCGAAACCCTGCACTTCGAGCTGGATAGGCCTTGATTGACGGCAACACTCCTGTTCTTATGCAGATTGACTATCGGCAACATCCAATGACACACCATGAACCTAAAAAATCATTTCAGCCACGGAAACACACGGAAGACACTGAAACACAGTGCATTCCTGGAGCGACTATTCACCACCTTGCGGGTGATGGCGGTGGCGGCGTGAAGCTTATGATCTGGCCCGGGTTTTTCCGTGTGATTCCGTGGCAAATGCGGTTTATAGGATGAATGACTCTTCTGCCCAGCGACCGGACGCCTTATTACTGATCGCCAATGGTTGTCCGCATTGCCCAACGGTTTTGCAAGGACTCAGTGACCTGGTGAAATCCGGTCAGCTCGGTCACCTGGAAGTGATCAACATCAACGTGCATCCGGAGATCGCGCAACTGCATGGCGTGCGCGGCGTACCCTGGTTGCGGATCGGTCCCTTTCAACTGACGGGCCTGCGTTCACCGGCGGAGCTCGCGCAATGGGTGCAGCGCGTGCAATCCGAGGAGGGCATGAGAGAATACTTCAACGAGTTGCTCAGCGCCGGTGACCTTGCCGGCGTCAGCACCACGCTCAAACGCGCACCGGAAAGCATTGCGACATTGATTCAACTACTCGGCGATCCCGACGCGGAGTTACAGATCCGTCTCGGCGTCTCCGCCGTCCTGGAAGATCTCGAAGGCAGCGACGCGCTTGCCCGGCAGATCGATGCCCTGGGCGAACTCGGTCAACATACAGATCGGCGCATCCGCATCGATGCCGCACATGCGCTGGGCCTGAGTCACCGGCCCGCCGCGCGCGCCTATCTCGATGTATTAGTCAAAGATGCGGACGATGAAGTCCGCGAAGTCGCTACCGAAAGTCTGGCAGGACTCTGACAAATGATCTACCTGACATGAGCAATGTCATCCTCTGGTTTCGCCGCGATCTGCGCCTGGCTGACAATCCGGCCCTGCAGTACGCTGTCGAGCAGGGTCACCGGATCCTGCCGCTGTTCATCTGGGAACCTGATGAGGATTCCGATTGGACGCCCGGCGCAGCCAGCCGCTGGTGGCTGCATCACAGCCTGGTGCATCTGCAACACCAGCTGCGTCGGCTCGGCGCGGATCTGATTATTCAATCCGGCGATCCCGCGCAAATACTGGCTCAACTAGGTAAGCAGTATGCGATTGACGAAATTCTTTGGAATCGTCTCTATGAACCGCACCAGGTCGTGCGCGATGGCAATCTGAAAACAACCCTGATCGACACCGGTATTGTCGCGCGCAGCTTCAATGCACGGTTGCTGATCGAGCCCTGGCAGCTACTCAAAGGCGACGGCGGACCCTATCGGGTATTCACACCCTTCTGGAAAATGCTGCAGCGGCTGTACGTCGAATCGAGGCCGAAAGCGGCACCGACGTCACTCAACGCCATCAGCGTTGCTGACACAGACAACTTACCAATCGACGCCCTGCGGCTGTTACCAGACAAACCCTGGGATGAAGGGCTCTACAGTCACTGGCGCCCAGGTGAGATTGGCGCACATGCGCGTCTGCATGCCGCATTGGATGGCGCACTGATCGATTACACCACCGGTCGTGATCATCCGGGACACGCGGGTACTTCACGATTATCTCCACATCTGCATTTCGGCGAACTCGGGCCGCGTCAGGTGTGGTTCGCGGTGCGCGCCTGGGCCGCCGGAAATAGCGGCCCCGGTTATGTGGAAGCCGCCGACAGTTTTCTGCGCCAACTTGGCTGGCGCGAATTCGCCATACACCTGCTGTATCACTTCCCGCATACCGCGGATGCTCCGCTGGATGCACGCTTCAATCACATGCCCTGGTCGACCGATGCAGGCACGGCACTGCGTGCCTGGCAGACAGGTCGCACCGGTATCCCGATTGTCGATGCCGGCATGCGCGAGCTTTGGCAGACCGGGTGGATGCACAACCGAGTGCGCATGCTGGTCGCTTCGTTGCTGACCAAGAATCTGCGCATCCATTGGTTGGAAGGCGCGCGCTGGTTCTGGGACACGCTGGTGGATGCGGACCTCGCCAACAACACCCTGGGTTGGCAATGGGTGGCCGGTTGCGGCGCGGACGCCTCGCCCTACTTCCGCATTTTCAATCCCGTGGTACAGGGCGAACGTTTCGATCCCAAAGGTGACTATGTACGTCAGTGGGTACCGGAGCTGCGCGCGTTACCGGAGAAGTGGATACACCAGCCTGCAGCAGCGCCGGCGAATGTGCTGGCCGAGGCCAACATTGAACTTGGGCGTGATTACCCACTCCCGATTGTCGATCTGAAGACTTCCCGCGAGGACATATTGCGCCTGTGGGACATCATCAAACGACAACCACGTGAATGAGTAATATTACTTGGTGAACCTCTAGATTTATTCATAGAAGCCGTCATTGCGAGCTAAGCGAAGCAATCTCCCAACAGCAGCGTCAATCATTCAGGCTTTTGGGGCCACCCTGCGGGCGTTCTACGCTCGCAAGCTCGCTTGTGCCGCGTCGCTACGCTCCTCGCAATGACGGTTTAATCAGACCTTCCTTAATTAAGTTTACTTATCGCGGAAAGATCACCGGCCGGACATCCTTGTGGCCGATGAGGTGACACGAGGTTTACACTCAGAAAATCGCGAGTAGCTGCACTGACACCCGATCGTCCATGCCATCCAGAATCTGATTCGGCACAGCACTCCCGGCCAGATTCGGCGCTTCGGCATCGCGTAATTCGTAGTTGAAAATCAACCGCGTCTTCTTGTTGAAGGAATACTGCGCTCCGGCGGTCCAGGTCGTAAAGGTACGCTCCTCGGATGAGGTCTTGGTCGCCCGGTTCAACGTGTCGTACCGCAGATCCAGCTCGATATTAGGCAGCACTTTATAACCCGCATCGATGTACCAACCATCGGCCTCATCCTCAGGCAGAATATTCCAAGAGGCCACGGCGGTTGCCGCGTTATTCAGCGTTCCCGGCACAGCCGCACCATCCGTTCCATTGAAGATCATGCCATCGGCCTTGATGTATTCCGCACTGGCGCGATACTTATCCTTACGGAATGTGCTGCCCAAACCCCAACGCGTGCGGTCGAAATCACCGACAGTCTGCGTGGGGCCAGTGGCCAAGGTGCGCTTGCCCTGCTGATGCCAGGCATACAGCTTCAAACCCTGACGACGCGCGCCCTCGCCACCGAACACACGCTCGGAAGCCCAGTACAGCGTGAGATCCTTGTCGTTGTTATCGTCGCCACGCGCAATGCCGTTGCCATTACCGATCATTGCCGCATAGCTGTGTTCCCAATTGCCGGTATTGAACCAGTCGAACACCTGCACGCCCACATCACGGAAGGCACCGACAGAACCGTTCGGGTCGTTCGCACCCACACTGGTCACTGAACCATCGCTGTCGAAGAAACGTTCCAGCAGCATCATATTGGTCACGTTGGTAAAATTAATGTAATCGAACACATGGATGGCCATCAGGCCTTCTTCGGAACCCGGGTATTTGAATTGACCGATACGGAATCGCGCGCCCTTGATGTGATTCAGTGTGACACTGGCATCGGTGACCTTGACACTGCCACCACCATTGCTGGTGATGCCGTTATTGCCTGCTTCCAGCAGCAGGAAATAATTGACGTTACTGTCCAACGGGAAGCCAGTGCCGCGCACACCCAGGCGTGCGCGTCGGATGCTGAATGTTGAGTTCGTGTCCAGATCCGGACCGATTTGATTGAACTGTGCCGGCTTACCGGCGAACGGCCCGGCTTTCAGCTCGGTGCCATCGGTGTACTGGTATTCCGGCTGCACAAAGCCCCAGACATTGGCGCGCTCGGAGGCCCCCGCTGGTTCCGTCCCCTGAAGGGCCAGCCAATTGGCGGCCTGAACCGACACACTGCCCACTGTCAGGGCGATACAGCTACTGATAGTTGCTTTTCTGATATATGACATTGTTATCTCCTAGACGACATTAGCACGTCTTCAGCCTGTGGCGGGAGGACGGCAAATTTTATTTATGCGATGAGTTTGTCAACCTGACGGCTAGGGCCGCACCAGCGTGTAGCCCTGATCGGTCAGCTCCAGAATGCGCACAATGCCGGCGTCCACGGGTTTCGAACGGCTGTTGAGCGCGGGCGCATATCCGAGGGCATTCGTCATGGCTGCGATGGTATTGTTACAAGCGGCGAAGCGCACACCGGAATTATCGACCAGCGCATCGATGCGCCCGGCATTCACATTCTCGGCAAACAGCAGTCGCAAACCAGGACCAAAGGCCACAATCTCAATGTCTACCTTATCGACGCCGTAAGACTTGATAAGATTGTTAGCGACATTCAGCACCAAGGTCTGCTTGGCTGAATCGTCGTCGCTGATCTGAATAACGATCTTGTGTTCGGCAAATGGCTTATCACTTGGCGCCGCGTGCGCATTGCCCAGGAACACCAGCACGGCAAGCAATACCACTGTCAATGTATTTCTAATGGACATCATGTAATCACCTCTCCTCTCAATGAATGGCCCTGCTATCTTTTCCAACCCAATAATCAGGCCCAAAGAATCCACTCCGGCTGCATTATTTCCAGCCGGCTCAGATAAAATGCTTCAGGGTTTTATGTAGGCGTAACCTTGCGATTGCAGGATCGCCAACTGCGCGACACCGGAGGGGACAACATCGACCTCGCTCACGCCATACAGGCCGTCGAGTGGAATATTCCGGCCTTTGATCGTGTTGTTGCAGACCTGGAATTGCACATTCTGCTGTTTTAAACCTTCCACCTTGACCTGCATTTCCTCGGTGGAGTTCGCTGTCATCATTTTGGTTTTTGCGAGCGCATCGGGATACAGCAGCAGCGATAGACCGTCGCCGTGCAGAACCACTTTGATATCCAGACTGTCAGCGCCGGCGGCACTGATGTGATTCTGGATGTTACGCAACGCGCCTAATTGCTCTTTAGCGTCGCCGCTATTGATGTGATAAACCACTTTCTGTTTTTCTGTGGGTATATTTGCGGGTATATCTGCGGCTAATACCATACCCGCCAGACCCAGAAATACCGCCAGAACCATGCCAATGAGTTTGTGCATGCCTTCTCTCCTTCCGTCGCTTTTGTTGTATGTCCTAGAGCGTAGGGAAATAGGGATTATTCCAAGAGATTTCCCCTTTATGGCTTGGCGAAAAAATATGGAATAGAAGGCTAGTCATTCACGTCTATATGGGTAGCATGAAAATAATAGACAGATTCTGCAGCGCCCGAAGCCTGCGCCAGCGCATCGCCAGCAGTCGCGACCGCCTGTACAAGGTGGCCTTGGCTTGGAGCGGTGACGCTATGGTTGCTGACGATCTGGTGCAGGAGACGCTCGAAAACGCATTGGCTAAATCGCATCAGCTGCGCGAAGTCGATCGGTTGTATGCCTGGATGTACTCGATTATGAACAACCGCTGGCGCCATTATCTGCGCCGGCAACGCCCCGACTGCGAACTGGATGAGTCGCAACACGCCAGTGACTCCGACCCCGAAGCACTCAGCGGTCAGCAAGAGGTAGTGACTCGCGTTCGCGCGGCCATCGCCCGCCTGCCGGTCGGTCAGCGTGAGGTACTGACATTGGTGGATCTCGAAGGCTTCGCTTACCAGGAGGTGGCGGATATTCTCGAAATCCCGATTGGAACGGTGATGAGCCGGCTGAATCGCGCGCGCGGATTTCTGCAAACCGCATTGCGTAGTATGCAGTCAGATTCACCTGTGCTGGCAGCGCGGTTACGGAGGGTACAATGAGCGCGCATGAAGAATTTTCCAACAACACGCTGCATGCCTTTGTCGATGGACAACTGCAGGGTGACGAACGTAAGAAACTGTTATCCGCCATGGAGGCGGATGCCGATTTGCGGGAACATGTCTGTGCGCTGCGGCGCACCAAGGAATGGGTCAATCTCGCGTTTGAGGGCGCCCAGGCGCCACAGCATCCGTTACCCACTATTTCAGGAACAGCAGGCTGGTCCCGCTTAGCCGGTCTGGCAGCATCACTGCTGTTACTCGCATCAGGTTTTTTGCTCGGCTGGATGGCCTCCAGTGCAGATGAACCACTGCATACCGTGGTACAACGTCAGCTTGAGCCCGGCAATCACAAAGTGGTCCTGCATATCGATCGCTCCGACAAGGCGCGTTTTGATGAGGTCCTGGACGGCGCCGAGGAATTGCTGCGCGATTATCGCGATAAAGGCATGGAGGTCGATGTCTTGGCCAATGCCGGCGGCATCGACCTGCTGCGCGCGGATGTTTCTCCCTATGCACAACGCGTCGCCCGCATGATGCGTGACTACGAAAACCTGCATTTCATTGCCTGCACCAATTCCCTGTTACGACTTAGGGAAAAAGGCATTCAACCTCTGCTGATCGACAATACCCAGCAGGACAGCACCGCCGTCGAGCACATCATCCATAGACTGCAGCAGGGTTGGGCCTATATCCGGGTCTGATTCGCACCGACTCGATATCAATCACTATCCCGATGGGTGATCAAAGCTCGGATACGCAGTAAACTCTCCTTACCCGACCCGGGCAGGAGAATTTGATGAAGGCAGTATCCCGCGACCAAGACACCGTGCCGGCAACGCGCCTGCAGCAGTTTCCGCTGCCGGGCAGCACGCCCGAGCCCGACTATGCGCCGGGGGAACGCGATGCTCTCATCGACCGCATCAAGCGCCTGTTAAAAGAACGCGATGCGGTGCTGGTCGCGCACTACTATACCCACGAAGACCTGCAGCGCATCGCCGAGGAGACTGGTGGTTATGTCTCCGACTCGCTGGACATGGCGCGCTTCGGCAATGAACATCCCGCAACAACACTCGTCGTCGCCGGCGTGCGCTTCATGGGCGAGACCGCCAAGATTCTCAACCCGGAAAAGCGCGTGCTCATGCCCACGCTGCGGGCCGAATGTTCGCTGGATCTGAGCTGCCCGGCCGAAGATTTCGTCCCCTTCTGCGATGCCCATCCCGACCGCACTGTAGTGGTCTATGCCAATACCAGCGCTGCCGTTAAAGCGCGCGCCGATTGGGTGGTCACGTCCAGCATCGCCGTCGATGTCGCCAAACACCTGGCCGAACGTGGCGAAAAACTCATCTGGGCACCGGATAGACACCTGGGCGATTACGTACAGCGCGTCTCCGGTGCCGACATGCTGCTCTGGAAAGGCGGCTGCGTAGTACATGAAGCCTTCAAGGCCAGCGCATTGCAGGCACTGATGAAGCAACACCCCGAGGCCGCGGTACTCGTGCATCCAGAATCACCCGAACCGGTGATCGCCCTGGCCGATGTCGTCGGCTCCACCACCCAGCTCATCAAAGCTGCGCACGATCTGCCCAATACCACGCTCATCGTCGCCACCGACAACGGCATTCTCTACAAAATGCGTCAGGCCGCACCCGGCAAGAAGTTCCTCGAAGCACCCACCGTCGGGGAAGGTGCGACCTGCGTGTCCTGCGCCCATTGCCCCTGGATGGCCATGAATGATCTGCGCAATCTTGCGGACGTCCTGGAAACCGGCAGCAATGAGATCCACGTCGATGAAGCGATCCGCGTCAAGGCACTGCGCTCGACACAGCGCATGATCGACTTCGGCAAGCAACGGACGGCGGCGAAAGTCGTGTCGGGAGATTAATAATTGAATCTTGTACTGCGGGTTATTTTCTACTGCCTTCAGGTCGACGAAACATTAGACCAGATTAACTTAGGCACACATTTAAAAATTTCGGTAAAGCGGCTATCGACCGTTCTCGGTAATGCAGCAAAAACCGATTTCCTGATTACGCAAAGCCTGCTCTGTGCCAGAAGCGGATCTTGCCAAAACCAAGAATCAGCCAAGATCAATCAAGTCTGAGATACCCCATTGAACTAAATAAACTGTTGTACGTCGAATACATATTCAATAGTTCGGCACGGCTACTGCAGTTCGCGTCGGGATCGATGCTCTTGTGGGCTCAGCCCTCGCACACGTTTAAAGGCATTGCTGAATGCAAATGGGGTTGAATAGCCGACTTTCTCCGCCACCGTACTCACGGTTTCATCGGGTTGGCATAGCAAGTCTGCCGCTATTGCCATCCGCCAGTTCTTCAGGAACGTCATAGGTGGCTCTCCTACCAGATCATGGAAACGGCGGGCGAGCGATGCGCGAGAAGCACCAGATTCAACAGCTAGTGTGTCCAGTGTCCAGGGGTGGGCAGGATTCTCGTGCATGATGCGAAGAGCTCGGTCGACGATTCGGTCACCTTGAAAACGCCACCAGTCTGGCCTGCTGTCGTCCTGTCGTGCAAACCATGCCTTCAGTACGGCAGTCAGTAGCAGGTCCAGCAACCGGTCCAGCACGGCAGCTTGCCCTGGCTCATCTTTGACAACCCCATCAAGAAGCAACGGTATGAGTGGAGACTCCCATTCACCTTGCGCCAGAGTAAGTACCGGCGGCAGTGCGCGTAACAATCGATCACTGATATCACTCAAATGCTCATAGGCACCGACAAGAAAAATAGTCGAACCTTCTGGGTCATTACCCCAGGTACGCACGCCGAGTGTCATTTTCTCGTGAATGGAGTTTCCGTCCAGATCGCAGCAGCGCTGACCGGGATGAATAATGACAGTCGGCGGCGTTGCCGGCGCATCGGCAACCGTGTAGTGATCCGGTGCGCGAGTCACGGCGATATCTCCTGGGCCGACCCGCATCGGCTCATCGTCGTCTGGTACAATCCATGCTTCGCCCGACACGCCAGCAATCAATGTCACTGGCGATTCTGCGAGAATTCTCAGCGACCACGGCGAACTCATCACCGTACGCAATGTAAAAGCGCCACGCGCACGCGGTGCATCCAGCAGTCCTGCTAATGTATCCATCGGCGAATTATAGACGAACACGTATGAATCTGGTTATCCCGAGAATGGGCGTTCAACCCGTCCGCATCTAGGCTGTTCACTGTAGCAATCACGCGAAGTTACAGTATTCAGTTAACCTCAGGAGAAAACCATGACACATCAACTGACAGACAACCCATACGCTGACGGCATCACTCTCGTTCTGGGCGGCACCGGCAAAACCGGAAGTCGTGTAGCCCAACGCCTACAGGCGCGCGGCATCAGGACCCGTATTGCCTCACGATCAGGCAATCCAGCGTTCGATTGGAACAATCAAAGTACCTGGAACGCTGTTCTCTCAGATGTGACGGCGGCCTATATCACCTACGCACCTGACCTTGCGATCCCAGGCGCTACTGATGCTATTCGTGCCTTTGTTGACTTTGCGGTAGCCAAGGGTGTTCAACGCCTGGTACTTCTGTCAGGCAGGGGGGAGGCGGAAGCGCAGGCTTGTGAGCGTATTGTTCAGTCAGCCGGTGTTATTTGGACTGTTGTGCGTGCCAGCTGGTTCAACCAGAATTTTTCGGAAGGTGAATTCCTGCCCATGGTTCTGGACGGTGTAATTGCATTACCGGCTGCCGATGTCCCTGAACCATTTATCGACGTCAATGACATTGCAGATGTCGTGGTTGCCGCGCTGACCGAGGAAGGACACGCCTACGAAATTTATGAAGTAACAGGGCCACGTATGTTGACGTTCACCGAGTTGGCACAGGAAATATCCCGTACTGCGAAGCGCGATGTAAAATACGCTCAGATATCGAATGAGTCGTTTGCTGCGGCCATTGCAGAATCAGGCGCACCTGATGACATCGTTTGGCTGTTGAATTACCTGTTCGAAACGGTGCTGGATGGGCGGAATGCCTATCTCGGTGACGGGGTGCAACGCGCATTGGGACGTGAGCCAACTGACTTTGCCGATTACGCGCATCGGATTGCCGCGAGAGGTACCTGGACCGATGAAGAGGAAGCAGCATGAATACTCCCGCATTGGTTGCAGTTGTTATGGCGCTGCTGGGATCTGCGTTGATCGGTGGCGTATTTTTCGCCTTCTCCAATTTTGTAATGAAAGCACTTTCGCGCGTATCTTCTTCGGAGGGTATCGCCGCAATGCAGGAGATCAATATTGTCGTCATAAATCCCTGGTTTCTGGGCGCATTTGTGGGTACAGCTATCCTGTCGCTGGGTATGATTGGGGCGTCGCTGCTGTTGTATTGGAGTCATACTGCGGCAATGTTTTATCTCAGTGCAGGTCTGTGTTACTTCATGGGTACGTTTCTGGTCACGCTGTTCGGCAACGTCCCTCTCAATAACAGGTTGGCCGCAATTTCCCCGGGTAACCCGGCAGCTGATATTGAATGGGAACATTATCTGGACAGGTGGACAAAGTGGAACCATCTTCGCATGGTCTCGGCAATGGTTTCCGCACTGTTGATTGTGTTGGGCCTCATGGAGCGTTGAAATGAAAAAGTCCGTTAAGGCGTGATTTATGGACTTGTACAGGCGCTAGATGAACATGCCTCTGTTGGGATTGACGATCGCTCTCTTATCAAAGCGTCATACGGCAATGGCCGCTGTATATCCGAGAGCAGACCTTGATGACAGAAATACATGAAAGCGACTTTCGACCGTTCTCGGTCATATTGCAAATACTGATTCACGATTACACAACGATTGCTCTGCGCCAAAAGCGGTCTTTCATACAGCCAAAAAAAGACCCCGCCGAAGCGAGGTCTCATGTGCCATGTTTGAAAGAAAAACTTAAGTGGCTTTACGGCGAGCGATACCAATCAGCCCCAACAACCCAGAGCCGAACAGCCACGCGGCTGCAGGAACAGGTACTACCTGCACGTCGATACCCACGGTGCCGACCGTAAACGGGAAAGCGGTCTTGGTGGTGGCCGTCAAATAGAAGCTGTACTGGCCTAGCGCGTTGGGATTGAACACACCGCCCGGCGGTGTGATGACACTAGCTACCGGGACTGAAAGGTAATTGAATAGGAGGTTCTCAGAACCCTGAGCCACAGTCATAGTTGAGGGGTTACCACCGAGACCGATGATTGAATTGTTGATGTCAATGACGCCGAGGCTGCCCACTGGGGTATTCGTGCCGGGATTGAAATCGTAGTAGAGCTTGAAATCGTAGTCATACAGGTCAGCGCCAGGGCCGGACACGCCGAAGAAGAAACCGAAGTTCCAAAGTGCACCCTGGTTGGCGCTGGGGCAACCCACGGGGTCAGTGGCTACGCCGCAGTTACTGCCGGTCCCTGCGTAAAAGAGACCTGCACCGTTATTTGTAACTGCGGGGTTGGAATAGCGGCCGTGGGCGGTCAGGCCGAGGGTAATATTGGTATTACCATCGACAAACACTGAACTGGCAGCGACTGCGTTATTGGGAATCCCACTACCACCGAATGTCACAGGCAGAGTGCCGAAAGTCTGGTAGATGGCTGTGGCACCAGCCGAGAATGGTGCAGTCATAACCAATGCTGCAATGGCGTATTTCGTTATATTTCTATTCATGATCCCCTCCAGTTTGCGAACTACTATCCCTTCCTTTGTCTTTATCATGGGATATCGCATCGATATGAATGCAATTATGGCGCCTAAAGTAAAATATATATTTAATACAATTAGATACATCTTACCATCTAAAGTTCTAGGCCCCAAAAGCAAAGAATCCGTAAAGATAATCGACACCTCTTTTCCTGGAGTAAGACCTCGGCCTTTAAAATATTGTCCATTTAATACAAGCAGTTAATACTTACGCAACAGCATCAAGTTATAACTGCTCTTGTAAATAAGGCGTTTGGCTAGAAAATCACTGTAAAAAAATAACAACACACCGTCTACATCTATACAAGACAATGCGGGCAACGGGCTATGCATTGCAGCACGAGTCTGATGGAACACGAACATGGGGCAGAATTCCTGAATGGGAAGATGCTCAGGCGCTCTGGTGCTGCGCGATAGCGAAAGCGACGAATGTCGCATTCGGGGCAATACCGGACCCACCTCAACACAACAAATCAGCTAGCAGTAAGGTCCACTAATCGCCGATAGCAGGCATCCAAACCCAATATCCAGCGCCGCTAGCCACCCTAAGCTTCAACAAACCTATATCTCAATCCAATTGATCCATGCGAGCAGATTACCCGACTCTCAATCCGTTTTCGTTGCGACTTCCCCTGCCCAGGATGCATTGAGGGGCAGTTGATTCTGCACCCGCAGCACTTGCGACAGGTAATCTTGCGTAGTCAGTTTCTGCTGCGAAATCGGTATGGCGATGGCGCGAGGATGTGTTGTCATTTCATCAATCAAAACCTGATTGATTTTCATATGCGGTCGGGCATCGAGCTTCGCCTTCGGCGATTGCATAGCGGCAGTCAATTGCTTATTCATCAGCACATCATGCTTACGCTTGTCATCTTCCAGCACAGGGTAACTTTGCAGATAGAGCGCCCTACCCCGCCAGCCAAACAGCTGCGGTTGATTGACCACGCGCACCGGCGTGCCGACCGGCACCAGGTCATAGATGCGCACAATGTCTTCCGGGTACATGCGCAGGCAACCGTGACTGCCGCGCAAGCCGATGCTCGGTGGTTTATCGGTACCGTGAATGGAATAGTTCTGCCAGCCGAGTTTAAGTACATGTGTACCGAGTGGATTGTCCGGGCCGGGCGGCACCTTGGCAGGCAGCGGATCGCCGTTGGCGGCATGTTCTTTACGAATCGACGCTGTCGGTATCCAGCTTGGCGCGGCCTTTTTGGAAACGATCTTGGTCTTGCCTTCCGGGGTTTTCCACTCGACCCGTCCAATGCCGAGCGGGTGTGTGATCACGCGTTGTGTGGCACCGGCTTGTGCGGGCGGGAAATAGAACAGGCGCATTGCGGCGAGGTTGATGACAATGCCCTCGCGTGGCGCATCCGGCAGGACAAATTGCGTCGGTAATACGATTTCCGTTCCGGCGCGCGGCAGCCAGGGATCGACATCGGGATTGGCGCTGACGATTTCCTCGTAACCCAGATTGAAGCGGCGCGCGATATCGGACAGGGTATCTTCTTCCCGGGCCTGGATGATCTGCACAGTGCCGACAACATCATCACGCGCGGGATCGAATTCGAACGCATCGGTCGCCATGGGCGCAACCGGACCTGATTTGGAAAATCCCAGCGACTGACATCCTGAAAGTGAGGCAAGAATACTCAACAGCCCGACGGCGACAGCGTAGTGAATGCTGGCTGCAACTGGTCTATTCATTCCCTCTGACACTCCTGTACGCGGATCGGCGCGCCTATTGTAGCCAAGCTGCGACGAACTGGTATACCTGGGATATACCTGGGATATACCTGGGGAATCTCTGATTAATCCATCATTGCGAGAAGCATAGCGACGCGGCACAAGCGAGCTTGCGAGCACAAAACACCCGCTGGGCGCCCCCCAAAAAGGGGGGAGCGGGGCGAATAATCTCCAAGCCATTGAATCATCAGTTGAGAGATTGCTTCGCTTCGCTCGCAATGACAGGTTCTATGAATTAATCAGAAGTTCCCTAGCACAGTTCCTATTAGGAAGTGGCGTGGACATGAGGAACTCGCTACGGCATCAGGGTAAGGATAGCGCCCAGTGACACAGGCAGCGGCAATCAGCGCTGCTAGCGTTTACAACCAGCGCTGCAGATAAAAGATGAACTGCCCTTCAGAGGATTTTGACGGCCCAACGACGATGGCGGGATGACGGTTATTGGCAGGTTCGGAAGCTGCGAGCGCGGCTTCGGCGGTTTCATGAATTTCGACACAGCCGGCGGGATAACGTTTGCGATCAAGACGCGGGGTGAAGATCACCGCGAAGCGTACTTCAGAGACACTGGTTTCGGGATCGGGGGGTACCAGTCCGCGCATGCCGTTGCTCCTGATGAAGTCTCTCAATCGATCAGCGGAAATGCTTGTGCACGATCATTCCCTCATCCTGGCCTTTTCCCGGAGGGAGAAGGAACTCAGCTTTTCTACGCCACCACGACCTTCATGCTCCACGCTTCGAATCGCCTGGATGCCGGCCTGCGCCGGCATGACGGTTTATTAGTTAATCATTGTTCAGGTACCGGTCTTGCCCATCACTTCGACGCCCTGGCTGTGCAGGTAGTCGTCGTAGCTGCCGTTGAAGTTGATCACGCCGGTCGGTGACAGCTCGATAATGCGCGTCGCCAGTGAGGACACGAATTCGCGGTCGTGACTGACGAAGATCAGCGTGCCCGGGTAATTTTCCAGCGCGGTGTTCAGCGACTCGATGGACTCCATATCCAGATGGTTGGTCGGCTCGTCCATCACCAGGATATTCGAACGCTGCAGCATCAGCTTGCCGAACAGCATGCGGCCCTGCTCACCACCGGACAGCACCTTGACCGATTTACCGGTTTCGTCTGACGAGAACAGCAGACGACCGAGCGTGCCGCGAACCGCCTGTTCATCGTCACTGGGTTTTTTCCACTGAGTCATCCAATCGAACAGCGACATGTCTTTCGCGAAATCGGCGGCGTGATCCTGGGCGAAATAGCCGATGTCGACATTCTCGGACCATTTGACGATGCCTTTGTCCGGCGTCAGCTCATTCACCAGCGTGCGCAGCAGCGTGCTCTTGCCAATACCGTTCGGTCCGATCACGGCAATGCGTTCCCCGACTTCGATCATCAGATTGAGATTGCTGAACAGCGGCGTCTCGCCATAACCCTTGCTCAGGCCTTCCACTTCCAAGGCCAGGCGATAGAGCTTTTTGGTTTGTTCGAAGCGGATGAACGGATTGACGCGACTCGAGGGTTTGACCTCATCGAGCTTGATCTTTTCGATCTGCTTGGCACGCGACGTTGCCTGCTTGGCCTTGGAGGCATTCGCGGAGAAGCGGCTGACGAAGGATTGCAGATCGGCGATTTGCGCCTTCTTCTTGGCATTGTCGGCATACAGCCGTTCGCGCGCCTGGGTCGCAGCGGTCATGTACTCGTCGTAGTTGCCGGGGTAAACGCGCAGTTCGCCATAGTCCAGATCGGCCATGTGCGTGCACACGCTGTTCAGGAAATGGCGGTCATGAGAAATGATCACCATGGTGCTGTTGCGTGCATTGATGATGGTCTCGAGCCAACGGATGGTATTGATGTCCAGGTTGTTGGTCGGCTCATCGAGCAGCAGAATATCCGGATCGGCGAACAGTGCCTGCGCCAGCAACACGCGCAGCTTCCAGCCCGGCGCCACGGCGCTCATCGGACCGTTATGCTGCTCGACCGGGATATCCAGACCCAGCAGCAATTCACCGGCGCGGGATTCCGCGGTGTAACCATCCAGTTCGGCGAAACGCACTTCCAAATCGGCGACCTGCATGCCCTCTTCTTCCGTCATCTCGGGCAGCGAATAAATCCGGTCGCGCTCTTTCTTCACTTCCCAGAGTTCGGCGTGCCCCATGATGACCGTGTCCACCACGCTGAATTTCTCGAAGGCGAACTGGTCCTGGCGCAGTTTACCGACGCGCTCGTTGGCATCGACGCTGACATTGCCCGAGGTCGGTTCCAGATCGCCACCGAGGATTTTCATCAGGGTGGATTTTCCGCAGCCATTGGCGCCGATCAGGCCATAGCGATTGCCGTTGCCGAACTTGACCGAGATGTTCTCGAACAGCGGTTTGGGGCCGAACTGCATGGTAATGTTGGCGGTCGTGATCAAAATGCTTCTTCCATAATCAATAGGTTAAACATAGGCACGGGGCTGGGACCTGAGGCCAGGTGCCAGGAGGCCCCTGATATAACCGGATACGGAATAAGCGTACAGCGGAGGGGGCGGGTCGTGCGAGGCGCGCATTCTCGCATATTTAGCGCTAGCCCGCGACCTAAGGCATCGGTCCTGGCAACAGCCGGGGATTACGCTTGCCCGAAACCCCAAGACGGTTAACAACCCTGGCTTAATCGGTGGCGCTGACGATGCCGCCCAAATAATTGCCTGTTTCTAACCTATTAGGGAGGCGCCTTGATCAATTCGTCATTCCGGCGCATGCCGGAATCCATGCCATTCAAGGCGCTAGATTCCGGCATGCGCCGGAATGACGAATACTAAATCAAACAGGTTTTCCCTAGATAAGAAGCAGCCATGATTGCTGATCAACGCACCATTACGATTGATCAGCAGAGACGCATGCATCTGCCCCTTCACAGGCCACATCCAGCAATCCCTATCCAACTTTAGTAACGCAGACTGACTACTAATACGCGAACGTCTTAACAGCAGGCCACTTACAGCTTGGCACCGCATCAATATTGACCAAAACAGAAAATCTGGTGGCTGCAATAATCCTATTGCGCAACCATCGCCCTGCGCGATTTTCGTGCGCTCAGCGCGCCAATCCTGTGCATTCCGAATATCAGGTTTTGAATTAGGCTGTTCTCATGCCTGTTCACAGGTCTCGCGAATACCGCACCCAAACAATCAATTACAGCTTCAGGTTCAGAGTGCATATGACCATTCTGTACTCTGGATACACGCGGCATGATAACTGCAGCGCCATTTATAGTGCATTGCGGTCAGGGGTGTATTCAGCGAACCGAACTGTATTCAGCATCTTATTTCCGACCAGCAGATATTCGCTCCTGCCACAATCCAATTATTGAGCATTACATGCTGGCATGACATAGATAGGCTCGACGTGAGAATTTCGCCACCTTCTCCCCAACCCTCTCCCGCCCCGGCGAGAGAGGGGGTTATCCCCTCTCCCCGCTTGCGGGGAAAGGGTTGGGGAGAGGGGAGTTTGTGTCATCCCGATTGGTAATGATCATCAGTCATCAAGCTTTGCGTTCTTAAACAGCAACGCAGAAATTGTGATTCCAATTTCATACATCATCCGATTAATAGTGAGGAAACGGTAATGAGCCGAAGTGAAGCCCGCGCACAAGCAGTCTTTGAAATTACCACGGGCGAGCCTATAGCAGCCGCCAAGCCGAAATCACTCGAAGAAATCTGGGCCGCTGATGTTTTCACTCTGGCAAAGATGGAAAGTACATTGTCGAAGATCGCATTCAAGGCAATGAAAAAGACCATGGAAACCGGTGCATCTCTGGCACCCGACGTAGCCGATGATGTGGCTGCGGCAATGAAAACCTGGGCATTGTCGAGAGGCGCCAACTACTTCGCGCATATTTTCTATCCGCTCACAGGGGCGTCCGCTGAAAAGCACGACAGCTTCATTGTCACGGATTCCAGCGGCAAGGCCGTTACCGAATTCAGCGGCAGCCTGTTAACCAAAGGCGAACCGGATGGCTCTTCCTTCCCCAATGGTGGTATTCGGCAAACCAATGCGGCACGCGGCTACACCTTTTGGGACCCGACCAGCCCGGCCTTCATCCTCGACACCGAAAATGGCGCGACACTGTGCATCCCTTCCGTGTTCGTATCCTGGACAGGCGAGGCACTGGATAAAAAAGTCCCACTGCTGCGCTCGAACGCCGCGATGAACATGGCGGGCGCCAAGGTACTCAAGCTGATGGGAGAGCAGGAAATCGCCCCGCTGAATTCAAGCTGTGGCGCAGAGCAGGAATATTTCCTGATTGACTCAACCTTTGCCGCGCTGCGTCCGGATCTGCTGCTGGCCGGCCGCACGTTGTTTGGTGCCGCACCCGCCAAAGGCCAGGAATTCGATGACCACTACTTCGGCGCGATTCCTGAGCGTGTACAGATCTATATGGAGGCCGTTGAAGAACAACTGTATCGCTTGGGCATTCCGGCCAAGACACGCCACAACGAAGTTGCACCCGGTCAGTTCGAAATCGCACCGTATTTCGAAGCCGCCAACGTCGCCGCTGATCATCAGCAGATGTTGATGACCGTGCTGAAGAATACCGCCAAGAAGCATGGTTTCGTGTGCCTGCTGCACGAAAAACCTTTCGCCGGCATCAATGGTTCCGGTAAACACGTCAATTGGTCGATCGGTAACGCCACGCAGGGCAATCTGCTCGATCCCGGCAAGACGCCGCACGACAACCTTAACTTCCTGTTGTTTTGTGGCGCGGTCATCCGTGGCGTTCATCTGTATGGCCCGTTACTACGTGCAGTCATCGCCTCGGCAGGCAACGATCATCGGCTTGGCGCCAACGAGGCGCCACCTGCGATCCTGTCCGTCTATCTGGGCAGCGAAATCGAGGCCATCTTTGAGATGATCAAAGACGGCAAACTGGACTCCGCGGGCGAAAGCAGCATCATGAATCTGGGACTTTCGCAGATCATCCCGTTCGCCAAGGACGCTGGTGACCGTAACCGTACTTCACCCTTTGCCTTTACCGGTAACCGCTTCGAATTCCGCGCCGTCGGCTCGCAGCAATCGGTATCGGGTCCGTTGATCGCCATGAACACCATGCTGGCTGACTCATTGAACTGGATTGCAGAAAAACTGGAGGCGGAACTCGCGAAAGGCACGGAGAAGCCAGCCGCGGTGGTCGCAGTGCTCAAAGAGTTGATGGCCCTGCACAGCAATGTCATTTTCGGTGGTAACGGCTATTCGCCGGAGTGGCACAAAATGGCAGTTGAAGAACGCGGCCTGCTGAATCTCCCTACCACTGCAGACGCCCTGCCCTATCTGAAAGATGAATCCATCAAGGCGTTGTTCGACAGAACCGGCGTGCTCTCTCCGGTAGAACTGGAAAGCCGCTATGAGGTGTACACGGAGGTCTACATCAAGTCCATTGCCGTGGAGGCCAAGCTGGTAGTGGATATCGCCAAAACCATTATTTATCCGGCCGCCATGCGTTATCTCTCCGATCTGGCGGAGACCAACGCGAGTGTGGCGGGCATGGGTTTGGAGCTGGACCTTACGACGGCGAAGACCATTGCCACGGAATCCAATGCAATGATGGTAGCCGTCGCCAAGCTGGCTGTAGCCTATGCAAAGGAAGACTTCGCCAGCACGGACGAACACATGCAATACTGCGCCACGGTTATCCGCAGCCTCATGAATGAGGTGCGCCTGCATGCGGATGCGTTGGAGGCGGAAATCGCCGACGAACAGTGGCCGTTGCCGAAATATCGGGAGATGCTGTTCATCAAGTAATTGGCATAAAATTAGGCCTGTACCGATACTGTCGGCGCAGGTCTTGTTGTTCACACTTAAGCTCAGGTCCTGCGCAGATCGAAACAGTATTCAGTCAAGGCCTCGGCAGGCGGCAGGATCGCCTCTGGCAGCTCGCTCAATTCAATCTCTTCCACGACAAAGCGTTCACGAATCCGTCGGCGTGCTTCGTCCAGTGAGTCGGGCAGACCGTCATAGGATTCACCCCGAGGTTGCCACTCATGCAGTGTGATACGCAGCCCCCGTTCAGCGCCGGACGGTAACAGGGTGAGCACGATCGGCCCCTGCGCGCCAATACCCGGATGCAGACCAGCCCAGGGCACGAAGGCACGATAGCGCAGACCCATAATCAACAGTACGTCTGCACTGTCCTGCTCCTTGCGCATAGGAATGCGATAACCACCGACCCGCAATTGCCAGCCGTCGATATCCTCGGCATGCTGCGCTGCATCAAACCTCAGGCAGAGCTGCAGGCGTGTCGTGCTGGCATCCACCAGACGCGATCCGCCGGAGTGTTCGGCAGCATCACCCAGTAACGGCCAGAACTCAATGGCGCGGTCGACATCAAGACGGCAGCCAGCAAACTCAGCATGTCCGATATGACGCCAGGAATCGTTATACAGGCGCTGCGTGATCGGTTCTTCCAAACCAAACCCGGCGTTTTCCAGATCACTGAAGACCGATTGCAGATCCTGGCGCAGGTAAAATGGCAGCGCGAAACGATCATGCAAGCGGCTGCCCCATTCGATCAGTGGGTGATTCTGTTCTTGCTTACTCAGCATCGCTGCCAGCGCACGGAGCATAGCGGCAATGGCCGCAGCGGTTTCCGCATCGCTCGCCATGCGAAAGGCACGGAATTCAACCAGCCCGAGGCAACCTCGACCGGGCAGGTTGGGATTCCAGAGTTTTTCGATATTCACTTCGCTGCGGTGCGCATTGCCCGAAGTGTCAACCAGAAATGGACTCAGGCTGCGCCATATGAATTCGGGTTCCGGTTCAGCTGTCGCGGCAAGCTGTTGCAACGCCACGTGCATTTCACTGAACGATTCCAATACATTCTCATCGGCACGCGGTGACTGACTGGAACTGCCGATATACGGCGGCGCGAACCAATAAGACAGTGCCGGATGGCGATTAAGATAGATGACTAATCGGGCCAGTAACTGGGGTGCAATAAAAAACGGACTGCGCTCGGGGCTGGGTCCACCGAGTGTGAACTGCCCACCCCCACCGCTTTCCGAAATTTCACCGTTGTACTGCAAACGATAGGGTGCCAGCCTTGCAGATTCCGCTGCAACATACAGACGACGGCTCATCTCCAGAAATTCACCGACACTGTTTACAGGTGCGGCATTGATTTCCAGCACGGCAGGATCGGGCGTCAATGTAGTCCAGGCGACAGTTTCATCAACCGGTGGTGGAAACCCACGCCATACCAGCGTCGTGATTCCGACTGCATGCGCAGCCGCTCCCACGCAATCTAAAAAGCCCGTGAATAGCGCCACCTCCGCGAATTGCGGCAATTCCATACAGGGTTGTAAGCTATTCACCGGTCCCGTGGGCGCACAACCGAGCGTAACAAGATAACGCCCCTCCCCCGCAAGATCATCCACGGCGCCGCTTGGCGGGACAGCTTGTGTATGGAGGGAAGCACGACCAAGACGAGGATCCTTCTCCGGATCAGCGTTGAGTTCCTGCCCAGCTCCATCGATGCGGAACAGCACACGCAGACCCATCTCTCCGTCGGTTTGAAAGCCTGCTGCATTCCATCCCCTGCGACACAATGCAACGATCAAAGATCGCCAGAACGCATTCAAGAGAGGCTCATCGCAAGAGCATGAATTACCCAGTGGGTCGGTCGGCAGCCCATCGGCCAGCGGACGAGAATCGCGACGTCGATACAGTCCCAGACTCCAGCGTGGGCTCTCTTCACCAGGATATTGGCGCCCCAGCGTGCGCAGCATGAACGAACCGGGACAATGGCTATGGAGGTGCTCAATAATGCGACAGGCAATGGTCTGCTTGGTATCGCCCAGTGCATCGGTGAGCCATTCGAGCGACTGCGAGCGGCGGTTAGTGAATGTTGGTTCGGCGCCAATCCAGATATCGAGTCCGCAGCCATTCACTGCCTCATCGTGGGCATAGATTGCTGCCTCAAAACTGCCGTTGTCGGATTTCACCGAGGAGAGTTTATCAGCTCTGCTACGCAGGTAACATGTCACACATGCAGAACAATCCAACGCTCCGTACCGCACCCGCACTGTTTGAGGGCATGAGATACCTTTTATCACCCTGGTGGGCTAGACTCTCCCGATGCGCCGCATACAAATCCAACACCTGACACGCTACCATTACGCGGAAACAGTCACGCTGTTACCGCATACTCTTCTGCTGAGACCACGCGAGGGGCACGATATACGCGTGCTGTCCTCAAAGTTGGACATAAGCCCTGCGTATAAAATCCGCTGGAGCCGCGATGTCTATGGTAATTCCATTGCCATCGTTGATTTCCAGCAGCGCGCTGATGAGCTCGTCATTAACAGCGAAGTGGTCGTGGAACATTACGAAGAACAGCCACTGCTGTTTGTCCTCGATGAACTCGCACAGAACTTTCCTGTCCAATACGATCCTGCTGAACTTATCGATCTCGCACCCTATCAGAGCCCGATCTTTCCTAATGACCACGCAATGATGAAAAACTGGGTCGCGAGCCTATTCCAAGCAGGGTGGCAGGGCGATACCGTCACGCTGCTGAACTCGATAAACTGCAAAATCGCCAATGAACTTCAATATCGCATGCGCGAGGAGCCTGGCGTCCAGTCGCCTGCGCAAACACTCTCCATGTGTACAGGTTCCTGCCGCGACTTCGCCACCCTGTTCATCGAGATTTGTCGTAGTTTTGGTCTTGCCAGTCGCTTCATAAGCGGTTACGTGCTGAACGAATCCGTGCCCGATGGACACACCGCAACGCATGCCTGGTCGGAAGTCTATCTACCGGGCGCTGGTTGGCGCGGCTTCGATTCCACCAGCGGACTGGTCGTCAGTGGTGACCACATCGCGGCGGCGGTGCATCGTCACCCGCAAGCCATCCCTCCGGTTGCCGGCTCCTATGTTGGCGCGGCAAACACTCAGCCGCAACTCACGGTTGAGGTCCGCGTCATCCGTATCCCGTAATAAAGTTGGTAACTCCAGCGTTTTGCGTCGTTACGCGGCTTGTCGAACTGACCAATTAGAAGCGTCGGAAGTTCAAACCTCTTGGTAAGCTGATAAACAATAAAACCCGCGCAAGGCGGCTTCATAGTTTATTTGGCGCGCTCGGAGAGATTCGAACTCCCCTCTCCCTAACCCTCTCCCCGCAAGCGGGGAGAGGGTTAGGGAGAGGGTGGCGAACTCAAGTCGAGCATATCTATGGAACCTCTGATTAATTTGATCAAGCGAGCAGATGCAAGGCGGACGGGTGAAAAAACGGAGTTTACGCGGCGTAAATGAGTATTTTGAGCCCGGCCGCAACGCGGCAGCTGCCGCTTCAGCGAATTAATCAGAGGTTCCCTATGTCATGCCATCATGTAATGCTCAATAGTTGCCTGGCCAGACCCCTTCTCATCTTCACGCGACCTCGCTCGCGGTCAATCGCTGTGCGTCTACGTTTACTGCCACACATACCCTTAGCTTCTGATCCAATGTCGCTGAACTGATCATCTAGTGGATGTCTGCAACCGGCGATAATCAGGCATCGCTGTTAAGACATTGATACGCGCAAAGGGCATTCAGCGATTCCGGTCTGATGCGGGCACGCGCGGATGAATTTACAGGTGGATTATCACAAAATGGGTAGGTTACGCTTAATGCTGCACCCAACAGGAGATTTAGGCCATGTGGCTACGTACAAGCTGCGATCTTACATTTGACATTACAGCTCCCACGCCTTTTGTACTGATGTTGCGGCCCCGCAGTGGTGCTCAACAATGGATTGCACGCGAGGAATACAGGCTGGAGCCAAGCGTACCCGTGTTCGAATTTACGGATGGCTATGGCAACCTCTGTCAACGCCTTATCGCCCCTACCGGCGCCTTCGGAGTGTTCACCAGTGCCGACGTCATGACTTCGGATTATGTTGACCAAGCATTCGGTGCGCCATTTGTCGAAATCCAGAATCTGCCAGATGCCGTGCTCAGCTACCTGTTACCCAGTCGGTACTGTGAGTCGGACCGCTTTCATCAAATGGCGACCGAAATCACGTCCGGCCAAAAGCCAGGCTACGATCAGGTCGCGGCACTGGTAACCTGGCTGCGCAGTGCCATCAGGTTTCGCCCGGGCAGCAGTGATACTCCCGTGTCAGCAGCGGAAGTCAATTCCCGACAGGTAGGTGTCTGCCGGGATTTGGCGCACCTGGGAATCGCGTTGTGTCGAAGCCTCAGCATTCCCGCGCGCATGGTAGTTGGCTACTTCTACAGATTGGATCCAATGGACCTACACGCCTGGTTCGAGGCCTACGTGGGTGGTCGCTGGTATACCTTTGACGCGACGCAGCCCGAGCTACAATGCGGGTATGTGGCCGTCGGCTATGGCCGCGATGCTGCGGATGTCGCTGTCTATAATCAGTTCGGACCGGCGATCTATCCGACAGTACAGAGCGTGGATGTGGAATACATCCGGGGCTAGCCAATGCCACAGGGTGATCAGCGGCAATATAAAGGAACCTCTGATTAATTCGCTGAAGAAAAAAGCAAGGACAAATTACTGCTGAGGCCCTTAACTATATGCACTTCACGATCCGACACCACACTCACTATCACTATTCGCATCCAGTCCGATTCAGCCCGCAGCGGCTTCGTTTCCACCCTCGCGATGATGGGGCGCAGCGAGTCATTGCCCATCAGCTCAACATCACTCCGACGCCGCGCGGGCGCAACGAACAACTCGATCTGGAAGGAAACCGGGTGACTCAGATCTGGTTCGATAAGGAAACGGACTACTTCGATATTGAGGCGACCATGCAGGTCGAAACCTTGCGACGCAATGCCTTCGATTTCATCTTAGCGCCGGAAGCGGCGGCTTTGCCGATCAATCATGAGCATGACGTCATCTGTGCAAGGGCGTATCTCGAGCGCATCAATGCCGATGATGCAGTTACCGCTTTTGCCGCCGAACTCAGTCTGGCAGCCAATCGCGATACGTTACGCTTTCTCGATGACCTGAACCGCCAGCTATTCGCCAATTTCTTCCATATACATCGTGATACGGGCATACCACAAAGCCCCGCATTTACCTTGCAGTGCCGCCATGGGGCATGCCGGGACCTGACCGTATTGTTCGTTGACTGCTGCCGGGCTGAAGGAATTGCCGCACGCTTTGCCAGTGGCTACCAGAAGGGCAACCTCCAGAGCAAGCGACGTCATCTGCACGCCTGGCCGGAAGTGTATCTACCCGGCGGCGGCTGGCGCGGATTCGATCCCACCCATGGGGTGGCGATAGCAGACACTCATGTGACCGTCGCAGCGGCGGCGCATTCGCGCGACACGATGCCGGTAAGCGGGATTTTCAGCGGAGATGGAGCGAGCAGCACGCTCGATTACACAGTGGAAATTCAGGTGTCAGAAGATTAAAACGCTGCCCATGAGTTCAGTGGAAGGTAACTAACTCTCCACCTTATTTAAGATCAATTATTGAGCATCACATGATGGCATGACATAGATAGGCTCGACTTGAGGACTTCGCCACCCTCACCCCAACTCTCTCCCGCCCCGGCGGGAGAGGGGCTTGTAGTGGTCAAGTATTTCCGTACCCACGGGTTATCCCCTCTCCCCGCTTGCGGGGAGAGGGTTAGGGAGAGGGGAGTTTGTGTCATCCCAATTGGTAATGATCAATAAACTGCAACAACCATTTTCAGTATTTAACGTGTCATTACAAGGCACATTAGACGTGTATTGTCCGACCTTGGCTACAGCGGAATTCTGAAATCTGTTATCAGTGCAGATCTGCGAATAATCAACAGCGGAAGGTTGGTGTACGCAATTGATGATTACGTAGTGAAAAGCAGCTTCTGTAACTAGCTAGCCTAGCTCACAAGCACTGCATTCTCTCTCCATCTGTCACATTAGCCCTATCACATAACATTGATTGTTTGGTTTTCATCACAGACATATACAGCACAGTCCAGGACGGGTAAACCAAAGAGCGGCTGGATTTCGTCCTGGCTGTTTAGTAGATCTGCGTAATTAGGCGCGCCGAGAGAGATTTCAGGGCTATATCCTTCGCGATCAGCGCTGCCTGCGTGCGCTTCGGCGTTGTCTCGCAGTGATCCGCACTGCTCGGTTCAACACACTTGGCAAAGTCTATAGCGCATCCCTTAGCACAATGGATCGGCGCCGATAGTCCCATTAAGCGAGCGCAGGTAGTCGGCGCCACGCACCTTTTGCAATCCGGTCCGCGCCTTTCCAAGCAGTATATTCAAGGTCGTCGTATCCATATCCTGGGCGTTATGCAGCTTCTCATGAATGTATGCGACATGATTTTCCCAAAGCGTCATATCCCGCCGCTGTTTGATGCTCAGCCTTTCCTGATACCAATCGCTGGAGAGCAGATAGTCCCGCGTGAACATCTTACGTATCTCTGGGTGATCTGAGCTCATGCCCTGATATTCACCGTAGGCCATAATGCTCAACAGCGCCTTGAGTGGCGGACAAGCGCACGCTATGGTGCCGTCATCAAAATAGCTCAATGCCGCCTGTTGTTGTGCATCAGCTATGTAATGCATGCCATCAACAAATATCTGCATATCCTGTAGTTCAGGTTTGAGCATGGCCTCATCAAACACGTTCGTTGGATTGTCGAATATTTTACCCAGATAGGCATGTACAAACCCTTTGCTGATGCGATATCCCAGCCGGCTGGCCAATACCGTCTGCCCGTCATATGCGAAATCATCGAGCTTTTCCAGGTAACCCATCTTGATGAGATATTGAGGATCACGATCGCCTAACGGCAAACGGCACCAGATTTCAGGGACCAGCAGACTGATATCATGATCTATGGAATGATATGGCCCGATGGTTCCCGCCACCGAGCTGAAACCATCGAAGCCGCACAGGATAAATGACACAAGTGCATTATTGAGGTCGGATGTAGTACTCAGCGCATTAAATGGTCCCTTGGTCAGCGCTCCTTCCGAACCCAGACCGGTTGTCGAGGGCGACTTGCCGGTCACACTGCAGATAAAATCCATGAACAATTCCGGCAGTTCCTGGTAATGGATGGGATTGTAAACGGCTAATGCAGGTATCTGCTTCGCCGGATTCGGTGCATTGCTGCGTCGCCCCTGCAGCACGGCATTCACTGGGAAGGCTATTGGCTTGCCAACACGAACTCGCCTGCTCAGACGCATGCCGATTTCTGCAATATAGGTTTCTCGTTGATTCGCGACATCGGGCCTCAGCTGCAGATAACGCATGTTCGGTGATGGAATGCCACCGACAAGACGTGGCTGAGCCGAGGATACGAAATAGCAGGATTTGGCGTTTGTGGCGGCAGTCTTGATGAGCGTCTGCATGGGCTCGGTGAATTCCGAAAAACTGATGATGTTGTCCAGCATTCTTTTGGCGTCACGGGTCGCCAGAGGTTCGAAATTGGACATGAAGTTATTGGCATTGGCGAGGTCCAACTCGGCCTGCTTGTCCAAGCCGCGATGGATCGCATCATCGGGACGCTGAAAAAGAAACTGCTCGCAATTTTCAATGAGCTTGACGCTAAGCCCTGCGTGCTCAGGATTCAGGTAATTCAGCACTCCGGATGGCACGGTCGTCGACACCGTAATGTCATCCGCCATCTGCACCTTCCTTGAGGCGATGAAATCCTGACGCAATTTATGCAGACGCCAGGAGCCATCATCCTGGCGTCCTATCCGCAAATAACTGGCAACCAGTTTGCGGCCTCGGTATTTCAACTCGTGACCCGGATATCCGTTGACCACATCCACGGAGAACATGTCACGCCAGCGATCTCCCCATTCCTGACGATAAAAGCGCTTAATGATAAATACCAGTGCGCGAATATGCTGTGGGATCGATTCCAGCCAGGCGTTGAATTCCGGCGTGTATTCATGTTCAGAAGGCGTCAGCAATCGGATCACAGAACCCAGAGAGCGTTTATCGCTCAACAGCGGTCTATGGTCGGGATTGTGTGATGGATAACGGAATCTTTGCGAATAATCCTTCTCGAATATCATCTGAATGGCATCCATGTCACGATCAAAATCGTCGACATACAGAGATCCACTGATAATCGTGTCGGAAATCGGTTTAGCGATCTCGGATTTTCCGCCACCCGAAACCGTGCTGGGCTTGTGACATAACGTGCCTTCCGACTCGGCACCGATCAGACGCCAGGTCGGCGCATGTGGATGGCGTTCGATATGCACTTTGTAGCCACTCGGAAAAATGTAGGTATGGTCTACAAGCAGCTTGAGCTCGTGCACCCGATCAGCACGTCTCCATGTGATTGTCTGATCATATAGATCCAGACGCGCATTCTCAGGAATATAAATCACGTCCGGGTATTTTCTATCGATGCCAAAACCTTCCGGCCGGTAATCCATACCATCGGCCAGAACGTTTTGCACATCCTCCATGGTATGTCCATCGGTACGAATCCGGCCGTCGATTTCAAATTGCTCGCCCAGGTTATAGCTCGCAAATGCCAGTGCGGCGCCAGAATGCTCTTCTTCGCATCCGCCATAGAGATTGGCTGAATAGCTGATTTGTGTCTTAATTTCCTTTTTGCTGTAGCCGAAATAATTATCTGCGATAATCGTAACGATCACGCCCGACTGGTCACGGCAGGTTACCTTAAAGGCCTGCCCATCATTATAGATTTCTTTCTCATCCCGCCAGCACATGCCATCACGCAACTGACGCTCGGTTGCCTGCTCGTAATGAGGCAATCCAAGTTCCCTTTTGGTCTTGCCGACCAGATGCGGCGCCAGGATCACGCAGCCACTGTGCCCGGTCCAATGATCGATATCCAATGCGGCATCGCTTTCCAGCATAAACGGATTCCCGGCATTACCAAATATCCTCTCCACGAAATCCAGATTGGCAACAAGTCCACCTGGCGCGAAGCACCGCACTTCCATACTCTTTTGATTGGCGTATCCCGGTACGCCCGGGCTCACTATCGGGCGCATCAGCAGCGATACCCAAAGCTCGGAAGGTTCTTCCTCCCTACTCGTGAACGGTAAGCGCAACAGGTGTCTGGGAGGATTCAGCGCGGCGCTCAGCAAGGCATGAAAAACCTGTACTGAAACGGCCAATTTATCATCGGGTATCGCCAAACCACCTTCTGCTATATGAAACACTCCCTTGGTCGTACGTCGGTCGTTGGCCGGGTTGTGCAATACACCTTGCAGGACTCGGTACGAATGGATGTATTCCGACGCATATTCGTCGGCGCCGAACGGCAGCGATAGTTCCTGGGCCATTCCCGGGTTTGCTAGCAGAAATGTATTCATCGGCAAGGATGGACTATGGCTCAGCCCATGCCGCTGGAAATAGGTGTTCAGGAAGTTTTGGATGCGGGCGTCGGCGGGACAATGGATACGCTGATGACTGTGTTGGCCGACAAAGTTGGCGCGTAGAAAATCTGCAATCGCATTATCTTCGCGGCCCAGGTTACTCAAGCAACCTTGTTTACCCAAGGCTGCCAGTTGCAGGTTCAACTGGCGTATTCGATCAGTCCTTCCGTACGCGTGTGACGTTTCCTGCATCATGCTGACGCTCCAGTTGCGCAAACCTCTCATTGGCCATAGTCCGGAGCCGCACACTGGCGTCCAGCCCGATCTGATAGGCAACAGGTTCAGTGTTGCCACCGGTATACATTCGCAGTATCTGTGCCAGCTGCACTGGTTATAAATATCAATCAATTACCGATAGCCAAAGCGAACCCAAGCGGTTCGTTGCACCATATATGTGCGCCACGGGTTTAATTCGCATCAAAATGAGTTGTTGCCGGTGCAGGCACAGGGGCGATCAGTAACTTAGACAGGCGTGGATCTCGAATCCCCGCGAGAATATTCAGGGTCACTCATACAGCTGCACCTACCCCATCAGCCAGTTCCATTTTCGATCATTATTAATTGACCTGAATTAACCTACGGAACCTCTGATTGATTACTAGGCATTGTCATTGCGAACATAGCGAAGCAATCTCCAAAACAGTCAATCAAGACCTAAAAGATTGCTTCGTCGCTAGGCTTATCGCGATGACGGATTAATCAAAGCATCACTTAATTGGATAGGAATAGACGAGGGTATGTCTGGGTTTAGAAAGAGATATCTTAGGGAGCATCTGCACGCAGCAGAGGATTAGTTACGATGCAATTATTCATTCATCTCATCAATCTCAGAACGGAAGGATATCAACACCCGTTGAGTTTATCCCTGATAGATTCATCCGGGTATACTGTCAGCCAGCTTATTGCCCTCCAGCACTACTCCGGTAAAGTCCGCCTGACCGTGTTCGCTGTCCTCGCCCAGCAGCTCGGACTTCAAGGCCACCTCGTCGATGGTCGCACCGAGAAATTCTGCAATCGTCCGCATGTCGATTTCGGCATTTTCCAAGCAAGATGTCCCTCCTGGTGATGGCGTCATGTTGAATACAACGCCATTGCCCGGATTGATCTTTGCTTCACCCATCAACAATCTGCAGCTGACCTTGTCGATCAATTGCGGGCGAATCCCGCCCACCTTATGCGCGAACTTCAGATCGCGGAGACGCAGTGCGGGAACGATTTTCCTTACGTCACGCAGGAACAACAGCTTGCGGATTAAAGGCACCTCGAAATGGATGTTCTTAAGCATGTAGTCGCGGATATCACGCACCTTCAGCAGATCCCACAACACCTTCGCCACTTGCCGGTCAAATCGAAACACCCGCAGAAAATCCGGCAAGGTACGGTAATTATAGCGTTCGAGAATCGGCAGGATGAGTGCCGCCGGTCCGAATCGGGTCTTGCCGGGGACCCGCACATCCGGATCGCCGTGAATTGCCGCAAACGGCAATTTGTCATTCTGCACTGTATACACTTTGCCATTGAGTATTTGCGGCGTGAAATAATAGCTTCCGGCTACGGGTAGGCAGGAATAATGCAGGCCGTAGCCCAGATCGTGAGCCAGTTTCAGGCTATGCCCACCGGCACAGACGACCAGGGCACGCGTCTGATAACACGTCTGGTCGGTCTCTACCAGAAACCGGTTATTCTCGATCTTGATATGTGCTTGACGGCCTCGTTATAGTGATAGTAGATGTCGATGCTCTTGCCTTTGACCTCCATAGCTTGACGCACAAATGATTTCTACAAGGCTTCGAAGTCGACTGCGGTATGCTCATCGGTAGAACCCAGCGCCAGAATATCCTCATCGCGGATCCTGCCATTGGCCTTAGCCGCAACCGTCGGCTCGATACGTACGATATCCTTCTTTTCCAGCAGCCGCGAATTGGGGTAATGCGGACCGAATGTCTCGAAGCGTTCCCGCAACAGCCGACATTCCTTCTCGCCGACGCCGAGCACCATCTTGGGGTACTTGAAAATCAGATGGAATTTGTCCGGCTGACTCAGACAGTAATTGGTCAGCATGCGCGCGGCACGCTGAACTTTCAGCGCCTTTTCCAAGGTATAATTCGTTTCTATATCACCACAATGCAAGGTCTGGCTGTTGTTGCTGGACAGCGAGCTGACTCTTGCTGGTGCAGCGTATTTCTCTACCACGCCGATATTCGTGAACCGTGCGACCTGATACAGCAGCGCAGCCCCGGACACGCCTGCGCCGATAATCATCAAGTCGTACTGCTGTGTTGTCATGTCCAGAGGACTCCTGATCGTCTATTGCCTCTACCCTCCGCTGAATCAGCCGAATTATCAGAGCCACGGTAACTTTACGCCATTGCAGCCAGTTTACTTAGTGGATCGAACCATATCCATGCCCACAGCTTCAGGCCCGTATAGAAGTACACTGGATCACAATGGTCGATCAGCGCGTCTATTACCCGCGGTGATTGTCCTTCGTGGTGCGCACGGTGAATACACTACCTGATTCTTCATCTATCAGGGTAAACGCATGGCAGCGATTGGTTCGTCCTGGAAACGTACGCTTAAGAAACTAGGAATCCATGATTTTCGATTCCACGATCTGCGGCATACCTGGGCGAGCTGGCATGTGATGAATGGCACCAGCCTGCAAGAGTTGATGGAACTGGGTGGATGGAAATCCTATGAGATGGTTTTGCGTTATGCACATCTCGCGCCGGAACATCTGGCGGATGCGGCCTCTCGAATTGAGCGGCCGTTGGGAATCGTAGCGTCGAACACTACGATTTCACTACGCTAGAAATGCAAAAGGCTCACGCGTTACACGTAAGCCTTTGGCAGATTTGGCGCGCCCGGAGAGATTCGAACTCCCGACCGCTCGGTTCGTAGCCGAGTACTCTATCCAGCTGAGCTACGGGCGCGTTGGAGGCGGAGATTATCCAGGATCAGGCGGAAAATTCAAGGTAAAAGATACCTTTTCCGTTTTCCGCGTACCACAATTCAATTCCAGGGACTCACATCAAAGCTTTTCTACACCAGATATGAAAAAGGCCCCACACGGGCGCCTGTTGTGTTGGCGGAGAGAGGGATTACTCGCGGCTGCGCGCTCGCCCTTCGGGCCGGCCTGCGGCCGTTCTCCGCAGCCTCACGGCTGCTACGTCGAACCGCCAATATATATCGAGGTTTCGAATCCAACATCGATAAATGATAAAGGGGCCATAAAGGCCCCTTTATCATTTATTGGCGGAGAGAGAGGGATTATTCGGCCCTTTGGGCCTCACCCCCCATACAATCGGGGGGCCACCTACGCTTCGCTGCGGTGTTGTCTCGCATCGCTACGCGCTGCTCGGCTCGAACCAAGGGTCCTCATCAAACCTCCCACACCAACAAATTAAAAAGGCCCCACACGGGGGCCTATTTAATTTGGCGGAGAGAGAGGGATTCGAACCCTCGATAGAGTTACCCCTATACACCCTTAGCAGGGGTGCGCCTTCAGCCTCTCGGCCATCTCTCCTATCCGCCGCTTATCCGGCTCTGCGGCGGGCCGGTAGGATACCGTGGAGAGGTGTCTTAGGTAAAGGGTACTGTCTCCGTCCTACTGATTATTTATCACGGCCATCCACGGCCACATTGCCATTCTGTTCCTGCTCACGCTGGATACGCTCGTAAATCTCTTCACGGTGTACCGCAACAGTCTTCGGAGCATTCACACCAATGCGTACCTGATTGCCTTTCACGCCGAGCACGGTGACTGTCACTTCGTCTCCGATCATCAACGTCTCACCTACTCTGCGAGTCAAAATCAACATTCGTGAATCTCCTTACTCATTCACTTACCTGTTCCTGGTCCCTAATCGAAACACCGGCCACTTAATATATATCGGGTCGACATAACACGTTTTCGGCCCTGGGGGCCGAAACTATAATTCCCTCTGTAACCAACTATTTTTATAGTGGAATTTCGCGGCGTCTGGGCGGGAGGTTCCCTGACAATCCGTTGGGCATCCTGGCCCGGCGGGAAGCGTGTGTTAGGACGCTTTATCCAATTGAAAGACGTCGTGCAGGGCGCGCACGCCCAGTTCGAGGTACTTCTCATCGACAACCACTGACACCTTGATCTCGGACGTGGAGATCATGCGGATGTTGATGCCCTCGTTTGCCAGTGCCTTGAACATGGTCGAGGCAATGCCGGCGTGTGAACGCATGCCCACTCCAACCAGTGAAATCTTGACGATTTTGTTGTCGCCGGAAACCTCGCGTGCACCCAGATCTTTCGCAACCGCCTGGATGATAGACATCGCTTTGTCGTAATCGTTGCGGTGGACAGTGAACGTGAAATCCGTGGTATCACCGGCCGGCGAGATATTCTGGACGATCATGTCCACTTCTATATTGGCATCCGCGACCGGGCCCAGTACGCGCGCGGCCACACCTGGCTGATCAGGCACGCCCAATACCGTGATCTTGGCCTCGTCGCGGTTGAACGCGATGCCTGAGATCAGTGGATTTTCCATGCTTTCGTCCTCATACGTGATCAGCGTGCCGGCGCCTTCCTGGAAGGAGTGCAGTACGCGCAACGGTACATTGTATTTACCCGCGAATTCAACCGATCGGATCTGTAAAACCTTGGATCCCTGGCTGGCCATTTCCAGCATTTCCTCGAAGGTAATGCGGTCCAGCCGGCGCGCATTGGGTACCACCCGTGGATCAGTGGTGTATACACCATCCACATCGGTGTAGATCTGGCATTCATCCGCCTTCAACGCCGCTGCCAGGGCCACGGCCGTGGTGTCCGAACCACCACGACCCAGGGTGGTGATATTGCCCAGCTCGTCGACGCCCTGGAATCCCGCAACCACGACCACTTTACCTTCGGACAGGTCCTTACGAACCCGGGCACCCTCGATATCCTGGATGCGCGCCTTATTGAAGGCGCTGTCGGTCAATATCTGCACCTGCTGGCCCGTATAGGAACGCGCCGGACAACCGCGATCGTTCATCGCCATACAGAGCAGAGCGATAGTCGCCTGCTCACCCGTCGCCAGCAGCACATCCAATTCACGCGGATCGGGATTGGTGCAGATCGCCTTGGCCAGTTTAATCAAGCGATCGGTCTCGCCGCTCATGGCCGATACCACGACAACGACATCATCGCCGCGCTGGCGGTAACCCATGACCTTCTCAGCCACAGCCGCAATACGCTCGGGCGAACCCACCGAGGTACCGCCATATTTCTGTACAATCAAGGCCATAGCCGCGAATACCGCCTCATTCCGACGCCACGCCAGTACACATTCGGGAGAACATCCCGATGGCTGGCGCAAAGAGGCGCAGATTAAACTACAAAACCCGCTGGGATTAAACCGGTGTCAGGCCGTTTCTGAAGTATTTAACTGGGATTTAACCCAATCGACCACATTGATCAGCGCCGCATCGAGATTTTCCGGCTGCGTACCGCCCGCCTGGGCCATATCCGGCCGGCCGCCACCCCGTCCACCGACCTTCTCGGCCACGCAGTTGACCAGATCGCCGGCCTTGATACGTCCAACCTGATCTTTGGTGACACCGGCGATCAGGCTGACCTTGCCTTCGGCCACCGTCGCCAGCAGGATCGCCGCCGAGCCGAGCTTGTTTTTCAGCTGATCGACGGTGTCACGCAACGATTTGGGATCGACGCCATCGAGGCGCGCCACCAACAATTTGAGCCCCGCGATATCCACCGCGGTACTCGCCAGATCGGAACCCTGGGCACTGGCCAGCTTGCCCTTGAGCTGTTCGAGTTCCTTTTCCAGTTTGCGACTGCGCTCTACCAGCTGACCGACCTTGGCCTCGACATCCTGCGCCGAACCCTTTACCAGTTGGGCAATGCTGTTGAGCGACTTCTCGGTCTCACCGATATATTCCAGCGCGCGCTGACCGGTCACAGCCTCGATACGGCGCACGCCTGAAGCTACACCGCCCTCTGAAACAATCTTGAACAGACCAATGTCGCCGGCACGGCCGACGTGGGTACCGCCACACAGTTCGACGGAGAACTCACCCATCGACAGCACACGGACTTCGGCACCGTATTTCTCACCGAACAACGCCATGGCACCCGCCTGGACGGCATCGTCCATGTTCATAATGCGCGTTTCAACGGCATTATTGATGCGGATCTGTTCGTTGACCATCTGTTCGATGCGCGCTATCTGCTCAGGCGTAACCGCACCGGTATGCGCGAAGTCGAAACGCAGGCGTTCCGCATTCACCAGCGAGCCTTTCTGTTGCACATGCGTTCCCAGCACGCTGCGCAATGCCGCATGTAAAAGATGAGTCGCGGAATGATTGAGCATGGTTGCGCGACGCGAGGTCTCATCGACACGTGCCTCGACCGTGTCGCCGATCTTGAGACTGCCGGAACTGAGCACACCCACGTGGACATGCACGCCCTGCTGCTTCTGGGTATCGCGCACATCGAAACGCGCATTGGCCGTTTCCAACACGCCACGGTCACCAGCCTGACCACCGGACTCACCATAGAACGGCGTGTGATCGAGGATCACCACACCCTCTTCACCCGCATTCAGTTGCTGCACGGCATCGCTGCCACGGAATAAAGCCGTCACGCTGCCTTTATCGATGAGTTTTTCGTAACCGGTGAAATCCGTGCAGCCCTCCACCTTGATGGCGCTGTTGTAATCGACACCGAACTGGCTGGCGGCACGGGCACGTTCGCGTTGTGCTTCCATCTCGCGCTCGAAGCCTGCTAAATCCAACACCAACCCACGTTCGCGTGCGATGTCGGCGGTAAGATCCACGGGAAAACCAAAGGTGTCATACAGCTTGAACACCGTCGCACCGGGAATCTCTTTGCCCTTGAGCGCCGCGATATCGGCATCAAGGATCTTCATGCCCTGATCGAGCGTCTCGGCGAAGCGTTCCTCTTCCTGCTTGAGCGCGCGTTCGACCTGTTCGCGCGCCGCGAGCAATTCGGGATAAGCCGCGCCCATCTGCTCACACAACGGCCCGACCAGTTTATAGAAGAAGACATCCTTGATACCGAGGCGATAACCGTGGCGCACCGCGCGGCGCACGATGCGGCGCAGCACATAGCCGCGACCTTCGTTGCTTGGCAGCACGCCATCAACAACGAGGAAGGCACAGGAACGGATATGGTCAGCGATGACGCGCAAGGAACTGTTGTTGGGATCTTGCAGACCGGCGAGATCGGCCGCGGCGCGAATCAGATTACGGAACAGATCGATGTCGTAGTTGCTGTGCACATGCTGCAGCACGGCTACCAGACGCTCCAGACCCATGCCGGTATCGACCGAGGGTTTGGGCAGCGGCGCCATGGCACCGCTGGCATCGCGGTTGTACTGCATGAACACCAGATTCCAGATCTCGATATAACGATCGCCGTCTTCCTCGGGTGAACCCGGCGGACCACCGGCGATCTGCGGACCATGATCGTAAAAGATTTCAGTGCAGGGGCCGCAGGGGCCGGTATCGCCCATGGACCAGAAGTTATCGCTCTCGTTGGGTTTACCACCGGGCTTGTCGCCAATGCGGGTCAGGCGCGCGGGATCGACACCAATCTCCTTGATCCAGATATCGGCGGCCTCGTCGTCATCCTGGTAAACCGTGATCCAGAGTTTATCCGCCGGCAGCTGCAGGGTCTGGGTCAGATATTCCCAAGCGTAGTGGATGGCCTCGCGCTTGAAGTAATCACCGAAACTGAAATTGCCCAGCATTTCGAAAAAGGTGTGATGACGCGCGGTATAACCCACGTTTTCCAGATCATTGTGCTTGCCACCGGCACGCACGCAGCGCTGACTGCTGACCGCGCGGGTATAGGGTCGCGCATCCTGGCCCAGGAAGACATCCTTGAATTGCACCATGCCCGCGTTGGTGAACAGCAGCGTCGGGTCGTTACCCGGCACCAGTGAACTGGAAGGTACCAGGGCATGGTCTTTCTGCTGGAAAAAATCGAGAAAGCTCTGGCGGATTTCGGCGCTGGTCATTTTGATCGACATAGTGGGCGGCGTCGCTGCTAAATAGTTCAATGGGCGTCATAGGTTAAGACCCGCAAGCTTAACTCAACAAGATCCCCGCGTCATGCGGTTGGCGGGTCATATTCAGGGTTTTCATGTGTGATACAAGGGGAACATATTGCAACGTGAAGCCAATGCAGGTGTGCGCACAAATCATAACAAAGAATACTCCCCTCCCCTCTTAGATGGGGGAGGGCCAGGGAGAGGGTGATTCTCTATCTCAAAACCCCCTCACCCTGGCCCTCTCCCGCGAGGGGAGAGGGAATACCGGATTCAGCTGTTGCTATGACCGTAGGGCGTATTAGGCCTTGGCCGTAATATGCCGGATGTTTTGCGGTGGGGGAGTAAAACATCCGGCGCAATACGCTCCGCTATTGCACCCTACAAGATAGGACCAGGCTTTTATTCGTCTCCCCGCGCACCCAGCCGCCCGAACAGCGCATAGGTGTGCGCACAAATCATAACAAAGAATAATCCCCTCCCCCTTAGATGGGGGAGGGCCAGGGAGAGGGTGATTCTCTATCTAAAAACCCCCTCACCCTGACCCTCTCCCGCGAGGAGAGAGGGAATACCGGATTCAGCTGTTGCTATGACCGTAGGGCGTATTAGGCCTTGGCCGTAATACGCCGGATGTTTTCGGTGGAGGGAGTAAAACATGCGGCGCAATACGCTTTGCTATTGCGCCCTACGGGATGAGGCCCGGTTTATTCGTTATCCCGCGCACCCAGCCGCCCGAACAGCGCATAGATATCCCCCGTGGAAAAACCGCGCTGTTGCAGGAAACGCATCTGCCGAGCGCGTTCGCGGTAATCCTCGGGGAGGTGACCGGCGAATTTCCGGCCCCAGATAGCGTCGATACTGGGCGTGTCCGCGTCTGACTGATCTGCAAACGTCTGCTCGATCAACTCTGGCGTGATGCCCCGTTCGCGGAGTTCGGCACGGATACGTTGTGGGCCGTAACCACGCCCACAGCGCATGCGCACATAGGCCGCGGCAAAACGTTCGTCGGACTGTAACTTTTGCGCCGCAAGCCGATCGAGCAATTGCTCCACATCATCAGCGCCAAAGTCGCGCATCGTCAGCTTGTGTTGCAGTTCGGCCCGACTGTGCTCGCGCCGCGCCAGCAGGCCGACCGCGATCCGCTCCAATGACTGCGGATCGGGGGCCTGCGCCTCGCCCTCAGGCCTCTTCCAGCTCTTCTTCGGGTTCATCAGTGCCTGCAACCGCCGGCTGCATCAGCAGCTCGGTGCGGATACGTCCTTCGATATCTTTGGCAATGGCCGGGTTGTCTTTGAGGAACTGACGCGCATTGTCTTTGCCCTGACCGATACGGTCACCGTTATAGCTGTACCAGGCACCGGCCTTGTCAACGATGTTGGCCTTCACGCCGAGATCGATAATCTCACCGTTACGCGAGATACCCTCACCGTAGAGGATTTCAAACTCAGCCTGTTTGAACGGCGGCGCGACTTTGTTTTTGACAACCTTCACGCGCGTCTCGTTGCCGATGATCTCATCACCCTTCTTGATGGCGCCGATACGGCGGATATCGATACGCACCGAGGCATAGAACTTGAGCGCATTACCGCCGGTGGTGGTCTCGGGGCTACCGAACATGACACCAATCTTCATACGGATCTGGTTGATGAAAATCACCAGCGTATTGGAACGCTTGATGTTGGCGGTCAGTTTACGCAGCGCCTGCGACATCAGGCGCGCATGCAAACCCATATGCGAGTCGCCCATTTCGCCTTCGATTTCGGCCTTCGGCGTCAGCGCGGCGACCGAGTCGACGACGACGACATCGACCGCACTGGAGCGCACCAGCATGTCAGCGATTTCCAGGGCCTGCTCGCCGGTGTCGGGCTGCGATACCAGCAGTTCATCCACGTTCACACCCAGCTTGGCGGCATAGGCCGGGTCGAGCGCGTGTTCGGCATCGATGAAGGCCGCTGTACCACCCAGCTTCTGCGCCTCGGCGATGACCTGCAGGGTCAGGGTGGTCTTGCCGGACGATTCCGGTCCGTAGATCTCGACAACACGGCCGCGCGGCAAACCGCCGATGCCCAGCGCCAAGTCCAGGCTTAATGAACCGGTGGAGATCACATCAATGTCGCGTACCGTACCGGCATCGCCCATGCGCATCACGGCGCCCTTGCCGAACTGCTTTTCGATCTGACTTAATGCCGCGCCCAAGGCCTTACGCTTGTTGTCTTCCATTGTCCTGTCTCCCCTGCTGGGTTGGATCTGTCCGCGGCCTCCCTGGCCGACGGACGCTGAATTTCGGAGCGGTGGCGATTATCCCATGAGCCCCGAGGGAACCACACTGGGCAACCCGGAAAATTCATCGCGCCTCGGGACGGTGGACCCCTGAACTCAGAGGAAACAATGAGTTGAGAGCGTCACCGGGCGCATCCTGAATCGTCCTGGAGATGCCGCAGCGGGTACTGTGGATTTATACAGTACCCGCCAACGGACTGCAAGAGGTCTGATAAAAATGTCCGGGCATGTTTCAGTGGTCATTGAAACTGGTAGGAGCGGCCTGGATCAATCCTGCAATGGCCAACGACCCATCACGCGGTATTCAACGCCGCGCTCGCCCGACACCGACTCCACCAGACAGAACTCCTGTGCCGGCCAGACGATGGCGGGGATCTGGATGTGCTCCGGTGGCCGCAGTGCCTTGCGTGCCAGAGTGATGTGCGGCTGAAAGTGCCGCTGCTCGGGTTGATAGCCACAGGCGGCCAGTGTCTGATTCAGCTCTGCCACTAACATCTTCAGCGCATCCGGCACATCACTGGGGCCGGCCCAGAAAATCCGCGGCCGCGCCCAGTGGCCCAAGCGATCGATGCTCAACTCAAAAGGCGGCGCCGACACCGCACTTGCCGCCACCTCTAGACAGGCTCGTTGTTCGGGAGATTGATTGCCGAGAAAGGCCAGGGTGATATGCAGGTTGGCGGCGGCAACGGCATGGCCATTGCGGCGTATATGCGTATGAATAAGGGTAGCCAGTGCCGCCCGCGTTTCATCATCCGGCCAGAGCGCAAAGAATAAGCGTTGGCTAGCCGCCGCAGACATCCAGCAGCCCCCGCAGGGCATGAGCTACGGCCTGACGGCGCACCGCCTCGCGGTCGCCGCTGAAGATCTGCTGCTCGGTGCGCACCGCAGCATCGCGCACTGCCCAGGCAAACCAGACCAGTCCGACCGGCTTGGTGTCACTGCCACCGCCCGGTCCGGCGATACCGCTGATCGCGCAGCTCAGTTGCGCATTACTCTGTGCCAACGCCCCATGCGCCATTGCAGCAACCGTTGCGGCGCTCACCGCGCCGTCGTTCTCCAGCGTCTCTGCGGGAACGTTCAGTAATGCCTGTTTGGATGCGTTGGTATAAGTGACAAAACCGCGATCGAACCATTGCGAGCTACCGGCGATGTCGGTGATCACTTTCGCGACCCAGCCACCGGTACAGGATTCGGCCAGCGTCAGATGTTGATGCGTTGCGAGCAAACAGGCACCCAGGCGCGTCGCCAGTTCGGCCAGTTCCGCATCAGTGCTATGACTCATTAAGTTGATGACTTAAGACTTGAACTCACGAATAGCCGTGCCGACCCGGAACCGCTCACCCAGATCATCGGCCTCGACCCGCACCACTTCCACCACCGCATGCAACGGCGGCACCACGGACATCTCCGGTTCTATGCGCACTTCCAGTAGCGCACCTTCAGCAAGAGATCGTCCGACTTCCAAACCCAAGCCCTTGCCACTGAGATCCTTGGCCTGTCCGGTAAAACGCTTGCCCGACGCAAGCTCGATACAATTCACCGGGTACTCCAACAGCATGCGGATGAAATCCCGCTTTTCTTCGTAGTCGTGTAGCATCGCAACCCCCCCCCTGAAACCTAAGGTCCTTGTTATCAAAGGACAGGGGGTAACGCAAGCAGATAAACCTCCCTAAGGCAATTGACATATTACGGACCCCGTAATAGCCTAACTCCATGATTCAGTCTTTTCGTTGCAAGGACACGGAAGCCTTGTTCAACGACGTCGACGTCCCACGGTTTCGGAATATCGAACGGGTCGCGCGCCGTAAGCTGCTCTTTTTGCACCAGGCAATGAAATTGGACGACCTCCGGTCACCGCCTGGCAACCGCCTTGAAGCCCTCAAAGGCAATCGCAGGGGCCAACACAGCATCCGCATAAATGATCAGTGGCGCATCTGTTTTATCTGGGAAAATGCTGAACCTTCTGGCGTGGAAATCGTCGACTATCACTAGAGATCGCGTTATGCCCAAACTACTCGAACCCATTCATCCCGGCGAAATACTGCGTGAGGAATACCTTACCCCGCTGGAAATCAGCATTAATCGACTTGCACGGGAAATCGGCGTACCGCCGGGGCGTATCAGCGAGATCGTAAATGGCAAACGCGGTATCACCGCCGACACGGCGCTGCGTCTGGGACGCTACTTCAAAGTATCGCCGGAACTCTGGATGGGCCTGCAAACCGAATATGATCTGCGCGTGGCTCGGCGCACAGTGGGCAAGGAAATCGAGAAGCTGGTGCGGCCGCATGCTGCGTAGATATCAATCAACGTTAGGTTGGAAGTGATTGTACAAGCCCGAATGAATGCCTGATTGCCCCACCCTCCTACCCCCGACATCAAGAGTAGGCACCCCGCCGCGCTTTGGGTAAACTCCCGCCCGATGTCCACATCCCCCAAAGACACCAGCCCGCACACGCCGATGATGCAGCAGTATCTGCGCATCAAGGCCGAGCATCCGGACATTCTGCTGTTCTACCGCATGGGCGATTTCTACGAGCTGTTTTTTGGCGACGCGCGCCGCGCCGCCAAGCTGCTCGATATAACCCTGACCGCACGCGGCCAATCGGCCGGCGAGCCGATTCCAATGTGCGGTGTCCCGGTACATGCTTCCGATCAATATCTGGCCAAGCTGGTACGGTTAGGTGAATCGGTGGCGATCTGCGAACAGATCGGCGACCCGGCCACCAGCAAAGGCCCGGTGGACCGGCAAGTGATACGCATTGTCACACCGGGTACGGTCACCGAAGACGCATTGCTGGAAGAACGCCGCGATAATCTGCTCGCCGCCGTCACAACACATCGGGAACGCTATGGTCTTGCAGCACTGGATCTCAGCAGCGGGCGTTTCAGTGCGCAGGAACTCAATGGCCTCGAAGCCCTGCACAGTGAACTGGAACGACTGCGTCCGAGTGAACTGCTGCTCAACGAAGACAACACATTTCCATCAGCCATCACCGAACGCAGCGGCAGTAAACGTCGCCCGCCCTGGCATTTCGAGGTGGACAGCAGTCAGCGCCAGCTGTGCGCGCAATTCGGCACCCGTGACCTTGCCGGTTTTGGCTGCCAGAGTCTGCCGCTTGCCATCGGTGCCGCCGGCGCGCTGCTGCAGTATGTAAAAGACACCCAACGCGCCGCGTTACCGCACCTGCGCGGATTGCGTACGGAACTGCGCGAAGACAGCATCATTCTGGATGCGGCGAGCCGCCGCAATCTGGAACTCGATCAAGCGCAATCGGGGCGCGTCGAGCACAGTCTCGCCGGTGTGCTCGATGGCACCGCCAGCAGCATGGGCGGACGTTTATTGCGGCGCTGGCTGAACCGTCCGCTGCGCAGCCGCAATCTGCTGCGCAAACGTCATCAATGCGTGGAAACCCTGCAGGGCAACCGCAGCTTCGAAGCCATCCATGAGCTGCTCAAAGGCCTGTGCGATCTGGAACGCGTGATGACCCGCGTGGCCCTGAAGTCCGCGCGGCCGCGCGATCTGTCCGGCCTGCGTGACAGTCTGGTGCGCTTGCCCGCATTGCAACAACTGCTGGCGCAGCATGACGACCCGTTGCTGCAGGAACTCGCGGCGAGCATCGGTGAACATCCGCAGCCGCAGAGTTTGTTGCAACGCGCCCTTGTGGAACAACCGCCGGTACTGATCCGCGATGGCGGCATGCTTGCCACTGGCTACGACAGCGAACTCGACGAGCTGCGCGGCTTGAGTGAAAACGCCGATCAGTATCTGGTCGATCTGGAAACGCGCGAGCGCACGCGCTCCGGTATCGCCACGCTCAAGCTCGGTTACAACCGCGTGCACGGTTATTACCTGGAGGTCGGCAAGGCACAGGCAGCACGGGTGCCCGATGATTTTCAACGCCGGCAAACCCTCAAGGGCGCCGAACGTTACATTACCCCGGAATTGAAGGCCTTCGAGGACAAAGTCCTGTCCGCGCGTGAACGCGCCCTGGCACGCGAGAAGATGCTTTACGACGCATTGCTGGATCAACTTCTCGAATACTTGGTGCCCTTGCAGAATGCGGCCGAGGCCATCGCGGAACTGGATGTGTTGGCCTGTTTCGCGGAACGCGCCGACCGCCTCGACTGGCGCCGTCCGGAGCTGAGTGACGAACCCGGTCTCGTGATCGAAGCCGGCCGTCACCCGGTGGTGGAACAGGTACTGGATACGCCCTTCGTTCCCAACGATGTACACTTCGACGATACGCGTCGCATGCTCGTCATCACCGGTCCGAACATGGGCGGTAAATCCACCTACATGCGCCAGACCGCCTTGATTGTGCTGCTCGCGCACATCGGCAGCTTCGTGCCGGCAACGCGTGCCATCATGGGACCGATCGATCGCATCTTCACCCGCATCGGCGCCGCCGACGATCTCGCCTCCGGACGTTCGACCTTCATGGTGGAAATGACCGAGACCGCCAACATTCTGCACAACGCCACTGAACAGAGTCTGGTGCTGATGGACGAGATCGGCCGCGGCACCAGCACCTATGATGGCCTGTCGCTGGCCTGGGCGGTGGCCGCCGATCTCGCCAGTCGGCTACGGGCCTTCACCCTGTTCGCCACGCATTACTTCGAACTGACCGAACTGCCCCAGCAATATCCATCCATCGTCAATGTGCATCTGGATGCCATGGAGCACGGCGACCGCATCGTCTTTCTGCATGCCGTTAAGGAAGGGCCGGCCGACCGCAGTTACGGCCTGCATGTCGCCGCACTGGCCGGCATACCCAAGGATGTGCTGACCCAGGCGCGCCAGCGTCTGCAAGAACTGGAAACCCAATCCAGCACAGCTGCGGCGCCCACCCGGGGCGGTCAACTCGCCCTGTTCGGCACCCCGCCCGACCACCCGATCCTCGATGCCCTGGAAGGTATCGAGCCTGCCGACCTCAGCCCCCGCCAGGCCTTGGATATCCTGTTCAAGCTCAAAGACATCCTGCATTCCAATTAAAGCCGTTTGCGCCAACTAATCGGCGCCCAGGACGTTATCCACCCGCCTGCTATTATCTTTAACTATCTGAATTTCAATAATAAACCTCTGAAATCACCTGGCCGCATTACGCGTGGCACCGAATTTGCTCTTTTTGAGGACAGGAGCGTTGCGCCTGGGCCTTGCCTGGGTGCGACATATGGAGATGACCCCGCAGCCCGGACTGGATTACACAATGAAAATCGAGAAGATTTCCCTCAAGGCACTCACGGTCGGCATTCTATTGCTGCTTGGCCTGTCCTCCATCGCGTTGACACTGTTCTCCAGTACCCGCTACCAGGATGCAGCGCTGTCCGCACAATCGCACACGCTGTCCCGCGTGTTAGAGCTGGCCTATAACGAGTCACTGCGCAAACTCAATCAACACAGCCTCGACCTCGGACAGAGCCTGCAGAAAAACGATCAGTTCCGCGCCGCCTTCGAGGCCGCGCTGCAGGATTCCGCTCGCTGGGCCGATTTCGTCATCCTGCTGAATGAACCTTTCCAACAGGGCCTCGCCGACAATCTCAGTATCGACCTCATCAAGCTGCGCAGTTATGACCTGGAATATCACCTGGTCGCCGAAAGCAGCCTGGGCGCGGAGGATCTCGGTGGTGAACTGCCCGCAGCACTGAAGGCGCAGGTTGGCGCGCGCACCGGTACCGAGACACTCAAGGTTGCTAACGCGCTGTGGTCACATAACGAAACCCCCTATCACTCGAACCTGATCCCGATAGGCGGCCTGCGTCCGGTCGGTTATCTGGAAGTCGTCGTGTCACCCATTAAAGGTCTCAGCACCATCCAGGAAAATCTGATGCTGCCCTTCCAGATCAACAAACCGGATGGCAGCAATCTTTACAAATCGTCCGACTGGCATACCCCGGACGCAGAGGAATTACCGGTTCAGCATCTGGTCATGGACAGCCAGCAGCAACCGTTGCTGGAACTCGAAGTCGTCGAGGGCGTGCAACGTCTGTATGCCGACATGGCCAAGGTGCGCAGTTCAACAGCTGTCGCCTATCTGTTTCTGACCGGCGGTAGCCTGATGCTGGCCATCTGGCTGTTCAACAGCTTCCTGTTCCGCCCGGTTACCAATCTCATCCAGGATATGCAGCGCGCCGCCGAGGGTGACTTGAACGTCACTGTGCGCTCGCGTGCCGTGAAGGAATTCAATGCCCTCGCCAAGGCCTTCGACCGTATGAGCGAAAAGGTCCGCGACCTGGTCGAGCGTGAACGCCAGCATGCCGAAGATGTCACCGGCAAAGTGGAATTGATCCGCGAGGTCGTCGAGGGCGCCGCGCATGGTGATCTTACCGGTCAGCTGATGGTCTACCGCGATAACGACGTGATTTCGGACTTGGCCTCGGGTATCCAAGGCATGCTCGACAGTCTTAACAATCTGGTCGCGCGCATTCAGCAATCCGGTATTCAGGTGACATCATCCGCGACCGAAATCGCCGCCACCGCCAAGCAGCAGGAGGCAACGGTCAGCGAACAGGCCGCCACCACCAACGAAATTCGCGCCACGGTGACTCAGATCTCGGCAACATCCAAAGAACTGGTCAACACCATGCACGAGGTGACCGACGTCGCCGTCAAGACCGCGGACAGCGCCAATCAAGGTCGTTCCTCACTGGTACGCATGGAAGAGACCATGCGCAACATGATGGACGCCACTACCGCCATTGGCTCCAAACTCGCGGTATTGTCCGAGAAGGCCGGCAACATCAACACCGTGGTGACCACGATCAACAAGGTCTCCGATCAGACCAATCTGCTGTCGCTGAATGCCGCCATCGAGGCGGAAAAGGCCGGTGAATACGGTGTGGGCTTCGCCGTGGTCGCCACCGAGATTCGCCGTCTTGCCGATCAGACCGCGGTCGCGACCTGGGATATCGAACAGATGGTGAAAGAAATGCAATCGGCGGTGTCTGCCGGCGTGATGGGTATGGAGAAATTCTCCACCGAGGTACGCCAGGGCGTGGATGATGTGCGTCGCGTCGGCTCACAGCTTGGACAGATCATTGAACAGGTTCAGCAGCTCATTCCGCGCTTCGAGGAAGTCCACGAAGGCATGCAGTCGCAGGCCAAGGGCGGGCATCAGATCAGTGAGGCGATGATTCAACTGGCGGAGTCTTCATCCCAGACCGCCGAGTCGCTACGCCAGTCCAACGGCGCCATCGGCCAGCTCAACGACGCCGCGCGCCGGCTGCAAGAAGGCGTTTCGCACTTCAAAGTCAACTCGCAGGGTTAACCATGCTGTATCTCCTGCTGCGGATGGGAACCGAGCGCTACGCCCTGGATGCACGGCGTATCGTCGAGGTTGTGCCCATGGTCAATCTGAAACCGTTGCCACATGCCGAACCCTACATCGCGGGGCTGTTCGATTACCGCGGCACGCTGGTGCCGGTGATCGATCTGTGCCGGCTGACAACGACACAGCATTGCGGTGAATTCCTGACCACCCGCATCGTCCTGGTTGAATATCCGGCGGCAGAGGACCGGTCGCACATTCTCGGCCTGCTCGCTGAACAGGTCACCGAGACCATCAAGATCAAGGAGGGAGAATTCCTGCCTGCCGGCATCCATGTCGACGACGCGCCTTACCTTGGCGACTTGATCAAGGTCGGCGAAGCCATGGTGCAACGCCTGGAGGTTGAACATATCCTGCCCAGCGAACTGCGTGACAATCTGTTCCGGGAGTGCGCCTGATGTCTCAGGACGCTATCGAACAGTTACTGCAACAGACCATGGGTCTGAGTTCAGCCTCGATCGGCAGCTCCGCGATTGCGCGTGCCGTACAAGTGCGTATGCGTGAACTCGTCATCACCAGCACAGATGATTATCTACGCCGTCTGCAGAGCGGCACGATCGAACTGCAACAACTTATCGAAGAAGTCATTGTTCCGGAAACCTGGTTTTTCCGTGACCGCAATCCTTTCATTGCTTTGGCGCGCTATGCCAGGGAAAACTGGCCGCCGAGAGACCGTTATGGGCCACTGCGGATTCTGAGCATACCCTGCTCCACGGGTGAAGAGCCCTATACCATCGCCATGACATTGCTCGATGCCGGGTTCGGTCCCAGCGACTTCAGTATCGATGCGGTGGATATCAGCGAACCGAATTTGCGTCGCGCCAGACTCGGGTTATACCGCGAGAACTCATTTCGCGGCGATGACCTCAGCTTCCGCGCACGACACTTTATAAAATCCGAACAGGGTTATCTGCTGCAGCCGAAAGCGCGCAGCCAGGTGAAGTTTCACCATGCCAACCTGTTGGCACCGGGATTCCTCAGCGGCCATGAACCCTACGATGTCGTATTCTGCCGCAATCTGCTGATCTACTTCGACCGCGCCACTCAGGCACGGGCATTGAAAGTGCTTGAACGTCTGCTCCAACCCGAAGGTCTGCTGTTTCTCGGCCACGCCGAAGCCGGCGTGCTCGCAGGCCAGAAATTCTCGCCCTTGGACCATGCACGCAGCTTTGCCTTTATGCGCGGTGCGAACCAGCGCGCGGCGCAAGTCGAAAACGAGACACCGTTTCAGTTGCCCAAACGACGCCGTGCCATTACCCCACCGGCGCCCACTCCGGCGGCGCGTCCCTTTGCGGACGTCACTCCGACTGCCCCTGCAGCTGAACCTGCTTCGCGTCCGCAACCGGATCTCGAAACCGCAACCCGACTCGCCAATGAAGGCCACCTGGTTGAAGCGGCCACGCTCTGTGAAGCGCATCTCCGCCAGCTAGGGCCGGATGCGCAGGCGTTTTATCTGCTGGCGTTGGTTCGTGAGGCGGTCGGTGAAAGCAGTGAAGCGGAAGCCTTGCTGCGCAAGGCGCTCTATCTCGACCCAAACCATTATGAAGCCCTGACACATCTGGCGCTTATTTTGGAGCGACGCGGCGATCTGGCCAATGCGGCACTGACGCAACAACGTGCCAAACGCAGTTTCGAACGCCAGCAGAATGAGGCGGCACAGCGTGCCGAGGGCGTATGAACGAAACTGCCGCCATCATTATCGACGATTGCTGGAACCGTATCGGTGTCTGGCGGCAACGCAACAGTGAAGAGGCTTGCCCGATTCTCAAGCGGGTGGTGCATTGCCGCAACTGTGAGCACTACTCGGCCGCGGGTCAGAAAATACTGCAGCGTGAAATCCCGGCGAGCTATCGCGAAGAGTGGACGAAGGTCATCTCCGCCCAGAAGAAAATCAAACAGCCCAATACCGAATCCATCGTGATCTTCAGACTCGGCGATGAATGGCTTTCCATCCCGAGTGTCATCGTGCGAGAAATCACCTCATCAAAACCAATCAGACGCCTGCCGCATACGCGCAGAAATATCGTCAAGGGATTGGTCAATATGCGCGGTGAGCTGCAAATCTGTATCTCACTCGGCGGACTCATGGATCTGGAAAAAGGCGAATTGCCGCGGCGCTTCGGCAGTGTCGGCATTGCCGACCGCATGATCCTGATCAGTAATGGAGAACATGAATTCGTATTTCCGGTTACCGAAGTCCATGGCCTGCATCGTCACCACCCCAGCGAATTGCAGGCGGTGCCCGCCACAGTCAGCAAGTCCAAGGCAACCTACACCCGTGGTGTATTGCACTGGAATGACCAACATGTCGCCTGTCTCGAGGCCGAGCTGCTGTTCCATACCCTGAGCAGGAGCCTGTCATGAGCAATGAATTCTCCATGCTGGATCTGTTCCGCGACGAGGTCGAAACCCAGGCCAGTCGCCTCAGTGAACAGCTGTTGAAACTGGAAGCGAATCCCGGCGATCCCAGCGCGCTGGAGGCGCTGATGCGTGCCGCGCATTCCATCAAAGGCGCCGGCCGCATGGTCGCCGTTGAAGCCTGCGTGCAGGTCGCACATGTCATCGAAGATATATTCGTCGCCGCGCAGGAAGGACGGAGCTTCCTCGGTGCCGAGTTGGTGGACATACTCCTGCAGTCGGTGGACATGCTCAAACGCATCGCCGCCGAGGCCGATCAAGCTGATTGGGCCACAATCCACGCCAAAGAACTTGCCACGCTGATTCAATCACTCAATACCACTGCCGGTGCCGCAATACCGGCAGCGGCCGCCGCGAAACCCACAAAGAGCTCAGCAGCACCCGCAATCCGTGAGGCCGATCCGGCCATGTTGGATCTGTTCCGGGTCGAAGTCGAAAGCCAAACCCGATCACTCGCGGAAGGATTGTTAGAACTCGAGCAAAATCCGACCAGCGCCAAATGCCTCGAAGCCATGATGCGCGCCGCGCACTCACTGAAAGGTGCCGCGCGCATGGTGGACGTCAAGCCTGGCGTGCGCATTGCACATGCCATGGAAGACGGACTGGTCGCCGCACAAAAAGGCAAACTGGTCCTGGGGGCGCCGCATATCGACCTGCTGTTGAAAGGTGTCGACATGCTCACGCGTATTGGTGCCGCGCAAAACATCACCGACTGGGCCACGCAACACGCAACCGACATCGACAGCCTGGAAGCCGCGCTGGTCACGTTACCCAGCGGCGTATCACCAGCCGCCTCGGCTCCGCTACCTGTTGCTGATCAACCCGCACCGGAACCGGTCACCGTAACCACCGACAGGCGCATTGCGAAACAAGCCCATGACAGCGCTATCCGCGTCTCTGCCGAGAGTTTGAATCGACTGATGGGCCTGGCCGGCGAGGTGCAGGTTGAGGCACGCTGGCTGCGCCCCTATGCGGATGCACTGGTGCATTTCAAACACCGGCATACCGAGCTCATCAGCCTGTTGGACAAATTGCGCGATGCTCTGGAGATGACGCACGTCGACGAATATGCGCGCAATCTGCTCGGCGATGCTCAGCACAAGGCAGCCGTCTGCCGGCAGCTGATTGGCGAACGCCTCAACGATCTGGATGAATTCGATCGTCGCAGCCACAATCTGGCGAACCGTCTAAATCGTGAAGTGATCGCCAGCCGCATGCGGCCCTTCGCCGATGGCGTACATGGCTTCCAGCGCATGGTGCGCGATATGGCTCGCACCCTGAACAAAAAGATCCAAATAGATATCCGTGGTCTGACCACCCAGGTCGACCGTGACATCCTGGAAAAGATCGAGGCACCACTCAATCATCTTATTCGCAATGCCATCGACCATGGCATTGAGACAACCGAGGAGCGCGCCGCCGCCGGCAAGCCGGATATGGCGACTATCCGCCTTGAGGCCATGCACAGCGCCGGCATGTTATCGATCGTTGTCGAAGACGATGGCCGCGGTATGGATACCGCTCAGTTGCGCGAGAAAATCGTCAAGAAAAAACTGGTCTCTCAGGATATGGCCGCCGAGCTCAGCGAGTCGGAACTGATGGATTTCCTGTTCCTACCCGGCTTCTCCACCCGCGAGCAGGTGACTGAAATATCCGGACGCGGCGTCGGCCTGGATGTGGTGCATAGCGTGGTTCAGGAAATGCACGGCATCGTCCATGCCGCTGCGCAGCCCGGCAAGGGCATGCGTTTTCATCTGCAGTTACCGCTGACACTATCGGTGATGCGCTCATTGCTGGTTGAAATCGCCGGTGAACCCTATGCCTTCCCGCTCGCACAGATTCATCGCACGCTGAAACTTCCGCGGCATGCCATCGAGGTGATGGAAGGTCGCCAGTATTTCACCCTCGGTAACCAACATATCGGACTGGTTGGCGCCAATCAGGTACTCAATCTGGAAGGTGAACCACCCGCGGGGGACGAAGTTTGCATCGTCGTACTGGGTGAACGTCTGAGCCGCTACGGATTAGTGGTCGACCGCTTCCTCGGCGAACGCGGTCTGGTGGTACAAACACTCGATACCCGCCTCGGCAAGGTCAAAGATATCAGCTCCGCCGCGATCCTGGAGAACGGTGATCCCTGTTTGATCATCGATGTCGACGATCTGCTGCGTTCGGTCGACATCCTGATCGCCGGCGGCCGTCTGGACAAAATCCGCCGCGACAGCGAAAGCCAGAAAAAGAAGGCTACCAAACGCATTCTGGTGGTGGACGACTCCATCACTGTACGTGAGGTGGAACGCAATATGCTGGTCAATCGCGGCTATTACGTCGAGGTTGCAGTGGATGGCATGGACGGATGGAACGCCGTGCGCACGGGTGAATACGATCTCGTGATCAGCGATGTCGATATGCCGCGCATGAACGGCTTTGAGTTTGTCAGTCTGATAAAGAAAGACCCGCAGCTGAAAGCGCTGCCGGTGATGATTGTTTCCTATAAAGATCGTGATGAAGATCGCCAGCGCGGACTGGAAGTCGGCGCCGATTACTACCTGACCAAGGGCAGCTTTCATGATGAAACACTGCTAGATGCTGTCGCCGACCTGATCGGCCAAGCCTAAGTCAACTGCTACGGAATAGGATATGCGTGTCGCTGTCGTAAATGATTCGAAACTTGCTGCGGAATCCCTGCGCCGTGTGATTGCCGATAGCGGTCGTCATCAGGTTGCCTGGGTCGCCGAAGACGGCGCCGATGCGGTACACCGTTGTGCTGACGATGTGCCCGATCTCATTCTTATGGATCTGATCATGCCGGTGATGGACGGCGTCGCGGCCACTCGTCAGATCATGGCCAAAACTCCCTGCGCCATTGTTGTGGTCACCGCCAGCGTGTCCGGGAATGCCGGCAAGGTATTTGAGGCCATGGGCGCCGGGGCACTGGATGCCATCAATACACCCATCCTTGGCATGAACGGAACCAGCGGCGGGCATGAAGCACTATTGCACAAGATCGATATGGTCGGCCGCCTGATCGAAGCGCCAAAACGGATATCCGCACCCCATGCCCCAGTTCATCACAATCCCTGCGCCGTGCCCGGCCGTTGTCCGCCACTGATCGCTATCGGCGCCTCGACCGGCGGACCCGCCGCCCTGAAAACCATCCTTGAGCCACTGCCCTCCAATCTGGCCGCCGCTATTATCATCGTCCAGCATGTCGACGAGGAATTCGCCCGCAGCTTTGCCGAATGGCTGAATGAACAGACCGCCCTGAAGGTCCGGCTGGCGCAACCCGGCGACCGCCCCCAGCCGGGCCAGGTATTGATCGCCGGCCGAGAGGATCATCTGATCCTCACACGCGAGAGTACCCTGGATTACACAGCCAAGCCCGAGGATTACCCTTACCGCCCGTCTGTAAACGTATTTTTCGAAACCGTGGCGCGACATTGGGGTGGCCAGGCCGTTGGTGTCCTGCTCACCGGCATGGGTAAGGACGGCGGTAATGGGCTGCTGGCCCTGCGCCAGGCCGGCTGCCACACCATTGCCCAGGATCAGGCCAGCAGCGCTATTTACGGAATGCCCAAGGCCGCTGCGGAAATAGGCGCGGCGGTCGATATATTGGAATTGAAGGCCATTGGCCCCGCACTACTGAAATCTCTGCGGAGGCCGATAACCGCATAATTATGTGGATTCTGACCCATGGATGACAAAAGCAAAGCTATCGTGAATGACCCGTCCGTGCTGATACGCCGGGCCGTGGTGCTGCTGGTCGACGACCAGGCCATGGTCGCCGAGGCGATCCGGCGCATGCTGGTCGACGAGGCGGATATCGAGTTCCATTACTGCTCCGATCCTCGCGCAGCCATCCAGACGGCCATCAGTCTCCACGCAACCATTATTCTGCAGGACCTGGTCATGCCGGAAATCGACGGCATGATGCTGGTGCGTTTCTACCGCGCCAACCCGGCCAGCCGCGACATCCCGGTCATTGTGCTATCGAGTAAAGACGACCCGTCTATCAAGAGCGAGGCCTTTACCAATGGCGCCAACGATTATCTGGTCAAACTACCGGATCAAGTGGAATTGATCGCACGCATCCGTGCTCACTCTCGCAGCTACATGGCACAGGCAGAGCGCGATGCCGCCTATCAGGCACTGCGCGATCTGCAGCGTCAGCTGGAAAACAGCAATGCGCAGCTTGAGGAAAGTAACCGCGAATTGCATCGCCTGTCCTCGCTGGACGGTCTGACGGGTATCGCCAACCGTCGCCAGTTCGACAAGATGCTGGATCAGGAATGGCAGCGCGCCTTGCGCAACTGCACTGAATTGTCGTTGATCATGATCGACATCGATTACTTCAAACTCTTCAACGATACTTATGGCCACCAGGCCGGCGACGATTGTCTGAAAACGGTCGCACTCACCCTGGATCGCATTGTGCATCGCCCGTCCGATGTGGTGGCGCGCTATGGTGGCGAGGAATTTGCGTTGGTCCTGCCTGAGACCGATACCCAGGGCGCCCAACGCGTTGCTGAAAAAATGCGCGACACCGTGACTCGCCTGAACATACGTCACGAAGCCTCCAAAGTGAGCGACAAAATCTCACTGAGCATCGGCGTGGCCACTATGAATCCTCGCGGCAGCGAAAGCCCCGACATGCTGCTGGCCGCGGCCGATGACGCCCTGTATCGCGCCAAACACGCCGGCCGTAACCGCATTGAGATCGCCAAGCCGGATGCCGTACTGAGCAATATCGTGAGTCAATTCCGCAGCTAAATCGTCTCCCGCCCCAACCAGCACTCGCCAAAACCCGGCACAATCCCTATCATTACGGCTCCACCCGCGGCCTGCCCTGCAGATCCGGCCGACACATGTTGATTGCGGGAGCAAACCATGACTTTTGTCGTTGTTGAGAACTGTATTAAATGCAAATACACGGACTGCGTTGAAGTCTGTCCAGTGGATTGCTTTCACGAAGGACCGAATTTCCTGGTCATCGACCCGGAAGAATGCATCGACTGCACATTGTGCGAACCCGAATGTCCGGCCGAGGCCATCTTCGCCGAGGATGACATCCCCGAAGGACAGGAAGAGTTCCTGGCCATCAATGCCGAACTGTCGGCATCCTGGCCCGTGATCACCCAGAAGAAGGATGCCCCGGATGACGCTGATGAATGGCTGGGCAAGCCTGGGAAGATCGATTATCTGGAGCGCTAAGAGCCAGGTCGTCGCTTACCGCACCAATGGCCAGGATAGGCATGGCACGGCCTGGCTGCTCATGATCCAGGCATGAGCATTCGTCTTTTCCCGTACCACGAAGATCTGCTGGCAACGGCTGCCGCACGGACGCTGCAGCAAGCCGCCGCCCAGCTCCCCGATCTTTCTTCCGTTGTCATCCTGGTCGCCGATACCCTCGCATCCAACAGCCTGCGCACGACGCTGTGTGCGCAAGCGCAGCAGGCCGGTCATGCCGCCCTGTTGGGACTGCGCATCACTACACTGCGTGACTGGATCGAATCCTCCGGCGCAGACGACCAGCCACCTTTGAACGAACCCGCACGCCATCTGTTGCTGGTCGAGGCGTTGCGTCAACACAGTGGGCTATTCGGTGAAGATGATCCCTGGCGAGTCGCCGACAGCCTGTTGGGATTATTCGATGAGCTCAGCCTGCATCGCGCGCAGCTACCCGCATCCGAGGCAGCTCTGGCGGAACGACTCGCGCAAGGCTACCGCATCAGTGGTCCAACACCGGCAGCGCTCACCCGTGAGGCACATATCGTGCACCGACTCTGGCAGGCCTGGCAGGAACAGACCACGGCCCTGCAGCGTCCAGACCCGTGGATACATTATCTGAATAAACTGCAGCAGCAGATCACACCGGCTGCCGACGAACCCTATTTCATTCTGATCGGACTGCAGGCACAGAGTCAGGCGGAACATGAGTGGGTTGCTGCGCGCCTGCGAACAGGTCGCGCTGAATGGCTGCTGCATGGCAATACTTCGGCACAAGCCACTCTGGCCGACCGTGCCTTGATCGATATCCTCCCGCTTTGCTCAGATTGCGAGGAACAGGCTTCCGATAATCCGCGCAGCAAGGTTTTAGATAATGTCTATCCACAGGCTGACCTGAATCTGCGTCAACGTGCCGCGCAATTGGCTCAACAGTTTCCACGCAGCCCTCTGCACGACAGCATCGCCACACTGGCGGCTGACTCCGCGGAACAAGAGGCGCGCGCTATCGATATCCAGGTGCGCCGCTGGTTATTGGAAGGTAAACAGCGCATCGGCATTGTCACGGAAGATCGTCGCCTGGCGCGGCGCGTGCGCGCACTCCTGGAACGTGCCGGTATTGTGCTGGCCGACAGCGGCGGCTGGGCTCTATCCACGACCAGTGCGGCGGCCTGCGTCGAACGATGGCTGCAATGCATCGAAGAGGATTTTGCGCATCAACCCTTGTTGGATCTGCTCAAATCGCCGTTCCTCTGTGCAGATGAAGAACGCGGCACCCATCTCACCACGGTGTATCGTCTGGAACACGACATCATCCAGCACGAGAACATCGCGCGCGGACTGGAACGCTACCGGCGCCAGATCGAGTTTCGACGCCATCGCGCCAACTGGCCTGCCGCCACCTTCGAACCCCTGCACGCCCTGCTCGATCGTATCGAAAAGGCCGCGCGTCCGTTACTCAAACTGCATAGTGGCACGGCCTCCGCGCGGCTATTCCTCGCGCAGTTGCGTGTCAGTCTGAGCACGCTCGGCATCTGGCCGCTGCTGGATGCCGATGCCGCCGGCCAGCGCGTGCTGGCCCTGTGGGAAGAACTCGATGCCGCAGCACAACGCGCGCCCTTGACCCTGAGTTGGCAAGAGTTCCGTATCTGGCTCGGCCGCGCGCTGGAAGCCAAGACCTTCCGCCCCAGCCTTGCCAGCGGTCCGGTGCAATTGCTCACGCTGGAGCAGAGTCAGCTGGTGAGTTTCGACGCGCTAGTATTAGGCGCCTGCGATCACGAACATCTCCCTGGCAAGGATCGCGCAACGGCTTTCTTCAACACCGGCGTGCGCCGAGAACTTGGTCTACCCACCTGGGAACAGAAACTCGCGCAGCGCCTGTATCAATTCCGCCGCGTACTTGATAGCGCACCACAACTCTTACTGACACGCCGTCGCGAGGATCAGGGCGAACCGGTACTTGCCAGTCCCTGGTTGGAAGCACTGGAGACACTGCATCAACTCGCCTGGGCAACAACGCTTGAAGATACAACTATCAAGACATTGATGCTGGATGATCGCTGTGCCGTGGTTGCAGCGCAGCCGGCGCCATTACCCAGTCCACCTCTGCGGCCAAAACCATCACTGCCTGTCGCCCTGTTGCCCGAGACAATCAGTGCCAGCAGTCATCAACATCTGATCGACTGCCCGTATCGTTATTTCGCCAGCGATGGATTGAGTCTAGCGCCGCGTGAAGAAGTCCGCGAACAGTTGCAGAAATCCGATTACGGCGAACGTGTTCACCGTTGCCTGGAGGCCTTTCATGGTGAGGTGGAACATCTACCCGGACCCTTTACCCAGCCGTTTAATGCCGACACCCGTGCCAATGCCATCATACTGTTGGAACACATTACCACTGCCGTGTTCGCGCGAGATTTGGAAGACAACTTCCAGCATCGCGGCTGGCTGAAACGCTGGTGGCAGCTTATTCCAAGCTATGTCGATTGGCAGATACAACGCGCCGCCGACTGGCAGGTACAGCAAGTTGAAGCGCGGGTCGAACAAGCCTTCGGTAGCGTGGCGAAGCTTAAAGGCCGCTTGGATCGCATCGACGCCGACGGCCGCGCAGTTGCAATTCTCGATTACAAAACCGGAGGCATTCCCGCGCAAGCGGACATCGACGCCGGCGAGGCGGTGCAACTGCCCTTTTATGCTTTGCTGAGCGGCGAAGCGGCCGTGCAGGTGGACTATCTCAAACTCGATGGTGATCGGGTGCAGACCAAAGGCGGATTGTCGGGTGATGAATTATTTGAACTGCGCGATGCCGTCGGCACACGTCTGGCTGAGTTGCAAACCGCCGTTGCCGAGGGACAACCGTTGCCCGCCTGGGGCGACCCCGACACCTGTCGATATTGTCCGATGGATGGTCTGTGCCGGCGGGCGGCGTGGGAAGAATGAAAGGGTCTAGGGTCTAGGGTCTAGGGTCTAGGGTCTAGGGTCTAGCGCCTAGCGCCTAAAAAATAGAAAGGCGGCCAGAAGGCCGCCTTTGGGTCCCTAACAGGCCGTCCCTGCCCGTCTCAACATCCGTTTGAGTTGTGCCTCCCTGGGTGCAATCCCTGCTTCCACTCCCTAGCTCAGGAAGCGGTATTTTTTCCTATTATTTCCATAAGTTAAACCCACCCCCTGCGTCAAATCCGCGGCGCGCGCACGGTCGCAGATTGGTCCGTGCGGCATGTCTTGTGGGCTATCTGATTAATAATCAGAACCTTGGAATTCATGGGTCATCAATCAGAGTTCTCATGCGCGCTATCATGCCCTTAACGACTACGGGATTATCAGAAAATACTTACAGATAAACACCCACGCCGAGCAGGCCGCATACTCCAACAACGGTTTCAACACGGCATGCCGTTCCGTTTGCCGCTGCCACGTCATGCCCTTATGCTGTGCGCGCCATGCGTGATCCCCTCTTAGCCACCGCACCCGACCAACACGCCAGCGTGCACGCCTCGGCGGGTACCGGGAAAACCTGGCTACTGGTCACGCGCCTGCTGCGCTTGTTATTGGATGGCGCGGCGCCCGCGAGCATTCTCGCCGTAACGTTCACCCGCAAGGCCGCCGCCGAAATGCTGGAGCGTTTGAACGAGCGCCTCGCGGAGCTGGCCACGGCCGACGATGCCCAGGTCGATGTCGCGCTTAGCGCGATGGGTATCACCGCCACGGATGCATTACGTAAACGTGCACGTACTCTCTATGAAACGCTGCTGTTCGAACCACGCCCGATACGCGCCACCACCTTTCACGCCTTTTGCCAGGAGATCCTGCAACGCTTCCCCGTCGAGGCCGAGGTACCACCCGGCTTCGAGCTGCAGGAAAGCGAGGCTGAACTGACCGAGGCGGCCTGGGACGCGCTCTATGCCGAGGCGACACTGACCCCCGACGGTCAGCAGGCCCGCGCGCTGGAACAGTTGTTCGATGCCTGCGGCGGCCTGTCCAACACACGCCAGGCACTGAACAGCTTTCTCAGCCACCGTATCGATTGGTGGGCCTATATTCAGGATCAGCCGGCAGCACTGGGTTTCGCTCAACATCGCGCACAGGAATTGTTCGACTGCGATCCGGATGCCGATCTCATCGCCGGCTTCTTCACCACAACCCGGTGTGCCGAACTCAGTGAGTTTGCCGCCTTGCTCGGCAAGCACGACACTAAAACCAACCGTGAGCATCAACAGCTACTGTTGCAAGCGTTGGCGTTGACCGAAGCTCAAGCGGGCGATAGTCAACAGCAACGATTGGAATCGGTCACTCAAGTGCTGCTCACCGCCAACGGTGAACCACGCAAACGCAGCACCAGCAAAGCCCTGGAAAAGAGCCTTGGCAGCAGTGGCAGTGAACGTTTCCTGGAACTGCACAACCGGCTCTGCAACGCCCTGCTGGAGACGCGCGATCAGCAGGCACGCCTGGCCAGCTTCGCCCTCACCTGTGCCTGGTATCAGGCCGGGCAGCGTCTTCTCGAACATTACCAGCGTATCAAGCGCGAACAACGGGTCTTGGATTTCGGCGATCTGGAATGGAACGCCTATCGCCTGCTCAACGGCAGTGGTCAGGCGCATTGGGTGCAATACAAACTGGATGCGCGCATCGATCATTTTCTGATCGACGAATTTCAGGACACCAACCCGACCCAGTGGCGTTTACTGCTGCCGCTGTTGCAGGAGCTTGCCGCCGGCATCACCGAGCGCAAGCGCAGCGTGTTCCTGGTCGGCGATGCCAAACAATCCATCTACCGCTTCCGTCGCGCCGACGCGCGGCTGCTGGAAGCGGCGAGTGACTGGCTGGAGGAACATCTACAGGCAGGGCGCTTCAGTCTGGAAGCCTCACGCCGCTCCGCACCGGCGATTATCGATTGCGTCAACCGTGCCTTTGCCGACGGCCCGCTGGCCGCCGCACTGCCAGAGTTTCCGCCGCATAGCACGCATCTGACGAATCTCTGGGGACAGGTGGAACTGCTGCCACCGTTCACACTGCCGGAGAGCGTGGAAACAATACGCACAGGTCTACGCAATCCATTGCAGGAACCCCGTCCGACCCCAGCCGATGATCTTCATCTCAGCGAGGCACGTAGTATCGCGGCACGCATCCGCAGGCTGATCGATGCACCGACGCTGATCGGTCCCGCCGAACAGGCACGGCCGTTACGCTATAGCGACATTCTCATCCTGCTGCGCAGCCGAACCCATGCCGGCAGTTACGAGCAGGCCCTGCGCGAAGCCGGCATACCCTATTTGGGCGCCGCACGCGGCACCTTACTCGACAGTCTCGAAGTGCGCGATCTGGAGGCGCTGCTCAACACCTTGATCGCGCCGCATAACGACCTGGCCCTGGCGCAGGTGCTGCGCTCGCCGTTATTCGCCGCAACGGATCAGGATCTGATTCAGCTGGCGCAGGCCACTGGTACCGGCTGGATGGAGCGACTTTTGAATCTGGCTACCGAGGTCGCGACCGATTCCGCTCTGGTTCGCGCCGCGCAGTTATTGCCCCGCTGGCAGGAACTGGTCGGTCGGCTGCCGGTGCACGATCTGCTGGACCGCATCTACCACGAAGGTGATGTGCTGGCGCGCTTCGATGCCGCGGCGATTCCGGCGCTCAAACCACGCGTGCGCGCCAATCTGATCCGCTTCATCGAACTTGCGCTGGAAGTCGACAGCGGTCGCTATCCGAGCCTGCCGCACTTCGTCGACCGGCTCGGCGATTTGCGTCAGCGCGCCACCGACGCCCCCGACGACGCGCCACCCGAAAGCGGTGGCGGTGACCGGGTACGTTTTCTCACGGTGCATGGCGCCAAAGGTCTTGAATCACCGGTGGTGTTTCTCGCCGACTGCGGCGGCGGCCTGCGTGACCGCAACGCCTGGCAGGCGCTGGTGGATTGGCCGGCCGAAACCGACCGGCCGGAGACCTTTATTTTAATCGGTCGCAAACAGCAACGTGATCGCATCACGCAGCAACTTCTGGAATGTCAGCAGCAGGCCGAACAGCGCGAAGATGCAAACCTGTTATACGTTGCATTGACGCGTGCCCGTCAGCTGCTGTTCGTGTCCGCCGCCCTGAGTACCGACAAGGCGGATAAAGGCTGGTATGGACTGCTGCGCAGCCAATGGGACCCGCAGGCGACACTCGGACCCGACGAATCCTTTATCCATTGCAGCGGCACACCGCCGACCGCGGCAACACCAACGCCTGCACAGACATTGCCCGAAGTCGCTATAGACCCACGCTTGACACAGAAACTCAAACTCAAGCCGGCGTTGATCCGGATTGCACCAAGCCGTGCCGGCACGCACGTTGCTAGCGACGCCGAAACGGATCCGGATGGGCGCCGCCGCGGTATCGGCATTCATCGCCTGCTGGAGTGGTTGACCACACCGCCACTGCGTACGCGCACGCAACTGCTTGCGGGCCTCGCCCGAGAACTGCAATGCGACGCTGAAGATCCGGAACTTGCCGAGTGGCTCGAAGAGGCTCAAACCGTGTTACAAACACCCGAGCTGGCACCACTGTTCAATGACTCTGACTATAAAAAGGTCTATACCGAAGTTCCACTGCAATATTACCAGGGCAATGCGCTGGTCGATGGCGTCATCGACCGGCTCCTGATCACCGCCATAAGCGCACACATTATCGACTACAAATCTCACAACATCGATGCCTCGCAGGCTGAAGCCAGCGCCGCTGCTTACCGGGAGCAGTTGCAACTGTATGTCGATGGCGTGCGCCGGCTCTGGCCGGAACGTCAGGTGCGCGCCAGCATTCTGTTCACACATTGCCGAGTGCTGGTGGATATATAACAACGCAAGCTGAAACCCTTCGCCACGCGGGCTTGAAAATTAAATGCACGTCCCTCAGATTGCTTACTCAATAACAACCTAGCAACGTTAGGAGCCTTCATGGCTGAGTCAGAATTTATCTTCGATGTCACCCAAGCGACCTATGATCAGCTGGTGATCGAAAATTCGCGCAAGGTACCCGTGCTGGTGGATTTCTGGGCCGATTGGTGCGGACCGTGCAAGATGCAGCTGCCCATATTGTTAAAGTTGGCCGAGGAATATCAGGGGAAATTCCTGTTGGCGAAAATCGACACTGACGCCGAACGCCCGCTCGCCCAGCAGCACAATATCCGCAGCATCCCCACCATGAAACTGTTCCGCGACGGTCAGGTCGTCGAGGACATAATGGGCGGGCAGACCGAAACAACGTTGCGCACGCTGCTGGACAAGTATGTCACCCGTGAATCCGATGGCCTGCGTGAACAGGCCCTGCAGCAGGCCGCCGCAGGTGACATGGATACCGCCCTCGGTATTCTGCGCGACGCGGTGGCCAACGATCCGGACAACCCGCGTGCACAATTCGACTATATGCACACGGCCATGTCGGCGGGATTGATCGACGAAGCGACCCAGGCTATGGACCAGATGCCCCGCGAGATTCGTGAGGGCACGGAGATCCGCCGGCTTGCCGCACTATTGGATTTCGCCCGCAAAGCTCAATCTGCGCCGGCACGCCCCAGCCTGGAACAGCGCATTAACGCGCAGGCCGATGATTGCGAGGCACGTGAACTGCTGGCCGCGCGGCTCGCATTAGAGGGCGATACCGAAGGAGCCCTGGAACAGTATCTGGAAATTCTGCGCCGTGACCGCCGTTATGGAGATGATGCCGGTCGTAAGGGATTGTTGGCGGTGTTTGAACTATTGGGAAATCAGGGGCCGCTGGTGAACCACTATCGATCACAGATGTTCAATTTGCTGCATTAAGCTACTTCAGATGACACCCCCTCTCCCTCTGGGAGAGGGCTGGGGTGAGGGGGTTTGATTACACCTGTTTTATCTAATCCCCTCATCCTGGCCTTCTCCCAGAGGGAGAAGGAATGCATCCTTCCGCATAAGTAGTGACATTCAAGAACTGTTGATTCACTCAGCAACGTAGCCCGGATGAAGCGAAGCGGAATCCGGGAAATACACCTGGGGAGGCGGCGCACTATATCGTGAACGCCACGGCCACGGCGGTGCTTCCCCCGGATTCCGCTTCGCTTCATCCGGGCTACATGATCGTCTTCCAACTAGTGAACAGGGAGTGCTACGTGTTCTGGATGCCTATTCACCCACACGAATCCGCGTTGACCCATTAAAATTTACACCAAGGTAAATCTCGCGCGAATAATCTAAGGCTGCATCTTGCCTTCGAGCATGGCCTGCAACTGTTTGGCAGGCACATAACCGGGTAGCACGCGGCCATCCTCCAGCACAATCGCCGGGGTACCCTGCAGGCCGAAGGCTTGCACCAATTGCATATGCTTGTCGATTGGGTTTGCACAGGACTTGCGCGGCAGATCCTTGCCCGCCTTGGCATCGGTCAGGGCCTGCTGGCGGTTTTCGGAACACCAGACGGTTTCGGCCTTGTAATACGAGTCGGTATTCGGGCCGCTACGCGGGAAAAACAGATAGCGCACGGTGATGCCGAGATCATTGGCCTCCTTGACCTCGTTGTGCAGCTTGCGGCAGTAACCGCAATCGATATCGGTGAACACTGTCACTGTGTGCTTCGGCTTGGCCGCTGCGAACACAACCATATTCTCAGCGCCGAGTTTGTCGATGGCGGCCTTGTGCAGCTCGCCCTGACGCGCCTCGGTGAGGTTGCTGCGAGCGGCGACGTCGATCAGATTACCCTGGATTAGGTAACGGCCATCTTCACTGACATAGAACAGCTGCGGGCCGAAAGTGACTTCAAACAGACCCGGAATCGGCGTCGGTAAAATCTGATCGGGGCCGGCACCGGGCAGCACGCCCGCCAGGGCCTTGCGGATGGCTGGATGGTCGTCCGCCGCGATGGCACAACCCACCAGCAACAACCAGAGTACTGCAATACGCTTCAGAGTAGTCATAAGGATTCCGTAGTGTCCCGCGGGGATTAGTCGTTGATGTCAGCCGCCATTGTCCTGGATTGGAGGGACGGCGGCAAACGCTGTCTTTGCGACCCTGGATTGCGGGTAAAGTTGCCTGGGCTACGCTGAATATTCACCGAGATGACAGTTAACTTAAGGCCATAACCCGAAGAGATGTACACGGAATCCACGGAAAAGCTGGAATAAGCATTTTCCGTGCGCTGCCGTGGCTGGATGCAAAGCTAAGCCACAGAGGTAAGGTTAGCGCCATTCATCCCAGACTGGCCGCACCGGGACATCAGCCGCGCGGATGATGCTGCGCATGCAGTTCGCGCAGGCGCTCGCGGGCAACGTGCGTGTAGATCTGTGTTGTGGACAGATCGCTATGACCCAGCAGCAACTGCACCACGCGCAAATCCGCGCCATGATTGACCAGATGGGTGGCGAAGGCATGCCGCAAGGTATGCGGCGACAGGGATACGCGAATCGCCGCCTTGCGCGCATAAGCCTTGATGCGATACCAGAAGGCCTGGCGGGTCAACGCCTCACCGCCGCGACCGGGAAACACGAAATCACTCGGCTGACCATTCAGCAGGTCCGAACGGACCTCGGTGAAATAACGTTGCAACCAATTCATGGCCTCTTCGCCGAGCGGCACCAGGCGTTCTTTGCTGCCCTTGCCGATTACCCGTACCACGCCCTGGCGCAGATTGACCTGCTCAAGACGTAAACTCACCAGTTCCGATACCCGCAGTCCACAGGCATATAACAGTTCCAGCATGGCACGATCGCGCAATCCCAAAGGCTGCAGGCAATCCGGTGCTGCAAGCAACGCCTCGACTTGAACTTCGCTGAGCGACTTCGGCAGTGGTCGACCCAGTTTCGGCGCCTCGATACGCGCGCTCGGATCATCCACCAGACGACTTTCCCGTATCTGATAGCGATAGAAACGGCGCACACTGGACAGCAATCGGGCCGCGCTGCGCGCCTTGCTGCCCGTGCTGTAGCGATGCGCCAGATACGCCATCAGGTGCTCACGTTGCGCCGCGATTAAATTCACGCCGGAATTAGCGGTCAGCCAGAGCGATAAACCACGCAGGTCATTCCGATACGCGGCCAGCGTATTATCGCTCAAGCCCCCTTCCATCCACAGCGCGTCCAAAAAGCGTTCGATCTCCTGCGCATCGACTGGATTGATCTCTGGCGTGTCTGTCTGCATCGTCATTCCGTGCTCATCAATTAATTCCAGGCCCTTCAGGCAATTTGGGACGGGAATCGCTGTCGCCCGGTCTCAAGACCCGAGGCTCTGCAGAGCCTATTCACGGCCAATAACAGCATGAATCCGGATGGGTGTCAGTGTTACAGTTACGCCACGTTACCAGCCCAGCGGACCCGATGGAAACCAACGACCCCACGACCCAGTCGACGGCCCTGCTGCCCATTCTCACCCATCTGGTGCAGGAACTGCATCCGGGGCGGGCGGCCCCGACGGTCACACTCGACAGCCGGCTGGAACAGGACCTCGGCCTGGACAGTCTGGCGCGTGTTGAGTTGCTGTTGCGCATTGAGCGTCAACTGGGTATGACTGCGGCCGAGGAAGCCGCCCTGGGCGCGCAAACAGCGGGGGAACTGCTGCAGCTGCTGGGCATGAAGGCACCGACTGCCCTACACAACCCGGCAACAGCGGTTCCCGACTCGGCCCAGATCGTTGAGATACCGCATACCGCACAGACGCTCAATGAAGTGCTGCGCTGGCATGCCGAACGCACGCCACATCGTCCTTACATCAGTTTTTATGCCAGCGACGAGGATATCCAGACCCTCAACTTCGCGCAGCTCTATAACGTCGCGACGCAGGTCGCTGGCGGACTCATCGAGCGCGATGTCAGACCCGGGCAGGTCATCGCCCTGATGCTGCCCAGCGGTCTGGAATTCTTCTATGCCTTTTACGGCATTCTGCTCGCAGGCGCGGTACCTGCCCCGCTGTATCCACCGGCCAGCCGCGCGCAGCTGGAAGACCATCTGCGGCGTCAGATCGGTATCCTCGACAATGCCCAGGCACCGATCCTGATCACCATCGACGAGGCCAAAACCTACGCACGCCTGCTGCAATCGCAATGTGCCGGGCTGCGCGAACTCTGCAACGTGGACGAACTGCGCCGCGCTGAAGCCGTACCACCGGCATTGCTGGAACCTGAAGCGCTCGGACTGATTCAATACACCTCGGGGAGTACCGGTCAGCCCAAAGGCGTCATGCTCAGCCACGCCAATCTGCTCGCCAATATCCGCGCCATGGGCGAAGCGGCGGCGGCCAGCAGCGACGATGTATTCGTGAGCTGGCTGCCCTTGTATCACGACATGGGGCTGATCGGCGCCTGCCTGGGCAGCCTTTATTACGGCATGCAACTGATTCTGATGTCGCCGCTGAGTTTTATCGCGCGGCCGATCCGCTGGCTGCATGCCTTGCATCGCCATCAAGGAACGCTGTCCGCCGCGCCCAACTTCGCCTATCAGCTGTGCGCGGCGCGATTGGATGCACAGGACCTCGAGGGCCTGGATCTGAGTCACTGGCGGCTCGCCTTCAACGGTGCGGAACCGGTGCATCCGGATACCCTGGAAGCGTTCTGCCAGCGCTTCGCCTCGACCGGTTTTAAGGCCAGCTCACTTACACCCGTCTATGGTCTGGCGGAAAATGCCGTCGGCCTCGCATTCCCGCCACTGGCGCGCGGCGCACGCGTTGATGCCATTGCCCGCACCCGTTTTACCCGACAAGGTATCGCCGATCCCAGCGACACACCGGATGCCTTACGCTTCGTGAGTGGTGGCCTGGCCCTGCCGCGGCATGAGATCCGTATTGTTGACGAACATGACCGCGTATTGCCCGATCGCCAGCAAGGACACCTGCAATTCCGCGGCCCTTCCGCGACAGCTGGTTACTACCGCAACATCGAGGCCACAAAACAACTGCTGCACGGTGATTGGCGCGATTCCGGCGACTACGCCTATATGGCCGACAGCGAGGTTTTCATCACCGGTCGCGCCAAGGATCTGATTATCCGCGCCGGTCGCAATATCTATCCCTACGAACTCGAGCATGCCATCGGTGATCTCGATGGCATACGCAAACATGCCGTCGCGGTATTTTCCACCCGCGGCAGCGGTGAGGGCGAACAGCTGGTCGTTCTCGCCGAGACACGCGAACGCGATCCTGATCGCAAACTCGAACTGCAAACTCAAATCGAAGCGCTGGCCTTGCAACTGACCGGCAGCCGCCCCGATAACATTCTGCTTGCACCGCCACGCAGTGTGCTGAAAACCTCCAGCGGGAAAATCCGCCGCGTGGAATGCCGACAGTTATACGAACAGGGCGCTTTTTCTGACCAGGGTCAACAGCGGCGGAATTATTGGCAGCAACGTGTGCAGCTTGCGAGCCGCGCCATCCGCGTTACCGGGCGACGCCTGCTGCGCAATCTGGGGACCTGGCTGTACAGCGCCTATGCCTGGACCTGTTTTTTACTCTGCGGCATACCGCTTGCCGTGCTGTTGGTGCTATTACCCGGCCGGCGTATGCGCCAGCAAGTTGTGCATTGGGGCGCCCGTGTCGGCCTGCGGCTGGTCGCGATTCGGGTAAAGCGCGAAGGCAATATACATCTGCCCTACGATCAACCCTTGATCATTGTCGCCAATCACGCCAGTTATCTCGATGCGATTGTCTTGACTGCGGCACTGAAATTACCGCTGCATTTTGTCGCCAAACGCAGTCTGCAACGTCCTGGCCTGGGTTTTCTGCTGCAACGTCTCGGCACTGAATTCGTCGCCCGCGACGATGTTCGCCAGAGCGTGGATGATGCCGAACGCGTGCTGGAACGCGTGCATCAGGGTGACGGCGTTGTGTTCTTCCCTGAAGCAACCTTCACCCCGGCACCCGGCCTGCGCCCGTTTCGTCTCGGCGCCTTCAAAGTTGCCGCCGGCAGCGGCGCGCCGATTATTCCTGTCGCCCTGCGCGGCACCCGTGAACGGCTACGCGGCGAAAGCTGGTTTCCGCATCCCGGCTGCGTCAATGTCTGGGTCGGTTTTCCTATTCCCAGCAATGGCCAGGATCTGACGGATCTCGTCGCCCTACGCGATGAGGCGCGCGCCGCTATCCTCAGCCACTGCGGTGAAGCGGATCTTGCGGGACAGGTATCGATTGCCTTGCCGACGACGGCGCAGCCGTAGAATCCTGCCTACTCCAACTCCACTGCACCCTGCACAGTCACACGTACCTCGCTCTCACCGCCTTCGAAACTGGGCGTAGCGACGGACATGCTCATGGCCTCGGCGCGCATCATCGGCATAGGCTGCACGGGCGAGTCCTCCGTCATGATATTCAACTCGACTATGCGGTAACCCTTGGTGCCGATATTGGCGCGCACCTGCTCTGCGCGACGCTTGAAGTTATTCAACGCATCGTCGATCAGTCGTTGCTCTATACCTGCACGCGTTTCAGTCGCCACGCTGAAATTGACTGCGCGCAGTTTCAAGCGCTGCTGCAATACGCCAATCAGCTTGCCGAGTTTTGCAAAATCACTGCCGTCGAGAATCAACTCCTGACTGGCACGCCAGCCGCCGACGGCATCCTTCTTGTAGATCGGCTGCGTACTATAACCACCTGTGCGCACCTGGATGATGGTCTGTCCACGTGCTTGGTCCAGGGCCCAGGCCATAGCCTTGTTGATGCGATCGGCGAGACGGGCGGCATCATCATCCTCGTCCTGCACGGCCAGCACGGCCTGCATGTGGTCGTTGGTGACGGATTCGGCGGCACGCACCTGGAAACGCACCTGATTGTAGTTCTGCTCTGCATCTGCCAGTGCTGGAACGCTCCAGAACCCGGCCAGCATGACCAGCAATAAAAGCGGTATGCGTATGAACATGGCATCCATCTCCTCTGATGTACGACGTTGGTAATCTCTTGTAACGTCATACCGGGTCTGCCCCGGAATGACGGGTTTCCCCAGTCTAGCAGGCCCTGCTGGCGCAGCGCATGCCTATGTTAGAATGACGCCACCGTATTCAGCCAAGCCGAAATGTCCCGCCATACTCACACCAATCTGACTGTCTTGATCCTTGCCGGCGGCCAGGCCACGCGCATGGGCGGTGATGACAAGGGCCTGATCGACTGCGCCGGACGACCCATGATTGAACATGTTGTGGATAAAGTCGCGCCGCTGACCGCATCCGTTCTGATCAGCGCCAATCGTAATCTGGAACGCTATGCGGACTATGGCTATCCGGTGCTGCGCGACCAGCGCAGCGATTACCCTGGACCACTGGCGGGTATCGAATCCGGTTTAGCGGCCTGCACAACAGACTATTTGTGGATACTTCCCTGCGATGCACCGGCCTTCAGTAGTGACTTGCTGGAGCGATTAACCGCCGCATGCAGCACCGCTGAAATACCCGCTGCGGTACCCGATGATGGTAACTATCTGCAAGCCACTTTCGCCCTGCTTCGCAGAGAGACTCTTGAGTCCTTGCGCCACTTCCTCAGCAGCGGCCAACGCAAGCTGCAAACCTGGCTGACTGAGTTACCCGCCGTGTGTGTGAACTGTTCTGATCATCCGGAGTGGTTCGCCAACATCAATACACCGGACGACCTGGAACGCTACACATTACCCTTGAGTCAGCCCTGATGAATAATCCCTTCTTGAATCCACCGGTCTTGGGCATCGCCGCCTGGAGCGGCACGGGCAAGACCACATTGCTGGTTAAACTGCTGCCACTTCTGCGTTCCCAAGGTTTACGGGTAGGTATGCTCAAACATGCGCATCACGCCTTCGACATCGACCATCCCGGCAAGGACAGTTATGAGCTGCGCAAGGCGGGTGCGGAGCAGATGCTGATCGCCTCCAGTCAGCGCTGGGCATTAATGGTTGAATCGCCACTGTCAGACGATGTCTCTCTGATCGCCATGCTGGACCAGCTGAACCGCAATGCCCTTGACCTGATTCTGGTGGAAGGATTTCGGCATGAGTCCTTTCCGAAAATCGAATTGCATCGCGCCGCTCTCGGCAAGCCCTTGCTGTTCCCGGAAGATGACTCCATCATGGCCATTGCCTGTGACGCGCCGGTAGAAACGGATCTGCCTCTGCTGGATCTGAACGCACCTGACGTGATAGCCACTTTTATTCTGAACTACTGCGCACAGCACCACTCACCGGATTAACGCTATGGACAAACAGACTCAAGATCCCTGCGCCACGCCCAAGGGTTTGCTCAGCGTCGCTGATGCGCGCGCGCGTATCGATGCGCTGGTGACCGCGATCAAGGGCACGGAACAGCTGCCAATACGTTCCGCGTTGAATCGCATCCTGGCGATGCCGATCATCTCCTCTATCAACGTCCCGCCGAATACCAATTCGGCCATGGATGGTTATGCCCTGCGCGGCGCCGACTTACCGGTGAGTGGCAATACTCGTCTCAAGGTCATCGGTCGCGCGATGGCAGGCGCGCCGTTTTCGGGCAGCGTGGCTGCGGGACAGGCCGTGCGTATCATGACCGGCGCCGTGATTCCCGAAGGTGCGGACACCGTCCTGATGCAGGAGCATGTGACCGCAGACGGAGAAGTCATCGAGATTGGCAGCGGACACAAAATCGGCCAGAACGTGCGCATGGCGGGCGAGGACATGGCGGTCGGTTCCACGGTACTCGCACCAGGAAAACAATTACTGCCTGCGGAGCTTGGCGTGCTCGCCTCTCTCGGCATTGCCGAGGTGCGCGTGACTCGACGTTTGCGCGTAGCCTTCTTTTCAACCGGTGATGAGTTGAGAAGCCTTGGTGAACCGCTGGAGGCGGGTCAGATCTACGACAGCAACCGCTACACACTACATGGCATGCTGTCTCGGCTGGGCATTGAGATACTCGACCTTGGCGTGATCCGCGATGACCGCGACGCCATCCACCAGGCCTTCAAAGATGCCGCGGCGATTGCTGATGTGGTGATCACCTCCGGCGGCGTCTCTGTGGGTGAAGCGGATTTTGTCAAACAGACGCTCGATGAAATAGGCAAAGTGGATTTCTGGAAGATCGCCATGAAACCCGGTAAACCGCTCGCATTCGGCACGCTGGGTGATGCCGTGTTCTTCGGGCTCCCGGGCAACCCGGTATCGGTCATGGCGACTTTTTACCAATTCGTGCAGCCCGCGTTACAGAAGATGATGGGCATGAGTGCGGCGTCTTCGCTGACGCTAAAAGTTCCCTGTGCGGTTGAGTTAAAAAAGGAACCCGGTCGTCTGGAGTATCAACGTGGTATTCTGCAGTCAGACGATAAAGGCAATATGACCGTGACAACCACCGGCCGACAAGGCTCGCATGTACTCTCATCGATGAGCCAGTCCAACTGCTTCATTATCCTCCCCGCCGAGTGCGCCGGTGTCCACCGCGGCGATCCCGTGGTTGTACAGCCTTTCGCCGGACTCATATAAGGGCTGGATACTGCCCTTGAAATACCCACGCGGTGTCCCAACCTGTTGGGATAAGCCCTGACGCTGCTTTGTGTTCAGTGGGTGTTCAGTGGCATGCGCCCGCGCATCAGCCAATTCAGCTGTGCCATGAGACTGGTTTGGTAACTATCCAATTACCAGGGTATTAGTCATAACAAAAACGAGGTCATCCATGAGCGACCAAGACTCCATCGATGCTGAAGTGGTGGACGCATCAGATATACCGAAACAACGCTCCGAGCTTGCCTTGCCGGCTTCCATGCTACCGACCACGCTACACCTGTTGCCGGTCTCGGATCGGCCGTTTTTCCCTGCCCAGGGTGTGCCGGTCTTGTTGAATGACGATCCCTGGATGGAAACCGTCAAAGCCATCGGTGAGTCTGAACACCATTTAGTCGGCTTGGTCATGACCGGTAAGCAGGAGTCGGAAACAGCGACCTTCGAGGATTTTGCCGAGATCGGCACCGTCGTGCGCGTACACCACCCGATGCGCAGCTCCGGGAAAATACAATTCATCGCTGAAGGTTTACGCCGCGTGCGCATTGTCGAATGGCTGTCGAAAAAACCGCCCTTCGTCGCGCGTGTCGAGTACCCGGACGACGTGCTGGGTAACGATGATGAGCTGAAGGCCTATGCCATTGCGATTATCAATACCCTCAAGGAACTGGTGCCACTGAATCCCCTGTACAGCGAGGAACTCAAGTTCTTCCTGAACCGTTTCAATCCCAATGAACCTTCGGCATTAACCGATTTTGCAGCCAGCCTGACCACGGCCGCAGGTCGGGAACTTCAGGAGGTCCTGGAAACCTTCACCGTATTGGATCGCATGAAGAAGGTCCTGGTACTGATCCGCAAGGAACTTGAAGTCGCCAAGCTGCAGACACAGATCCGCGAAAAGGTCGATGAAAAGATGTCGGAGCAGCAGCGCAAGTTCTTCCTGCGCGAACAGCTCAAGACCATTCAGCAGGAACTCGGTATCGCCAAGGACGATCGAACCGCGGATGTGGACCGGTTTCAGGAACGCATGGAATCGCTGACATTATCCGAAGCGACCCGCGCGCGCATTGATGAGGAACTGCAGAAATTATCCATACTCGAATCCGGCTCGCCGGAATATGCCGTCACGCGCAACTATCTGGACTGGATGACTTCACTGCCTTGGGGAATACATTCAGACGATAATCTGGATCTGGATCATGCGCGCGCAGTGCTGGACGAAGATCACGATGGCCTGGATGATGTAAAAGACCGCATTATTGAATTTCTGGCCGTCGGTCACCTCAAAGGAGAGGTTGCCGGCTCCATCCTGCTACTGGTAGGTCCGCCCGGCGTCGGCAAAACCTCCATAGGCCACTCGGTCGCGAACGCACTGGGACGTAAATTCTACCGCTTCAGCGTGGGCGGTATGCGCGACGAGGCGGAGATTAAAGGTCATCGCCGCACTTATATTGGCGCCATGCCCGGCAAATTCATCCATGCCATCAAGGAATCCGGTGTCGCCAATCCTGTGATCATGCTTGATGAAATCGACAAGATCGGCTCGTCATTTCAAGGCGATCCGGCCTCGGCCTTGCTGGAAACTCTGGACCCGGAACAGAACAGCGAATTCCTGGACCACTATCTTGATTCGCGTTTTGATCTATCGAAGGTGCTGTTCATCTGCACCGCCAATCAGCTCGACAGCATTCCCGGCCCTCTGCTGGATCGCATGGAGATATTACGACTGTCCGGCTATATCACCAGCGAAAAACTACTGATCGCCAAAAACCATTTATGGCCGAAATTACTGGAACGCTCCGGCATCAAACGTAGTCAGCTGAAGATCTCCGATGCCGCGCTACGTCAGGTCATCGAAGGTTATGCGCGCGAATCCGGCGTGCGTGGATTGGAAAAACAACTCAGCCGTATCATCCGCAAGGTGGCAGTACAGTTTGTCACTGGCAAGTTAAGCAAATTGAATATCAGTGGTAAACAGGTCGAAGAATTCCTCGGCAAACCGTTTTTTCAGCGCGAAAAACCGTTCAGCGGTGTGGGCGTGGTGACCGGGCTGGCCTGGACAGCGCTAGGCGGGGTCACGCTGAACATTGAGGCCTCACGGATCCACAGTAAGCACCGCGGCTTTAAACTCACCGGCCAACTTGGTGAGGTCATGAAGGAATCGGCCGAGATTGCCTACAGTTATGTATCCAGCCATCTAAAGCAATACGAAGGTGATCCTGAATTTTTCGACGGTTCCTTCGTACACTTGCATGTACCTGAAGGCGCCACACCCAAGGATGGCCCGAGCGCGGGCATCACTATGGCGACGGCATTGCTGTCATTGGCGCGCAATGAACGTATCAGCCGGCCTTTGGCCATGACGGGTGAACTGACACTGACAGGACAGGTTCTACCGATCGGTGGTGTGCGCGAAAAGGTAATTGCCGCCCGACGCAGCCGCGTACATGAACTCATTCTGCCGGAAGCGAACCGTCGTGATTACGAGGAACTGCCCGAGCACATTCGCACCGGCATGCAGGCGCACTTCGCCAGCCATTTCCGTGAGGTGGCCAGGGTCGTCTTTGGTTAGGGATTTGAACTACGAGGATAATTGAGCACCATCCATTCGCGGCAGATGTACGTGCAGCGAACGGATGGGGTCAACGGGTAATATTCAGGCCTGGCTTTCCTGCTCGGCAATATCTTTGCGCACCTGCTCCATATCCAGCTCTTTGGCGCGACTGATCAGATCCTCGAAGGCGTTGGCCGGCAGCATGCCCGGCTGCGAGTAGATGATGACCTTTTCGCGGAACACCATCAGGGTAGGAATAGAGCGGATCTGGAAATAAGACGCGAGTTCCTGTTCATCTTCAGTATTGACCTTGCCGAACACAATATCGGCATGCTGCTCGGAGGAAGCCTCATAGATAGGTGCAAAATTACGGCACGGGCCGCACCAAGGCGCCCAAAAATCAATGATCACGAAGTCATTTTTGCTGACAACGTCCTGGAAATTCTCTTTGGTGAGTTCTACTGTAGCCACTATCAATCTCCGCTTGGCACTCGTCTGATATAGAGGCGCATTATACGGATATCAATGTACGATGACGAACAGGCGGAGAATTTACAGGGTTACAAATCATCAAGCCGGAGAGATAACGTATCAACTAGGCTCAACGCTATTCTGGGGAGTGCGGCTTTCACCCTCGGTCTGGTAGGTGATGTCCATTTCGACGCGATTGCGCCCAAGACGCTTGGCCCGGTAGAGCGCCTTGTCGACACGTTCCACAAAGGCTGTGGAGGTCTCACCCGGTTTGTACAAAGCCAGTCCCGCTGAGAAGGTCGGCACCGAAACCACCGAGCCATTACTCTGCCAGCGGGTTTCCGCACAGCGGTTTTTGACTTTAGTCAATGCGCGCAAGGCACCTTCGCTCTCGGTGTTGGGCAATAACACCGCAAACTCCTCACCACCGTAGCGCGCCACCAAGTCATGATGCCGGAAGATTGACAAAATGTTCTTGGAATAGACACGCAATACTTCATCGCCGCCGGCATGTCCGTACTTATCATTAATCTCTTTGAACTTATCGAGATCCATCAGTGCCAGGGTCAAGGGGAAACCGTAGCGCTGAACACGCGCAACTTCATCTTCCAATCGGCGCAGGAAAGCACGCCGATTCGGCAGGCCCGTTAGTTCGTCAGTCAGGCTCAGCAACCGCACTCGAGACAATTCGTCAGTGAGCTGACGGCTGTCAGATTCGATGACTTGAAGATAATGGTGGGTACTGTCGAGCTTGTCAGCCAGCTCATGATGTCCCGACATCAATTTCTCGATTTCACGAATCAATGCCCAGCGTAGATTTTCCAGCTCGGTGACATCGCCGACCTGACGCAGTTCACTAAGCACCACTTCCAGCAGAACCCCGAATTCCTGATTCTGAGCAATAGTATCCAGCACTTGTTGCGCAAGGCCCGCCTGTAATTCCTGGATATCACGTCGGCGCGCATCAAGCTGATTATTGCGACTAGAACTAGAACGTCGATCCTCGCTTTCAGACAGATCACCGAAGTCTTCTTCATCACTGGCAGATTCCCGCTTCAGCGTCGGCTGACCGTCCATGGTTTCCAATGGATGGCGCTCTGAATCCGGTCTGATCCATTCACGGCTCGCTTGATAGGAATCTGCTTCAGTGATGGAGGCCGTATCTGTCTGCTGTGGTGGCCTAAGCGGATCTACAGACTCTGAGGAGTAAGGCACATAAGGAGCGGCTTGTACCGGCTCAATCGGGGTTGGCGCTGCCATAACCGGCGCGTGCTCAGTCGCAGTCAAATGACTGGGGGCAGGATCTAGTGCCTCTATACCGAAGGCCTGCAGCAGTGGCCGGACCGCCTGGGCGAAGATGACTTCGTCCAGATCCTGAATATGCGCAATCTGCTCGTTATAGACTTCTATATATTGCTGTAAGGCTTTGACATCGGAAACAGATAACGGTGGTTGCAGGCGGTTTCGCAGCAACTTGACTTGTACCTGCAACGGCGAACCTTTGTGGAGGTGATCTGCATAGGTATCCAACAGGGCCGATGCAATACTTGCATATGCCTGCTGTATCTCACTATTGGAGGTAACCACTTCATCGAGCATCCGCTCGATCTGGCGATAGATGACACTACCTGCCTGCGACTGACGCAATGACTCAAGGAGGCGAAGTACCTTGCGGCACGCCCCAGCGTCGATTGAATCAGATATTGCAGTACCGGCCATCTAAGGCAATCTCCCGCACACCACATCCATGTGTACAGGACGCAGGCCAACAACTGCCTGCGTTGTTATTGGTTTATGGGTAAAGAAAATAAATACAAACCTTCATAACCCGACTTCAAGTTCTTGTTGTCTGCACTTGCACCCAGATCGCGTCATTGTTGTGACGCTAATGTAATATTCTGAGTGATATGCGATTTTCGTCGTTCTATTCTTGTTCGGAATTCGGTATACCCGAGCTACCCGGACTAACCCTGGGACTACGTTACCTTATTTAGCGCGTAAAGAACAAACCGACTTTGACTAAAACAATGTCGGAAAAACTTACAACACCGGTATTAATGCCAAAATTTAGACGCAATTCTTGATAACCCGTCTAAGATGTGATGCCGAATCTCTTTGTTTATATTGGATAATTATACCTTGTACACACAGGGCCTGCTCGGTGGCAAATCCTGGATAAAAATGATTTGTAAGAAATTGCTTACGCTGTAAACGATGGAAATCCGACGGATGAGCCCCGCAGCCTTTGCGTCGGAAATCGACTCTGAGGCACTGGCTGCACGTGGTAGGAATCATGTTACAGGCCACTTACGTCATGTTAATTACCCCGTATCAGTGCGGTCTTGAGTTACCCAACAAACAACCAGCACCCGACCACGCTCCTCCGAAAGAATGGATTCTGAGCCACACACCTAGGATTCCTGCGATTGATGATTGTTCGTTATCCACATCCGCTCGTAAGACTAAACACCTTAACCCAAGACGGCCTTGGCCTGCGGTATAGTGCATTGCGTAGCAGTGCTAACACAGCATCAGCCAAGAGCTCACCGCAGGAAGTTTGAAACTATCCAGTGACCGCCTTTCCCGCGCTTGGCTCGCCCAATAGAATGAACAACAAACCAACAGCCTCCTCAGTATCCAACTCGTGGAATCCAAGGCGGCACTTTCTCGGAGCAGGACATGACCTACTGGCCAAGTACGAGTAATAGGATAATGCGGACTTTCTGTAACCTATTACTCGCTAGCACAGCCTCTTTATTCCTGCTATCCGAAACCGCTACCGCCAGCTGCGACGACCCGCCACAACCCGGCGTGAATTGGAGCCGTTGTACTTTCGCGGGCGCCGACTTCAAGGATGCCAATCTGGCCAAGGCAGTGCTGGTACGTGCCGATTTCAGTCGGGCCGTACTCGATGGCGCAAATCTACGGAACACGGATCTGAGTTTCATCAAACTGGATCATGCCCGCTTGAATGCTGCTCACCTGGAATCCGCCAACCTGACGGGAGCAAACCTGACCTCGGCTGAATTCCACGAAACACGTATGAGCCGCATTCGCGCTGACCGTGCCCAGTTTAATAACGCCAAACTGATTAATGCCGATTTGCGAAATTCCTCGTTCTATGACGCGCAATTCACAGAGGCCAATTTGGATGGAGCCAGTCTGTCACATGGCAATTTTGAACTGGCCGATTTTAGCAGCGCCAACCTTCAACGAACCGATTTCAGTTACGCACGTCTGACCAATGCACGTCTGGAACAGGCCAATTTACAGGGTGCCAGCCTGGTAAAGGCACAGCTTGACCGTGCAATTCTGATCGACGCAAATTTGCGCAATGTGGATTTAACGGGCGCAAACCTGAGCGAGGCTGACCTGACGGGTGCGGATTTTACTGACGCGGTGTTAAGCAACGCCACCTGGGTGGATCGGCGTCGTTGCCGTCTGGGTTCTGTAGGAAAATGCGAATAGCGAGAGAGAAAAAAGAAATCCGTTTAGTGGTTAGCCCGTGGCTAACTGGCGCGCCATCATATCCAGGGAAGTACAGTCTTCGAACAGGTGTTCTGCGATTTCGAACACGGCATCTTCTTCAAGCCCGATCATCTCCAAGGACAACGGTGGCAGACTTGCATCCGGCGCATCACCGATTTCGCGACCTTTAAGAACATGATCCGCGACCATGATGAGATGCGGGAATACCGCATAATCACCGGTGTAGGCAGGATTGTGATGCTCACGCAGAGTGATGATGATCTCCTCAGGCATCTGCCATGTCTGCATCAGCCAGGAACCGATTTGCGCATGCCCCATTTCCAGGAGATTTTGCGCCTGCCCCATTCCCAGCACACATTTTTCCAACGCCGTGACGGGAGATTCCGGATGCGCAGCAACCAATTTGTTGAGCAGCTTGAATTCCGGTGGGAACAGATGACCGAGCAGCAGAAAACCGAAGTTGTGCAACAGACCCGCCAGATAGACCACACCGGGTTGCGGACGGGATGCAGGCGGCATCCGCTTCGCCAGCGCCTGGACCAAGGTCGCCGAATACACTGCATGACGCCAGAAGGCATGTAAACCAAGCGGGCCATCGCAGGGATTCTGGAATGACTTACCGGTCGCCAGGCCCAGGGCCATATTCATGACCATATCAAACCCGAGTACACGGGTTATCGCATCATGAATGGAATTGATTTTGCCTCTGAAGGCGTAGAAGGGTGAGGCGGCGTAACGGACAACCTGTGCAGCCAGACTCGGATCGAGTTCAACAATCCCGGCAAGATCGCTAATCGAGGCATCCGGATTGTTACGTAGCTGCAGTACCCGCCGCGCCATTTCCGGCATCGGTGGCAATTCATACACCTGCTCTATCCGGCGGCGTATTTCACCGGCTAGCGTCAGCTGTTCACTTGCCTGCTGCATTAGTCATTCACCCGGTCATATTTGGATAAGGTTGGCTGCAACAATCAGGTATCCGGGGTCACCCTGCCTGTTATTTCAGCTGCAGTTTAAGCCTAGCAAACCTCACGCGGCTTACCAAGTTATGTAACTATGTCAGGCTGCGGAAGATGACCATCTTCTAGCCCGATCCAGTCCGGTCGCCAATTCACATACATCTCTATAGTCAAAGGCGCACCATGTCTGACCAGACTATCGGCATGCGCCCGGCCGCGCTTGATCAATCTATCAGCGAAAAGCGACTGGGTTCACAGGATGTCGTTAATTAAGCTGCACCCGCTGCCCCCAGGGCACCTTGGATTTACCCTTCACCAACCATAAAACCGGGTAGAAGGGCTCCTGTTTGGGGAATTCCCCCTCCGCATCGGTGAAATACACCAGAAGATCAGGCTGTCGATCACGCGTCCGTACCCAGTCAAACACGGGGGTGAATCGTGTCCCGCCACCGCCTTTGAATTCCCGGGGCAACTTGAATTCCTCCCAGGGCTCGTAGTCCCAGGGTCCATCCTGGGCCAACTCGGCATCACAGGTATGCAGGGTGATCCGCGCACGTACCTGGCCTTTGATGGCATCAATTTCAGACATGAACTCATTCACCTCGTCTGGCGAGATGGAGCCGCTCGTATCCAGCACCACCACCATATCGACCTGAGTGCTACGCAGACTGGGCAAGATCGCCGAGCCTTCCCGCCGTGAGGGTCGGGAATAGTTGTAATCGTCTCGGGAAATGGCGGTCATATATTTGGCCAGCAGCATCCGCCATGGCAGCTGCGGTTGCAGGAGGTGATCCACCAGACGCGCCAAGCCACCACCCAACTTGCCGGCCTGCAGCGCTTGCTGTGCGGCACCGGCCAAGCGTTGCTGCCATTGCACGCTGAGCTGTTCACGCTCGCTCTCACTCAGCGGCTTTGGTTGCGGGGCACCACCCTTATTGGGATCAAGTTCGGCCTCCGGGCTGTCGCCCTGCCCGCTTTGCTCCTGAGGAGAACCGTTCTGTCCCGAATTACGCCCGCCATCACTGTCTTCGTTATCGTAAAGATGCTGGTCGAGCGTTTCGGTGTCATTGTCCATATCGGCAATGGACGGATAGACCTCTTCCGCCGTAAGACCATCGAACTGATCCATATACAGCGCGCCCGGCGGCGGTTTCAACCCATCCTTGATCAGCAGTGGATTGATAGCCAGATCACAGGCCAGATCCCAACGGTGTTTGGTGCGATGTTCACGGCGGGCGAAATGCGATAGCGCACAATGCAAGGCCTCATGCGCGAGCATGAATTGGGCCTGGTCGAGCGTGAGGCCTTCAATATAGGCCGGGTTGTAATAGAATGAACGCGCATCGGTCGCCGTGGTCTTGCACCACTTCGGATCGGCGGCCACCATGGGCAGTCGCAACACCAACGCACCCAGAAAGGGTTTATCCAGAATCAGGCGGGTGCGGGCCGCGCTCAATTTAATATCGACATCTGCACTCATGTCAGTTGACTCTAGGGTGCTGCATCAATCACATGTCATACAACATGACATCCGCCACTGCCTTGGCCCAGGATGAAAACTGCGGCACGCTGAACAGTTCCTGACCGATAGCGCGATGCATATCCGAAATCATCATGACACCCATTTCACGCTGCGGGAAACTGGCCGCATAGTCGATGATATGACCATAGACGGTGTTGGCATCCGCGGTCTTGCGCGCCCGCAGCGCACGTCCAACCAACGCACAAGCAACCGCGTATTGCAGATCTATCTCGCGCGGCACCGCCACCTGGTCACCACGGACAATGGCATCGATATCGGGCAACTTATCCAGATTATCGACGAAGGCCGCGAGTTCAATGCCGGCCGCGGGACCGACGCAGGCCTGTAACGTCGCTACCAGAAGATTCGGGTTGTCACCGAATTTGTGCAGGGCGCGATGGGCAAATTCCCAGGAACGCGGCGACGGGAAGGCGACCGGGTTATGTGCCGGGTCGAAATCGAATAACAGTTCCGGGCGGAAGCGCAGAAACGCGATCAGTCGCTCATCCATACCATTTGCATAGGCCCAGGCGACCCAGTCATCGAGATTGGTCTCCAATTCGAAATGAGAGAAGCGGTTAGCAAGCGGCGCGGGCATGGTATAGGTCACCCCGCGGTCGCCCTGCCGATTGCCCGCTGCGAAAATCGCCCAGCCATCGGGAACACGATATTCACCCAGGCGACGATCCAGAATCAGCTGATAAGCCGCTGCTGACACGCTGGGTGGAGCTGAGGTGATTTCGTCCAAGAAAAGGATGCCGTACTGCCCATGGCGCTCGACATCAGGCAGGACCGCTGGCACCGCCCATTCCACGAAATCGCCGACCCGGAAGGGTATGCCACGCAGGTCGCTTGGCTCCATCTGCGACAAGCGGATATCGATCACGGCGGAGTCATGCAGACCCGCTATCTGCGCAATCATTTGCGATTTACCAACGCCCGGCGGCCCCCACACCATGACCGGCGTGTGATGCCCCTCGCGGGCACTCAAGAACTCTCGATCCAGTACGCTCAGCAACTGCGACGGACGCATGCAACCTCTCCTTCAGGGCCGTCTGCGCCCGGACTGACGGACGCAGTGAATAATGTGACGCCGGTATACTGCTAAGCAAACCAGCAAAGAGCACATCTTACGCACTTCCAGACCAAATTCATAAGGCTAAGCCGCTGAATTCCTGCACCATAGTCCCGGAAATTACATAGACCACGCGGCTCGTCGGCAACCTAATTAATCGCTGCGGAAAATTAAACAATCCCGCCCCTCTGTCGATAGCTGTGGAGAGTCGCACGGCGGGCATCAATGCGCCGCAGCCAAGGGAGGCAGCGCGCGACAAGAACGACAACGACAATCGAGGTATCTCATGGGGCATCGCCCGCGCATTTTGGTTTGCGAACACGACGTCCTGCTCAGCAAGCAGCTTTCCCGTACGCTCGAAGGCGCGGGATTCTGGATCGATATTGCTCATACCGCACAGCAAGCCCTGAAGAAACTTGCCACCCGCCAGTATCAGGCGATGACACTTAATCTACTGCTGGAGAATCAGGACGCCCTGTCCTTCACACATGAACTACGGGTGCTGGGCATGCGCCTGCCTATTCTGGTGATTTCAGCCAGTACGCAACCAAAAATCGCACCGCGTCTGGTGCAGACAATGGAAGCCGATCAGGATCTGGCGAAGGATAACCAGCCCGAACCAGACTGGGTTCGCAAGGCCGCCGATCAGGCACGGTTTATTTTCGCTGTGAAATCCGCCTGCCAGCGTACGCGTGGGTTTCACCCGCGAATCCTGCATATTGAAGAGGACCGGTTCTGCGCCAGCCTTGTGAAAGCAGCGCTACGCGATTCTGTAGATCTGATCCAGGCGGGTGATACCGCGGAATTGGATGAGGCACTGGATGCACCGTGCTACGACCTGGCCTTACTCAACCCGGACATGGGCGTGATGGGTGCAGAGGATGTATTACATCGCATTGTGGCACTATGCCCTGAAACACCAGTGATCATGCATACCCGCTATCAACTCGCTCAGAGCCCCCAAGACACCATGGATGACAAGGCACAAACGGGGCCGGACCTGATCACGGCATTACGCACTCTGCTGCTACACGCCATGCAGGTACCGCTGCGCGCGCAAGCGTAAGTCAGCAGTCTCCGAAAGCATCCCTATCAACCGCGCAGCGGCGTCACCAGGCCCTGCGCGCGATAGCGGCGATAGTCGCTCAGTATCAGCGCATGATCGAAGGCCAACGACGGCAGCTCAGCTGGATCGAAGATCTCTACGTTCAGCGCATCATCCTGTGCCTGCGGATTCCCCCGCGCCGTCGCGACATAAACAGCACTCACGGTATGCATGCGATCATCGCGCGCCGGATCGGAGTAACAACCCAGCAAAACCTGCAAATCGACCGCAAGGCTGGTCTCCTCCTGCACCTCACGCCGGGCCGACGCCTCCAAACGCTCGCCGACATCGACAAAACCACCGGGCAAAGCCCAGCCAAAGGGCGGATTGCGGCGTTCAATCAAGACAATCGGACGGTTGGGACGATCTATCAGCTCGATGATCACATCGACGGTCAACAAGGGCGTAACGGGAAGTGGCATGAAATTTAACGCCCGCGTAACCGTTGCCATTCACGACGTGAACGCTTATCAGGCCGCCCGCCCGGGACCGGCTCGGAAGCCACCTGAAGTCGACGTTCTTCGCGCAACGCCTGGCGCGCGGCGACACTGGCATCCTGTTCGGTATAGAGCGTACGCGCACGTTCGGCGGGACCACGCTGCAGTGCCAATGCCTGCACGTCGATCACAAAGGTTTCGGTGCCCTTCTGGATGCGCAGTTCATCGCCGCAACGCACCTGCCGCGAAGGTTTTACCCGCTCACCATTGACATGCACCTTCCCGCCCTCAACGGCGGCGGTAGCAAGTGCACGGGTTTTGAAAAAACGTGCCGCCCAGAGCCATTTATCAATCCGTACGCGAAGTTCTTCTGAGGGAGATGACATCGCAGCTATAACGTTGATGGACTGAACATCAGAACGCGAGCGCTAACCGCGCGGCCTCGCGCAGCTGTTCCAACGGTACCGCCCCATCCAGTCGCTGCTCGCCGATGAAGAACGTGGGCGTCGCCTTCACCTTTAATTCCTGCGCAACCACCAGAAACTGCTTCAGACGTTGAGTGAATCGCGATTCAGTCCAGGCCTCCTCGACACTTGCTTCCGACATGCCGGCCTCTGCGGCAAGTCGCTTCAAGACCTGAACGTCGCCGATATTTTCCTGATCGCGGAAAAATGCCCTGAACAGCGCATCGTGCAGTTTGTAAAAAACCTCACGCCCCTGTTCCTTGGCGGCCTCCGCCAGTAATAAAGCCTGCCGCGAATTAGTCGTGAAAGTATGCTCGGCAAAAACCAGATCATCTTCTTCGGCCAGCCCCGCGAGCGCTGTCATCATGGTCTCCCAGCGCCGAGGATCGTAACCGAGCTGACTCACCGGCATACCTGCTGCCGGCGTTTCCGGATGAATTTCCAGAAAGCACCAATTCACGCGCAGATCATACTCATCGCGCAGCCGTTCCAAACGCGCGGCGCCGATATAACAGAACGGGCAGATAACATCCGAAAAGACCGTAACGCGCAATTCGGGTTTATCTGCCACGTCCGTCATCTGCATATCACGCCTTGGCCGCGAGTTTCATCAGCAGGCCGTTCAACCGTCCCACGAAACCGGCCGGATCATCGAGTTGCCCGCCTTCGGCCAGCATGGCCTGATCGAACAGCACATGACTCCAGTCGCCGAAGCGCTCTTCATCCGTCTCGGACTCCAATTGGCGTACCAGCATGTGCTGCGGATTGATCTCCAGGATCGGTTGCGAGGTCGGTATTTCATGCCCGGCTTGTCGAAGCACGCGCTGCAGATGCACGGCCATGTCCTGTGCCTCCAGCACCAGACAGGCGGGCGAATCGGTAAGGCGATGGCTGAAACGCACTTCTTTCACCTTATCGCCCAGCGCCTTCTGCATACGCTCCAACAACGGCTTGAGTTCTTCCTCGGCCTGCTTGGCTGCTTCCTGGTCTTCCTTATCGCCCAGCTTATCGATATCCAGGTCGCCTTTCGCGACCGAGGTCAGCGACTTGCCATCGAACTCGGTCAAATGCGACATCATCCATTCATCGACCCGATCCGAGAGCAGTATCACTTCGATACCTTTCTTGCGGAATACTTCCAGGTGCGGACTTTTCTTCGCAGCGGCATAACTGTCGGCGCTGATGTAATAAATCTTGTCCTGGCCTTCAACCATGCGCCCGATATAATCCTGCAGCGACTGGGTTTGCTCTGGCGAATCAGCATGCGTCGTGGAGAAGCGCAGCAGTTTCGCAATGCGTTCGCGATTGGCGAAATCCTCGGCCGGGCCTTCCTTGATGACCTTGCCGAATTCTTTCCAGAAGGTCGCGTAACGTTCCGGCTCCTTCTCGGCCAGATCTTCCAGAACACCGAGAACTTTCTTGACCGAGGCCGAACGCAAGGTATCGATGAGTTTGTTGTGCTGCAGAATCTCGCGCGACACATTCAGTGGCAGATCATCCGAATCGATCACACCGCGCACGAAACGCAGGTAATGCGGCATCAACTGCTCGGCGTCATCCATGATGAACACGCGTCGCACATAAAGTTTGATGCCATGGCGACTGTCACGATCCCAGAGATCAAACGGCGCGCGCTGCGGGACATACAATAGTGAGGTATAGGTCTGATTACCCTCGACATGGTTGTGACTCCAGGCCAAAGGATCTTCAAAGTCATGGCCTACATGCTTATAGAACTCCGTATATTCTTCGTTGCTGATATCTTTTTTCGGCCGCGCCCACAGGGCTGAGGCGCTGTTGACGGTTTCAAACTCGCCTTTCTTGTCCTCGCCTGTCGCCGCCATTTCAATCGGCAACGAGATGTGGTCGGAATACTTGCGAATAATGCCGCGCAGACGAAAGGCATCCAGGAACTCATCTTCGCCTTCGCGCAGATGCAGGATGACCTGGGTCCCGCGCGCGGCCTTGTCGACGGTCTCCAGGGAATAACTACCCTCACCATCCGACTCCCAACGCACCCCATGCTCATGCCCAAGGCCTGCACGGCGCGTGATCACCGTGACCTTGTCCGCGATAATGAATGCGGAATAAAACCCCACGCCGAATTGGCCGATCAACCGCGCATCCTTGGCCTGATCACCGGTCAGCGATTCGAAAAACTGGCGGGTGCCGGATTTGGCGATGGTGCCGATGTTATCGACCACCTCGGCACGGTTCATGCCGACACCGTTATCCGTAATCGTTATCGTCTTCTGTTCCTTATCGAACTCGACACGTATCTTGAGTTCGCTGTCGTCTTCATACAGCGCGTCATCTCCCAACGCCTCGAAGCGCAATTTATCGCAGGCATCCGAGGCATTCGAGACCAGTTCGCGGAGAAAGATTTCTTTGTTGGAGTACAGCGAGTGGATCATCAGGTTCAGCAGTTGCCGAACCTCGGTCTGAAACTCCAGGGTTTCTTTATGGGCCTCCACAGACATATCAGAACCTCTCCAAATACATGATTTATGAAAATGATGGGCAGGCACAGCCCGCTTCAACACAGATGGGGACGGACTGAAGCGAATTCAAGCCGTGACCGGCACGCCTTCATGTTCCAGCAGCCAACGTTTGATGACCATTTCCGGCCCGCTGGTGGCGCCGCTGTAGCCACCAGCCCCCGTACGGGCAACGACACGATGACAGGGGATAAGAATAGGGATGGGATTGTTTCGACAGGCCTGGCCGACAGCACGCGGCGATGAGGCGATCTGCTTGGCCAGATCCCCATAGGAACACACCGTTCCAACCGGTATCGACTGCAACGCACACCAGACCTTTTGCTGGTGTGCCGTTCCCTTGGGAATCAGCGGGAGATGTAAGGGGGTTTGCGGATTGCTGAAATAGGCCAGCAAGACATTCACGATGCGCCGCGCCGCAAGTGTTCGGGCAGGTCTCGAGCGGCCGCGGGCGCCGAGAAAATCGAGTGCAACCAGGTGATCGGTTTCATCCAAACAGACACCGATACGGCCGATGGGGCTGGTCATAATGGCTTGGTATTCCAGATTATTCATGTCTATCAATCCTTGATTCGACCTAAATTTGAACAATAAAAATGGGCGTCATGTACAACATAACGCCCATTATAGCTGCTAGATTCGCACTGCACCGGCCCTGGATAGCCGGTTAGGGATCAGAGCTTTTCTTTGATGCGGGCCGATTTGCCCTGACGATCGCGCAGGTAGTACAGCTTGGCGCGACGCACGTCACCGCGGCGTTTCACCTCGATGCTGTCGATGGCCAGGCTGTAGGTCTGGAACACGCGCTCCACACCCTCACCGTGTGAGATCTTGCGCACCGTGAAGGCCGAGTTCAGACCACGGTTACGCTTGGCGATGACCACACCCTCGAAGGCCTGGGTACGCTCACGGTTACCTTCCTTCACCTTGACGTTGACGACGACCGTATCGCCCGGGCCAAAGACCGGAACTTCACGACCCATCTGTTCCTTTTCCAGTTGTTCGATGATGTTGCTCATGACCATAACCTCTAAATGCGCCAGCAGTGATTAACCTGCTGACTGTTCCTGCTCCTGAATATATTCTTCCAGAAGCGCCTGTTGTTCCTGGGTCAGCGTCAACCGATCCAGTAATTCCGGCCGCCGCTGCCAAGTTCGTCCCAGGGACTGCTTGGCGCGCCAGCGCATAATTTCATTGTGATGACCGCCCATCAATACCTGCGGGACCGTCATATCATCTACCGATTCGGGCCGCGTGTAATGCGGGCAGTCCAGCAGTCCTTCGGAAAAGGAATCCTGCTCGGCCGAATCTTCATCACCCAATGCCCCCGGCTGCAATCTCGCACAGGCGTCGATCATAACCATCGCGGCCAACTCACCACCGCTCAGTACATAATCACCGATCGACCATTCTTCATCGATCTCCTGCGCATGCAGCCGTTCATCGATACCTTCGTATCGACCGGCCAGCAGTATCAGGCCCAGTTCTGCGGCAAGTTCCCGCACACCTTCCTGGTTAAGCGGCCGACCTTGCGGTGACAGGTAAATCACTCGCGCTGCCTGCGACTCAGCCCGCACCGCACGCAACACATCCCGCAACGGTTCGTAACGCATCACCATGCCGGGACCGCCACCATAGGGCCGGTCATCCACCGTACGGTGTCGGTCGTGGGTATAGTCGCGCGGATTCCAGGTGTGCAGCTGCATCAATCCGCGCTGCACGGCCCGGCCGGTCACACCGTATTCGGCGACCTGCTGAACCAACTCCGGGAATAACGTCACGACGTCAATCCGCATCTCGAATCTCCGCCGGTTTCGGCACATTCGGCGCTAAGCGCCAGGTACCGTGGGACTCAAAAATCAGGGTCCCAATCGACCTCCATCACGCCCTGCTGGAGATCGATCTTGTATATGACCTTCCCCTGCACGAAGGGGATAAGCCGCTCACGATCCCCCTTGACCACGACCACATCATTGGCGCCGGTCTGGAACAGATGATCCACCGTCCCTAACTCGACACCAGCTTGGGTCACAACCCGCAGGCCTTCCAAATCCGCCCAGTAGTATTCTCCGGGCGCGGGCGCCGCCAACTGCTCACGGCGCACGGCGATATCCTTACCCAGCAAGGCAACCGCCGCGTCGCGGTCATCATATCCAGCCAGATTGACGACAACGCCCTTTCCTTGCGTGCGACCGGTGACAACCTCAATGGACCGCCACTCCCCGCCTATATCAACCAACCACGGACTGTAGTCGATGACATTCTCGCGCGGGTCGGTGTAGGAAAAAATCCGCAACCAGCCACGTACACCATACAAACCACTGATACGCCCGATGACCACCATGCCAGATTGGGCGTCGGCCATCGTCGTATCCATCAGGCTCAAGCGGCTTGCTTGAGTTCCTGCTTGATCAGACCTGCAACACGATCGGACGGCTGCGCGCCCTGGGCAATCCAATGATTCGCACGCTCCATATTGACCTGGAGACGAGCCTCACCGCCCTTGGCGATCGGGTTGAAATAGCCAATGCGCTCGATGTAACGACCATCGCGGCGATTGCGGCTATCCGTCACAACGATGTGATAGAAGGGACGCTTCTTCGCACCGCCGCGTGACAAACGAATGGTTACCATAGTGAAACTATCCTCTACCAACAGCCAAAAAAGCCGCCCGACACCGGCGGCCACTGAGTAAACCGGGCATTCTACGGAATTTCAGCCAAATGTGAAGCGCTTCTGACGCGACGAGTACAGGTAAATACCAATCGTGGGCAGATCATTGCCAAACAGGCATACCTGATGAGGCCCTTACTAACATGATGCTTGATGATCATGCCGGACTAGCTCAGCGCAGCAGAATGTTAACCAGTTCCGTATCTGTCGACATACCTTACTCAAGCCGATGAACACAAAAGCCCGGGCGTTAACGCCATAACTCAATGATATTTGATAGAATTTACCCATAAAACCCCAAGTCGCACCTGCCTGGAACTGTCGGCATGACTTACAAGAATCGTCACAAAACCTTCAGGGATTATCTTAAATGCCAGCTAATATGCTGAATAAACGAGGGTTACATTTTTCTGGCACAACGCTTGCTCTATCCCTTAATCAAGCAACACTGAAACACAAAAATACAAAAGGATAATGGGTCGGGGGAGTCACCCGTATAAATAATAACAACGGGTTAGAACAATAAGAAAAGCAAGGCCAGTGGCGGTAATTTAAAAATAACAACGCTGCTATCAAGGCTGATCAGACTGAACGGCGGAACCGTGAGGGGACCGCCGTTTTTATTTGTGTGATAGCAAAAGCAACCCCCCCTCAGTCAGGGCATCGGGAAAGGCATCTTCCCCTTCATGCCACGCAACATTTTGCTCATACCCCCCTTGGACATACGCTTCATCATTTTCTGCATCTGCGTGAACTGCTTGAGCATCCGATTCAGATCCTGAACCTGAGTCCCGGAACCCAGCGCGATACGGCGCCGGCGCGAACCCTTGATGACATCGGGATGCTGCCGCTCCTGCGGGGTCATGGAATTGATCATGGCCACCATCCGCACCAATTCACGGTCATTGACCTGACTACGGACTTCCTTAGGAATATCGCCTACCCCGGGCAGCTTATCCAGCAGGCCACTGAGCCCACCCATACCCATCATTTGCTGGAGCTGATCGCGGAAATCCTCCAGGTCGAAGCGTTTGCCGGTTTTCAGTTTACCGGCCAGCTTCTCCACCTTGGCGCGATCAACCTTGCGCTCGGCCTCCTCGACCAGACTGAGCACGTCGCCCATGCCCAGCATGCGTGATGCAACCCGATCCGGATGGAAAAGCTCCAGCGCTGCGGATTTTTCACCCACACCCAGAAATTTGATGGGTTTGCCGGTAATGGTTCTGATCGATAAAGCGGCACCACCACGAGCATCGCCATCGGTCTTGGTGAGGATGACACCGGTGAGCGGTAAGGCGTCATTGAAGGCCTTGGCCGTGTTCGCCGCATCCTGGCCGGTCATGCTATCGACCACGAACAGCGTTTCGATGGGATTCAGGGCCGCATGGACTCGCTGAATCTCAGCCATCATTTCGGTGTCGATATGCAATCGACCCGCGGTATCGACAATCACAACATCGATAACCTGGCGGCGCGCCTGTTCCACAGCTGCGCGCGCGATATCAACCGGATCCTGAGTATTGGTACTGGGGAAAAATTCAGCGCCAACTTCCCGCGCCAGGGTTTGCAACTGATCGATAGCCGCCGGCCGATAGATATCGCAACTGGCGACCAAGACCGATTTTTTCTGCCGCTCAATCAACCAACGCGCGAGTTTGCCGGTGCTGGTGGTTTTACCTGAACCCTGCAGGCCCGCCATGAGGATCACGGCCGGCGGCTGGCTGCGCAGGTTCAGCCCGTCATTGGCCTCGCCCATGACCGCGATCAGCTCTTCATGGACGACTTTCACCAGCGCCTGTCCGGGCGTCAGGCTCTGCAGCACTTCCTGACCGACAGCGCGCGCGCGCACCCGATCGATAAATTCACGCACCACGGGCAGCGCTACATCCGCCTCCAACAAGGCCATACGCACTTCGCGCAAGGTTTCCTGGATATTGTCTTCCGTCAGCCGCCCCTGCCCACGCAGGCGTTTAAGGGTAAGCGTCAAACGGTCGGTAAGATTTTCAAACATAGGCGGATCACTACGGCAGTAAGTCGAAGCCACGCGGCCAGCAGGCGACGGAGCGAAATGGCGTTGCCGAGGATTATAGCTGGATCAGGTCGCCACCGAACAGGCGCCGCAGATCGAAGTCCTGCAACAGCTCGCGACATTCGTGTTCGATCTGGGCTTCGGCACCCGGCTTCAGGTGCGTCAGGAAGGTTCGCGGGCGGTGCCGCAATTTACCAAGATCCGCTGCCAGCAGATCTGGACAGTAGTGATGCGCCTTGCGACAGAGATCATGCTCCTGATTTGCGAAGGCGCATTCGGCAATCAACACTTCGAGCGATGGATATTCATTCAGCGCGTCCCAGAAACTGTTATTCGTCGTGGTATCGCCCGTAAAAGCCGCGACCCGCCCGGCAGACTCGATAACATATCCGACACCGGGCACAACATGATTCACCGGGATCATGCGTATCTGTCGCGCACCCAGTGTTTGGGTTTCATAGGGAGCCATGAGTTCATAACGTACGACACCACGCTGCGGCGTCGGCAATTGCGTGAAATCAGGCCAGATAACCCAATTGAAAATATGCTGACGCAGTGCAGAGATGGTTTCTGCGCTGGCATGGATGACGATCGGCTCATGAATCTGGCCAAAGATGGAATCCACCATGAGCGGAATTCCGGCGATATGGTCGAGGTGTGAATGGGTAACAAAGATATGCCGAATACGGGCCATTTCCGCGAGCGTAAGGTTGCCTACGCCGGTTCCTGCATCGATCAGAATATCGTCATCCACCAATAAACTGGTGGTGTTCAAATCCTCACCGATACCTCCACTACAACCCAGTATCCTGATTAGCATAATCCGGTGTTCCAGCACCTATGTGTATTGGATCCCTATGGGATCGCGCCATGCTGCCAGCGCACCTAGGCACGGACAACCACCCTGTTCACACTCCAGACTGCCACGGTACTGGTTCACCGGATGCCCGTCTAGTTACTTAGACCTACGTCACGCTTCAATGCCGAATTCAAATATGCCATCATGTTCAAGGATTTCCGGTGATAATAAAACACCTGCGCCGCGGGAGGAACATGCATACGCACATCATCGGCATCGTGGCAATCGCCCTTTACCTGACCTGTAGCCTGCTGCTTGCGCTACGACTGGCGCGTCGGGATCTGCCTATTCCCCTGAACAGAGGCGGGATCATCGGTATCGGTCTGGGCGCAGTGGTTCTGCATGGCTGGGTCTTATATCCATTCTTGGCGACTGCATCCGGCCTGAGCCTGGGATTTTTCAACGCCGCCTCACTGATCGGCTGGTTGACCGCCCTGCTACTGCTGACCTCATCGCTGCAACGCCCGCTGGAAAATCTCGGCATTGCCTTGCTACCCATGGCGGCGCTCACGCTGGCACTGATGTTCGCCTATCCTTCACATCATGTCCTGAAAGATGGCAGCTCCTGGCAACTCGACCTGCATATCCTGCTCTCGATCCTCGCCTACAGCCTGCTGGTCATCGCCGCTTTGCAAGCCATCCTGCTCTCGATACAAGACCATCAGCTGCGCAACCGCCATCCGGGTGGACTGATACGCGCACTTCCCCCGTTACAAACCATGGAATCACTGCTGATCCAGTTGATCGGTATCGGCTTCACCCTGCTGAGCATGGCCCTGCTGACCGGATTCTTTTTTCTGGAAGACATCTTCGCCCAACACCTGGTCCACAAAACCGTCCTTTCATTAGTGGCCTGGCTGGTGTTTGCAACCCTGCTGTGGGGGCATTGGCGCTTTGGCTGGCGCGGCCGCACCGCGATCCGTTGGACGCTGGGCGGCTTCGTCTTCCTCATGCTGGCCTACTTTGGCAGCAAGCTGGTACTCGAACTGATGCTGGGTCGTTGAACTCGCTGACAACCCAGTCCCGATACCCTAGAATGGCCCGTTCCTAAATTGCTGCGGAGGCGCCCTAACCATTGGACGCAATCCCTTTAAGCGCATTGTTTGCCGCGCTGATCTTTCTGCTTGTGCTCTCGGCGTTTTTCTCCAGCTCGGAAACGGGCCTGATGACCCTGAACCGTTACCGGTTAAAGCATCTGGCCAAGGCCAAGCACGCCGGCGCCCTGCGCGCCCAGCGCCTGCTGGAGCGCCCTGATCGTCTGATCGGCCTGATTCTGGTCGGTAATAACTTTGTCAACGTACTTGCTTCCGCGATTGCCACAGTTATCGGCTTGAGGTTGTATGGCGACCTGGGCATCGCGATTGCTACTGGGGTACTCACGCTGGTGGTACTGATCTTCTCCGAGGTCGCGCCCAAGACACTTGCCGCACTGCACCCTGAGCGCATCGCCTTTCCTGCGGCATTCGTCTACATCCCATTACTGAAATTACTCTATCCCCTGGTCTGGCTCGTCAATCAAGCAGCCAACGGCCTGTTAAAGCTGCTTGGCGTGTCGACTGATCAGGCCGGTGGACATGCGCTCAGCCGTGAGGAATTGCGCACCGTGGTGTTGGAGGCCGGGGCGATGATCCCCAAGCGCCACCAGAAAATGCTGCTGAATCTGCTCGACCTGGAAAAGGCCACCGTCGAAGACATCATGATCCCACGCAATGAAGTCGTGGGGCTCGACCTCAACGACGACATCGAGGAAATCACCGACCTGCTCACGCATACCCAGTACACCCGCCTGCCGGTGTTCGAGGAATCGATCGACCATGTCGTCGGCATATTGCATATGCGCAATATCGTACCGCTGCTCAAGCGCGGCGCCCTGACGCATGCCGATCTGCGTAGCGTGGTGCGCGAACCCTACTTTATTCCTGAAGGCACCTCATTAACCCGCCAGTTATTGAATTTCCAGCGCGAAGGTCGGCGTACCGGCCTGGTGGTGGATGAATACGGTGATATTCAGGGACTGGTGGCGTTGGAAGATATCCTGGAAGAGATTGTCGGCGAATTCACGACCGACCCCGCAGCGCTCAACAAGGACATCACACCGTTGGAAGATGGCAGCTATCTCATCGATGCCGGTGCCAACGTGCGTGATCTGAACCGCGCCCTGCACACCGAACTGCCGACCGATGGCCCGAAGACCCTGAATGGCCTGATCCTGGAACATATGGAGGATATCCCCGAGGCCGGCACCAGCCTGCTGCTGGCGGGTTATCCCATCGATATCATGCAGACCAAGGACAACGCAGTGAAGACCGCACGCATCCGTCCCAACCAGCGTCGTCCGCAATCGGTCGAATAAGCGCCGACCTAGGTCGATACGCGCGCGCTGGCGAAGATGACAGGCACATCCAACCAGCAGGTGCCATCGCGAAACTCTTCAGCCACCCGTGCCAGATGTTGCTGCCGAAACAGTTCGAGTTGCCCTGCTTCCAGGCCCAGCAGTGGCCCACGGAAACCGGTATTCCACAGCACGTCCCACCATTCCGGTGTCGCCTGCATATGAAAGCCCAATTGCTGTTCGGCGAATTCAATCGTCTCAAATCCCGCATCAGCCAATAGCTCGCGAAACACGTCGGTATCCGCTAACCGCTGCCAGGGTAAATCGGCAACTGCAAGCTGGGACCCACACTGCGCGGCCAGCTGATCGCAATACAGTTGCACCAACGGCTGGAAGGCGCTGGCAGCGAAACTGGTCAGTAATATCCGCCCGCCCGGACGCAGCACGCGCCGCCATTCACGTAGCGCGGCGCTCATATCGCTGAGAAAAAACAGCCCGAAGGAACAGGTCAGCGCATCAAAATAGTCGGCGCGAAACTCCAACGCTGTCGCATCCATGGGGTGTAGATCGATATTGTGCAGCGCCATCCGACGGACATTGGCATAGGCGCGATCGAGCATGCGTTCGGAAAAATCGACCCCTATCACCCGCCCGCCCTGCAGACGCTGCGCCACTGCCACGGCCACGGCGCCAGTGCCGGTAGCCACATCGAGAATCTTCTCGCCCGGCTGCGGCGCCAAACGTCGCGCCAGTTGGTCTGCTGTAAACGGAAAGAATCGCAACGCGGCGCAGTCATAGCTGTCCGCGAGCTGATCAAACAGCTGGGCGACAGTCGCCTGCTGGGTATTATTGGCAGTCACTGCGGGGCATCCTCTCAATTAGAACGACATCTCCGATTCGGGGCCGGAGATTAACACGCGGGCATCGCTCCCACGCCAACCCAAACTACACTCAATGAACGCCCGATCAACGCCACCTAGAGGAGATCAACAAGAGAAATGACTATTTCATCAGGGTTTCCTTAAAAATCTGCCGCTTGCGCCGCTACATCCCCTGATGGCCAAACACCGTCACCGTCTGCTCGGTAACGTATCTCCAGCCTCTGACAAAAGCTGGGGTTATATTCTTACAGATCAGCTTGTTAACCAAAAGGCCGGCGCCCGCCCCAGGCGGTACCGGACAGGCATCATGGCGAAACTGACACTCTCGTTCAAAGACAAGAAACTGAAAATGTTCCCGATCACCAACGCAGAGCTTGTGATTGGCCGGGCACCTGAGTCTGCGATCCACATCGATAGTTTGTCGATTCAGCCACAGCACGCGCGCATCTTCACAGATGGGGAGTATCACTGCATCGAGGCTTTGCAGTCCGAGGACCCAATCCAGATCAATCACAAGGCCATCACGGAAGCCACCGCGCTCCAGGACGGTGATCATATTCAGGTCGGCAAACATACCCTGACCTTCAGCAGCGAACCGGCCACCGAAGGTGTCCAGCTCAATCATGCCCCAGTCAAGCATGTGATCTCGGGATGGCTGCAGATCATGAGCGGCTCGCATCTGGGTCGCACCATCCGCTTGGACAGCGCCATGACCCGTCTGGGAAAAACCGGCCGGGAATCGGCCATCATCTCCCGCCGCGACGACGGTTATCACATAGCGCATCTGGAAGGCGACGCCACACCGGAAGTCAACGGTACACGCATCGGCGACAACAGCCATACCCTGCGCGATGGTGATCGTGTCCGGATCGGTCAATTAGAGCTATCCTTCTACACCGATGGCGCACCGCCTGCGCCGGTTGAGGATACGCCCATGCCTGAAGAACAACGCCGCTTCACCCGCGTTCCCTTCGACGCCAAAGCAATACTCGACAAAGAAGGCCGTGAGTGGCCCTGCGACCTCATCGATCTGTCGTTGAAAGGCGCGCTGATACACAAACCGACTGCCTGGTCTGGCCAAGCCGGTGAAGATTACCAATTAACATTGATACTTGATGAAGATGTCCGTATCCGCATGGATGTGAGTGTGGCGCATGTCGAAGACGGTCATATCGGCCTGTACTGCAAAGACATCGACCTCGACAGCATCACCCATCTACGCCGTCTGGTGGAATTGAATCTGGGTGATGCCGGACTGCTTGAGCGGGAGTTGATGGCGCTGGGTTGATCGGGACCAACCATAAGACTTCCGAAATATCCGTAGTAGCGGCCTTGGCCGCTCCTACGGATGCGATACTAAATATTACTCACCTTCAACTCGCCTCCAGTGCTTCATTCAGGCGCTTCACAGCGACAATCTCCATCCCTTCAACACCGCCCTTCGGTGCATTGGCCAGTGGCACAATGGCACGTTTGAAGCCGTGTTTGGCTGCTTCACGCAGGCGTTCCTGTCCGTTCGGCACCGGGCGGATCTCACCGGCCAGGCCGATTTCACCGAACACCACCAGATCATTCGACAGCGGTCGGTCGCGAAAGCTCGATAGCACCGCGAGCACGACGGCAAGGTCTACGGCAGTCTCGCTCACGCGCACACCGCCAACGACATTGGCGAACACGTCCTGATCGGTCAGGGCGATACCGCCATGCCGATGCAACACGGCGAGCAGCATCGACAAACGATTCTGCTCGAGCCCGAGTGTTACGCGCCGAGGGTTGGACAGATGGCTCTCGGCCACCAAGGCCTGCACTTCCACCAGCAAGGGTCGCGTGCCCTCGCGCGTCACCATGATCACACTGCCCGGCACCGGTTCTTCGTGACGGGACAGAAAGATCGCCGAGGGATTGCTGATTTCGCGCAGGCCCTTGTCGGTCATGGCGAACACACCGAGTTCATTGACCGCGCCGAAGCGATTCTTGATGGCGCGGATGACGCGGTAACGACCGCCGGGATCACCTTCGAAATACAGCACGGTATCAACCATGTGTTCCAGCACGCGCGGACCGGCCAGCGTACCTTCCTTGGTGACATGCCCGACCAGAAACAGCGCTGTGCCGGTCTGCTTGGCGAAGCGTACCAATTGCGCGGCGCCTTCGCGCACCTGCGCCACCGACCCTGGCGCCGATTGCAGCAGACTGGTGTAAAGCGTCTGCACCGAGTCGATGACCATCACTTGCGGTTTTTCCAATCGCGCCAGCTCAAGAATCCGCTCGACAGAGGTTTCCGCGACCAGACGCGTATCCCCCGGGGCAAGGCCTAAGCGGAACGCGCGCATGGAAACCTGTTCGGGTGATTCTTCGCCGGTGACATACAGCGCACACATACGATTGCCGAGCGCGCTCAACGCCTGCAACAGCAAGGTGGATTTACCGATACCGGGATCACCGCCGATCAAGACCACCGAACCCGGCACCAGTCCACCACCGAGCACACGATCCAGCTCGGACAGTCCGGTTGCGGTACGTGATTCAGCACTGGGCGTGATATCGGCGAGCGAACGCACCTCGACGGCAGCGGCATCCCCCGCGTAACCGGCAAAGCGCGGATTCGTGCTCGCCGGTGCGACGGCAATGGTTTCGACCAAGCTGTTCCAGGCACCGCAATCACCGCACTGACCGTTCCATTTCGGGAATTGCGCGCCGCATTGCGTACAGCTGTAGACAGATTTGTTTTTGGCCAAGACGTCTATCCCATCTGGTTGTAAGTGTCGCCAGCAATTCACCGGCGCCGGTCATGTTACTGCTGCAGGCGGGCAAACATTATTCCGGCCGCAAGCGCGCCAGCTCGGTTTCGATGGCCGTGGCGGTCAGGCTAGCATAATCATCGCGGTTGAAGGCGAGCATGCCGCCGGCCAGTTCATACCAACTGAAGCCGCTGCTCCAGACAGGTACCGGCACACTGCCCTGCTTGCGACGCGGGAAAATATAGCACTGCCCCGGCAGATACAGTGCATTGTAGGGCTGCGCCTGTTCGCGCAATTCAGTCAGACAAGCCCAGGCGGCCTCGACCGCATCGAAAACGACACAAGCTGCGGGATACGGCTCGCGGCCACCATTATGCATCCAACGCTCAGCTTGCACCGGCATGGGATTGGGATCGACGTACATTTGAAAATGCAGATGGTTCACCGAGGCATAGGCACCGAAACCGTTATAGCCGAAACCCACGCCGGGCAGAGTGCTTTGCAGCGCCTGCGCCAATCCCCAAATGTAATCGTGCATCTCTGCAGTCAACAATTGTGGATAGCAGGCCATGCGCTCAGGCACCAATAATCCGTGCAAAGGTGCAAAGGGATATTTGTTGTAATACAGATCCAGCCGGCGACCGGCAAGCTCGCCCCACCAGAAACACTCCTGCTGCATGAACGGCCGGTTGAAATGGAAGCCATCGGGATTGAACGGCGCGGCAATGCCATCCGGCACATTCTGCGTGATACGCCGGGGACGGAACGAACGCAGGTGATTGAACTGCACGTACCAATGGTCTTGCTGGCGGAGCTCCGTGAGCTGTAGCGCGTCAAAACCCGCCGCAAAGATTTTCAGGAACACCAGCAGGTCTTCCTCGACTGCGGCTACGGGACGGCCGGCTTGGAAGGCTTGCACATAATCCTCTGCAAGCCTTGCGAAACGTTCCCGCAGCGGCGCTTCGAGACCTGGAAACAGAGCCGGATCGAATGTCGCATTGGCACAGGTGAGAATAAAGGGGCCGAGACCCTCTTGCTGTGCCAGCTGCAATAAACCGGCATTAAAGGCCGCGCGCAGCTGCGCCGTGGAACCAAAGGGTTGTTGCATCAGATGTTCGACTCTATAAGCAAACAGAAATTTAAAAAATGGCTTTGTTCTGGGCATGTCGGGCGCGGCCTTCGGCCTGAATCCGACCTATATATCTTGGAAGATCGAACGTAGGTCTGGGTCAGCGGCAAAGCCGCGCGCCCGACAAAGCCAGCAACGGAAAACCCAGCCGCAACACAATCAGAATTATCACTTTAAGATGCTAAATCTCATACAGATTATTTTCATTCAACCATAGCCATGGTGCGGCCGATAGATTAGGATGCGGGTGATCAGATTATCCGCACTCATCGTGGCTAACCCTGATTCATTTTTTACAGCGGACTGATGCCGCTTTAATGATCTCATTCAGACGTACTTATACCGTAACGAGGCACTGGATTTGAGCACACTGCTGGGTCACTGCAAACAGGTAGTCGCCGCAACGCTGATCACATTGCTGCTGACACTGTGGCCGCTCAGCCAGGCCCAGGCGATGCTCGAATCACCCGCAGCCGGCTCAATCCCGAGAGATAACGACGCCAGTGTTTTCCCGCAGCCTGCCGCACTGGAACCGGCGGTAAACTTCTGGAGCAACGTCTTCGGTGTCTGGAACCGCGATCAATTAGCCCTGCATGATAACGAATATCTAGGCGTCGTTTATCGGATAGACAAGTTTCCCGGTCCGGTTGCAGAAGGCCTGACGACATCCCAACGTATCTGGATGCGCCAGCAGGAGGCCAATCTGGCCAGTCAGCTGCGCAATCTGGCCTATAAAAAGGCCGCTGGCCGCCAACTCAGCGCGCAAGAACAATCCTTGTATGACACCATCCACCGCGGTGGCGGCACACTGAAGGGTGCCGCCGACCGGGTACGTTCGCAGCGCGGCACGCGTGAACGTTTCCTGCGCGGTCTGGAAACCAGCGGTCGCTATGATCGCGTCTTCCGTGAGGTATTTCGCGCCCAAGGATTACCGGAAGATCTGGCCTACTTGCCACACGTTGAATCCTCTTTCCAGATCGGCGCCCGCTCTTCCGTGGGTGCCGCCGGCATGTGGCAATTTATGCCCAAAACGGCGCGTTCCTACATGACGGTCACATCGTCTGTCGATGAACGGCTCAACCCCGTAACCGCCGCGCATGGTGCGGCCCGCTACTTTGCAGGCGCCTATCGGCAGCTTGGCAGTTGGCCACTGGCTGTTACGTCCTACAACCATGGCATCGGCGGCATGCGCCGCGCACAGGCACTCTATGGTAACGACTTCCCGCGCATCGTTCGTAACTACGATTCGCCGTCCTTCGGTTTTGCCTCGCGCAACTTCTATCCGGAATTTCTCGCGGTGCGCCGCATCGCTCAGGATATCGAAAAATATTTTCCGGAGGGCGTCCGCTTCCAGCCCCCGCTCGCCGTCAAACCGCTGATACTGACCCGCTCGACGCATGCGCATGACATCAGTAAACAAACCGGCACGCGTCTGACCACATTGTCCGATCTCAATCCGGGCTGGTCGGACCGCACCCTGACCGGCAAGTCCAAACTGCCTGCGGGTGTGACCGTGTGGGTGCCCTCAGGCGAGAAATACTCCAGCGATCTGCACCGACTCCCTACCACCACGATCGCGCGCAGCTCATCTTCGCAACAGCGCGAATCCAGCGACCGGCAGCATAAGGTCACCCAGGGTGACAGCCTCTGGTCGATTGCCAAACGTTACGACACCTCGGTTGCCGCGCTCAGCGCCTACAATGGGCTCGACGCCAAAAAGTCGCATTTGCGCATTGGCCAAAAACTGGAGCTTCCGCCCACGGGCTCAACCAAAGCGAAAAAGCCCAGCAGCACCGCAGACACCACAACCCACCGCGTCGGCAAGGGCGATACGCCTTTTGGTATCGCGTCATCCTATAAGATCTCGCTACGAGACCTGCTGGCTGCGAACAATATGACCAAGCGCTCGGTTATTCATCCGGGACAAAAATTACTGATCCCCAGCAAACCTTAATCTGGCGCACGAAATATCAGCCAACAAAAAAAAGGGGCCACTGGCCCCTTTTTTATTCCGATGCAGCGATGTCACATCACGCCACTTCGGTAACCGCTTTCATGCTGAGGCGGATACGACCTTGCTTGTCGACTTCCAACACCTTGACCTTGACGATGTCACCTTCTGACAGCTTGTCGCTGACATTCTGCACGCGCTCGTCGCAGATCTGCGAGATGTGCACCAGTCCGTCTTTGCCCGGCAGGATGGTGACGAAGGCGCCGAAGTCCATCAACTTGGCGACCTTGCCTTCGTAGATGTTGCCGACGGTGACATCGGCGGTCAGCTGCTCAATGCGACGCTTGGCTTCTTCACCGGCGCTGGCATCCACTGACGCAATCTTCACGGAGCCATCATCTGTAATGTCGATGCTGGTACCGGTCTCTTCGGTGATGGCACGGATGGTCGCGCCGCCCTTACCGATCACATCGCGGATACGGTCCGGGTTGATCTTCATGGTGAGATAACGCGGCGCGAACTTGGACATTTCTTCACGCGGCGCGGAGATCGCAGCGCTCATCTTGTCCAGAATGTGCAGACGCGCGGCGTGGGCCTGCGCCAGGGCGATCTCCATGATCTCCTTGGTGATGCCATCGATCTTGATATCCATCTGCAGCGCGGTCACACCGGTGGTTGTACCGGCCACCTTGAAATCCATGTCGCCGAGATGATCCTCGTCGCCCATGATGTCGGTGAGCACGGCAAACTTATCGGCTTCCTTGATCAGGCCCATGGCCACACCGGCAACCGGCGCCTTCAACGGCACGCCGGCATCCATCAGTGCCAGTGAGCTACCGCACACCGACGCCATCGAGCTGGATCCGTTGGACTCGGTGATCTCCGACACCACACGTGTGCTGTACGGGAAGCTCTCCACCGACGGCATCACCGCGGCGACACCGCGCTTGGCGAGGCGACCGTGACCAATTTCGCGGCGCTTCGGGCTACCCACGCGGCCGGTCTCACCGACGCTGTAGGGGGGGAAGTTGTAATGGAACATGAAATGATCTTTACGCTCGCCCTGCAGCGCGTCGATGATCTGCGCATCGCGTGCGGTGCCGAGCGTGGCGATAACCAACGCTTGCGTCTCACCACGCGTGAACAGTGCGGAACCATGGACACGCGGCAACACGCCCGTACGTACGGTGATCGGACGCACGGTCTTGGTATCACGACCATCGATACGCTTCTCGCCACTGATGATACGGCCACGCACGACCTTGGACTCCAGACCTTCGATCGCATTGCGAACAGCCTCTGCATTGAAGCAGGGGTTGGCATCCTCTGCAGTCAACTTGGTTGTGATATCACTGCGGATCGCATCCAGGCGGGTATAACGCTGTTGCTTGTCGGCAATCTGATAGGCCTCGGTGAAACCGGCCTGACCGGCGGCCGCGACTGCGGCAATCAGCGCGGTATCTTCGGCTGGCGCGGTCCAATCCCAGGCTGGGGTGCCGACTTCGGCGGCCAGTTCGCGAATGGCATTGATGGCAACACGCATCTGTTCGTGACCATAGACCACGGAACCCAACATCACGGCTTCGGACAGTTCCTTCGCTTCGGACTCCACCATCAGCACGGCGCCTTCGGTACCGGCGACAACCAGATCGAGTTGGGAGGTCTCTAGCTGGCTTGCGGTCGGATTGAGAACGTAGTTGCCATCAATGTAGCCAACGCGCGCGGCGCCAATCGGGCCCTGGAACGGCATGCCGGAAACGGCCAATGCGGCAGAGGCACCCAGCAACGAGGCGATATCCGGATTGATTTCCGCATCCAGCGACATCACCGTGGCGATCACCTGCACTTCATTGGTGAAACCTTCCGGGAACAGCGGACGGATCGGACGATCGATCAGACGCGATACCAGCGTTTCATTTTCGCTCGGACGGCCTTCGCGACGGAAGAAGCCACCGGGAATTTTACCCGCGGCGTAAGTGCGTTCCTGGTAGTCGACGGTGAGCGGGAAAAAGTCGCGTCCTTCAACGCACTTCTTCAGTCCGACCGCGGTAACCAACACGACGGTATCGCCCATGCTGACAATGACTGCGCCGCTGGCCTGGCGCGCGATTTCCCCGGTTTCCAGGGTCACGGTCTGAGCACCGTATTGGAACGTCTTTTTGATTGGCTTCACTCTGCTGTCCTTACGCTAGGAAATGGAGTAACGAACGCTGTCGCGTTAGCAGTTCAGCTGGCGTCCTGTATCGCTTAGCGACGCAGACCGAGACGGCCGATGAGATCCTGGTAACGCTGCGCGTCTTTGCGCTTGAGATAGTCGAGCAGCTGGCGGCGATGGTTGACCATGCGCAGCAGGCCCTGACGGGAATGATGATCCTGCTTGTGAGAAGAGAAGTGACCGGTCAGATGCGCAATGCGCGCCGACAGCAATGCAACCTGCACCTCAGGCGAACCGGTATCGTCCGGGGCGCGCTGATAATCTTTCACAATCTGGCCTTTTGTCTCGGCATTCAAAGATGACATAACTCTAGATACTCCCAAATAAAACAAATCGCGAAGCCCGGCTTCAGAGGCCGCATATTGTAGCCGTGTGTCGATATCCGGACAAGGTCAAGGTTGAGGGCTCAGCCCCCGACCATCAGGCGTTTCGGGGCCACTCGGCCATCGTCCAGGATCTCGCCCATCCCCAGGAACTGGCGGTCCCCGGCGTACAACCGGACCCAGCCACTGGTCGGGGCATGCGGCACGATCACCGGTTGCCCCTGACGGAGGTAAAAGGCGGCATCCGGAGACAAACGCACGTCCGGCCATTGGGTCAGGGCGCTCTCGATGGGGAAGATATGGGCATCGATGGCGGGGAATCCGCCCTCTTCGGCCAGTGCCGTCAAGGCATCCAGGCCGATCATGCCGGTCTCGTTATAGGGGCCGACGCCGAGGCGCCGCAATACCGTGACATGCGCCCCGCAGCCCAGCATCTCGCCGATATCCTCTGCCAATGTACGGACATAGGTCCCCTTGGTGCAGTGGACATCGATATCGAAATACGGCAGATCCAGACTCAACAAGCTCAATTCATGAATCACGATCTGGCGTGGCTCGCGCTCGACCTCGACCCCCTGGCGGGCCAGTTTGTACAACCGCTGGCCCTGATGCTTGACGGCGGAATACATAGGCGGGATCTGTTCGATCTCGCCACGAAAACCCACGAACGCGGATTCCAGTGCCGCCGCATCCAACGCAGGGACCGGACGGGACTCGATCACCTCACCCTCGGCATCACCGGTGGCGGTCTTTTCGCCGAGCTTGCAGCGCACCTGATAATGCTTGTCGGCATCCAACAGAAAGCCCGAGGCCTTGGTCGCCTCACCGAAACAGATCGGCAACAGGCCACTGGCGAGCGGGTCCAGACTGCCGGTGTGTCCAGCCTTATTGGCATTGAACAGTCGTTTGACGATCTGCAGCGCCGCGTTGGAGGTCAACCCCGAGGGTTTGTCGAGCAGCAAGATGCCATTGATGTTTCGACCTTTGGAACGACGTTTTGCCATCTAATTTAATCAACCTATACAGCATGGCGCATAAACTGCGCAGAAGAACAATTGAGCGCGAAGGACGCGGGAATCAATCCATAACAACTGTTGAAAGATGAGTTCCCTCCCCCTCGATGGGGGAGGTCCAGGGAGAGGGAGATATGCTATTTGGAAGCCCCCTCACCCTAACCCTCTCCCGCAAGGGGAGAGGGGATTCACCGAATTAACAGCATTTGAAATTTCCCCTTGCGTCCTTCTCAGCCGAAGTATTAAAGATTCAGTCTTCCTCACGCTCGTCTGAGGCGACGGCCTTATCGATCAGCGCACTCAAACGACTGCCATGCTCGATGGATTCGTCATACACGAAACGCAGCTGTGGCACGGTGCGCGTGAGCATGCGTTGACCCAACTCATGGCGCAGAAAACCCGCGGCGCTGGTCAACGCGGCCTGCGAATCGCGACGTGCATCCGCATCGCCCAAAACCGTGAAAAACACCTTGGCATGGGCCAGATCGCGCGTCACCTCGACGGCGGATATCGTGACCATGCCCACGCGCGGATCCTTGACCTCGGTACGGATCAACGTGGACAGTTCACGCTGCATCTGTTCACCGATGCGGCGGGTGCGAGGAAAATCACGGGGCATTGCAGGGTACCTCTGGTGCATTCCGGTCGCGGAAAATATCTGGCTGAACACGGAATTGGATCTGGTTGGAATATCAAGGTCTCTGGTTGCGCAGCTTGCGTGAAACCAGAGACCTGATCCTGACAGCAGATTTAGAGTGTGCGCGCCACCACGGTGCGTTCGAAGACCTCAATCTGATCGCGCGGCTGAACATCATTGTAGTTCTTGACGCCAATACCACATTCCGTACCGGCACGAACTTCGCTGACATCATCCTTATGGCGACGCAGGGATTCCAGTTCACCCTCGAACACCACGACGTTGTTGCGCAATACGCGGATCGGCGCACTGCGACGGACAACGCCATCGACCACCATACAACCGGCAATGGCGCCGAACTTGGACGAACGGAACACGTCGCGCACCTCGGCCAGACCGATAATCTCTTCTCTGATCTCCGGTGTCAGCATGCCGGTGAGGGCCTTCTTGACCTCATCGATCACTTCGTAGATCACACTGTAGTAATGCAGATCCACACCCTGCTCTTCGACCAGACGGCGCGCAGTCGCATCGGCACGCACATTGAAGCCGATCATGATGGCCTTGGAAGCCACTGCCAGATTGACATCGGACTCGTTGATACCACCGACACCACCGGCAACCACACGCACGCGTACTTCGTCGGAAGAGAGTTTGCTCAACGAATCGCGCAGCGCCTCAAGACTACCCTGCACGTCGGCCTTGATAACCAGATTAAGGTCGGCCGTGCCGGTCTCGCCCATCTGCGAGAATACATCTTCGAGACGCGTCTGCTGTTGCTTGGCCAGCTTCACATCACGGAACTTGCCCTGACGGAACAGCGCCACTTCGCGCGCCTTGCGCTCATCAGACACGACAACCACGTCATCACCGGCATTCGGCGTACCGGACAGACCAAGCACCACCACCGGCATGACCGGACCGGCTTCCTGGATCTGCTGACCCGATTCGTCAAACATGGCGCGTACGCGGCCCCATTCCTGACCACTCAGGATCACATCACCCTTCTTGAGCTTACCGTTGCGCACCAATACAGTGGCAACCGGACCACGGCCACGATCAAGACTGGATTCGATAACCACGCCGCTGGCCGGACACTCTTCAACGGCCGTGAGTTCCAGTACTTCCGCCTGTAGCAGGATGGATTCCAGCAGCTGATCCACGCCTTCGCCTGTCTTGGCGGATACGGGTACGAACTGCGTATCACCACCCCAGTCCTCGGGAATGACTTCGCGCTTGACCAGCTCGTTCTTGACCCGATCTATGTCCGCTTCCGGTTTATCGATCTTGTTGATCGCCACCACCAGCGGCACACCGGCCGCCTTGGCATGCGTGATCGCCTCTTCGGTCTGTGGCATTACGCCGTCGTCGGCCGCCACCACCAGAATCACAATGTCGGTGATCTGTGCGCCACGCGCGCGCATCGCAGTAAACGCCGCATGGCCTGGCGTATCCAGGAAGGTGATAGTGCCGCGCGGGGTATCCACATGATAGGCACCGATATGCTGGGTAATGCCACCCGCCTCACCAGCCGCCACCTTGGCACGGCGAATGTAATCCAACAGTGATGTCTTGCCGTGATCAACATGGCCCATGATAGTAACCACGGGCGGACGCGTAACCTTTTCACCCTCGGCCTCGCCAGACAGTACCAGCTGGTCTTCCAGCTCGTTTTCACTCAGCAGTTTGACCTTGTGCCCCATATCCTCGACCAGAATCGAGGCGGTTTCCTGATCCAAAATCTGATTGATGGTGACCATGGTGCCGGCCTTCATCAGCGCCTTGATCAGATCAACGGCCTTGATGGACATCTTGGATGCCAGATCGGCGACCGAGATCGTCTCGGGGATGCTCACTTCACGCACAATCGGCGCGGTCGGCATTTCGAAACCATGCCGGTCAGAACTACCGATGCTTACACCACCGCGAGTCGGGGATTTTTTGCGCTTGCTTTTGCGACGACCGGCCATATCGGCGGAGACGTGCAGCTCTTCACGACCATAACGTCCACCGCGATCATCCGCGCCAGCACCGGAACGACGCGCTTTGCGCGCAGGCGCAGAGGCCTTTTCTTTCTCACCGGATTCTTTCTTGCGGGTTTCTTCCTCGGCTTTGAGACGCGCCGCCTCTTCTGCCAGACGCTGTTCCAGATCGGCCGCGCGCTTGGCATCTTCCTCAGCCTTGATGCGTGCCGCCTCATCGCGCACACGCGCCTCTTCAGCCTCGCGTTCGCGGCGCTGTTCATCGCCCTCTTTGCGACGCTCTTCTTCGAGTGCGCGCGCCTTGGCTTCTTCCGCCGCGCGCGCCGCTGCTTCGGCGGCCTCTTCCTCAAGACGCTTCTGCTCGTCAGCAACCACCGCGCTACGCTTGACGTAGGTGCGCTTGCGACGCACTTCGACGGCGACCGTCTTGGTGCCGGCGGTACGACCCGTGCCGGTCTGCACCTTGAGCTCGCTATGGGTCTTGCGCTTAAGGGTGATTTTCTTCGGTTCGTTGACCGTCAACGGGGTGTTTTCCTGCTTACCATGGCTCTTGCGCAGGAAGGTCAGCAATTCCAGCTTTTCATCGTCACTGATGGTGGAGTCAGCGCTGGATTTAGAGAACCCGGCATCACCCAATTGCGCCAACAGGCGATCAATCGGAATCCCGACGACTTCCGCGAATTGCTTAACCGTTACTTCAGACATTGTGTCTCAACTCCTGGAGGAATTAGCCCTGCTGTTCTTCGGCGAACCAGGGGGCACGTGCGGCCATAATCAGCGCTGCGGCACGTTCCTCGTCCATACCCTCGATATCCATCAACTCATCCACAGCCAGTTCAGCCAGATCTTCCTGGGTGATCACGCCACGGCCAGCCAGTAAAAAGGCCAGTTCAGAATCCATACCTTCCAGATTCAGGAGATCCTCGGCCGGCTTGGCATCGCCGAGCGCTTCTTCGCTGACAATCGCGCGGGTCAGCAACACATCGCGGGCACGGCCGCGCAGTTCCTCGACCACGTTTTCATCAAACTCCTCGACCTGCAGCAGCTCAGCCGTAGGCACGTAGGCGATTTCCTCGATACTGGAAAAACCTTCCTGCACCAGAATCACCGCAACCTCTTCATCGACGTCGAGCTGATCCATGAACAGTTGTTGCAAGGTCTGGGTTTCAGCCTCGCTCTTCTGTTCGGCTTCGGACTCGGTCATGACATTGAGTTCCCAACCGGTCAGCTGGCTGGCCAAGCGCACATTCTGGCCGCCGCGACCGATGGCCTGTGACAGCTGGTCTTCGGCAATCGCCAGATCCATACCGTGTTCGTCTTCGTCGACCACAATCGAGATGACTTCTGCCGGCGACATGGCGTTGATGACGAATTGAGCAGGATTGTCATCAAACAGGATAATGTCGATGCGCTCGCCAGCCAGTTCATTCGAGACAGCCTGCACGCGCGAACCGCGCATACCGACGCAGGCACCGACCGGATCAATGCGCTGATCGTGGGATTTCACGGCAATCTTGGCACGCATGCCCGGATCGCGTGCGGCACCCAGGATCGAGATCAGACCCTGGCCGATTTCCGGCACTTCGATCTTGAACAGTTCGATCAGAAATTCCGGGGCAACGCGGCTGACAAACAGCTGCGGGCCACGCGGCTCGGAACGCACATCCTTCAGATAACCACGCAGGCGATCACCGGGGCGCACCGATTCGCGCGGCACCATATCTTCGCGCGCCACGAAGGCCTCGGCGTTGCCGCCCAGATCCAGATAGACATTGCCGCGTTCGACGCGCTTGACGATGCCGGTCACCAACTCGCCAACACGCTCGCGGTACGCATCGACAACCTGCTCACGCTCGGCCTCGCGCACCTTCTGCACAATGACCTGCTTGGCGGTCTGCGCCGCGATACGGCCGAACACCTCGGATTCCATCGGCTCTTCGATGTAGTCACCGACTTCAATGCCCGGCTTCAGCTGCTGCGCACGCGCATGCAGCACCTGCCGATCCGGTGACTCGAAGTTTTCGTCTTCGTCATCGACCACCTGCCAGCGACGGAACGTCTCATAGTCGCCCGAGGCACGATTGATCGCGACGCGCGCGTCTATCTCGCCGCTATGACGTTTCTTGGTCGCCGAGGCAAGTGCCGCCTCAATCGCTTGGAAGATCACTTCCTTGTCGACGCCTTTCTCATTCGATACGGCGTCCACCACGAGAAGAATTTCTTTATTCATGACCACCCGTCTCCCAATCGGAAGCGCTATAAGTCCGGTACCAAACGCGCCTGCTCCACCTGATCCAACGGCAGATTGACCCGCTTCCCGTCCTGCTCCTCAATAACCACCTGCTGCTCCTGCAGTCCTTGCAGCAAGCCCCGAAAATTGCGTTGCCCTTCAATCGGGAAACGCATGCGAATCTTTACTTGCTGTCCCGCGAACCGTTCAAAGTCGCGCGCCTGGAACAGCGGCCGGTCCAAACCCGGCGATGACACCTCGAGGGTGTAATGCCCCGGCACAGGATCTTCAACATCCAACAGGCCACTGACCTGATAACTCACCGCCGAACAATCATCGACACTCACGCCGTCGGGCTTGTCGATATACACCCGCAGCAAACTTTGTTTGCCGCTGGGCAGATACTCAATACCTACCAACTCGCAGCCGACGGCGGTAACTGCCGGTTCCAACAAGTCCCGTAACTTAAAGGGGTCGTCGCGCATCACCTGCTCCGGAAACAAAAAATGGGCACGAGGCCCACTTCAAATCCTGCACAAACACCCCATTCAAGCCAGGGAAGTATAGACCGCACTCAAAAAACTTCCAAGGTTACTCAAGGTGTTGCGCCTAATAACCGGGCTGCCGCTAACAAAAAACCCCGCTGACCGGGGTTTGCTCGCGAGGCACCTCGCAACCTCCGCTCAGCCACTGCATGCGCTTTGCGAAGGCGCACATTATAGGTATCAGACCCTCAAGCCGCAACCACAGGGCGATTACGGTCCCCGCCGTCTTGGCCTGACGGCCCATTAGATCGGTCGCTCAGGGCGAAGAGGCCGCCAAGGAGCTTAGGTGTGTGCGAATCGCTTGTAGGTTGACGGGATTTCGCAGACCATGAGCCGCCGCTGGCGCACTCGGTTGCCGTATTTGGGCCAACCAATCACTCAACGACCTATTACTCAGACACTTATATGCTCAAATCCCACCGTCCTCTGTCAACTTTCGGCATCCTTCTGGGTCTGCTGCTGGCACTGTCATTACCCGCATCAGCGTTCTGCGCCGACGACGAAGAGGTCTGGCTGATGGTCGATACCCATGCCCTGGAAGTAAGAGTGATGCGGGGCAAATCCCCGATGCTCATCTTTAAGGAGATCTCCATCGGGCGATTCGGCGCAACGTCAGATAAACGTCGCTTGGATGGTAAAACCCCACTTGGGGAATTTCGCATAAACCTTATCAAGAACAAATCCGCCTTCCATCGATTTTTTGGTATCGACTATCCTCAACTGGATCAAGCCGAACGCGCACTGGAACTGGGCAGTCTTAGTGCCGATGAATTCCGCGCTATTCGCCAAGCCATTCGCGCGCATCGCCCACCGCCCCAAAATACAGCACTGGGTGGTCACCTCGGCATTCATGGCCTTGGCGCCGGTGATCTCGATGTGCACGAAGAATATAATTGGACCCAAGGCTGTATCGCCCTGACAAACGAGCAGATTGATGAGCTGACACCCTGGTTGAAACTGGGAACCCGCGTTGTCATCTACTGATGCCACTTTTTTTGATCAAGGCCCCTTGCGTTTTTATGTTGAGACGAGGAAGATTCGCGTGTTTTCAAGGCATAACGGGACTCACCCCCCCTGAAACCAGACTAGACAAACCCAACACACATATTGAGGATTACTCCATGAGCATGAAGACTGTAGCCGCTGGCATTGCGCTGATCGCTGTTGCTGGTCTCACCGGTTGCGCGAGCACCTCTGAAATGCAGAGCTTGAAAGACCAAATCGCCACCGCCCAAAGCACCGCCGACAGCGCCGCCCGTGACGCTGCCGACGCCAAGGCTGCCGCAGCTGCCGCACAGGCCACTGCTAACGAAGCCAAAGCCAAAGCTGACGAGACCGACGACAAGATCAATCGCATGTTCAAGAAGTCGATGTACAAATAAGACGTTGCGATTAGCTGTAAAAAAGACGGGGCCGCATGCGGCCCCGTTTTTTTATGCTTTTTTCAGCCGCGATATAATTACTGCACCGCAGCATCCACCTCTATAGCCGCGTTACGTGAAATGGCCACCGGCATACCGGTCTGCTCTTCCACGGCCTTTTTGATGGCACTGCCGCTGACCGCAACACGGCGCTTCATCAGTGCGGAATCCAAGACATCCAGGGCGATATTCATGAGCGTATTTCTGCGTGCGATGTCTTCCTCCAGCGGCGGATGCACTTCCATATACAGTACGCCCGAGACCCAGCCGACCTTTACGGGCTGGTTCACAATCTGCACTTGCGTGCCCACACTGACTTCGTGAAAAACCGTCTCACTGTCTTCGGGATACAGACGCAGGCAGCCGTGCGTTACACGCATACCGATACCCCAGGGCTTATCGGTGCCATGAATCAGATAACCGGGAATACTCAGGCGCAAGGCGAATTGCCCCAATGGATTATTCGGTCCGGGGGGAACCACATCCGGCAAAATCTCACCGCGTGCGGCGGCCTCGGCGCGAATCGATGCGGGTGGACGCCATGCCGGATCCTTCACCTTGGCCGCAACCTTTGCTATGCCAAGCGGTGTGTTCCAGTCCATCCGGCCGACACTGACCGGATAGGTCTTTACGACTGGCGCCTCGCCTTTTTTGGCCGGCAGAAAATTATAGATGCGCATTTCCGGCACGTTCAGCACGATACCTTTCCGTTCCGCCACAGGCAGGATGTAGCGCGTTGGCAGTATCACCGGCGTGCCATCGCCGGGCAACCAGCGATCAACATCGGGATTGGCCAGAATTATTTCGTCATGACCCAGATGATAACGGCGCGCGATATCCAACAGGGTATCTTCATGCAGTGCCTTGATCACCTTCACCTGCCCTAGTAAATCCACATCGGCAGGTGGCAATGGCAGCGTCTCAGCGGTAACGGGCAGTGCCATGAGGCAGGACAGCAATCCGGGCAACAGATGCACGCTGGCTCGATGGAAAACGGGACACGCAATCATTTTTCAATCTCGGGAAAAGGGGCGCTGGATGCGGAAAATCTGCCCCAGAGAAATCGCCAACGGATGGTATTCTACGGCATGACCGCAGCGAACAAAATCACCCGCCTGTCAGTTTTGGATATCCAGTTCGGGCTGCTGTGTACCGGACACGGAGGCAGCGGGCGCTAGCTTGGAATGATCTCGCGCCATCAGCATATAAACAGCCGGGACCACGAATAGCGTGAACAGCGTCCCCACCCCCAGCCCGGAGGCAATCACCAGACCGATATCGAAACGACTGACTGCACCCGGACCGGAAGCAGTCAACAGCGGGCCCATGGCGACAATCATCGACACTGTAGTCATCAAGATCGGCCGCAACCGAATACTGGAAGCCTTCTCCACGGCTGCGCGTTTGGACAGGCCTTCCTGGATCTGCAACTGATTGGCAAATTCCACAATAAGAATACCGTTCTTGGCAATCAAACCAATCAGCGTGATCAATCCAACCTGGGTATAAATGTTTATCGTTGCCAAGCCCAGCGTCATGAAAATCAGCGCACCCGCGATCGACATCGGCACCGAGACTAAAATAATGATTGGATCGCGCCAGCTCTCGAACTGTGCCGCCAGCACCAGATAGATCACCAGAATGGACATAAAGAAGGTAATGATCAACGCGCTGCCTTGTTGCGCAAATTGACGCGACATGCCGGTGTAGTCCCATGTAAAGCCCTGCGGAAAATTCGCCTGCGCTTGTGCTTCAAGAAATCCGAGCGCATCGCCCAACGGCACCCCCGGCGCCATCACGCCTTGCACCATGACTGAATTCAGCTGCTGGAACTGGGTACGCTGACTCGGTTCAACGGACTCGGAAAACTGCACCAAGGTTGAAAGTGGTACCATCTCACCCGTGCGGGTCGGGATGTAGTAACCATTGAGATGGTCGGCATCGAGCCGGAAATCACGCGCCACTTGGGGTATGACCTTGTAGCTGCGGCCTTCAAGACTGAAACGATTGACGAAGTTACCACCAAGCATGGTTGACAGGTTGTTGGCGATATCCTGCATGCTGATGCCGAGATCCGCCGCGCGGTCGCGGTCGATCAGAAGATTGGTTTTGGGTCGACTGAATTCCACGCTCTTCTGCAGAAAGGTGAACTCGCCGCTTTGCATGGCTGCACCAACCAGCGTATCGGCAACCTGATCCAGCCGTCCGTAATCCGCATCCGAGTTGATCAGAAACTGCACCGGCAAACCACCGCCGGAACCGGGCAGACTCGGACGTGGGAATACCGCCGTCTGAAAACCGGCCACCTGAGCCAACTTCATCTGCAGCTCGGGCTGCACATCCATCTGCGCACGCTCGCGCTGTGCCGGCTGCAACATCTTGAACCCGCCGAATACCGTACTGGTATCACGCCCAAAGCCCAACAGGAAAAAACTTTCATTATATTCGGGGATGGATTCAAAGGCTGTCTGGATCTGGCGTGTATAGGCCTCGTTGTACTCCAATGTCGCTGTTTGCGGTGCGCGCGCCTGAAAAAACAGAATGCTCTGATCTTCGGTCGGCGCCAGTTCGCTAGGCGTCGTGATAAACATGAAATAAATACTGGTAAGGACCGCGACTGCAAACACCATCGTCACCGGCACAAGGTCCAGGCTGCGATGCAGTAGCCGTTGATAGTTCTCGGCCAGGCGTGTGAAGAAGCGTTCCACGGCATGCTCGAAGCGACCTGGCGCACCGTGCGGCTTGAGCACCTTGGCCGACAGCATCGGCGACAACGTGAGCGCAACCACACCCGACACAACCACAGCGCCGGCGAGGGCGAACGCAAACTCGGTAAACAGCGTGCCGACCAACCCTCCCATAAAACCGATCGGCGCATAAACCGCTACCAGCGTCGTCGTCATGGCGATAATCGGCAGTGCCAGCTCGCGTGCGCCGAGTAATGCCGCATCCATTCGGCTCTTGCCTTCCTCGATATGGCGATGGACGTTCTCCACCACGATGATCGCGTCGTCCACTACCAGACCGATAGCCAAGACCATGGCCAGCAAGGTCAGCAGATTTACCGAGAAGCCCAGCATCAACATGATGAAGGCGCCGCCGATCAGCGACAGCGGCACCGCCACCGCCGGGATCAGTGCCGCGCGCAGCGAACCCAGTGAAAGGAAAATCACGACGAGTACGATCAACACCGCCTCGCCCAAGGTGGTGAACACCTCGTTAATGGAATCCTCGATATAGATACTCGCATCATAAGGGATATGCGCGTTGAGACCGGTCGGCAGCTGGGAGCGTATACTGGGCAACACATCGCGGACGCGTTGTGCCACGGTCAGGGGATTGGCTCCCGGCGCCGGCTCGATGCCGATGAAGATCGCCATTTTGCCTTTGTACCAACTGGTCGAATCATAATCCTCGGCACCCATACGCGGATCGGCGATATCCTCAAGCCGCACCAGAGCACCGTCCCGGGCGCGCACCACCAGCTTGCGGAAGTCTTGTTCAGTGCTGATATCGGTGTTGGCACCCAGATCGATTGCCACATAGGCGCCCTTGGTCTGACCGACTGCGGAGAGGAAATTGTTCTCTTTGAGCACATCGCTCACCGCCTGTGCCGAGACACCCAGCGCCGCCATCCGCTGCGGGTCCAGCCAGATGCGCATGGCAAAGGTTTTGTTGCCGATCAATCCGGCCTTGGCCACGCCAGGCACGGCCTGCAGTTTTGGCTGGACTACCCGCAGCAGATAATCACTGATCTGCGATGGCATCATGACGTCGCTGTAGAACGCCATGTACATCAGCGCCGTGGTTTCGCCGGTTGTGGAGTTGATAATGGGATCATCCGCCTCGGCCGGCAGCACACCGCGCTGACTGGCAACCTTGGCCTGGATCTCGGCTACCGCCGCGTTGGGGTCATGGTTGAGCACCATGCGTGCTTCGATGGTTGAAACGCCTTGGGTGCTGCGTGATGACAGATAGTCAATGCCATCCGCCTCGGCAATAGCCTGCTGTAACGGTGTGGTGATGAATCCTTTGATCAACTCACTGCTGGCACCTGGATACGTCGTCGTCACGGTGACGACAGTGTTTTTGGTTTCGGGATACTGACGCACTTCCAACGACGCGATGGAACGCAAACCGATCACCAGGATCAACAGACTGACCACACTGGCCAGGACCGGGCGTTGAATAAAGATATCCGTGAACTTCATTACTCGCCCACCTGTCCGTTGAGCTCAACCGAATTATCGATCTTGACCGCTTGGCCGTTGCGCAGTTTGTTGTGCCCCGCGCTGACCACCTGCTCGCCATCCACCAGACCGCTCAGAATCTCGATCCGCCCATCACGCACCAGCCCGGTTTCAACCTGCCGTCGCAGAGCCGTCAGTTGCCCGTCTTTATTTTCAATGACAAATACCGCGTTGCCATAGGGATTGTAGGTGATGGCACGCTCCGGCAACGTCATGACACCGCTGCGTTCCGGCTGCAGGGTACGCACCATGGCAAACATGCCGGGACGCAATTGCTGATCGGGATTTTCCAACGTGGCGCGAATGCGGACACTGCGGGTACCCGTTTCGATGCGCGGACTGATTGCACTGATGCGTCCGGCAAACGTCTTGCCGGGATAGGCCTGCACACTGACCTCGACCGCTTGCCCGACCGACAATTCGCCAAGCTCGCGTTCCGGCAGACTGTAGTCGGCATACAGGGGATCAAGCGCCTGCAGCGAAACAATCTCGGAGCCCGGCGCGAGATATTGCCCGAGATCCACCTGACGGATACCAAGTTGACCGGCGAAGGGGGCGCGAATGGCCTTTTTACGAATACCCGCCTGCTGGGAAGCCACCAGGGCGTTTGCAGCATCCAGTCCGGTCTTGGCCTGGTCGTAATCCGAACGCGACACCGACTTGTCTTTGATCAGCCGCGCGGCACGCTCATAAGTCAGCTCAGCCAGACGCTGCGCCGCAATCAACCCGGCGAGCTCGGCCCGATCAACCTCATCATCCAGCTGTAACAGCAGTGCACCTGCCGTCACCTGCTGACCGGATTCGAAATGTATTTCTTTCACCTGGCCGGCCGTCTCGTTGGCCACGAACACACCTTGCGAGGCAACCAGACTGCCGACCGCCGCCAGGCTGGGCTGCCAGGTATCACGGCGCACCGCCACTGCGGCAATGACCGCCGGGGGTGGTGGCGCGGACATGACGGCCGCCATCTTCATGCCCGAATAGTATTTCCAGCCGAAGATACCCCCGAACAGGACTATCAATGCGAGCGCGAGAATGATCAGTCTTTTGGGCACGGGAATTCCTCGAATTCAAATCTAGAATTTAGCTGAGCTACTGGCCACACAGACCAGGCGCATGGACACCGGCATTCTCCACATTATGGACTGGACGGTCCAGTCCATAATGTGGAGAATGCCGACTTGTTCTTCATTTGATCAGGCCCATACCCTTGAGCAGCATCCCCAGCCAAATAATCAGCGATGTCGATAGGCGCAACTCGGAGAAAAAGACCGCTGTTATCGCGGCCGCAACGCATATCTTTCTGGAACAAGGTTTCCACAATAGCAGCATGGATGCGATTGCACGCGCGGCCGGCGTGTCCAAGCAGACCATATACAATAACTTCGGCAGCAAGGAGTCACTGTTTTCCGCCATCGCCAGCGAACGCTGCCTGGACATGCTGTCGGCGCTGCTGAAATCCGAACAGGCGGACGCAAATACCGAGGCCACGCTGCACGCCTTCGCGAAAACACTGCTGCACATTCTGCTCGAACCCGCAGCACTGGCACTACACCGTCTGATCATCGCTGAAAGCGCGCGTTTTCCCGAAGTCGGCGAGATCTACCACCGTGCCGGCCCGGAGCGCGGCAACCAATTGCTCGCAAAGTATCTGGATCATCAGAGCAAGTTGCACCACCTTGATGTGCAGAATACTGCGCTCGCCGCCCAACAGTTCACCGGCGCATTGATCGGATCGGTTCGGACCCGCGCCCTGGTACTGAACAAAACAATCAGCCCTGCCGAGCAGAGGCGTATCGTTGACTACACCGTCAAGTGTTTCATGCGCATGCATGGCACGTCTTAGGGCCTGTTAACACTATCCGCGCCATGGCGCGGATAGTGTTAACAGGCCCTAGGTACCAAGACAACAACGCTACCGGTTTAGTTCTGCACCATAACCGTTGTGGCGATCATAGTAAGTAGGTCGCAACATCAGCAACTGAAACACCGATCGAGGTACGCAATCCAATATCGGGTTCCACGTCTAAGGCAGCACCGAAAAGGAGATTATTATGGAGCTAATGCAGGAATATTTTTCCTCGGTTGCGTGGCAAGACATCATTTTCTCCGCCCTGCGCATCCTGCTTATTCTTACGCTGGGCTGGCTAGCGAGCATCATCACACGTACCGCGCTGAGACGCTTCGAACATCGGCTCATCGAACAAGGCCGGCAGCAGGGCGATATCGCCTCTGAGGCAACCAAGCGCGCCGAGACTCTGGTGCGACTGCTGCGTCAGGGGGTTGCCATCATGATCTGGCTGGTTGCGATTCTGGTATTGCTGAATGAACTGGGCATATCGGTCGGACCGATCCTGGCCAGCGCCGGCGTTGCCGGACTCGCCGTTGGCTTTGGCGCCCAGAACCTGGTTCGCGATGTCATCAGCGGTTTTTTTCTGATTCTGGAGAATCAGGTGCGCATCGGCGATGTCGCCGTGGTCAACGGTACCGGAGGCCTGGTCGAGGCGATCAATTTCCGCACCCTGATCCTGCGCGATCTGTCCGGAACTGTGCACGTTTTTCCAAACGGCAGCGTCACCACCCTTGCCAACCTCACAAAAGAATGGTCGGCCTATGTTTTCGAAATAGGCGTCGCTTACAAAGAGAACACCGACCAGGTTATCGAGATCATGCGCAGTGTCGCCGACGAACTCCAAGAAGACCCGCAGTTTGGTCGTTTAATCGTCGACAAAATCGAAATCTTCGGCGTCGACAAACTGGCCGATTCGGCCGTAGTCATCAAAGGCCGCATCAAGACCCAGCCAATCAAGCAATGGGATGTCGGCCGCGAATTTCTGCGCCGCATCAAACTGGCCTTTGACCAGCAAGGCATCGAGATACCCTTCCCGCAACGATCACTCAGCTTCAGCGAGAGTGGCGCAGCTTCCCTCGCACGACTGTTCGAAACGGGAACTGCTCCACAATAATGCGCACGGCTATTATGTTCGCGGTACAATTCAGAACTATCATTAAGCCCTGTAGTCTATCCACAGCGATAGCGTACGAACACACACCCATTCTTGGACGGCCTGTTTGGAAATAGTACGGATGACGTGCAGTTCTCAACATTGAACACTGGCTTTGGAATCGACAAGGATAGGATCGCCATGAGACATTCCACCGTATCAACGCACATGTTGGCAGCGCTGGCACTGTTCGAAGACGAACAGGCCGATACGCTTGCGCGGATCGCCACCCACTGTTACATCGAACAAGTACCGGCGCAGACCATCTTACTGAGCCCGAAACGGCCTCAGGACCGCGTCTTCGTTATTCTCGAGGGTGAAGTCGAGGTCAGGCTGGGACGCCAGGCGGATGAGATCATCGCCATCCTGGGTCATGGCCAGTGTGTCGGGGAAATGTCTGTCATCGAGAACCTGCCGCCCTCCGCCCAGGTGATCACCCGAACAGTCTGTCGCGTGGTCGCCATCGAAGGCGCCAGCCTGCGCGCCCTGCTGGAAACCTCCAATGTGGTGGCGCGAAATCTGCTGCGCCTGATGGCACGACGCCTGCGCCGCGACAATCTGCTGGTGCGTCAAAGCCGGGTACGCCAGGCCGCCTCCGAACAACATGCGCGCACCGACGCACTGACCGGCTTGCACAACCGCCGCTGGCTCGACGAGACCCTGCTGGCGACACTCGAATACCATCGTACACACGCCCGCCAACTCACCCTGTTGATGCTGGATATAGACCGCTTCAAACAATTCAATGACAACTACGGACACCCCGCCGGTGATCTCGCCTTGACGACAGTCGCCAACACACTGCAACTGCAACTGCGCGACGGTGATCACGTGGCGCGTTATGGTGGTGAGGAGTTTCTGATTTTACTGCCGGATACCGGGACCGAAGATGCCTTAGTGATCGCCGAAAGATTACGTATGGCCGTGCGCAGCGCCCCGATAAACAGTCAGCTGGGCATACAGCTCCCCAATGTGACCCTGTCGATCGGTCTGGCCGAATGGACACCCGAAGAATCGATGCAGGCCCTGATCAAACGTGCCGATGATGCCCTGTATCAGTCCAAATGCGCCGGCCGCGATTGTGTAGCGACCGCAACACTGTCGACCTCGCACCGCCTGCGACCGACACTGCGACGTCACTCGAAACATGCGCCGGGCTGATCGCACGGCGAAGACATCAGCACGACGATACTTCAACCTAATAAACCGTATTTGCCACGGAATCACACGGAAAATCCGGACAAGATCATAAGCTTCACGCCGGCACCGCCATCACCTGCAAGGTGGTGAATAGTCGCTCCGGGAAAACAGTTTGTTTCAGTGTCTTCCGTGTGTTTCCGTGGCCGAAATGATTTTTTTAGGTTCATTGATCGCCCAAAGCATACCCGGCAATCGCATCCAGAAACGCACTGCCGTATTTTTCCAGTTTGTGCTGCCCCACACCCGCGACGGCTAAAAGCGCATCTTCATCCAGCGGTTTGCTGCGCGCCATCTGCACCAGAGTGACATCACCGAACACAATATAGGGTGGCACGCCCTGCGCATCGGCCAGACGTTTGCGCACATCACGCAAATGCTCGAACAAGGCGGCATCGTAATCACCCATATCGGCCGTGGCCTTGGCGCGTTTTTTCTTAACCTGTTCACGAATGCGTGGCTTGGCCAGACGCAACGCCTGCTCGCCACGCAACAGCGGCCGCGCGGCTTCAGTGAGCTTGAGCACGGAATAATTGGCGATATCCTGGATCAGATAACCGTGATGGATCAGCTGGCGGATGATGGATGTCCATTCCAGTTCGCCCTTGTCGCTGCCCAGACCGTAGGTGGTCAACTGTTGATGATTCAGGCTGCGGATGCGCTCGTTGTCCGCACCGCGCAAGACATCGACCACATGCCCGACACCGAAACGCTGGCCGACCCGATAGACACAGGACAGCGCCTTCTGCGCATCTAACGTGGCGTCGAACTGTTCGGGCGGATCGAGACAGACATCGCAGTTGCCGCAATCCTGCTCGAGGCGTTCACCGAAATAATTGAGCAACACCCGGCGTCGGCAGGTCAGGCTTTCGGCCATGCCGATCATGGCATTGAGCTTGTGCAGTTCAATGCGTTTCTGTTCGGCATTCTCGCCGTTCTCGATCAGGCGCCGTACACTGCCGCTGTCTTGCGCGCCATACAACAGCAGCGCCTCCGACGGCAGCCCGTCACGACCGGCGCGACCGGTCTCCTGATAATAGCCTTCGATATTCTTGGGCAGATCGTAATGCACCACAAAGCGTACATTGGGTTTGTCTATGCCCATGCCGAAGGCGACCGTGGCGACCACAATCGACACCTCATCGCGCAGAAAACCTTCCTGCACGGCGGCGCGGTGCGCGCTTGGCAGACCCGCATGATAGGCCTCCGCACGCAAACCCTGGTCACGCAGTTTACCGGCCACCTCCTCGACACGTTTGCGGCTGAGCGCATAGACAATACCGGCCTGATCCCGCCAGGCGTCCAGGAACCGCAACAGCTGATCCATCGGCTTGTGCTTTTCGAGCACGGTGTAGCGGATATTCGGTCGATCAAAGCCGGTGACATGCCGCCGCGCCGCACCCAGACTCAGCACACGGACAATATCTTCGCGGGTTTGATGATCGGCCGTGGCGGTCAACGCCACCAAGGGGATGTGCGGGAAATAGCTGCGCAGACTGCCGAGCTGCTGATACTCGGGACGGAAATCATGCCCCCATTGCGATACGCAATGCGCCTCGTCGATAGCAAACAGCGCAATGTCGATATCGTTCAAGCGATCCACAAAGCCACTGCTCAACAAACGCTCGGGACTGATATAAAGCAGATCGAGTTCATGCGCATGCAGCCGCGCCAATACCTGACGCGCCTCATCCGAACCCAGCGCGGAATTGTAGAACGCGGCGGCCACACCGTTGGCGCGTAGCGCATCGACCTGATCCTTCATCAGCGAGATCAGAGGCGACACGACAATCGCAACGCCGGGCCGATGCAGGGCGGGAATCTGATAACAGAGCGATTTACCACCGCCCGTGGGCATGAGCACGAAGGCATCACGGCCGGCGAGCAGATCTTCGATGACATCCTGCTGCTGTGGGCGGAACGATGCATAGCCGAAGACGCGTTGCAGTGTGGCGTGGATGTCCGCGGATATTTCAGGGGAGGATTGCATGCTTACACTGTACCGGTTGAATCATGAGAGCCTGCGGCCTATGGATACCGGCCTGCGCCGGTATGACGCAACGTATCAGATCGTTTGGTTACAACAACGCGCGCAGCGCATCGACAAACGCTGAATTCTCAGCCGGGGTTCCCACGGTCACACGCAGGCAATCCGTCAACGCACCACCGGCGCCATGAAGATTCTTGATCAGGATACCGCGCTCACGCAGACCGGCGAAGATCTTATCGGCGCGCCCTGCCGGGGTGCGAAACAGAATAAAATTCGCCTCGCTGGGATATACGCGCAAGCCCGGGAATGCCTGCAGGGCCTTCAACAGCACTTCACGATCAGCACGGATCTGCGCCGTCTGTGTATCCAATACGTCACGATGTTCCAAAGCGAACTCGGCACTGACCTGAGTCAGCACATTGATGTTATACGGCAGGCGTGTCTTATCGATCTCGCCTAACCAGGCGGGCGGGCCCGCCAGCAGACCCAGACGCAACCCGGCCAAGCCCATCTTCGACACCGTGCGCAAGACCAGTAAGTTTGAGTATTCGCCCAGCAGACCCATAAAGCTGTCAGAAGCAAAAGCGGCATAGGCCTCATCGACAACCACTAACCCGGGCGATGCCTCGATGATGCGCCGTATCGCCTTGGCCTCGAACAGATTGCCGGTGGGATTATTCGGATAGGCGAGGAACACGACGGCGGGCTGATGCAGATCGATGGCCTCCAGCATGGCATCCATATCCAGCTGGAAATTGTCCGTGAGCGGCACACCGGCGAACTTCACGCCAACAACCTGCGCGATCAAGCGATACATGACAAAGGTCGGCTCGGGCGCGAGGATCACGCGACCGGGCGCGGCCAGTGTCTGGATTATCATCTGAATGAGTTCGTCGGAACCGTTGCCGAGCAGCACGTCTATCGCGTCCGGAATTCGCATGGCGGTACGCAATGCCTGCTGCAAGGATCGCGCGGACGGATCCGGATACCGATTCAGACTGACAGTGCGCAGCCGTTCCAACCAGGCCGTGACCAGTTCGGGCGGCCACTGATAAGGATTTTCCATCGCATCCAGTTTGATGCAATTCCCCGGATCTGGGACGTGATACGCCGACAAGGCGCGTATAGCAGCGGGCACCCAGTGTTCGATGTCTTGTTTGATATCGCGCGTCATTTGTTATTGCCGTAGAAGAACTAATAAAACCTTTTTGAACCGCCAAGGCGCCAAGAACGCCAAGAAACACTTATTAAAATAAAACAAAGTAATTAATGAGGTATTACGTTATACCAGCGTATGCCAGAAACCAGTGTCCTGAATACCATAGATTCCGGCATGCGCCGGAATGCCGAATATTTGATTACTCAAAAAATCTTGGCGTTCTTGGCGCCTTGGCGGTTCAAATCATCTTTTCTTGGCGGCCTTGGCGGCCTTGGCGCCTTGGCGGTTCAAATCGCATTACAAAGCAACACAAAGCCACTTCAATTCTTGCGAATACGATATTCCGCCGAGCAGGCGTGCGCGGTGAGGCCTTCGCCGCGCGCCAGCACCGAGGCGGTCTTGCCCAACTCGGAGGCACCGGCGGGCGAACACATGATCAGGCTTGAGCGTTTCTGGAAATCGTACACACCCAGCGGTGAGGAGAACCGCGCGGTACGCGAGGTCGGCAGCACATGGTTCGGACCGGCACAGTAATCACCCAGCGCCTCGGCGGTGTGACGGCCCATGAAGATCGCGCCGGCGTGTTTGATCTGTTTCGCCATGGCCTGCGGATCGGCCACCGACAGCTCCAAATGTTCAGGGGCGATATAGTTGGCGACCTCGACCGCCTCGTTCAGATCTTTCACCTGGATCAATGCAGCACGGTTGGTGAGTGAGGCAGCAATGATGTTATGTCGCTCCATGGTCGGCAGCAGACGCTCGATACTCTCGCGCACACGTTGCAGGAAACCACTATCCGGGCTGACCAGGATCGGTTGCGCGTCTTCATCGTGTTCGGCCTGTGAAAACAGATCCATGGCAATCCAGTCCGGATCGGTCTTGCCATCGCAGATCACCAGGATCTCGGAAGGTCCGGCGATCATGTCGATACCGACCGTGCCGAATACCATGCCTTTGGCGGTCGCGACATAGATGTTGCCCGGACCGACTATCTTATCGACCTGCGGAATGGTTTCCGTGCCATAGGCCAGTGCCGCGATTGCCTGTGCACCACCGATGGTGAACACCCGATCGACGCCGGCAATCGCCGCCGCCGCGAGCACTAGATCATTGATCTCGCCGCCCGGCGTCGGTACCACCATGATCAGTTCCGCGACGCCGGCGACCTTGGCCGGTATGGCGTTCATCAACACCGAGGAGGGATAGGCGGCCTTGCCACCGGGCACATACAACCCGACACGGTCCAGCGGCGTCACCTGCTGACCCAGCAACGTGCCGTCGGATTCGGTGTAACTCCAGGATTCCATTTTCTGCCGGTCGGCATAGATACGCAGGCGCTGTGCCGCTATTTCGAGCGCGGTGCGTTGTTCTGGCGGCAACCGGACCAAGGCCTGCTGCAAACGCTCAACGGGGATTTCCAGATCCGTCAGTGACTCTGCCTGCATGCGATCGAAGCGGTTGGTGTATTCGACCACTGCGGCGTCGCCACGTGCACGGACATCCTGCAAAATGTCGCGCACGGTAGCGCTTACCTGCTCATCGGATGCGGCATCCCAGGCCAGCAGATTTTCCAGCTGTGACCAGAAATCCGCATCGTCACTGACAAACTGTCGAATCTGCAACATAGGTTATAAATCTCCGATCACAGTCCCACAACGGTTTTCGACGTAGGGTGTGGTGAGCGCAGCGAACCGCACCCTACATTAAGATGAACAACCAACCTCAGCCACGCGCGGCGACAACCGCCGCCGTCATCTGTTCGATGAAGTGCTGCACCTGCGCATGCTTCATCTTCATGGAGGCCTTGTTGACGATCAGGCGCGAACTGATGTCGGCGATATGATCCATGGGCACCAGACCGTTGGCCTTCAGCGTATTACCGGTATCGACCAGGTCCACGATCAGATCGGCCAGACCAACCAGCGGCGCCAGCTCCATGGAACCGTAGAGTTTGATGATCTCCACCTGCTTGCCCTGGGCGGCGTAATAGCGCCGCGCGCTTTCCACATACTTGGTGGCGATGCGCAAACGATTACCTGCTGCTGAGGCACCGGGACGCCCGGCGACCATCAGCCGGCAGCGTGCGATTTCCATGTCCAGCGGTTCATACAAACCGGCGCCACCATGCTCCAACAACACATCCTTGCCGGCCACGCCCAGATCGGCAGCGCCATATTGCACGTAGGTCGGCACATCCGTGGTACGAATCAGGACGATTTTCACGTGTTCCTGATTGGTATCCAGAATCAGTTTGCGGCTGGTTTCCGGATCATCGCGCAGTTCGATGCCGGCACGGGCCAATAAGGGCAGTACATCCTTGAAGATGCGCCCCTTGGATACGGCTATGGTCAATGTGTCGTTCATAGATTCAGGTTCTAGGTTCTAGGTTCTAGGTTCTAGGTTCTAGGTTCTAGGTTCTAGGTTCTAGGTTCTAGGTTCTAGGTTCTAGGTTCTAGGTTCTAGGTTCTAGGTTCTAGGTTCTAGGTTCTAGGTTCTCAGTTCTCAGTTCTCAGTTCTCAGTTCTCAGTTCTCAATCTAGAGTCTATGTACAGGAAGAAGGTTTTCACTCGGCCCTCGGCCCTAGTACCTAGACCCTAGGAAGGTACCCGGCGGATCTTCGCGCCAAGTTGCGCCAGTTTCTCTTCAATACATTCATAACCGCGATCAATATGATAGATACGATCGACCACAGTATCGCCTTCGGCGACCAGACCCGCCAGCACCAGGCTCGCCGAGGCGCGCAGATCGGTGGCCATCACGGGGGCCCCGGTCAAGCGCTTCACCCCGCGGATAATCGCGGTGTTGCCTTCCACGCGCACATCGGCGCCCATGCGCTGCATTTCGTGCACATGCATGAAGCGGTTCTCGAACACCGTTTCGGTGATCGTGCCGACACCTTCGGCAACGGCATTGAGCGCGGTGAATTGCGCCTGCATATCCGTCGGAAATGCCGGATAAGGCGCGGTACGGATATCCACCGACCGTGGCCGCCGCCCTTCCATATCCAATTCGATCCAGTCATCGCCCAGCGTGATTATGGCACCCGCTTCACGCAGCGATTGCAGCACGGCATCCATAATATCCGGACGCGTATTCTTCAGTTTGATACGACCACCGCTGATGGCGGCAGCCACCAGATAGGTGCCGGACTCGATGCGGTCGGGCATGACGCGGTATTCGGTGCCATGCAGATTCTCGACACCCTGCACATAAATGGTATCGGTACCCGCACCTTCAATCTTGCCGCCCATCTGATTAATGAAGTTCGCCAGATCGACCACTTCGGGTTCGCGCGCCGCGTTTTCGATAATCGATTCACCTGACGCGAGCGCCGCTGCCATCATCAGGTTTTCGGTACCCGTGACGGTGACCATATCCATCACCAACCGATTGCCGACAAGGCGCTTGGCACGCGCCTTGATATAGCCCTGTTCAACGCTGATATCCGCACCCAGGGCCTGCAGACCTTTCACATGCAGATTCACGGGACGCGAACCGATGGCGCAACCGCCGGGCAACGACACATCGGCCGCACCATAGCGCGCCACCAACGGCCCCAACACCAGGATCGACGCGCGCATGGTCTTTACCAGTTCATAAGGCGCTTCAAAGGTACTGATGGTGCGCGGGTCGACCTCGATGTTCATCTTTTCGTCGACCACCAGACCGACGCCCATGCGCCCGAGCAGTTCCATGCTGGTCGTCACATCGTGCAGATGCGGCACATTGGCGATAGTCACGGTATCGTCGGCGAGCAGGGCCGCGGCAAGAATCGGCAGTACGGCGTTTTTCGCGCCGGAGATTCGTATCTCGCCACCCAGCGGGGCACCACCGCTGATAATCAGTTTGTCCAAGCGTCCTCCGGACTATTAATTCCGCCCTGCTCGGACAAGTCCTGCGCGGGCTAACTGCCAAGGGGAAGAGCTACGCTTCTCCCCCTTCGCGATCCCCCAACTGCGTTACATAACCACAGTCCGGGCTAAGTTCTAATTCCGCCCTGCTCGGACAAGTCCTGCGCGGGCTAACTGCTAAGAGGGAGAGCTACGCTTCTCCCCCTTAGCAATTCCCCAATCACGCTGATAAACGCCCGATCAGATTTTAATTCCGCCCTGCTCGGACAAGTCCTGCGCGGGCTGACTGCTAAGAGGGAGAGCTGCGCTTCTCCCCCTTAGCTATCCCCAACTGAGCTGAAGAAGCCACAGTCCGGTTTGAAAGTTACAAGCGTCGTTATTGCAGGCGTGATTGCAGCTTCCACTGCTCAGGCGTGTAAGTGCGCAGTGCCAGCGCATGGATCTCGGCCTGCATCAGATCGCCGAGCGTCCCGTAGACCAGCTGATGCTGCTTCACCATACCGATGGCGTCGAAGGCCGCGCTGATGACGGTCGCCTCGAAATGGTCGCCCTCGCCCTTGACGATGGCCTGACAGCCGGGAATACCGGCCTCAATCAACTGTTTTATCTGTTCCGCTTGCATACTGGTTGGATTCTCGCTGCGATCGATTTGCGCCGCAGCCCAGGCAGGCGCGGCAGAAAGGGCGTCATGATATAGAAAAACACCGCCCTGTGGCTAATCTCCAAGAACCTCCGGCTCATCCATCCCTCGTAGGAAGGTTGCTTCCTACGAGGATTCGACATAGGCCGGTGTGATCGTTGAGATTTCCTGTGTCTATCAGCCGCGGCTGAGCGGCAATACCTGATCCAGCCCGCTCACCCGGGCGATGGCCAGCATTTGCTGAGGTATATTCAGGAACTGAATGGATTTACCGAGTTCCTTGGCAATGCGCATCCATTCGACCAGCAGGGCCAGGCCGGCGCTATCGGCGCGCGAGACCCCTTGCAGGTCGACCTGGATCTCCACACCCTGATCCAGCAGACGCCGGATCTCACCCAATAACTTCACCACGGTCTCGAAACTCAGTTCGCCCTCCAGACTGAGGCGACCATCCTGTCCGGCGCGTAGCGCTGCCTGGCTCATGTACCTTCCTGGGCATTACGCTCGGCGAGGCGCTGGATCAAACCCTCAATGCCCGCGTTTTTGATCTCGGTGGAAAAGGTAGTGCGGTAATTCGACACCAGACTGATACCGTCGATGACCACGTCGTAGACCTTCCAGCCATCGTCGCGCAGCAGCATGCTGTAACTGATCGGGATCGCGGGACCGCCCGGCTTAAGAACCTCCGTACGCACCGTCACATCCTTGGTGTCGGCGCTCATGCGTACCGGTAGAAAATTGACCTGCTGATCGGAATATTCCAGCAACGCCGTTCCATAGGTGCGCACCAGCAAGGTCCGGAACTGAATAATAAAGGATTGTTGCTGTTCCAGACTGGCCTGGCGCCAGTACTTGCCCAACACCCAGCGCGCCATGCGCTCGAAGTCGAAATGCGGCAGGACAATATCGTCGACCAGGCCGTAAAGCCGTTTCGGTTCGGCCTTGATGACATCATGCTGCTCTTTGAGGACGGTCAGCATGCGATCCGATGTCTGCCGTACCAGGGCTTCCGGATCCAGATGCTCGGCCGCCGCCGCAACCGCGCTATTCAGCAAAAAACTCAATAAAAACGAGGTGATGACCCGTTTCATTGCTTGGCTCCTTCAGCGGCTTTGCTGAATAGGAATTGTCCGATAATCTGCTCGAGCACCAAGGCCGACTGGGTCAGGCGGATCTCGTCACCCGCCGCCAGCGATTCCTCGGCACCGCCAGGCTCAAGCGCCACATACTGCTCACCGAGCAGGCCTGCGGTAAATATCCGTGCGGAGGTATCTTTGGGAAATTTATCGTACTGCTGCACAATCTGCAGACGCACAACCGCCTCGAAAGTTTCCATATCAAACTCGATGGATGACACTCGCCCGACGCGCACACCACCCACCGAAACCGGTGAACGCACTTTCAATCCACCGACGTTTTCAAACCGCGCGATGATTTCATAGCCCTGGTCATTGGACATGCTGCTGAGATTGCTCACCTGCATGGCCAGCATGAACAATGCCGCCAAGCCGGCCGTGACAAACAGCCCAACGCCAATCTCGATTGCTTTTATTCTTTCCATCGCTACACGTCCCCAAACATTAGCGCCGTCAACACAAAATCCAGGCCCAGAACCGCCAAGGCCGAATGCACCACGGTACGGGTTGTGGCCCGGCTCACGCCTTCCGAGGTCGGCATCGCGTCATAACCCTCAAACAGCGCGATCCAGGTGCAGACAAAGCCGAACACAATACTCTTGATAACCCCATTGTAGATATCTTCGTGCAAATCCACTTTCGACTGCATCTGCGACCAGTAGGCGCCACTGTCCACGCCCAGCAGGCCGACACCGACGAAATAGCCGCCGATCACGCCCACAGCACTGAAGATCGCCGCTAATAACGGCATGGACAATAATCCGGCCAGAAACCGCGGCGCGATCACGCGCTTGATCGGATCGATGGCCATCATCTCCATCCCCGAGAGCTGTTCGGTCGCCTTCATCAGGCCGATTTCCGCGGCCAGCGCGGAACCGGCACGACCCGCAAACAACAGCGCCGAGACCACCGGACCCAGTTCGCGTACCAGCGACAGCGCAACCACCACACCCAAGGACTCTTCCGCCCCAAAGTCCACCAGGGTGTTGTAACCCTGAAGTGCCATGACCATGCCCACGAACAGGCCTGATACCAGGATAATGACCACCGACAACACGCCGACCGAATACATCTGCGCCAGGGTCAGGCGCGGACGCATCAGCAATCCCGGCAATCCGGCCAGGGTACTGACCAGAAACAGATGGCCTCGACCCATACGTTCGAAGACACCCAGTCCGGCGCGGCCAATCTGCCGCAACCAACCCATCACAATCTTTCCTCAGTGCGCATCAACGTCATGAGCTCAGGCGCCCGCCAGCAGATCATCACGATATGCCGGCGCTTTGAAATGAAAGGGTACCGGCCCGTCGGGCAAACCATGCATGAACTGCGCAACCCAGGGCGATGCCGAACGATTGAGCGCCTCCGGTGTGCCATGTTCGACGACTTTGCCTTCGGACAGCAGATAGATGTAATCCGCGATCGCGGTAACCTCCTGTACGTCATGCGACACGATGATACTGGTCAACCCCAACGCATCATTCAGCAAGCGGATCAATTGCACCAACGCGCCCATGGAAATCGGATCCTGCCCCGTGAAAGGCTCGTCATACATGATCATCATCGGATCGAGCGCGATCGCCCGCGCCAATGCCACCCGTCGCGCCATTCCCCCGGACAGTTCGCTGGGCATCAGGTCGCGCGCGCCGCGCAGACCTACCGCCTGAAGTTTCATCAGCACCAGATCGCGGATCATCGAGGCCGGCAGATTGGTGTGTTCGCGCAACGGGAAGGCCACATTGTCGAAGACCGTGAGATCGGTCAGCAAGGCACCGCTCTGGAACAGCATGCCCATGCGTTTGCGCAGCTGGTACAACTCGGCGTGCCTGAGCCGCGGCACTTCCTCGCCATCCACCCAGACAGAACCGGCATGCGGTTTGAGCTGGCCACCGATCAGCCGCAGCAAGGTGGTTTTGCCGGTACCACTGGGGCCCATAATGGCCGTAACCTTGCCGCGACGGACTTCCAGATCCACGCCGTCAAAGATCCAACGCGAACCGCGCGCAAAGCGCAGATCGCGAACCTTGACGAGTGTTTCAGTAGACGACTGTGTAGGAGCTTCGGACATCAGGCCTATCATTTCATGGGTTGAGACTAGTTAAATCACCTAACGATGCCGGCATGTCAGTTTCGACCCGCACAGACGCACGAAAGACGACCCGCCGATCTCCAGCAGAAAATCACTCAGTGCCAGGGTGTTCTTTTGCGCGCGCAATTGTCACATTCCTAGGGCGCGCTTACTAGGGCCTGTTAACACTATCCGCCGTCGCCACACGGCGGATAGTGTTAACAGGCCCTAGTACTGTACACAGCCCCGAAACAGGTACGGGATCCCTGTCCGCCGCTTGGCAGCCACCGGCTTCTGTGTATCATGGCGCACAATCAGGCTGGGAATGCGGCACCATGACCAACGTTGTACCCTTCAAACATCCGCGTGCTGCCGACAAACATAAAGGCAACACCCTGTGCAAACGCGGGTTTCATAAATGGGTGACGGAGCCGTCCACCCCGTTCGACGTCAAAAGCGGCAAACTGATCACCCGCTACCGCTGCAGTCGTTGTGGCATCACCAAAACCGAATCACGCTGACCCGAATCCTATGCTCAACTACAGCCTCGCCGTGATCGGTGGCTTCCTGTTCCTGGTCTGGGGTGCCGACCGCTTCGTGATCGGCGCCGCCGCCACGGCGCGTAATCTGGGCGTGGCTCCCTTGATCATCGGCCTGACCATTGTTGGTTTCGGGACCTCCGCGCCGGAGATGCTGGTGTCTACGGTGGCGGCCCTACAGGGTAACCCGGGGCTGGCGGTCGGCAATGCGATCGGCTCCAATATCACCAATATTGCATTGATCCTGGGCTTAACAGCGGTGATCATGCCGCTCGCGATCAATTCCAAACTGCTCCGCCGCGAGTTACCCATCCTCACGGCGGCCATGGTCGCCGGACTGTTTCTGCTGCTCGATGGCGAACTCAGCCGACTGGATGGCATGTTCCTGCTGTTAGGGCTGCTCGCCATGGTGATCTGGATGGTGCGCACCGGCATGGCCGAGCGCAATGGTGACCCGCTGGAAGCCGAGTTTTCCGATGAAATCCCGAGCGACATGCCGATGCTGAAGGCGCTGTTCTGGGTCGGCATTGGACTGCTGGTCTTGCTCGCAAGCTCGCAGCTGCTGGTCTGGGGCGCGGTCGGCATTGCCAAAACCCTCGGCGTCAGCGACTTGATTATCGGCCTGACCATTGTCGCGTTGGGCACCAGCCTGCCGGAACTGGCCGCCTCTATCGTCAGCGCCCTCAAGGGTGAACATGATATCGCCGTCGGCAACGTCATCGGTTCGAATCTGTTCAATCTGCTGGCCGTGCTGGGCATCCCCGGCCTGCTGCACCCGCTGGCCATCGAAGCTGAGGTTCTGAGCCGCGACTATCCGATCATGATCGGCCTGACACTGATATTTTTTGTCATGGCCTTCGGCTTCCGGGGCCGAGGACGCATCAACCGCATCGAAGGCGGCCTCCTGTTGGCCTGCTACCTCGGTTATCAGACCTTGTTATACTTCAGCATCGTCGCCACGACTGCCTGAAGCAACGCGCGAGACAGACATGCAGGAATCATTCAGCGTCAAACATGTGAAATGCGGTGGTTGTGTCAAAGCCATTCAGCAAGGCTTGCAGGCGTTGCCGGGCGTGACTGCCGTCACCGTTGTCATTGATGGCGGCGCTGTAACCGTGGAAGGCGAAGCACTGGATCGCACACAGCTTGCCGCCAAATTATCCGAACTGGGATACCCCGAGGTCTGATGAACGAATCGCAACTCCAGGCACTCGGTCTCGCCGTGATCGAAACCGAGTCTCGCGCCGTGAGCGCGCTGGCGGCGCGCATCGATGCGCGCTTTGTGCAGGCCTGCAAGCATATGCTCAGCTGCGAAGGCCGCGTGGTGGTCCTCGGCATGGGCAAGTCCGGCCACATCGGCGGCAAGATCGCGGCGACGCTGGCCAGTACCGGCACGCCGGCCTTCTTTGTCCATCCCGGGGAGGCCAGCCACGGCGATCTGGGCATGATTATCGAGACCGATGTAGTGCTGGCGCTGTCGAATTCCGGCGAGACCGCCGAACTGCTGACCATTCTGCCGCTGATCAAACGCCTGGGCGTGCCATTGATCAGCATGACCGGCAATCCCAAATCGACCCTCGCCAAGGCCGCCAGCGTGAACCTTGATGTCAGTGTCGAAAAAGAGGCCTGCCCGCTCGGGCTTGCCCCCACCGCCAGCACGACCGCGGCCTTGGTCATGGGCGATGCATTGGCCGTCGCCCTGTTGGAATCGCGAGGTTTCACCGCCGAGGATTTCGCGCGCGCACATCCGGGCGGCAGCCTGGGACGCCGGTTATTACTGCTGGTCGATGATGTCATGCACACCGGTGACACCATCCCGCAGGTCGGCATCGACGCCCCGCTCACGCAGGCGCTGCATGAAATGACCCGTAAGGGCCTGGGCATGACCGCGGTGCTGGATGCCCACGGCAAAGTTGCCGGCGTGTTCACGGATGGCGATCTGCGCCGCGCGGTCGACCGTGAAATCAATCTGCACAAGACCGCTGTCGGCGAACTGATGACCCGCAATTGCAAGACCATGCCGCCCGGCCTGCTCGCCGCCGAGGCGCTGGCCATGATGGAAACGGCCAAGATCAATGGCATTCTGGTCGTTGATAAGGACGGAAAATTGGTAGGCACGGTCGGCATGCACGATTTACTGCGTGCAGGCGTGGTTTGAACATTTTTTTCACACCAGAGGGCGCAGAGGACGCAGAGAAATGATTATTTACAATGAACATCAAAACAAATCGTGTTCCGTGATCGCCAGCTCCGGGGCAATGGCGTAGTAGTATGGTCATTAATTTTTCTCTGTGTTCTCTGCGCCCTCTGGTGTGAATAACAATCTTCACAACTCACTTTGGTATCCGGGATTATGAAAGATATTCTGGCAAAAGCCGCACTCACTAAACTGGTCATCTTCGATGTCGATGGCGTGCTCACTGACGGTTCGCTGTTTTTCGGCGATGACGGTCAGGAATACAAGGCCTTCAATTCGCGCGACGGGCATGGCATGAAGATGCTGATGAAATATGGCGTGGAAATCGCCATCATCACCGGCCGCACATCCAAGGTGGTTGAACACCGCGTCGCCAATCTTGGCATCAAGCATGTCTATCAAGGCGCGCACGATAAGCTCGTTTGCTTCAACGACCTGATCGCAAAGCTTGGTATCAGCGCCGAGCAGACCGCCTATGTCGGTGATGATGTGGTTGACCTGCCGGTGATGACCAAAGTCGGCCTGGCCATCGCCGTGCAGGATGCGCACCCCTTCGTCAAGCAACATGCCCACTGGCAGACACCCAATCGCGGCGGGCATGGCGCTGGACGTGACGTCTGTGAGCTGTTGATCGAGGCACGCGGTCAGCTCAAGAGCGAGTTGGAAAGCTACCTTTGAATGGATCGCGCAGCACCCTGCCACTGCTGCTGGTCGCGGCTGCGGCCCTGCTGAGCTGGTGGCTGTATCAACAGGTACAGCAGGACCGTCCGCGTAACGACGGCAGCCAGCGCCATGATCCGGATGCCTTCATCGATGACGTTGACCTGAGCAATCTGGATGCCAGCGGTCAACTCACCAGTCGACTGTGGGCCAAACGTATGCAGCACTATCCCGACGACGACAGCACCACCCTCGATAAACCACGACTCGAAATGTATCGCCCCGCTGAACCGCCGTGGAATCTCCACGCGCAACAAGGTTGGATCAGCAGCGGCGGCGACGAAGTGCTGCTGGAAGGCGACGTCAAAATCCGCCGCGATGGTAAGGCAGGAATACACCCTGTCGACATCGAAACCGGCAAACTATTGATTTTCCCCGAGCGTGATTACGCCGAGACGGATGTCGCGATCACCTATCGCAGCACAGGGCTGGAAGTGCATTCGATCGGAATGCGTGCGTACCTGGAGAAAGGACAGGTAGAATTGCTGAATCAGGTCCGTGCGGTCCATCAACCTCAAGGAAAACCCTAACACCATGCGCAACGTCATTTCGCTTCTGCTCTGTCTAAGCATTACCGGCCTGCCGAATCTGGCCGCGGCGCTGAGCAGCGACCGCAATCAACCGATGAACATTGAGGCCGACCGCGCCAACATCGACGACAAACGTGGCATCAGCGTCTACCAGGGCAACGTCAAGATCACCCAGGGTTCGTTGTTACTGACCGCCGATGAACTGACCGTGACCACCAGGAACGGCGATATCATCAACGCTGTCGCCACCGGACAACCCGCAACCTATCGGCAACAACCGGACAATAAACCGCAGGCGATAGACGCCGAGGCGTTGCGCATCGAGTATCTCGCCGACCAGCAAAAAGTCATACTGTTGCAGAAGGCCAAGGTGCAACAGGGCGGCGACACCTTCCGCAGCGACCGGATTCACTACGATATTGCCCAGGACAAGGTCAATGCCGGTGACGGTTCATCCGGGGATCGCGTGCGGATTACGATTCAACCAAAAGAAACACAGTAACCAGGTACTGGGAATGAGGGCAGAGGACAAACCCGACGCCAATCCAAAACCTAGAACCTAGAACCTAGAACCTGATTCTATGCCCCAACTCACCGCAACCAACCTGATCAAGCGCTACCAGACGCGCGCCGTTGTCAATGACATCTCGGTGCAGGTAGCCGGTGGTGAAGTCGTCGGCCTGCTCGGACCGAATGGCGCCGGCAAGACCACCTGCTTCTATATGATTGTCGGCCTGGTCGGCTGCGACGGCGGCAGTATTCATCTCGATGACCGCAACCTTACCCGCCTGCCTATGCATGCGCGGGCACGCGCCGGTCTCGGCTATCTGCCACAAGAGGCCTCGGTGTTCCGCAAACTGAGCGTGCGCGACAATCTCATGGGCATACTCGAAACCCGCCCCGACCTGAATCGGCAGTCCCGCCAACGCTTGTTAGACGATTTATTACACGAACTGCATATCAGTCACCTGACCGAGCAGCTGGGTATCAGTCTCTCCGGTGGTGAGCGCCGCCGCGTCGAGATTGCACGCGCACTCGCGACCGAACCGCAGTTTATTTTGCTGGATGAGCCCTTCGCCGGCGTAGACCCCATCTCTGTGGTCGATATCCAGCGTATAGTCCAGCATCTGACGGACCGCGGCATCGGAGTATTGATCACCGATCACAACGTACGTGAGACACTGGGTATCTGCGAACGCGCCTACATCCTCAGCGAAGGCCAGGTCATCGCCGCTGGCGCACCAGCAGAACTACTTGAGAATCAACAGGTACGTCAGGTTTACCTGGGCGAGGATTTCCGTTTGTGAGAAATCCCCTGGAAGTACTGGCACAAATAATGCTTATTGGGTTAAATTAGAGCTCGGATCAGCCTTTCTCCTCCTCGCAGATATTTGATGAAACAATCCATTCAACTACGTCTCGGCCAACACCTGACCATGACGCCACAATTGCAGCAGGCCATACGCCTGTTGCAACTGTCGACGCTGGAACTGCAGATGGAGATCCAGACCGTTCTGGACTCCAATCTGATGCTGGAAACGGCGGATAGCGACAGTCCGGAAGAAGCACAGGCCGGCGCAGAAGCCTCGGAGCGCAACGAAGAAAGCGCGGATAGCGTCAACGTACCCGAACATGAACCCGAAGCCGACTTTTCCAGCCCGGAGAAGATTCCCGATGAGCTGGCCGTCGATAGCGACTGGGACGCCATCTACGATTCCGGCGTGACCAATTTCAGCGCACCCGGCGGTGATGACAACCGGGACTTCTTCGAAACCCATAATGCCGGTGGCGAGACGCTGTACGAACACCTGATGTGGCAGATGGAGATGACTCCCTTCAGCCCTACTGATCAGGAGATCGCCGCCACCATCATCGACTCCATCAACGATGACGGCTATCTCGGCACCACCTTGGAAGAGATTCATGAAGGCTTGCTGGCCGAAAACCCCGAGATCGAACTCGATGAAGTAGCCGCGGTATTACACCGTATCCAACACTTCGATCCCATCGGCGTCGGCGCACGCAACCTCGGCGAATGCCTGGAGATCCAGCTCAAACAGCTGCCACCGGAAACGCCCTGGCTGAACGAAACCCTGAAGCTGGTCACCCAACACCTGGACCTGCTGGGCGCACGCGACTTCAGCCAGATCATGCGCCGCATGAAACTGGACGAGACCGACCTGCAATCGCTCATCACGCTGATTCAGTCGCTGAACCCGCGACCCGGATCGCAGATCGCCGGCGCACCACCGCAATACATCGTACCGGACGTCTTCGTCACCAAACGCAATGACCGCTGGCACGTCTCGCTGAATGCGGAAGCCGCGCCCAAGCTGCGCATCAACTCGCAATATGCCAACATGGTGAAACGGGCCGATAACAGCGACGACAACAACTACCTGCGCAACCATTTGCAAGAGGCACGCTGGTTCCTGAAGAGCCTGCAGAGCCGCAACGAAACCCTGCTCAAAGTCGCCAATTGCATCGTCGACCGTCAGCGCGGATTCTTCGATTATGGCGATGAGGCCATGAAACCCCTGGTGCTGCGCGATGTGGCTGAAGCCGTGGAAATGCACGAATCCACCATTTCGCGCGTAACTACCCAGAAATACATGCATACCCCGCGCGGCATTTTCGAATTCAAATATTTCTTCTCCAGTCATGTCGGCACCTCCGATGGCGGCGAATGTTCGGCCACGGCAATCCGGGCTATGATTAAAAAGCTGGTCTCGGAAGAGCCACCGACCAAACCGCTCAGTGACAGTAAAATCGCGGAATTGCTGGATAACGAAGGCATCAACGTTGCGCGCCGTACCATTGCGAAATACCGCGAAGCGCTTGCCATCCCGCCCTCTAATGAACGTAAACGCCTGGTCTGATCAGGCCATCATGTAGGAGTAGTACCATGCAGATAATCCTCTCAGGACACCACGTCGACATTACCGAACCGTTGCGTCAGTACGTCAGCTCCAAAATGGAGCGGCTGGAACGACACTTCGATAGCGTAACCGACATACACGTGGTGCTGAGTGTGGAAAAACTGCGGCAGAAGGCCGAAGCCACCTTGCATCTCTCGGGCAACAACCTGTTCGCCGATGCCACTGAGGAAGATATGTACGCCGCCATCGACTCGCTGGTCGACAAGCTCGACCGCCAGGTGAAGAAACACAAGGAAAAAGTTACCGATCACCATCGCAGCGAAGGCTCGATCAAGACCCACGAAGCCCCGTAATCGGACACCGTTGCAATCAGGGAACAGTTCGCGACAACATGCATATCACCCGTCTTATCAGCCCGGAATCCGTGTCCTGCTGTCAGGAGACGACCAGTAAGAAGCGGGCACTGGAACAACTCAGTCAGCTGCTTTCCCAGCGCACTCCGAGCATCACGGCCGAGGAGATTTTCGATTGCCTCGTCGGCCGTGAACGCCTCGGCAGTACCGGCCTGGGACATGGCGTTGGCATCCCTCACGGCCGTATGGCTGGACTGGAAACACCACTGGCAGCCTGCCTCACACTCGACGCAGGCGTCGATTTCGATGCCATAGATCGCAAACCGGTGGATCTGCTGGTCGCCTTGCTGGTCCCGGAAGAAGCCACCGACGAACATTTGCAACTGCTGGCCCAGCTGGCAAGCATGTTCAGTGATAATGACTTCACGCAGAAATTGCGTGAAGCCCGCACCAGCCAGGAACTCTACCGGCTGCTGCAAGACTGGGAAGCAAAACACGCCAACGCATGACCACACCGCTGACTGTCGCCACCCTGTTCGACACACTGCAGGCCAAACTGGCCCTGAGCTGGGTGGCGGGGCAGAACGGCCGGCATCGCACTATCCGCTACGAACCAGGCGATGACCGCACCAACATCTCACTGGTCGGACACCTGAACTTTATCCATCCACACCGCATTCAGTTGATCGGCGAAACCGAACACGGTTACCTCACCGGACTGCGAAAAAATTCTCGCAAAGATGCGATTAATCAGCTGCTCAATGACGACTCGGATCTGATTATCGTCTGCGACAACCTGGCACCGCCTGATGAGCTGCGCCAGCGTGCGGATGCCTTGCCGATGCCGGTACTGAGCTCACCGCTGCCCAGCCAGGAAATCATCAGTCACCTGCAGTATTTCTACGGCGCCATGTTCGCGCAACGCACGACGCTGCATGGCGTGTTCATGGAGGTCATGGGCATCGGTGTCCTGATCACCGGCGATCCCAGTGTGGGTAAAAGCGAGCTGGCACTGGAACTGGTCAGCCGCGGGCATCGACTGATCGCCGACGATATTCCGGAATTCGCCCGTGTCGCACCAGATGTACTCAGCGGCTCGTGCCCGGAACTGCTGCGCGACTTCCTCGAGGTCCGCGGCCTGGGTATCCTGAATGTCCGCGCCATGTTCGGTGACAGTGCCATCAAGCAGCGCAAGTATCTGCGGCTGGTGATTCATCTGGATAAAATGAGCGAAGAACAGATCCGTGGCATCGATCGCCTGCGTGGCAGCCAGCGCACGCGAGAGATTCTGAGCATCCATGTGCCGGAGATTACCCTGCCTGTCGCGCCCGGGCGCAATCTGGCGGTCATGGTCGAGGCAGCTGCACGTACTCACATCCTGGCCATGAAAGGGTATGATGCCAGTCAGGTGTTTATTGAACGCCAACAAAAACAAATCGAACAGAACACATGAAATTGGTCATCGTCAGCGGCATGTCGGGTTCCGGCAAGAGTGTGGCCCTGCACACACTTGAGGACCTGGACTATTACTGTATCGACAACCTCCCGGTCGGACTGCTGGAGCCCTTTGCCCAACAGTTGTTGAACAATCCGCAGCCCGATCAAAAAAATTCCGCCGTCGGCATTGATGCCCGCAATCAATCCGAAGACCTGTTGAATTTCCCGCAAACGCTCAAACGTCTGCGCGATCAAGGCATCCACAGCGAAATACTTTTTCTCCAGGCCGACGATGAAACCCTGCTGAAACGTTTCAGCGAGACCCGTCGCAAGCATCCGCTGAGCAAAAGCAAGCTCAGTCTGACTGACGCCATCCAACAGGAACGCGCGCTGCTGCAGCCGATATCGGCCAATGCCTCCCTGCATATCGATACCACCCACACCAACGTGCATCAGCTACGTGATTTGGTACTGGAGCGGATCGGCGCCAAGTCCGAAGGCAACCTGTCCCTGCTGTTCAAATCCTTCGGCTTCAAAAACGGTTCGCCCAAGGACGCCGACTTCGTTTTCGATCTGCGCTGTCTGCCCAACCCACATTGGGACACTCGCCTGCGCCCACAGACCGGTCTGGATAAGGATGTGGTGGAGTATCTGGACAGCCAACCGCTGGTGGATGAAATGTTTGTCACCCTGCGTAGCTTTCTGGAAACCTGGATACCCCACTTTCAGGCCGAGAACCGGAGCTATCTGACCATCGCGTTGGGCTGCACCGGCGGTAAACATCGTTCGGTCTACCTGGCACAACGCCTGAGCGAATACTTCAAACCGCTCCACCCTTCCGTGCTGGTCCGGCACCGGGATCTGCCATGACCGTCGGCCTGCTGATCGTCAGTCACGGTAAGCTGGGCGATTACCTGCTCGAAACCGCCACTCAAATGCTCGGCGTCTGCCCCCTGGCAACCGACGTACTGCCGGTCTCCTTCGATTGCGATCCCGACGTCATGCAACAGCAGGCCATCGCAAAGATCGAAGCACTCAATGAGGGCCACGGCGTACTGATTCTCAGCGACATGTACGGCTCGACACCCAGCAACATCGTTAATCGGCTCATAGGCCAGCACGAAGTACAGATTGTCACCGGCGTTAATCTGCCCATGCTGATCCGGGTTTTGAACTATCCCCGCCTGAGCCTGGATGAACTCGCCCACAAGGCACTGACAGGCGGGCGCGACGGCGTCGTGCAGTCCAAGCCCACATATGGAAACTGATATGCAGCAGAAAGACATTACCATCATCAACAAACTTGGATTGCACGCGCGTGCGGCGGCGAAATTCGTCACCCTGGCCTCGCAATTCGAAAGCAGGGTCGAGGTTGCCCGTAATCAGCAGAAGGTGAATGGTAAAAGCATTATGGGCGTAATGATGCTGGCTGCCTCCAAGGGCACCACGTTGACCATTTACACCGATGGGCCGGATGAAGACGCGGCATTGCAACAAATTGAGGCCCTGATTGTGGACCGTTTTCAGGAAGGCGAATAAGCCTGTTTGAATTGTTTAGCGTAGTAGCCCGGATGGAGCGCAGCGTAATCCGGGACTGTGGCGATACCGGGCCACATCGAGATCACTGAGCGGCTTATAAAACGCGACGCCGAGGGGGCGTCCACAACCACAGACGGCAGACAACTGCCGCAACGAGGATAGAGCACAACCATGAGTGTGCAGCTCACAGGTATCGGCGTATCCCGCGGCATTGCCATCGGCAAGGCCCATATCCTTCAGCGCGGCGACCTGGAGGTATTGGAATATTCCATACCCGCACACCTGATCGACGATGAAATCCAACGCTTCCGCCGTGCCCTGGAAATCGCCCGCGGCCAGCTGAGCGCCATCCGCAGCCGCATCCCTCCTAACACTCGCGCCGACATTGTCGAGTTCATCGATGCGCACATTCTGATGCTCGAAGACTCGACACTGACCGTCGCCCCCGAACATCTGATCGTCCACCATCAATGCAATGCGGAATGGGCGCTCAAGCTGCAACGCGACGCCCTGGTATCCGTGTTCGAGGCCATGGATGACGCCTACCTGCGCATGCGCAAGGACGACATCGACCATGTGGTCACCCGCATTCAGCGTACCCTGATCAATCAACATCACGAACCCGAGGATGGCGTTGACGCGCGCCTGTCCGACCATATCCTGCTGGCCGATGAACTGACACCCGCCGACGCCGTGCTCATGCAGCATCAGGGCGTTGCGGCGTTTGTCACCGAATACGGTGGCCCGCTGTCACACACCGCCATCATTGCCCGCAGTCTGCGCATCCCGGCCATTGTCGGCGTACGCAATATCCGTCGCTTCCTGAAAGACGAAGAGCTGATTATTGTCGATGGTCAGCGCGGTGTGATCATTGCCGATGCCGACCAACGCACTCTGGACTATTACCACGAGCTGGCGGAAAAGGAGCAGCGCCAACAGCGCGCGCTCAGAAAACTCAAGGGTGCCCCGGCCATCACCAGCGATGACCAGCTCATCGAACTGCAGGCGAATATCGAGCTGCTGGATGATGTCACCGCCGTACTCGCCTCCGGCGCCACCGGCGTCGGACTGTACCGCACCGAATTCCTCTACATGAACCGCGAGGACACCCCCGACGAAACCGAACAACTGAAATGCTATGCCGAGGTGATTAAAAAACTGCATGGCCTGCCATTGACCATCCGCACCCTCGACCTCGGCGCCGACAAAGAGGTCGACAGCGGCCACACCAGCGGCCGCATGGCGACCAATCCGGCCTTGGGATTGCGTGCCATTCGCCTCTGCCTGCGCAACCTCAGCCTGTTCCGCCCGCAACTGCGCGCCATCCTGCGCGCCTCGGCCCTGGGCCCGGTCAAACTCATGGTGCCGATGCTCTCCAACAGCCAGGAACTCATGCAGGTGTTGGAGCTCATCACCGAAACCCGCCGGGATCTGGAACGCGACGGGCTGGCGTTCGATCCCGATATGCCGGTCGGCGGCATGATCGAAGTACCGGCCGCCGCGCTATCGGCAGACTTCTTCGCCGCACACCTGGATTTCCTGTCAATCGGTACCAACGACCTGATCCAATACACCCTGGCCATCGACCGTATCGATGACGAGGTCAATTATCTCTACGATCCTATGCACCCCGCCGTGTTGCAGCTGATCCATCGCGTAATCGTGGCCGGCGCCAATGCCGATATTCCGGTTTCGATGTGCGGCGAAATGGCCGGCGACCCGCAATATACCCGCCTGCTGCTCGGTCTCGGCCTGCGCAATTTCAGCATGCTGCCCAGCACCCTTCTGGAAGTGAAAAGCATCATCACCCGCAGCGACACCAAACGCCTGCGACCGCTCACCGAAGAACTGCTGCTGGAATACGAACCCACCCGTATCGGCAAGCTGCTTGAGCGTATTGCCACAATTTAAAACCCTCTATTCGACATCGTCGCGATGAGTGCACCCGGAAGCCGCTGTGACAATGATGCGATCGAACGCTCGTCGGACGCGGCCTTCGGCCTGAGTCCGACCTACGCAACTACACAAAACTAACGTAGGTCGGATTCAGCGACGTAGCCGCGCGTCCGACAAACCACCAAACGAAACGCCATCATCCGAGCAACCCGACACAATCAATACGCAATTCCACCGCCGCCTTTTTAACGTGGTCGTGCTCCTGCTACACTGGGCGAAGTAGTCTGTGTCGATATTAAAGATGCAGCGACGAAGCTTTCTTCACCCACGCCCGAGGGCGATGTATGGCCGACGCAAATCCCGAACAGCCGAGCACCCAGAATCGTCTGAAGATGCTGTCGGATGCGCTCGCCTCGGGCGCCGCCGGCAAGGTCCGGCGCCTGGTGCACAACCTGCATCCCGCGGAAATCGGCGATCTGCTGGAATCCCTGCCGCAAGGACCACGCGTCATTCTGTGGGAACTGGTAGACGCCGAAGACCGGGGTGAAGTCCTGCTGCACGTCAACGACGAGGTGCGTACTGGCCTGATCAAGGAAATGGAACCGGGCGAACTGGTGGCCATGACCGAGGGTCTGGATACCGACGATCTCGCCGACCTGCTCGCCGATCTTCCCGGCGCGGTGATCCATGAAGTGCTGCGCGCCATGGATCTGCAGAACCGCCACCGCCTGGAGGCCGTGCTGTCCTACTCAGAGGACACCGCCGGCGGCATGATGAACATCGACACGGTGACCGTGCGTGCCGACGTGACGCTGGATGTGGTGCTGCGCTATCTGCGTCTGCGCGGCGTCATCCCGGATCTCACCGACAGCCTGATGGTGGTGAACCGTTACGATAAATACCTCGGACTGCTGCCACTCACCACCTTGCTGACCAACGACCCGGATTTGACCGTCGCCGAGGTGATGGACCGCGAGATCGAGGGCATCCCCGCCGAACTCGCCGACACCGAGGTCGCCAAGATCTTCCAGGACCGCGACTTGATCTCCGCGCCGGTGGTCGATGACAACGGCAAATTGCTCGGGCGTATCACCATCGATGACGTGGTCGACGTGATCCGCGATGATGCCGACCACTCATTGATGAGCATGGCCGGTCTGGACGAAGAGGACGACATTTTCGGCCCGGTCATCCCCAGTGCCACCCGCCGCGCGCTGTGGCTCGGTATCAACCTGGCCACGGCGTTCCTCGCCTCCTGGGTGATCGGTCAGTTCGAGGCCACGTTGCAACAGGTCGTCGCGCTGGCGGTGCTCATGCCCATTGTCGCCAGCATGGGCGGTATCGCCGGCAGCCAAACACTCACACTGGTAATCCGCGGCCTGGCGCTGGGTCAGATCGGTAAATCCAACTCACGCTGGCTGATGTTCAAGGAACTTGCGGTGGGTGGTCTCAACAGCATTCTATGGGCAGTGGTTGTGGCTGTGATCGCCACGGCCTGGTTCGAGAGCACCAGCATCGGACTGATCATCGGCGCCGCGCTCATCATCAATCTGATCTGCGCCGCACTCGCCGGCTTCAGCATTCCCATCCTGCTACAGCGCTTCGGCATTGATCCGGCCCTGGCCGGTTCGGTGGTGCTCACCACCATCACCGATGTAGTCGGTTTTATGGCGTTCCTGGGATTGGGGACGTTTTATCTTATGTAATTGAGTATCCAAAGAAATCAGGATACGGTTATGCGGGCTTGGGGAGCCCGATCAAAGTACAGCTCACGCCGCAATGGCCGCTAAATGTCCTACCTCCTGATAACACTGAATAGGGACATACAGTATGCGCATGCCGGCCAGCCTCCTCAGCCTTCTCGCTGTCCTGTTTTTCATACCGCTCCCGGCGCTGGCCGCCGGCGCGTCCAGCGTCCACGATTTCAGTACCCATTGGGCCGGCTACCTGTCGCTCGCCATCTTCATCATTGCCTACGCACTGGTGATCCTGGAAGAGAACCTGCACCTGCGCAAATCCAAACCGGTCATGGTCGCGGCCGGTATCATCTGGACCGTCACCGCTGTTGCCTATGCGCAGATCGGCGACACCCACACCGCCGAAATCATGGTGCGTCACAATCTGCTGGAATTCGCCGAGCTGTTCCTGTTCCTGCTCGCGGCGATGACCTACATCAACACCATGGACGAGCGCGGTGTGTTCGACGCCCTGCGCGCCTGGTTGATCAACCGCGGCTTTTCACTGCGTAGCATTTTCTGGATGACCGGCCTGCTGGCGTTCTTCATCTCGCCGGTCGCCGACAACCTCACGACCGCATTGTTGATGGCGACCGTCGCCATGGCGGTCGGCGGCACCAACACCACCTTCGTTGCCCTGGCCTGTATCAATATCGTAGTCGCGGCCAACGCCGGCGGTGCCTTCAGTCCGTTCGGCGACATCACCACGCTGATGGTCTGGCAGAAAGGCCTCCTGCAGTTCCAGGAATTCTTCGCCCTGTTCGTCCCCTCGGTGGTGAACTGGCTGATCCCTGCCGTGATCATGAGTTTCGCCGTACCGAACACGGCGCCCAACCAGACCAGCGCGGAAGGCAAACTCCAGCACGGCGCGATGCTGGTGGTCGGCCTGTTCATCCTCACCATCACCATGGCGGTCTGCGCGCACAACTTCCTGCACCTGCCGCCGGTACTCGGCATGATGACCGGACTGGGCTTCCTCAAACTGTTTGGCTATTACCTGCAACGCCGCACGCACTTCTATTACCCGGACGTCATCGAAGGCAATCTCGAAGGCAAGACTCTGGAACTGGAAGAAACCGGCGACCGTCGCGTAAGAAATCCGAAAAACAAGGCCGCCTACAACATTTTCAAATCCATGGAACGCGCCGAATGGGACACCTTGATGTTCTTCTACGGCATAATCTTGTGCGTGGGCGGTCTCGGCTCGCTGGGTTATCTCGCCGTCACCTCGGAATTGATGTACGTCGGCCTGGGGGCAACCTATGCCAACATTCTGGTCGGTGTACTGTCTGCAGTTATCGACAACATCCCGGTGATGTTCGCCGTGCTCGCCATGCAACCTGACATGAGCCACGGCCAATGGCTGCTGGTCACCCTCACCGCTGGCGTAGGCGGCTCCATGTTGTCAGTCGGCTCCGCCGCCGGCGTCGCCGTCATGGGCCAGGCACGCGGCATCTACACCTTCTTCGCTCATCTGAAATGGACCTGGGCTATCGCGCTCGGCTACGCCGCCAGCATCTGGGTGCACTTCTGGCTGAATGCGGATAAATTCTAGGTAAGCGCCACATCACCCATCCTATGCGATTCACGTCACATGGAATGGGATGAGCAGAACTGAAAGCCCAACCTGGCTAGGAACAGTATCCGACTTTCAGTGTGCTGTTCATTTGCAAACATTCAGCTACGAAGAGGTAATCACCGATGCAAGGAATACTCAGCAGAGCGCAGCTTATTGTGATTGTCGGGGCAAGTCTTCTCGCAACGCTTTGGGCTGCAAATTATTCATCCACCGCCTCCATGCCTGTTGTCGCACAATTAAGACCTGCAGAGGCCTATGCGCTTATACAGGCTGGTCGCGTACTTGTGCTTGATGTACGAGAGAAAGAGGCCTATGACAAAGACCATCTTCCTGGCGCGATATCAGTACCCATCGGCGAACTGGATGCACGCATCGGGGAATTCGAAGCTGATAAGGCGGATGAGATAATCATTTATTGTAACGATGGCAGCAAACGGGGACCAAATGCTACCGACAAGATGAATAAAGCCGGTTACCCGGGCGCGAAGAATCTCGATGGCGGAATCGAGGGCTGGCGAGCGGCCAATTACAAAACCACCAATGTCAGGTAACCTCTGATTATTTGAGGACGCTCTGATTTATCCGTCCTTGCGCGGCGCACATTGACCGATTCACCTAAAATATCATGTCAGCCACGGAAACTTACGGAAGACACTGAAACACACTTCATTCCCGGAGCGACTATTCACCACTTTTCGGGTGATGGCGGTGCCGGCGTAAAGCTTATGATTTTGTCGGTGTTTTCCGTGTAATTCCGTGGCAAATGCGGTTTATAGGATTAATCAGAGCTGCCTTAATATATGAGGACAAACCCCGGTTACCGGTTTTGAGCCTTCGGCATCATGAGCTTACTTTCACCTTTCACTTCTATCTTATCGATCAAACCCAGATGCAGTTATGATGGGACCTACTTACTCGCAAGCACGGGCGGCCTGCATCGGGCGCTCTCACTATTCAGCTATGAAAGAAGGCTGTTAATAGATAGAGAATCCCGGATGATCAGCCTGACCGTAACCCGATGGTGGCTGTTTCAGAAATCCACGGAACTGTCATTCGACCGGGTGAAGGGTGTTTTGTACGGCTACCAGGATTTCGGGACATCCTGGAGCATAAATCTGTTTTGGGTAGGCCGGACCGACTCCGTCGAAATGTTTGTTGTGGGTTTGGCTTTGACCGACCCGGAAGAAAGGCTGCCGTTGTTTACCTTTTTTGGTGAAGGCAGCACGGAGACAGGCTGGAGCGGCGTCATCCTGGGTGGAGACAGCGTCGTGGATTTCAGAGGCACTCAAGACCATGACAGCCGCGGCTTCGTGGGCTTGGTATGCGAAGCTATTGGTGTAAAAATCATTCCCGATTGAGCGCATCGCTCACTCATAACATCTGTCACGGCGCAAATAAAATGAAATCCCACAACTTCCCCTACATCGCCCTTGGTTTAGGTTTATTGCTTATGCTTGTTGTCATGAAAGGCAGCGAAATACGCGATGACGGCATGACCGCCTTACCGGTATTGACCATGCTGGTTATCAGCGAGTTCGCCTTTTTTGTCACCGCGGCCGGGGCCTATATCGGTATCAAGCAAACGCTGGCAGCCGGCATCAAGCCGGTCTACGTAATGATTTCCGTTTTATGCCTGCTGTTGTCGGTGCGTTTTTTGTTCCTCGGAATTGATCTCTGGCCACTTTAGTGCGGGCATCTGGGCGCACGCTGATCCGATCAGCGGTAGAACTCATCGTATTGATCATAATCGGGTTTGGACTCTCAGCAGCACCCTGGTTTGTCAGGGGCTGAGAAAGGGGATTAACAGGCTGTTGAAAAACGCGATCAGGGGATGCAGTGCAAGGCGGGAACGGGCGAAAAAGCGGAGTTTACACGGAGTAAATGAGCATTTTGAGGCCGTTTCCAACGTAGCGGTGCGCCCCTCAGCGCGTTTTTCAAC
>JAHJQQ010000053.1 GCA_018819175.1 Gammaproteobacteria bacterium
CGTGTAAACTCCGTTTTTTACTCGGTGCTACACGCACCTCGCCCTTCGGGCCGGCTAGCGCCGTTCTCTCCGCTGCGCTTCGAGTCACCCGTCTGCGCCTTGCATCTGCTCGCTTGATCAAATTAATCAGAGGTTCCTTAGCTCAATAGTCTGGTGCTAGCCTTCCGCAACAAAACCAAACGCCTTGTCATGCACATAGACGAGTTTGCAGGCTTCGAGGTATTTGGCATCGTGGATACGCCCGGCATTGATGTAGCCGGTATCGCCCTGGTTAAGAATCAGCGGTGCGCCGTCCTCCACCAGTCCCTTATCCGTCTTGGTGAAAAACTGCACGGCCATTTTGCCTTCGATCACCACGGTCATATCGTCACCGGGGTGTGAATGCGGCGGTTCGGCGCTGCCGGCCTCCCATTGTTCGAGCATGACTTCAACACCGTTGGGGTTGGTCGGGCAGGTGGTACGCACCGTGAAACCCGCCGGGGTGTTCGGCACGCTGATGTGATTGTCCCAGACTGCGCTGTGGACGGCTGTTGCTTTGCTGGACATTGCAGGAATCCTCAGACGTAATTTTGTATCAATGAAAAGTCGGGTGGTCCAGGGGGACGGAAAAACTCAGCGGCGCGAACGACCGCGCGCGGCATGCGGATCTTCGAAGCGAACCCGCAGAGAACGGTCACTGTTGCTGACCAGGTTGCCATCCAATGCGGCCTGCGCTGAACGGGCTTCGTGCCCTTCCATTTCGATGAAGCCGAAACCTTTGCACTTGCCCGTGAAAATATCCTGGACCACGCTGATGGAGCGCACGGTACCGAATTCGGAAAACATGGAACGAACGGAGTCTTCTGTAGCGTCCTGCGGGAGGTTGCCGATAAACAGCTTCTTCATGCGCGTCTCCTTACTGAAGTCGGACCGGGAATTCGGGAGCGTAGAATAAAGAACCCCGCAGCGCGGGGTTCTTTAATTTTGATGCTGGCTACAGGTACTCAGTTTGCTGGTGTAACGTTCGTGGCCTGCAGACCCTTAGGGCCTTTTTCTACATCAAAGTTGACTGCCTGACCTTCCGCCAGCGTCTTGAAGCCGCTGCCCTGAATAGCGGAAAAATGTACGAATACATCGGCGCTGCCATCAGACGGAGAGATAAAGCCGAAGCCTTTGGATTCGTTGAACCACTTAACGGTACCTGTAGTCATGAAATATTACCTTTCTAAATGAATAAACACGTAATCAATTGCAGTGCTCGAAATCTAAATCGCAGGAGTTACCTGAACGGGGCTTCTGTATTTATACATAGATACATGCAATTAATTATTTATGTAGAAGACGGTGCCGCGAGTGCCTTGGCAGCAGGTCAGCCCATCGCCTTACGTGGCTTAGTATATATGAAAATAAATGAAAATCGACTTTGCCCGGTTTTTTATCGAGGTCGGATTCCCGGCAGGGGTTCAAGTGTCGCCGGAGTATATGTGCCAGTGAGGAAGGGCGATGCTGCCTAGCGGCGTCTGAGGTGAGAAATCAGTCATTTTGGCAGGCCTATCTGTATTATCGTTGTGGGCTTTATCGGTCTCCTGCACCAAAATATATCGTCGTCCTGCTTCTCCGGGAAAATCCTGCGGGACAGTGCGCCTTTGTACAGTTCAGGGGTTCCGTCGCATCCAAAACCCTGGCTACGAACCTTTGACGAACAATCTGCTTCCGATGTCATCATTGAAAAAATTCAGGCTCACCTTTCATCGCATTAAAAAGCACTAAACCTCAATCACCATCTCCATATGGTCATAGCGCACCTTCGGTAACCAGGCATGGCGATCTTTGGGATGCCGTTTGCCCAGGGCGCAGATGACAGTGCTGGACAGGCCGCGTTCGTTCAGCCCAAGTACCCGATCAAATCCTTCGGTTTCAAAGCCGGTCATGGGGCAGGCGTCGATTTTCATGACAGCCGCCGAAGTCAGCAAAGTGCCGAGGGCGATATAGGCTTGTTGATGCGCCCATTCCTTCTTTTGCTGTTCATTCTTTCCGGCAAAGACATCCTTCATATGATTTGCCAGTCCTGCGAAGTCATCAGTTGATTGATGGCGTGTATTGGCGACGGCCTGGATATAGCGATCGATCAGGGTATCGTCGATCTGCGTTTGAGCGGCGATGACGATGAGATGCGAACACGCCACAACCTTGTTCTGACTCATGGCGTAAGGCAATAACTGCTTGCGCACGTCGATGTCATTGATCACCAGTAGCCGGTACGGTTGCAATCCATAAGCGGTGGCGCTTAAGCGGGTGGCGGTCAGCAATGCACGCACAAGGGCTTCGTCCAGTTTTTCATCGGCAAATTGTCTTACGGCATAACGCCAGTTGAGTGCTTGAATAATGTTCATTGGTTTTCCCTCTGTGTTATCTCGCAGGGCATTCATTGCTCCGTGCGATGACCGGGGCTTGCTTGTTTGAGGATTGGAAACGTTGGGTGAGAGTGGTCAGCAGGACACCGATCAGGATCAGCGCCATGCTGATGAGGTCACGGCGGTCGTATTGTTCGTTCCAGTAGAGGATGCCGAACATTAATGTGACGGCGGTAATCACATAGCCCATCTGACTGAGATACACCGGACCGCCAACCTTGAGCAGCTTGAAGGAGCTGAGGTACGACGCACCGGCCATCACGCCCAGCGCTGTTAATAACAGGCCGGTATCCGGGAGCGACGGCAGATAACGATAAAAATTACCCAGCAACAGATTGACGATGAACAACCAGACCGCCTGCAGGGTGAGCATGCCGATGACTAAAGGCAGCGCATCACTGCCCGCTGGCCAGTTGCGGCTGCGGTAGATATTACTGGCGGCAAGTAGCGCCGGTATGCCCAGCGCGATCAACAGGGAGTGCCATTGCCCATCGATGTTCAACGTGTCTTGCGAGGTGACCAGCATGGCCACGCCGCTGACGCCGATAATGAGCCCCAGCAAACGCACGGGATGGCCTCGTTCCATACCCAGTCCTCGCGCCAGGGCGTAAGTCATGATCGGAGATAAGGCGGTTAATAATCCCACCAGCCCAACCTGCAAGGCCTGCAAAACATAGAAAGCTAATAGGTAAGGCAGACTGATCCCGAGCAAACCGCCGATGAGGTAATAGCGGATATGCTGGTTATCACATACCGGAAAACGCCGCGTTGGCCAGGCGACCAGCCAGGTCACCAGTGCACCACCGGCCATTTGCCCGAATAGGATCAGCAGAGGTGGTAGCTGTTGTTGTCCTGCCTGTTTACCGAGGATAAAAACGCTGCCGGCCAGAACTCCCGAGACGATGAGTAACAGCAGCGCTTTCATTGTGCGGCACCTCTTTGGGATTGCCGGACGGGCAGGGCAAGCGGCCGAATGGGTGCCCCGTCGGCACCGCGCAGCTTTAATGAACTGCCAATGAAGGCAAATTCGTAGACCTTGTCGCGCGCGAGGTCTTCCAGGTTGACCAGCTCGATGATGGGCGTGCCCTGTTCCGCCAGAAGGTAGGTGTGCACCGGCACATAGTTGTCATCCACTTCCGGTGGGAAAGACTCGAAACTGAGGTTATCCGCGCCGACGATCATGGCGCCACCTTCTTCGACCAGATAACGCGCGGCCGATAAGCCCAGGCCCGGCGGATTGGTCATATAGGCCTGCGCATTGTCGTACTGTTGCATACGCCCGGTACGAATCAGCACCACATCGCCCTGTTTTAGTTCCACGCGCTGTTGCTTGAGCGCCTCAACCAGATCCACTTTGGTTACGCGATACCCGTCGGGCAATGCATTGAGGCCTTTGGATGCGGCGACATCAATCAACACGCCACGCGCGATAATGGGTGGTATGTTTTCCGCGCCACCTTTATGCCAACCGCGATCACCCAGATAGTCTTCGGCAGAGAAGCCGTTCCAGATCTTGCCGTCGAGACCGAAGTGATTGAGCGCATCGATATGCGTGCCCATGTGGGTGTACATGGAAATCGCCGCGCCGGTGTAACTGACATGTGCATTCATGGTATTGCCCTGATGTAACGGATCATCGATTTGGGTGCCGTGCGGGGTATGGGTCATCCAGATGCGGTAATGCGGGTCGCCGGCTGCCTGCCAGCTGGGCATGCCGATGAAATATTCCACCGACAGGTCGTAGGATTCGCCACCTGTCACACGGGACAGGATGGCGGCGCGGGATTGTTCGGTCATCAGGTTCAGACGGCCGATTTCGTCATCCGGTCCCCAGGGACTGGTGCCGACTGCGTCCGCCAGGGCCGGTGTGTCCGTGAGGCTCATTGCGATGGCCAGCAGGAGGCTGGGCAGTTTGAAAGAGTGATTCATGGGGTAGCTCCTTTTCGGGTTTCCAGGTGAAAAGAAGCTTAATAGGCTCCATGGTTTTTATAATCTGCATTATTGGAATAATATTGTTCACAAATATTTACTAATAGAGGCGATCATGGACGTACTGACCAATATCGCGGTATTCGTGCAGGTGGTGGAAAGCGGGAGTTTTACGGCGGCTGCGGACAAACTCAGCCTGTCGAAATCCGTGATCAGTAAATATGTCACGCGTCTTGAAGAGCGGCTGGGTGCGCGGCTGCTGAACCGCACCACGCGACGCTTGAGCCTGACTGAGGTCGGCCGGATTTTTTATGAACGCAGCCAGACGGGTTTAAGAGAAATCGAAGAGGCCGAAGCGGAAGTCTCGCGCTTGCAAGGGACGCCGCGCGGCACCTTGCGTATCAACACGCCAATGTCATTCGGCATTCTTCATATAGCATCGGCTATTCCCGATTTCCGGAAGCAATACCCGGATTTGCTGGTCGATATGAATATGAATGATTGCCAGCTGGATCTGGTGGAAGAGGGGTTCGATCTCGGAATACGGATTGCTGAGTTACCGGATTCATCACTGGTCGCAAAACGACTTGGTCCCTGCAAACATGTCATTTGTGGTGCGCCGGGTTATTTCAAACGACACGGCATTCCGCGAACAGCGGAAGACTTACGCAAACACAATGTCATCACTTATCAATATCAGACGTCGATAAGTGAATGGCACCTCATCACTCCGGAGGGTAAGACGGTTAAAGTTCCCGTCACAGGCACAATCCGGATGAATAACAGCCTGGCGTTGCGTGAAGCCTTATTGAATGAAGCCGGTGTCACCTTGACCCCCACATTTGTCGTGGGTGCGGATATCAAGGCAGGCAAACTTCAGGCCGTATTAACTGACCACAAATGTCTGGAATTATCCATCTACGCGCTTTACCCGCAGCAGAAACATCTGTCGCCGAAGGTGCGTGCATTCATTGATTTCATTGCAGACAGGATAACGGATAAGCCATATTGGGAATTCTAATTATGGAACTATCTTGTTGTAATAAGTCTGAATGAACTGCTTATACATTTCCTTGGTCGAGCACTTTAATCTCAGGAATCTCACAGCTAAGAACATAGTATCCAGCCATGTTTCGGTGTGATTGAACGGGTTTCAGCGGAACCTAGGGTGAGGACAGCCCCGTTAGCTGGTTGAAGTTAAATATCAATATTGACGATTTCGCCACTGCGAATCAGGCTTTATACAACGGTTATCTGGCAACGGACTGGTCCGAGGACTCAGGGTGACAGTGAAATGGATGTAGAGGTGGTTTTTCGCTGTTGTGATCTGATCGCCGGGTTTACGGTGCAGCGACCGCCTGTCGCGGGATCCTCTTAATCCAAGCGGTACCGGAGGTCATTGGTTTGATATTGCGGCTCAGTTGAGGGGCGCCGGCAAACGTCGTTTCGCGCTGCTACCGCTGTGTCCAAGCCATGAACGAACAACCCCCTTTGATCTCCGTCAACTGGATGCGGTTTTCCCGTGGTGTTTACCAGGATGCGCTGCCTATGCTGTAAGCCTGGATCGTGGGCGGGCACCGCTATGAATGCACCCGATTGGTTGACCATCGACGGTAACGAGGCCGCGGCGTCAGTCGCGTATCGTCTGAGCGAAGTCTGTGCGATTTATCCCATCACACCCGCCTCGCCCATGGGCGAACTTGCCGATGCCTGGTCCGCCGAACGGCGTCGGAATCTGTGGGGTACGGTACCGCAGATAGTCGAGATGCAGAGCGAGGCGGGTGCCGCAGGGGCGGTGCATGGCGCCCTGCAAGCCGGCAGTCTGGCGACGACCTTCACGGCCTCGCAGGGCCTGCTGCTGATGATCCCCAATATGTACAAGATCGCCGGCGAACTCACCCCGGCCGTGTTACATGTCGCGGCGCGTTCGCTGGCCTGCCAGGCCCTATCGATCTTCGGCGATCACAGCGATGTCATGGCGACACGTCAGACCGGCTTCGCCATGTTGTGCGCGGGCTCGGTGCAGGAGGCGCAGGATCTGGCATTGATCGCCCATGCGGCAACCTTGCGCGGTCGGATTCCGGTGCTGCATTTCTTCGACGGTTTTCGCACCTCGCATGAAGTTGCCAAGATTCAGGGTTTGGATGATGACTGTCTGCGTGCATTGATCGCCGATGCGGATGTGCGCGCACATCGCGCCCGCGCGCTGTCACCGGAACATCCCGTGCTGCGCGGCAGCTCGCAGAATCCCGATGTCTATTTTCAGGGGCGTGAACGCGTCAATGCGGCCTATGCGGCTTTTCCGGGCATTGTCCAGCAACTCATGGATCGCTTCGCCGCCAGCACCGGTCGTCAATATCGTCTGTTCGATTATCTGGGCGCGGCGGATGCCGAGCGCGTCATCATTATCATGGGCTCGGGTGCCGAGGCCGTGCATGAAACGGTCGAGTACCTGAACGGGCAGGGTGAGAAGGTCGGCCTGCTGCGGGTGCGCCTGTATCGACCATTTGACGCGGATGCGCTTCTGGCGGCGTTACCCGCTACGGTGCGGCGCGTCGCGGTGCTGGATCGCACCAAGGAACCGGGTTCGGATGGCGAGCCGCTCTATAAGGATGTCGTTACCGCGCTGGCGCAACAGCAGATGCAAGATGGTGCCAAGTTCGCGCACATGCCGCGCGTGATCGGTGGCCGTTATGGTCTGTCGTCCAAGGAATTCACGCCCGGCATGATCAAGGCGGTGTTCGACGAGCTGGATAAAGCCACACCCAAGAATCATTTCACCATCGGTATCCAGGACGATGTTACTCATACCAGCCTGGCCTGGGATGCCGACTACCGCACCAATGCGCATGACGGTTTTGTACAGGCGCTGTTTTATGGCCTGGGTTCGGATGGCACGGTGAGTGCCAACAAAAATTCCATCAAGATCATCGGCGAGTCGACCGAGCTGCACGCGCAGGGCTATTTCGTCTACGACTCGAAGAAGTCCGGCGCCGTGACCGTCTCGCATCTGCGTTTCGGACCGCGCCCGATCCGTTCCACCTATCTGATCGGCGACAATGAGGCCGCGTTCATCGCCTGCCATCAGCCGGTGTTTCTGCAGCGCTATGACATGCTGCGCAAGGCGGCAAAGGGTGCGGTGTTCCTGTTGAACAGCCCGGAACTGCCGGAGCGGGTCTGGGACAGTCTGCCGCGTTCGATGCAGCAGCAGATGCTCGATAAGCAGATCCGCTTCTATTGCATCGATGCCTACAGGGTCGCGCAAGAGGCGCAGATGGGTTCGCGCATCAACACCATTATGCAGACCTGTTTCTTTGCCATCTCGGATGTACTGCCGTCGGATCAGGCCATCGCCGCGATCAAGGCTGCTGTGGAAAAAACCTACGGTGGCAAGGGTCGACGCATTGTGGATTTCAACTTCCGCGCCATCGACGCGGCCCTCGCCGCACTGCATCAGGTGCCGTTGCCCGATAAAGTGACCAGTGACTTCGAGCGCCCGGCCACGGTCGCGCCGGGCGCATCCGAATTCGTGCAGCGGTTCACCGCCGAGCTGATCGCCGGGAATGGCGACGCCATCCCGGTGAGTCTGATGCCGGACGATGGCACCTTTCCCCTGGGCACGGCAGCGTTCGAGAAACGCAATCTCGCGTTGGAGATCCCGGTCTGGGATGCGGAACTCTGCACCCAGTGCGGCAAATGCCCGCTGGTCTGTCCGCACGGTGTGATCCGTTCCAAGCTGGTGCCGCAGACATTACTTAAGAACGCGCCGGCCGGTTTCAAATCCCACAAAGTGCTCGGCAAGGATTATCCGCAGGACCATGTGATGATGTACCAGGTCGCGCCCGAGGATTGCACCGGTTGCGGCTTATGCGTGGACATCTGTCCGATTCGCGACAAATCCAATGCCAGTCACAAGGCGCTCAATATGGCGCCTATCGAACCATTGCGCGAGCAGGAAAAGGCCAATTGGGCGTTCTTCCTGACACTGCCCGAATACAATCGCCGCGAGGTTAAGACCACAACGATAAAAGGTTCGATGCTGCTCGAACCGCTGTTCGAATTCTCCGGTGCCTGTGTCGGTTGTGGCGAGACACCCTATATCAAGCTGGCCAGCCAGTTGTTTGGTGATCGCATGCTGGTGGCCAACGCGACCGGTTGTTCTTCGATCTATGGCGGCAACCTGCCAACCACACCCTGGACCACGAATGCGCAAGGTCGAGGTCCCGCCTGGAACAATTCACTGTTCGAGGATAATGCCGAATTCGGGCTGGGTATGCGTATCGCCGTCGACAAGCAGACCGAATATGCGCGTGAGCTGGTGTGTGACCTGAAGGGATGGATCGGTGAAGCGCTGGCCGCCGACTTGCGCGGGGCCGAACAGACCGATGAGGCATCCATTGCCGCGCAGCGTGCACGCGTGCAACAACTACGCGAACTTCTCCCCGGCATCGATGACCCGCGTGCGCGGGAATTGGAGGCCGTGGCGGAGAACCTCATCCGCAAGAGCGTGTGGATCATCGGCGGCGACGGTTGGGCCTACGATATAGGCTATGGCGGTGTCGATCATGTGCTGGCCTCGGGACGCAATGTGAATATTCTGGTGTTGGATACCGAGGTGTATTCCAATACTGGCGGGCAGACGTCGAAGGCAACCCCGCGTGGCGCCGTGGCGAAATTCTCGGCCGGCGGCAAGCCTACCGCCAAGAAGGATCTGGCCATGCTGGCGATGGGCTATGAAAACGTCTATGTCGCGCACGTGGCCTATGCGGCCAAAGACATGCAGACTCTGCGGACCTTCCTGGATGCCGAGGCGCATGACGGGCCCTCGTTGATCATCGCCTATTCGCCCTGCATTGCGCATGGCGTGGACCTGTCCTTCAATCATCGTCAACAGGATCTGGCGGTGAAGAGCGGTCACTGGCCGCTGTTTCGCTATGAACCCGCGCGGGCCGCAGCCGGCAAGAATCCGCTGCATCTGGATTCAGCGGCACCCTCGATCGCCTATAAGGATTTCATCAGCACCGAAACCCGCTTCAATATGCTGTGGCGCAGCCATCCCGATGTGGCCGAGGAATTCCTGGCGCGTTCACAGCAAGACGTCAATAAACGCTACCATCATTATAAACAGTTAGCCGATCTACCCTGGGAAGAAGAACACGGGGATGAGAAACCAACCAAGGAGCGATGAGCATGGCCGATCTGACGACTGACTATCTGGGGCTGCGGCTCACCAACCCACTGGTCCCCTCGGCATCGCCGTTGACGCGTGACTTCGATACGGCGCGGCGGCTGGAAGATGCGGGTGCGCCGGCCTTGGTTATGTATTCCTTATTCGAGGAGTCCATTGAGGCCTCGGAGGCGGCGGCAGCGCGTTTTTTCCATGAACAGGCGATCGGGTATGGCGAGGCCGATTCTTTCCTGCCCATCCCGGACGGCTATCTGAGCGAGCTGGAAGATTATCTGGAACAGTTGACCAACTTGAAGCAATCCCTGCATATCCCGATTATCGCCAGCCTTAACGGGATCTCGGCCAGCGGCTGGGTACAGTACGGCAAGCAATTACAGGAAGCCGGCGCCGATGCGCTGGAGCTCAATGTCTATTATGTCGCCGCCAATATTGACGAGTCGGCCGCCGAGGTCGAGAGCCGTTACATCGAGCTACTGTATGAACTCAAACAGCACGTCAGCATTCCCATAGCCATGAAGCTGACCTCGCAGTTCAGCTCCGTGGGGCATTTCGTGAAAAGTCTGGAAGCGGCAGGCGCAAACGGTGTGGCCTTGTTCAACCGGTTCTACCAGCCGGATATTAATTTAGAGACGCGTGAAGTCGTGCCCTCGCTGACGCTATCGTCGTCTTACGAGACACTGCTGCGCGTGCACTGGACCGCGGTGTTGTTCGGGCAAGTGAATCTGTCACTTGCCGTGACGGGTGGCATCCACACGGTAGATGATGTACTGAAGGCCTTGATGGCGGGTGCCGACGTTACTCACCTGTGTAGCGTATTGCTCAAGCAAGGACCTGAGTATTTGGCAAATCTGCTGAGCGGATTGGATGCCTGGTTGGATGAGCATGACTATGCGTCGGTACGTCAACTGAAAGGCAGTGTGAGCCGTAAACATGCCATTGATCCGAGCGCTTATGAGCGCGCCAATTATGTGAAAGTGATGGACAGTCATCGTAGCTCCTCAGGGGTGTGGCGATAGCCCGGTGCTTGTTGTCATGGAAGTAGAGCTAGATCCTATCTCAGAATGCATCCAGCGCGTCTATGCGGCGTTGCGAACCCTGCTCCGGTGCCCATTTATCCAGCAAAACTTCCGTGCCTTGCCTAGACAATGATTCAGTAGAAAAAGGGACCGGAGCCGCATGGCATTTACTTACGTTCAATGTAGGTCGGGTTAGCGCCGTTCGCGTAACCCGACAGGCGTTGCGAAGCAACCCAACGCTGTTGTAAAGGTGTGCCTGACGGCACTCTTGGCGGGTTACGGCGCAAACAACGCGCCTAACCCGCCCTACATCGGATATGGAAAGACTTAAGCAAGCGCCATTCATCTCTAGACGCGAATGGCGCTTACTTAAGCCCAATGTAGGTCGGGTTAGCGCCGTTCGCGTAACCCGACAGGCGTTGCGAAGCAACCCAACGCTGTTGTAAAGGTGTGCCTGACGGCACGCTTGGCGGGTTACGGCGCAAACAACGCGCCTAACCCGCCCTACATCGGATATGGATAGGCGTAAGTAAGCGCCATTCATCTCTAGACGCGAATGGCGCTTACTTAAGCCCAATGTAGGTCGGGTTAGTGCCGTTTGCGTAACCCGACAGGCGTTGCGAAGCAACCCAACGCTGTTGTAAAGGTGTGCCTGACGGCACGCTTGGCGGGTTACGGCGCAAACAACGCGCCTAACCCGCCCTACATCGGATATGGATAGGCTTAAGTAAACGCCATTCATCTCTAGACGCGAATGGCGCTTACTTAAGCCCAATGTAGGTCGGGTTAGCGCCGTTCGCGTAACCCGACAGGCGTTGCGCAGCAACCCAACGCCGTTGTAAAGGTGTGTCTGACGGCACGCTTGGCGGGTTATGGCGAAAACAACGCGCCTAACCCGCCCTACATCGGATATGGATAGGCTTAAGTAAGCGCCATTCGGGCTGAGCCCCTTTTGAAACCTGAACGGATTTGTATCCTCAGTCTACTGCTGTCCTGTTATTCCGCGGGCAATCCTTGCAGGATGTTACCTTTGACCGGTGCTGAGAACACCGTGCGGTATAACAGCGCGTAACTGAACGGCACCGTACGATTCCAAGGCATCAGTGAAAGAAAGCGCGCCAGTGGACAATAGTCGGCCGTGACCATCGCCGTGGTGCCGGCAAGTTGAATCCAATAGATGAAATACAGCGGATCCCATTGCGCCATGATCAGCAAACCCAGATAGGACATACGTACCTGGACCGGGAATGAGATTAGCGACCGATGCCGTGCGTAATAGTGCAGCGCCTGTATCACCCCGACAGCGATTGCGATATGGAATGCCTGTGCATGGCCAGACAGACCGACCGCAAGCAGAACAACCATCACCATCCAGTACCACCAGCTGATGTCCTTGAATTTATCCATTGTCTGTTTCCTCCTATGACTGCTTGCGGGCAAAGAAGTTGATGGCGCTGACGCGCAGGTCCGCTGCGACCTTGCCTTCCACTGAGGTATTGCGGAAGCAGTCATAGCGATCACTGACCCGGGCCTCGCAGAAGCCGGCAGTAGACGCGATGTCATACAGCTCGGGTTCAGGAAGTGCACCGCCAATGCAAGCCGCCCACAGATCCGGATTGCTGCGCGCATCCAGCGTCAGTTCGCGCTGGACGACGACATCCGCCAGATACAAGCGACCGCCCGGCTTCAACACCCGATAGATCTCTTCGAAGACACGCGCCTTGTCTGGCGCGAGATTCACGACGCCGTTGGAGATCACCACGTCGACGCTACCGGTGTCGACCGGCAGATCCTCGTAGTAGCCATTGCGGATGCTGACGATGTCGGACAACCCTGCCTGGCGCGCGGCTGCGGCGGCACACAGACACATGGCCGGCGTCATATCCACGCCGATGGCGCGACCGCCGGGACCGACGCGGCGTGCCGCCAGCAGCAGATCCATGCCGGCCCCGCAGGCGTGATCCAGTACGGTTTCGCCCGGATGAATCGGACCGATACGGTGCGGATTGCCGACACCGGCAAAACGTGCGGTGCTCACGTTAGGTAGCGCAGCGAGTTCACCTCGATCATAGCCGAGGTAGTCGGCCGCATAGTCGGCACCGCGGTGGAAGTGAAATTCACCCAGCGGCTCACAGGCCACACGGTCGTAGGTCGCGAGCACCTGTGTGCGTAGATGGTTGATGTCGAAGCCGGTCGGGCACGTGCTAGCCATGATGGCGTCCTCCTGTCGATGTGGTTGATCAGTGGCTGCGGCTGATGATCGGCTGCAATGCCAGACCAATGCGCTGCCCTTGTTCATTGGTGATGAGTCCACCGAGGATTTCCGCGAAACGCGGCTCGCCAACACCGGAAATGATGTACTGCCAGCGATAGGCGTAGAGAACGTTCGCGCGGATGCTGTCGATCTCCCGTGGCGTGAATTCGCGTCCGCAGATAGCGAGGAAATACTCGACATCCGCGCCGGTCTGCATCTGCAGCAACCCGTCAACCGCGGCGACCAGTTCTATCAGATCGTCGACCGCATGGTCGCGTTGATCCTGCGTGAGCTTGCTGTCTTCACGCTTCCATTCCAGCTCATCCATGATTGCGTGCTGCGATTCCTCGCGCCAGTGGTACAGGAATACATCCTTGTACAATTCAGACAGCTCGGCGTCGGTATCGATGCTCTCGCGATAGTGCGCCTGGGTGAACAGTTCGATATGGCACGTCAGTCCGAGCACCGCCCAGGTGGATTTGCCGAGCACGACCGAGGCCACATCATCCGGCTGCGGCAGGAAACGGTAGCCCGGGGGCATGTACTCACCGATCATGCCTTCGATGCGCCGGAACAGCGCCTGATGTTTGAGTTCCTCATCGCTGAAGCGAACCAGTGCCTCAAGCGCGGTCTGATCTCCCAGCCAATGGTCGCGACTGACTTCCAGGATCTTGGCGTTGATGAAACGCTCCACCAAACCGAACATGTTGGCGTAAGTCCTACCCTGTATCTGGCTCAGCGTCCGCTTGCTGGCTGCGTCGAGAAAGGTCAGCTGATCGACTTTAGAAAGGCCATCCGGCAGGAATTTTTTCGAAAAATCGAAGCTGCGGCCACGAATGACGTCCTGCTCCAGATCCCAGCGGATGCGCTTGGATACCTCAATACATTTGGCGTAACGCGCCGTTTCAACGGTGTGATAGCTGTTTTCCATGATCGTCTCTCCTTGCGTGTGTTGATTGATTACGAGCGCACCTGTTGGGGTGCTTGAAGAGGGCTATTGCAGTGCCCGTGCCAGTCACGACACGACTGAAAATAGATATTGAAAACAGTATGTTGAGAATTTTTTAGGTGCGTGCGAGCGACACGAGATTTCGTGAGTTACGACTTCTCGTGAGCGGAAGTTTGCGGATTTCGTGGGTACAGAGTTACTGCGGTCAACGCGGGCGCTGGATACCGAGCGCCTTCATGCGGGAGCTGAGTGTGCTAGGGCGCATGCCCAGACGTTGGGCCGCGCCGTTTTCGCCTGCCACGCGCCAGTTGGTAAGTTCGAGCGCCCGTAGAAGATTCTCACGTTCGAGTGCCTCGAGTTCCCGCACCGTGCGGATACGCAGCGGCTGTTCCTCTTCCGCCGCCGGAAGCGCTGTGATTTCCGGACTGTCGGGCAGGGCGCGATCCAGATTGAGGCGGTTGCCCTGCGCCGTGATGACCGCTCGCTCAATGACATTGTGCAATTCACGCACATTGCCCGGCCAGCTATAGGCCTTGAGTCGGCGGGTGCACTCGGGCGTGAGCGGCGCGAAGTTGCGGCCCAAACGTTGCGCGAAGCGTCTGGAGAAGGCATCGGCGAGTAGTGGTATATCGTCACCGCGTTCACGCAGCGGCGGAATTCGAATGGGAAAGACATTCAGCCGATAGAACAGGTCTTCGCGGAATCGCCCTTCCTGCACTTCGCGCTGCAGATCACGGTTAGTGGCGGCGATTACGCGGACATCGACATGCTGCGTACGGGAACTGCCGACAGGTTCGAACTCGCCTTCCTGCAGCACGCGCAATAGCTTGGACTGCAGGTCGAGCGGCAGCTCGCCTACCTCATCGAGAAACAGGGTGCCGCCGTCTGCAAGTGCAAAGCGCCCGGTGCGCCGACTGGTCGCCCCGGTGAAGGCGCCGCGTTCATGACCGAACAGTTCGCTTTCGATCAGGTTGGCTGGTATCGCGGCGCAGTTGACCTTAACCAGTGATTTATCATGGCGCGGACTGGCCTCATGGATGGCGCGCGCGATAAGTTCCTTGCCGGTTCCCGTCTCCCCCAGGATAAGTACTGTCGCGTCCGTCGCGGCGACCTGCTGAACATCCCGCAGCGTCCGCAGCAAGGCCTCGCTGCGGCCAATGATTCCGCCGAAATCACGCGTGGACTTGAGCTCCTCTTTCAGATACTGCGTCTCATCCGTCAACGACTGAATGCGTCGTTCCGCTTCCAGACGGTCATGCACATCGCGCAGGACCAGGACGTAAAACGGAGTATGTCCGCGCACATAACGCGAGAGAGTCGCTTCGGCTGAAAAAACCTCACCATCCGTACGCAGGCACTGGAGGCCACTCGGAATCCAGCGACAGGGTGGTCCATCGGGTTGTGATTCGATGTCCTGTATGAGCTCCAGCAGCCTTGGCTTTTCCGGTTCAGTCATGAATCGCGCAAAGGGGGTGCCCTGTGTTTCGGCGGTACTGGAAGCGAAAATCTTTTCCGCTGCGGGATTGAGCTGAGTCACACAGAGGTCTGTATCCAGCTCGATGATTGCGTCCATGGCGCCATCGACCAGGCGGCTGAGTTTTTCCTCGCGTTCCAGCACGTCTCGTTCGGCACGAATCCGTTGCAGTTCGGCTGCCGCACGCGCGGCGAAGATCTGAAACAGCGCCAAACTATGCGGTTCCTCCGGCATTGGACGGCGGTCCATCACGGCGAGATGGCCTAGCACCTCTCCATCGATGCCCTTCAAGGGCACGCCTATATAACTCACCGCGCCGGCGGCCCGGAGATCCGGATCGTCCGGGTAGAGCATCACGACATTGTCCGGGTAGTGCAGCAATTTGGCGCCTTCGATGACGCGCTCACAGGGTGAGCCGGCAATGCTGATTTCGAAATTGTCTATCAGTTCGCCGTCAAGCCAGAACGCCAGTGCGCGTAGTGAGTGGGTGTTGGCGAGATATTCCGTTACCCAGGCACCGTGGGTATGCATGGCCTTGGCCAGGTTTTGAACGAGCGCCTGGAAGAACCGCTCGCCGGTATCGGTGGCGGTGCCTTCCAAAATCATGCGTAGCGCGGCATCTTCGTCCAGATCGATCTGCAAGGCTGGCTCCTGTTCTTTGATCCCTATTATAGTAGGAACATTAGACTAAGGAACCTCTGATTAAGTTGATCAAGCGAGCAGATGCAAGGCGCAGCCGGGTGACTCGAAGCGAAGCGGAGAGAACGGCGCGAGCCGGCCCGAAGGGCGAGGTGCGTAGCACCGAGTAAAAAGCGGAGTTTACACGGCGTAAATGAGCATTTTGAGCCCGGTTGCAACACAGCAGCTGCCGCTTCAGCGACTTAATCAGAGGTTCCCTAACTGTCGATGAAAGACCTATGCATTACCCTGGGGCGTTGGCTTTCTGATGAAAGGTTACCGTTCCAAACGAAGCTGGACAACCTCGATCCCATCGATGATATCGCTCAGTGTTTCTGACTGGAAAGACACTCGTGAAGCTGGAGCTGGTTCAGAACCTACAACCCAATGCTTTCGGCAGCATGCCGGCGGCGGGTTTGCCGGATGCAAAGGGTAACGATTGACAGACACGCTGTTACCTTGAGACTCCCGGCTAAAGCCCGCAGGGGCTGCGTTAGTGATTGCCGCCACCGTCGGTATAGGCAAAACACGCCGACCCCATTACTCTTTACCCATGCGCCTCAATAAATATATCAGCGAGACGGGTCTGTGCTCACGGCGCGAGGCCGATACCATCATTGCTCAGGGGCGGGTCACCATCAATGGTGTACGCGCCGAACTTGGCACCCAGGTCAATGAAGGTGATACGGTTCGCGTTGATAAGCGGGTAGTGGGTGCGGAAAAGAAAAAGCAGGTGTACATCTGCCTGAATAAGCCGGTAGGGGTGACCTGCACGACGGAACGGCACGTCAAAGGCAATATCATCGACTATGTGGGTCATGATGAACGCATCTTCCCGATCGGCCGGCTCGACAAGGATTCGGACGGTCTGATTCTGCTCACCAGTAACGGTGATATCGTCAATGAGATCCTGCGCTCCGAAAACAACCACGAAAAGGAATACATTGTCAGCGTCGATAAGCCCATTACCGATGCCTTCCTCACTGGTATGGCGAAGGGTGTGCGGATTCTGGATACCACGACCAAGCCCTGCAAAGTCTGGCGCATGAGCAATAATGTGTTCGGGATAATTCTCACTCAGGGCTTGAACCGGCAGATCCGGCGTATGTGCGAGGAGTTCGGTTATACGGTGCGGCGACTGCAGCGCGTGCGCATTATCAATATCAAACTGGGTAAATTAAAACTTGGCCAATGGCGCAATCTCACGCAGGCGGAATTGCAGGGGCTGCTGCCGGAACGCAGGGAATGGTAGTTTTTTACTGCGGGTGTGCTGTCTATTCAGATGAATGGCACTAAGGAACCTCTGATTAATTCGCTGAAGCGGCATCTGCCGCGTTGCAGCCGGGCTCAAAATACTCATTTACTCTGTGTAAACTCCGTTTTTTCGCCCGTCTGCGCCTAGCATCTGCTCGCTTGATCAAATTAATCAGAGGTTCCTAAGTTAAGCTCAATGTAGGGTGGGTTAGCGTTTTTCGCGTAACCCACCAGGCGTTGCGCAGCAACACAACGCTTTGTTTAAGGTGTGCCTGACGGCACGGTTGGTGGGTTACGGCGCAAACAACGCGCCTAACCCACCCTACACCGGATAATGATCCGCTTAACTTAGTGCCATTCGTCTATTCAGATACCTGTAGCACCTGTGGTAGTGGCGTCAGGATTCCCTCTGTTGGCCAGTCATGGAGATCAGCTTGTTCGGCTATGCCATCGCGGCGTCCGCTGCTGTTGGGGTGACTGGCCATGAACTCGGGTGGCTTCAGCGGATGTTCGGCTTCCAGCCGGCTAAACAGATCGAAGACAGCTGTCGCGCCATTCACATGTCCGTAATGCGCCGCCACGGCTGCCACGGCACTGGTATCCGCGGCACGTTCCTGATTGCGGCTGAAACTCAGTGCAGTGAGTGTGCCGGCACTGCCGAATACACTGTCCGATAGATTGCTGCCGGATACCCCTGTGATCGCCGCCAGTGCCAATCCCACTACCACGCCACGCCCCAGACTCACGATAGGGTCGCGATGCCGCACATGAGCGATTTCATGTGCCAGCACCATGGCCAGGGCATTTTCATTCGGCATTTTCTCGAGCAGGCCGCGAAACATAATCACATGCCCGCCCAGGGTTGCGAAGGCATTGACGGTATCGTCATCGACGTAATGGACACGGATACGCATCTCTGGGGGTAGTTGCATGTGCTTGGCCAAGCCCTCTGCAAGCGATTGAAGTTCGCGCTCAATGGCCGCCTGTGCGGGATTATCCGAAACATCATGACCGATATCGCCGGCGATCTCCTGTTCATAACTGAACGGAATACGCGTGGCGATGGATTCCGCCAGCCAGCCAAGTATCAACACAATGGCCAGGATCAGCGCAACTGTGCCGCCAACCAGCACCGCGAACTCCTTGAGAGGATGCTCGCGACTGACATTGATGCCTTCCGGAATTTCTGGGTTTTCGTATTCCAACACTAGGCCTCGCGATTGTGTGGCACGCAGGCGGTTCCATAGGCCAGTACTTCCACGGCGCCGATGGTGTTCTTATGTCCTTTATATATAGACGCGGTTTCCAGTTTGATGTTGAACACCATATCGGCCCCGAGGGCGCGTGCCTCTGCCTTCATGCGCAATATCGCCTCGCGTCGAGCGCGATCCAGCAGGCTTTCGTAGGATTGCACACGACCGCCAAAAATATTGCGCAGGCTCGCCAGGAAGCGTTTGAAGTAATCCACCGAGATAACCACATTGCCGGCGACCAATTGAATCTTGCGCGGGATAAGATCGGGCGGTGGCGTGCGTGTTGCGATCAGCAGGATACCGCGGAAGGCCTGTTCGCGGCGCAGGATCGAACGGTAATGGCTGGTTTCCAGCAGCCGACCGAAGCCATAGCCCAGCACGAGCAGGATGATGAATATAATGATATCGATCATGCTTCATCATCCAGTATCACGGCGGTGCCGTAGGCGAATAATTCCGCTGCGCCCTGGGCGACCGACGACGTTGTAAAACGTACATTGAGAACTGCGTTGGCACCGACCGCGCGGGCCTGTTCCAGCATGCGTCCCAATGATTCTTCGCGCGATTCATTCAGCAGTTCGGTATAACCGACCAGTTCCCCGCCAAAGATATTCTTCAGTCCGGCCATGATATCCCGACCGACGTGCTTGGCGCGTACGGTGCTTCCCTGGACCAGTCCCAAATGCTTGAGGACCTGACGGCCAGGCACGATTTCGAGATTACTGATGAGCATGCTGTTCTCCCTAAATGAAGTCGATAGTCAAAGAATTATTTATTGTAGAAAGAGGGAGAGTACACGTGATCTGCAATTCAGAGATAGGTTCTACTGTGCCTGGGCCTCATCGAGGATGGTCAGTGTGTCGCCTACCGCCAGTCGGCCGCTGCTGATCACCTTGATACAGATCCCGCTGTTGTGGCTTAGGGCCTTGCCCATGCCGCTGCCGGCGACCTGATCTATATAGGCGCAGGGTGGCCTTGGTTTGTCGTAACGGAAGACCGCGCCGCCGATCCGGAATGACTTGCCCTCCAGTTGTCTGGTTTTCAATCCGGCAATGACCAGATTGCGGCGGTGGCCACCGGTTTCGAGCTCGGTTTTGATCTGTGTAGTGGTTTTGTGCATTGCAGAGCGCAGCTCATGTTCGGTGATGAGCGTGACCTGGCAGCCCTCAATCGATTGCCAATGACCGGCGTCCGCGGAATAACGGTCGCCCTGCAGCCCGCGGCCTTCCACGGCCTCGATGCTTTCTGCAACTTGCATAGGTTCGCCCGCGGCGCCGGCAATATAAATTGCCTTGAGCGTAGCGGCTGCTTGTGGGCGCTTAAAGCCTAACCAGTGGCTGATCATGAGAATTGTTATACGCGGGAATAATTGATCGGTATCATAGATGATAAAGCCACTTTGTAGTTTATTGTCATAATAACAGCAAAGTCGAAATTGTATTCTGCCGCTGGCCACGGTCATCCCGGTGCCGACCCGAATGACGAAACATAAAGAATGGGCGGCAGGTAAGCTATTCGATTCTGATTACTGATATTGAAGTTGTAAATCTATGTATGCAGACATTATAGCGGTAGGGGTGGCGTTTCTGTTCGGGCTGGGGTCGCGCCTGGCGGGATTGCCGCCGCTGGTGGGTTATCTGATTGCCGGTTTTGTGCTGTATGGCGCAGGCATGCAGGCAACGGTGACGTTGCGCGAGTTTGCGGATATCGGCGTTACTCTGCTGTTGTTCACCATTGGGCTGAAATTGCGCGTCGGCAACCTGCTGATGCCACAGGTCTGGGCGGTCGCCTCACTGCATATGCTCGCTGCGGTGGTGTTACTGGTGGCCTTTCTTCTGGGCCTGGGATTCGTCGGTGTGCCGGTGCTGGCGGGTCTGGATATTCAGCAGACGGCACTGATCGCCTTCGCGCTGAGTTTCTCCAGCACCGTTTTCGCCGTCAAGGTTCTGGAAGAGAAGGGCGAGATGGATGCGGTCTATGGCCGCATTGCTATTGGCATACTGATCATTCAGGACATCGCGGCGGTTATTTTCCTGGCGGTCTCGACCGGTAAAATGCCCAGCTTATGGGCCTTATCGTTATTGCTGCTGATTCCGCTACGACCCGTCCTGTTCAAGGCGCTTGATCGTTCGGGGCATGGCGAGTTGATGGTGCTGTTCGGACTCAGCCTGGCGCTGGGTGGTGCCAAAGTGTTCGAGATGGTGGGGGTGAAAGGTGATCTCGGCGCGTTGATTCTGGGGCTCTCGCTGGCGGCCAGTCCACGTTCCTCGGAGCTGGCGCGGCATCTGCTCGGCTTTAAGGATTTATTCCTGGTTGGATTCTTCCTGGTTATCGGCCTGTCAGGTCCGCTCAGTTTGCAGGCTGTGGGTATTGCATTGCTTCTGGTCATTGTCGTGCCATTGAAAATGGCCTTCTTCTTCTGGCTGCTGGCACGTTTCCAGCTGCGGGCGCGTACCTCCTTATTAACCTCGCTGAGCCTCGCCAACTACAGCGAGTTCGGTTTGATTGTCGCGGTGCTGGCCATAGCGAATGGTTGGATGAGCGGTGACTGGCTCATCATTATTGCTGTGGCCCTATCGATATCATTCATCATCGCCGCGCCGATCAATAGCGCGGCGCATAAACTGTACAGCCGTTTTCGCAAACCATTGCAGCGGTTCGAGACCGCCAGTCTATTGCCGTCTGAACAATTGATCAGTCCAGGGGACGTGTCAGTCATTATTTTTGGCATGGGGCGGGTCGGCAGCGGTGCCTATGACGAAATCCGGCAAAGGTTCGGCGATGCTTTGCTCGGCGTCGATTTCGACAAATACACTGTCGATATGCATCGAGATGCAGGACGCAATGTGGTGCGTGGCAGCGTCACGGATCCTGATTTCTGGGAGCGCTTCCAGATCGACCACAGTGTCATCAACCTGGTGATGCTGGCTATGCCGAATCAACAGGAAAACCTGTACGCCGTCAGTCAGCTTCGCAAACTGGGTTATAAGGGCAAGCTGACGGCAATCGCCAAATATCCAGATGATATTGAAGACCTCAAGCGGGCGGGCGCCGATTCAGTGTTCAACCTGTATGCCGAGGCTGGCGCCGGGTTTGCGGACAACGCGTGTGCCGATCTGCCTTTGAGATAGATCCGGAAATATTATCGGAAACTGTGTCCTACCTCCGGTTCCTGTATTGACTGCGGTTGATCGTTCTCGTATACGCTACCGCCATGATCACAGTCACTCCACGAAATACTCTCGTACACCGCTGCGTTTATGGCATTGTCATAGCTTTTCTGATGTCGGCATGCACGCCGATTGGGCTCGATACCTTGCAGCAGGATCTGACGCGTGCCGCGCAAGAACAGATCCTGAAGGCCCTGGCTAACCAATACACAACCGAACTTGGCAAGGGCATTTCCACCGTTGTTGCCGGCCTGGCGGAGCCGGGTGGATATTTGGATAATCCAGTCGCACGTATCCTGTTGCCGCCACCCTTGACCATGGCTTTCGGTGTCATGCGCGATCTCGACGCCGACCCGCAGGCAACGCTGTTATCGGTACTGATGAATCAAGCCGCCGAGCAGGCCATTCCCGGTGCCGCGCCGATCCTGCAAGCTGTGTTGAAAGAAATAAAGCCATCTGAAGTTGTACAACTGCTCAGTGGTGACATGACAGCCGGGACTGCGGCACTCAAGGCGAAAGCGGGTGCGGCGTTGCAGGCCATGCTGAAACCAATCATTAGCGAGCGACTCGCCACCAGTGGCGCGATGCTGGTGTATAAAGAAATGTTGGAAACCTATCCGGCACAAAGTGAATCAATCCAGGCTGAAGACCCTGCTGTAAAGATAGAATCCGTGCACGAAGCCGTCGGTGATTTGGACCGCTATGTTACCGAACGGGCGGTCGCGGGTCTGTTCAATGTGCTGGCTGACCAGGAGGCATTCATACGCAACAACATCGGCGAGCTGCCTGGTGACATACTGCAAGGCCTGGGCGGAACGCCCAGATTAGATATGCAGCAGAGTAGATAGTCCGTATGGCAGCTGGATAGATAAGGACTCATCCTGGCTGCGGTCCTTTGTGCGCGCATGAAAACACTTAACAGGCTGTTGAAAAACGCGCTGAGGGGCGCAACGCTACGTTGGAAACGGCCTCAAAATGCTCATTTACTCCGTGTAAACTCCGCTTTTTCGCCCGTTCCCGCCTTGCACTGCATCCCCTGATCGCGTTTTTCAACAGCCTGTTAAGCCGCGCTTGTCAGCGTGGGTTTACCTGCGGCCGAGGAGGAGCCATAAGATAAGACCCAATACGGGGAGTAGAAGTATCACTACTACCCAAACCACCTTGGTGCCTGTCGTGGCGTTACTTTCAACTGTTTTGATGATCGCCCAGATATCTGCAATCAATATAATGAGACCGAGTAAACCGCCGACTTGAATATCCATAATCGAGTCCTTTATTTTTCGTTGCGTACGTTTCCTGTAACTGAAACTGCTGAGCTTGCTTGTTAATTATTGGAAGTGTCTGATTAATTCCCTGTTACCTATCATTGCGATGCTGCGCGTTCGCAATGACGGATTAATCAAAGATTCCGTAGAATTTTCTGCTTAGGTTGACGAGTTGTGTATATTTTGTAAATTCCACTCTGTTTGGTCGTCTATAGGCTTACCTAATATTTCCATCAGCCTATACTCAGTTCACGCTTGGATGCAATGTGTGCGGCATAATGCCGGTGTTCTGACGCCAAACCTGCGTCGATTATCGAAGCTCGTGCGACGCAAGTCTGAGAATTGCACATTGAGCCAGGTGAAACTCATTTGTTTATCGGCAGCAATTTTGTTGCCGCCATCCGTCACGGCAACGACAGTGGCTATCTGCGTGAAAGCGACCGCCTGCAAGACTGTCCCAATGGCATCAAGCCTGCTCCAGCTTTCGCGTTGAATCTGGTGTTGGATCTTGTTGTCGATCAATTCAGACCGGTAATCGAGAGTGTGCAGGATCGTTTCCAGTCCTTGGAAAGCTAGCCAATGAGTGGCGATAAGCCGGGGCGCGGCATGCTGGTGCGTCTATACGCGATTAAGCGTGAGCTGCCCCTGTTGCGTGACGCGGCTGAACCGATGCAGGGATCACTCAGAATCTCATTCGTCTGCATCCGCAATTGGTCACCCATGAACTCAAGGTTATTACCGTGACATCCATGATCATGCGGTGAGGGTGTCAACTGCAATTGACCGCTTGCATATTTCAGCATCAGAAGCGATGCGTTCAAACAGGCGGGCGCTGGGTTTGCTGATAACGCTCGTGAAGATTTGCCCTCGAAGAAGGTGGTTGCTGATTAATACGGACAATACGCACCTTGCCATTATGATACCGAAATACGTACCTTGGTATGCTGGTGTTTTGCTATAATCCGCCACCGATGTGCGGATGCGCACCGCAAGCCTCGGCCTATATTACTTAGGTGATGGGTTTGAGTGGCGATGAATGCGTCGGCGTACTTAAGCCTGTCTTCAGCTGCAGGTGACAAATTCACAACGGAGGTAACAGTATGGATAAATCGATGCTAGCCGGAATCGGCATTGGTGTTGTCGTAGCCACTGCGGGTGGCGCGATTGCTGGCTTCAATCTGCTGGGTGAAAAGGCACCAACCCACGCGGATGTACTGAGTGTTAGCGAGGTGACGAAAACGGTGCAGGTACCGCGGGAAGTCTGCGAGGACGTTGCCGTCACCCATCAACAGCCGGTCAAAGATGAGAACCGGATTGTTGGTACTGTGGCCGGTGCGGTGATCGGTGGTGTGCTCGGTAATCAGGTTGGTGGTGGTTCTGGCAAGAAAATAGCCACAGTTGCCGGTGTCGCCGCTGGTGGCTATGCCGGTAATAAGGTCCAGCAAAACATGCAAGCCAAAGATACCTACACGGATGTTGAAAAACGCTGCCGGCAAGTCAACGAATCCCAGGTAAAGCTGATCGGTTACGATGTCAGCTATAAGCTTGGCGATGAGACGGGGAGTGTGCGCATGGATCACAGACCGGGCGCACGTATTCCGGTAGCAGACGGTCAGTTGGTACTGACGGAACAGCCGGCCTTGGATAAGGGTCCGCGTTAGGGGCGATCAATTGCGTTGTCCGAGCCATTGTCCACGGCTCGGGTCAGCGTCGCTGCCAGGTTACAACTAGTGGCTAAGCTTGGGTCTTTCTCCGCCGGACAAACGTTCCTAATGTGTTGATGTATATCAACAGGCAGTCACTGGAACTGCCCCCTGACGGAATCCCGCTGAGAAACTCCGGACTGTCCCCTCACAGGACCCCATGGTACACTTCGGCGCTGTTTGAACCGACCTCCAGACCCCTAAACCAAGCACCGAAGCCGATCTGAATGCAGCCCCGATCACCCACAGATGCGCCCAAGGTTGAGCTGCGCACCTACGTTTATATTGACTCGTTGCAGCCGCAGCTGGCGTCCTATATGGCGACGGCCTCCCAGGGTTTTCTGCCCAAACCCAGCGATTCCTGCCTGTGGTTGGAGGTTTCTCCGGGCATGGCCATCCACCGCCTGACCGATATCGCGCTCAAGGCCGCGCCGGTGCATCTGGGCGGGCAGATCGTGGAACGTGCCTTCGGTTCGATGGCCATCCACAGTCGGGACCAGGCCAGTGTGCAGGAATCGGCTGATATCGTCCTGCGCTGGCTGAACACGACCGCCGCCTCGCGCCAGAAGGTGCGAGTGGCCTGGCATGAGATCATCCGTGGCATCAACCCCGACCATGCGGTGCTCATCAACCGGCAGAACCGCAAGGGTTCCATGGTCCTGCCCGGTCAGAGCATCTTCATTCTCGAAACCGAGCCGGCCGGTAATATCATCTTCGCCGCCAACGAAGCGGAGAAGGCGTCGCATATCACCCTGGTCGAGGCGCACGCCGTCGGTGCCTTTGGCCGTCTGACCCTGGCTGGACGCGAGGCGGATATCGAAACCGCCGCCGCTGCGGCCATCGGGGCCATCGAACGCTTGAACGCCCAGGCCGACTGATTCCCGTGCCACAGGGCGTCCGCTCGTCCTCTCCGGCTCATTCCCTCGTTTTCCTGCATCCGACTCCATTAGCTGACCAAGCGCAGCCAGTAAGCAGACGATAAAGATAGATGAAAGTACCCAAGAGATTACAGCCGCTGGTCGACGACGGCCTCATCGATGACATTCTTTCCCAGCTGATGAGCGGCAAGGAAGCGCAGGTCTATGTGGTGCGCTGCGGTTCCGCGATCCGCTGCGCCAAGGTTTATAAAGAGGCCAACCAGCGCAGTTTCAAGCAGGCCGTGCAATATCAGGAAGGCCGCAAAGTCAGGAATACCCGTCAGGCCCGTGCCATGAATAAACGCAGCCGCTACGGACAACAACAATCGGAAGATGCCTGGCTCAGCGCTGAAGTGGATGCGCTCTATCGCCTGGCCGCCGCCGGTGTGCGGGTGCCGAAACCCTTTGGCTTTGTCGATGGCGTCTTATTGATGGAACTGGTGACGGATGCCGAAGGCAGCGCCGCGCCGCGACTCAACGATGTGGCGTTATCCGAACAACAAGCGCGTGAGTATCACCAGATCATGATGGCCGAGATCGTACGCATGCTCGTTGCGGGTCTGGTGCACGGCGATCTATCCCCGTTCAATGTGCTGGTCGATGAACATGGCCCGGTGATTATCGATCTGCCGCAAGCGGTCAACGCGGCGGGCAATAACAGCGCCGGCATGATGCTGGAGCGCGATGTCGATAACATGACAACGCACTTCGGCAGCTTTGCGCCGAGCTTATTGAAAACCGACTACGGCAAGGAAATCTGGGCGCTCTATACCAGCGGCAAGCTGCAGCCCGACAGCAAGCTGGCCGGCCGATTTGAACGCAGCACGGTGGATGCGGATGTGACAACGGTCATGCAGGTGATTGACGACGCGCGTGAACAGGAATACGAACGGCGCTTGCGGGAACTTGCGGCGCGCGAAGGTGAGTAGAACCTATCTCAAAATCGATCGCGACCGCTCATGCGGCGTTGCAGGTCATGTTCCGGTACTCATTTACACCGTGTAAACTGTGTGCCATGGGCAGCGGTTTTAGAGCGGCTTAAACCTGCGCCTTGCTATAGCGCTGCCGCAGAGAAAGTATCGCAGGCATTCACTTCACCGCCTGCCAGACCGATCTTGAACCATTTCACGCGTTGCGCCGAACTGCCGTGCGTGAAGGAATCGGGGCTCACATAACCCTGACCTTGCTTCTGAAGACGGTCATCCCCGATTGCGCTGGCGGCCGCGAGCCCTTCTTCGACATCACCTTCCTCCAGCATCTGGCGAGACTGATGGGCGTGAAACGCCCACACACCCGCGAGACAGTCGGCCTGTAATTCCTGGCGAACCGATAGCTTATTGCCTTCCGCCTCGCTGAGTCCGCGCCGGCGTTGATGTACCTTTTCAGAAATGCCCAGCAGTGTCTGCACATGATGGCCGATCTCGTGGGCGATCACATAGGCCTGAGCGAAATCGCCCGGCGCCTTGTAACGGTTCTTGAGATCACTGTAGAAACTCAGGTCGATATAGACTTTATGATCGCCAGGGCAGTAGAAGGGACCCATGGCCGCTTGCCCGAGACCGCAGGCGGACTTGACGGCGTTGCGGAACAACACCAGGCGTGGTTCCTGATAGGTGCTGCCTTGTTGTTGGAATAGCGTGTGCCAGGTTTGTTCTGTGTCGGCCAGTACCACCGACACGAAATCGACCAGTTCCTGTTCCTCGGCACTTTCCACCACGACGCCGTTTTGCTGAGAACCAGCAGGATTTCCCAATCCACCGGTACCCGTCAGAATGCCAAGGTTGCCGGTGAACATGAGATAAGCGCCGATGCCCAGTGCCGCGATAACCGTGCCCTTGAAACCTAGGAAACGGTAGATCACAGGTAATAATCTGATGATGCCGCCGCCTCCGCCACCCAAGCGACCGGGCGCAGCGTCACCGCGCCGATCCTCGATATTATCGCTCTGCTGATTTCCACGCCAACGCATAACAATCATCCTCGCCATTGTCTGGTGCTGAGCGGCCCGAGCGGCATGTCCGGCACAAACTGCTAGTCTAACTCACGTGCGAACCCGGTTCATCACTCGTGTAAATCGGGGTTAGAGATGAATGGCACTTACTTAAGGCCAAGTTCTCGTTTTTTCGTCATTCCGGCGAAGGCCGGAACCCAGGGGGGCACCCACGGATGCGGGTTCTGGATCCCGGCATTCGCCGGGATGACGGTGTATCCAGGCTTAAGTAAGTGCCATTCGGGTTAGAGATCAAATCACGCTGCCATTCAGAACGGCAATTCCAGTGCATGGCACAAAAACTTCATGAACGGTATCGATGAACGGAATGCCTTTACGACCACGGGCTGAAGCTCTTCGCTGCAGGCCAGAGAAGAATTAAAGGGCATGATGGCGATGAAATCCTTGCGCTTGAGGTCATCGAGCAGGGGGTGATCTTTTGCGTAACCTCGCGGTGCGTTGACCAGAGCGTCGCCACTCAAGGTGAAATCGGTGGCGAACACAGGATCACGACTGGCCTTTTTCCAGGCGGTTGCGTTTTCGTCGATGGCCATGCGGATTTTCCCCAGCGCAGTGCCGTCCGGATGCCAGATACCGACGCCTAGAAAACACTCTTCAGGTTCGAGGTGAACGTAGAAACCCGGTGCGTGTACATCCTTGCCCTGGACATGCCGGAACTGAATACCGATATTGGTCTTGAAGGGGCGTTTGTCGCGACCGAAACGTACATCACGGTGTACCCGCATCAGGGAGCCGCCTACCTTTTTCGCGCTGGCGATAAAATGCGGTGAGAGGGCGTGAATGTCATCCGCCATGGCGTCGATGAAATCCAGTGCCGGTGTGCGAACCGCATCTTCATAGTCCTGTCGATGTTCATCAAACCAGACGCGATTGTTGTTCGCTTCGAGCTGAGAGAGAAACCTGAAGGTCGCCTTGGTGAAGTGACGCTCGGGCATGGTAATGACTCCTATAACTCGTCCGTGCTGAAACAGGTGATCATCGTTAGCATTGCAGTCTTGAGCGCGGGTAAATGAGGTATCGACGCGGTTATCGCTAACCTCAGTCAAAATTGCGTTCTGGTCTATCCTTAGGAACCTCTGATTTATTACTAAACCGTCATTCCGGCGCAGGCCGGAATCCATGTGATTCAAGGCACTAGATTACTCGCTTCGCTCACCCTACGGGCCGCCTATTCGGCGTTCAACGCGCTTTGCGCTTTTGTCCGGCCTGCGCCGGAATGACGAATTATTCAGAGTTCCCTTAGTTTCACATAGACTTGATCGGAATTCTATTCTGCCGATAATTGCAGGCACCGGTTTAGCTACGATAACAGCGCCATGATTATCACTGTTGGCATATAACGTGATGCGAATAGCGAACTCGCACGCAAGCTGTCACCGTCGATGCGGTATTTGATTTGCAGAGCTGAGAGATATTTTATGGCATGCCGATGTGAAGTCCAAAGATCACTCTGGCGTGACTTCACTCTTCGCTATCGACGCCAGGCTGTCTTCTTGCATCATGATGCCGATCAGCAATGAGAGGGCGATAATGTAGAGCAGGGCGATGGTTGCTGTGATGCCTGTATTGATGAGGTTCCACCCGAAGCCCAGCATAATAGCCGTGACACCCGAGGTCACAGCTACGATGCAGCATTTGATTTTGATCAAACTTCGAACGCTCATGTTGCATACTAGGCATGGTTCATTGTTTTTTACAAGGATTCCTTTATAGCTACAGTCGGATCCCGATTCTGAAAAGGGGATGTTGAAATGACACTTTATTCCCGCCATCCCCTTTTGCGTTCTATCAGGCATTTCGTGGCAGCGCCGTCGCCGCAGCATCTGCGCGTGACGCGTTCAGCCGTTTCAGCAGTGGCGCGAATGAAACAATGGCAATATGTATCAACACAACAGCCAGTGAACTTTCCGCCAGACCTTCATGCAGGTCTTCCCATTCCCACCAGTCCGCAGCAAGCCCACTGAGGGTGACCAGTACCAGCGTACCCAGTATCACCAGCCCGGAGAGCGGCGCGAAGGGTGTGCGACCGAGCAGTGCACTGAAATGACCGGCGGCGAGTTTGCGGCCGAAATTTTTCCACATCGAGGCCTTTGGCAGCGGCAGTGCCCAGGGTGGGCGCACGCCGGCGATCAGCGCCGCTGTGAGCCGCACGGCGAGCAGGCCCAGCACCGAGTAGCCGGCAAACTGATGCAGGACCGGCGCACCCTCGGCGGTGAGATAGGCGATGGTATAAGACCCGACTAACAGGCCGTGCCAGACCAGCAGCAATTCGAATGCCTTGGGTAGTCGCAGCTTAGTCATCGTCGCCGTCCTCGCCGTGTTCATCATCACCCAACCCCATCATGCCGGTCACACTGGCGGCAAAACCCTTATCGTAAAAAGTTCCATAGGTCAGGGTGGCTATGCCCATGAACAGCACGCCGACTAAAACCAGAGTCAGTGTCTTTTGAAACATACGCCCTCCGAAGTGCTTGCTACTTTGGAGCCAGTTTGGCGTGCCCACCTGAAATCAAGCTGAATGGAACGGTATGACACGTAACCATATTGATCCGGGTTACAAAATCTATATTCGAATCAGGTGGCGGGTAGGTTGGCTGGAACTGATTGACCCGATGCGCGCGCCGGCAGTATGTTTCGCTGGTAGCGGGTGACAGGCAGGATGCGGTGCCTTCGAGCCAGTGGGAGGAAGGATGCTCTTAAGCAATGCGCAAAATGGAAAGAGGATAGAAGCACTGCTGTCCCAGTAACTCCCTCTCCCTTCCGGGAGAGGGTTGGGGAGAGGGTGTTAGAATAGAAAACTACTTGAATATTAATTCCCTCTTCCTGGCCTTCTCCCGGGAGGGAGAAGGGATTATTCTTTTCTCGACGACAGCAACTCCCATGTCCTCCAGTGCCACCTAAGCTCGATCAATATTATGTGGGATAGCAGTGGGATAGAAGTCTTCATCTTCTTTTCCTTCATCCAACGTCACCCTTATACCAGACCCATGTAGCGAGCAGGGAGCCAATAGGGTCGGTCGACCGAGCCTGATCCGATTAACCTAAGCAGGAGGAGTATGCCATGACACACCCGCTTCGGATTTGCTTCCTGAGTGTGGCTTATGCCGTTGCCGCCCTCATTGTCCCGACCACGGCATGTGCGGTTGAAGTATCCAATCTCGCCGGGCTGGAAGATATATACGGACGTTATGCGCCTGCTGGCGACTGTAAACGCCAACCGCAGATTCGTGTTGAGTTCAGCGGACTGACCTTCGAGGTTGACGGCAAGACTGAGAAAGTAACCAACCCCGAATACGCCGCCAGTTACGGCGCGCACGATTACGCCGGTATCAGCAAGTGGATCTTTCCCTTCCGTATCGCAAACGGCTACGCCATCCTGATGACCTTCAATGCCAACGAGCAGCAAGGCGCGCTACATATTGATCCTCAGGATGAAGGCTGGTCCGGTGGGCCACCACTCAGTCCAATGAACAAGGCGCTGGTTGCGGGATCGCCCTATGCGCTGTGTGAGTGAACAATAAAAGAGAACGGGGCAGGGTAATTGAAAGCCAGAACTCGAAGTTCGCAGCATGATTTCAACTGCTCCGATTTCCTGGTCACGCGACACGGACAACGGCTTCGCTTCGGAAGACAATGAAGAAGATGTACAGTGAGATGATCGCGGCGAAGTAGCACCACACTGATATGAATGCCCAGCCAAAGAACATCCAGGCAGCAAGTCCCGACAGAAACAACAGCAGGCCCAGGCTGCGGTGATACTGATCCGATGACAGCATCAGGGGTACGAGAATGATCAGCACATAAAAAACAGTGATCAACTGCTGAGACACATAGGCGTCGAAGATGAACTTCAATTCATAGTCGATCGAGTTTCCCACGATCGATACGATTACCCATGATGGGTTGTTTAACAAGGGTAGATACATGGCCGCGCCAAACATCAGCCCGACCAGGACAATCAACAGGAAGGTGCGTCTGAGCCGCGGGGAAGACTCGGTCAGGTACGAAGAGTAGGGCACCCAGCCCAGCCAGAAGAGATGCGAGAACAGCAGGAACCCAAGCGCAAGACGCTGGGCAGCTGACTGATCATCGGCCTGCAGTGACAACCATATTCCACCTTCGATGATCTGTTGCAGTCCGAATAGCAGCGGCAACATAGCGAATGCCCAATAGGGCTTATCGAGAGAGTTGGCCTTGATCAGGCAATACATGCCTGCCGGGATGAGAAGTGCCGCGGAGGTAAAACTGGCAGTGGCGGAAAAACACATAGGCCGTCCTGTGCGGCCTTTTTATAATTTAAAGAGGACAGACCACGGTTTGTTAACCCCGCATCCAGGGTATCGATTAAAACCGGAAAAGGATAGTGCTCGCTTCGTAATCAGGCCGAGGTGAGCGCGAAAGCGGCTGAAAAAAGCGCTAAGATCATAATACCGCATTGTTGAATCAGCAGAACGAAATGCTAAGAATATAGATGTGAATATCAATGCGGAAATAGAGGATGCGGGAGATGATAGCGATCCGCCCAGTCCGACTGAACTAAGGAACCTCTGATTAATTCGTCATTGCGAGGATGCCTTGACCCGAAAGGGTAAGGTACCCATAACGAAGCCCGAAGGGATTCTATGGGAAAGCGACGCGGCACAAGCGAGCTTGCGAGCGCAGAACGCCCGCAGGGCGCCGAAGGGGTGAGCGTAGCGAATAATCTCTAAACTGTTGATCTACCGTAGGAGGAGATTGCTTCGCTTTGCTCGCAATGACAATTCAACGAATAAATCAGAGGTTCCCTAAGTGAATATAATAAAATGCTCGGCAACGGAGTCGCGCCGCATTGCAAAGGCATGAAGGACTGGGCGATGATCGATTGTGTCGATGCAGCGACGGTAGAGGGCTAGGCTAAAAGGAAGTCGGGAAATCAGGAGAGGTCAGGGTCAGGGAGGAATTCGTTCAAATATTGGCGCGATTGCTCTCTGAACCTTGTAGCTGGATTATGCGAAAGATTCAGATTGGCTTTCTGAAAAGTGGTTGGGCAGTTCTCGTCGGTTTAACGCTTGCGGGGACCGTACTGCTATTGAAAATAAGAGTATGGCCATTCGAGTTGTTCCAGCATTTTGTGCTGCATTATTTTCTGCTGAGCGGTGTTCTCGCGACGGGGTTCCTGTTGGTAAGAAAAAGGGTCGCGGCGTCATGGTCGGTCATGCTCTTGATACTGTTTACGGGTTTCTTATGGAATGTATACAGAGTTTCGGAAATCACACCGCTTTATGTGGCAGCATCCCCCGGTGATAGTCAGGACCGATCACGATTATTGACGGTGATCACGCACAATGTCCGCGATACAAATAAGCAGCACCAAGCGCTCAGGGCATGGCTGCGGACTAATCCCGCGGATGTCGTGGTGTTACAAGAGGTGCCGAAGAGAGAGGTGGGACTCTACCGGAACGAACAGGTCTATACGCACCAGCTGGAGATCTTTGATCCAACGCTTAATCATCCAAACTTCCCGGATGATAAGGCGTTCGTGATTCTGTCTAAATTCCCGTTCTCCGAAGACCGGCTGTTCAAGCCATTACCAGGATCCCGGCCCATAGTGATTGTCCGCGTCTCCGTCCCCGATGCGAAAGATCCCTGGATTGTAGCGGTTGACACGATAGACCCAAAGACCACAGCGGGCCTCGTGAACCGTGACCGCCTGCTGCTGGGTATCGCACAGAAGCTCAGCGAGCTACCAGGCCCCGTCGTTGTCGCCGGCGACTTCAACGCAACGCCGTTCACGCCCGTGTTCAATGATTTTGTACGGTTGGCAAATGTAGCGCCGATGCACTCACCTGTTTCCACTTATCCCGCGACTCTCGGCTGGTTGGGAATTCCTATCGACCATATCCTGGTGCGCGACGTTCAAGTGAAAGATGTAGAGGCGTTATCTTCAATCGGGTCGGATCATCGGCCGTTGAAAGCAACGTTGATCTTGCCCAGACAAATTCCAGATAAGGGTGCGCTGGATAATCGGTCGTAACAGTGTTTAGAAAAACAGTCGCGTCCGAATACTAACGGGAGGAGAGTCTCAACACGGTCTAACCACTGCCGTGCTCGTGCCCCCTCTCCCTCAGGGAGAGGGCTGGGGTGAGGGAATCAATATAGAACTTCTTCATTATCAACCCTCCTCACTCTGGCCTTCTCCCTAGAGAGAGGGGGTTTCTGGTTTCCCGCCGGGAGTGATTTCCGTGGCCTCTGTTGTTGTTCGTTGCGCTAGGTCGTGAAATTTACGGCATTGTCGGTGATGATCGAAACATAGCGGGACAGCAGAGCGGTCTATCCCTTAATATTAGCGTCTCGGCTCATTCAAGACGTCGTCAAATAGTGCAGGTTACCGTTGTATGAGTTCATCCCCGTTGCCCGGCGGCAACCGTCTATTTTTCCTGGCCATTCCGTTTTATCTCCCCGCGCTGCTGCGAGTTTTTCTCCAGGGTGAGGTCAATGTCGCAGGCATCCTGTCGGACGTCGCTCTGGGTTCGCTGTTCTTGTGCCTGACGCTGCTGGTGCCGCGTTTTTTCCGGGTAATCCTGTTGGCGTTCTGGACGGCGTTTCAGGTGAGCGCGCGCGAGATGTTGGCGGCAATGCAACGCTTCCCGAACTGGCAGGATCTGCATTACCTGACCGATCCCACGTTCCTCGGCAATACCGGGGCCGGTCTGCATCTGGCCTCGCCGTTGGCCGCCGGACTGATGTTGGTCGCGCTGATTGTGGCTTTGTTGGCCAGCACCGCCCGTCTGTCGATCAGCAAGGTCATCGTCGGTTTGGTCATTGGCAGTGGCCTCCTGGTGCTGCACGGAGTGGCGAACCGTTCCGACATCGACTCCGCGGTTGCCTCGCGCTTCAACGCCCTGCACTGGTTTATCCGCGACGCGGTATCGATGCCGTTCCGCGGCGAACTCGCAACGCCACTGCCACCGCCGAAGATCTACACCACGGCCGATGTGAACGGTACACGCCTGCTCGGGAATGGCAACGGCAAGGCGAAGAATGTACTGATCGTGACCCTGGAAGGGCTGCATGGCGGTTATCACCCGGACATCCGCAAGGCGCTGGGCGTAACCGAGGACATACCCTTCATGATGGCACTGGCCGCGCAGACAACGGATGCCATGCTGGTGCCGGAGTTTGTTACCCACAGTCATCAGACGATCCGCGGTCTCTATGCCTTACTGTGCGGCGACGTCAGCCAGCTGGGCACGGACATGCCCAAGGCCTACCAGGTGATCGGCCATCCGCGCGCGGAGCAGTGCCTGCCGGCACAGATGGCGAACGCGGGTTGGAGTACGCATTACCTGCAAGGCGCGGGACTCACCTTCATGAACAAGGACCGGGTCATGCCCGCCATCGGTTTCCAGCAGACATATGGCAGTGAATGGTTCACCGAAAAGGATGACATCCCGTTTCTGTGGGGCGCCAGCGATCCGGCCTTCTTCAAGGGTGCGCGTAAATACATTGGACAACTGCAGGCCAAGGACGAGCCCTGGATGCTGACACTGATGACGGTCGGTACCCATCAACCCTATGGCGTGACGGATGAGATCGTACAACAGTATCCCGACCGGCTGACGGCGGCGGTGGCGGTGCTCGACAAGTCCGCCGGTCAGTTCCTGGCAGAAATCAAAGCCGATGGCGTGTTGGAAGATACTTTGGTCATCGTCACCAGCGACGAATCCCACGGAGCGCGGCAGGCCGACTGGATCAGCAGTTGGGGTCTCAACATCGTGTTTGCGCCGGAGCAAAGCCAGTTGCCGCGCCTCAAACCGGGTACCTACGGACTGATGGACATGGAAACCTCGGTGCTGGATTACTTTGATCTGCCGATCCCGGATCAGGTGGGCGGGCGCAGCTTCTTTCGCGATTACGCCAATGGCCGCGACATCGCCTCGTATACCGGCAGTGTGCTGCGTTGGCAGTCGGCCGACAAGAAACGTTATGAATGTACCATCATGGAAGGCTGTCAGGTCTGCGTCGGCGCGGGGATTCTGGGCAACCGTCCCGCGAGCTGCGCCTGGGACAACCAGGGTTTGGAGCGGACGTTGTTCCGCATTGCCTATGCGCTGGACCATAGCTTGGATGCCAGCGGCGTCGAACGCGTAATGCGCTTTGCCAACGGCGATATCCGAGAGTTGCCGGAGCGGCAGCCCCACGAATGGATCGACAACATGATCGGCGCGCAATACCTGGACTTTCCGAAAGGCTCCAAAGTGCAGGTGTCGATCAAGCTCAAGGCGCCGGCCGACAACGCCAGCGACGTGCAGATGAAACTCACCCTGCGCGCCTGGGAGAATGAGGTCGGCGGTATCGACTATGCCCCGTTCCCGGTGCTCAAGGCCGGAGAATCCACCTCGCTGGACTTTGACTTCGTGAACGAACGACACATGAAGTCATTCTCGTTCCATCTGTTCGGCCAGGGTGTAAAGTCGCGGATTCAGATCGACGAGTTTACCGTCAAGGTGACGCCGCAGGCCTCCTAATACGTAGCCCGGATGGAGCGAAGCGGAATCCGGGGAAACCGCGGCATTACCCCGGATTTCGGCCCCCATAGAACAAGGGGCCTGCATCCAGGCTACAGAGAATCCATCAAGCGGTTATGTAAGGCTCAACAATCAATCACAAACGAGTTATCACGGTATCATGAAACCCGCACTGTTCCTGCTAGCATTCACCGCACTCATGGCCGTGGCCACGCAGGCCATGGGCGATTCCATACCCGATGCGCCCAAGACGGCGCACATCACCCGCGACACACCGGCACCGACACGCTTTGTCGTCGATGGCACAGCCATCGTCGATCGTGGCACGGAGAAACCGGTGTATTTGCGCGGCATGGGCTACTCACCGTATCTGATCGGCGAGACACCGTTGTTCGGCGAACCCCCCGGCGATGATGCGCGCTATGCGGAACACCTGGGCCTCGTCCGCGATCTCGGCGTGAACTATCTGCATGTATTCCCGCTGCTCATGCCCAAGGGGTTTTTTACCGAACTCGACAAGACCGATCTCGTCTACGGACAGGACATCTGGGTGATGGGCGGCGCGCCGGATTTTCTTGATCCAACCTTCCAGGCCAACACGATCACGCAGATCAAAGCAGCCATCGATCACACCTATAAAGTCGGCCGTCCGGATCGCCTGGTGCTGTTCTCTGTCGGCGACGAATTGCATGCCGATTCCATCAAGAACACCGATACGCGCCATTCCGAGGTGCGCGATTACAACGGCAAACACATCGTCGTTGCCAACCGCACACCCACTGAAGTGGCGCTCGCGCGCCTGATCGACGCTGGCATCGACTACGAACTCACGCGCTATGGCCGCCGTCATCTGTATTGCCACACCAGTTGGACGCATGTCGGCCCGCTCGCCGACCGTCCGGACATCGAAGTGCCGCGCGAGAATGTGCTGGTTCCGGACATGGGTGACTTACTGTGCATGAACGTCTACACCTACGCGCGCGGCGTGCAGACCTCAGCACCCGGCACGGTCACCGGCAGCACCTATCAAGGCTATCTGGAAGAGCTCGCCGCAAACGCGCATATGCCCGTATTGATCACTCAAGTCGGACTCTCGACCTCACCCATCGAACCCAAACCAGAGACGGTGCCCGGTTTCGGCGGCCACAAGATCGAAGATGTACCAAAGATGTTCCGCTCGGTGTGGAAAGATATCCGTACCGCGAAGGGCCACGAGAAATTCGCCGGCATGGTATTTTTCGAACTGCACGATGAATGGTGGAAGAGTGGTGAGGATCACACCGATTCGACCCGCCACGAAGCGGATGATCCGGAGGAGTGGTTCGGAATCTACGCGATCGATAAGAACAACAAACTCGCGCCCAAAGGACAGATTCCGGAAACCGTGCGGAGTCTGTTTGCGGAGCCGTGATAATTCGGGTCGGATAGCAATTAAGGAACCTCTGATTAATTCGGACAAACCGTCATTGCGAGCGAAGCGAAGCAATCTCTTATTGGTGAATAATTGCTCCCTGCTATTTTTTCACGACGGGAAGATCATGGCTAACGATATAAAACACATCCACAGCTATTACTCGCCCAATGACCTGTACAGCAGGATCATTGAGGGATTGACTGAAATCGGCAAGGACTTGTCGCGGGTGACGCTGGACGATCTCCATCCGGTGGATGAGTTCCATATCCGCGGTACGGTCGCTACAAAAGAGCTGATCAAGCTCTCAGGTTTCACATCCGACATGCATATCCTGGATGTTGGTTGTGGTGTGGGCGGCTGTACGCGTCGCTTGTCACACGAAACCGGCTGTTGTGTGACCGGCGTTGATCTGAGTGATGAATACATTGATGCCGCACAACGATTGACGCAGCTGCTGGATATGCAGGAGCGCGTAAAGTTTCATGCCGCAAGCGCGCTGGATATGCCGTTTGAAGACAGCAGTTTTGACGGTGTCTGGTCTATCCAGATGGGCATGAATGTCGAAGACAAATCAGCCTGGTTGAAAGAGCTGCATCGCGTCATTAAACCAAAGGGGCGCGTGGTGTTCTATGAGGTCTGTGCAAATAACAACACGCCAGTTTATTTCCCGGTTCCCTGGGCGCAGGACAGTTCAATCAGTTTTCTGGTGGAACCCGCCTCATTCCGCGAGCTGATCACCGCCGCTGGTTTTGAAATTGAAGTCTGGAACGACAAGACCGATCTGGCGCAAAAGGCCTTCGCGCATATGAAGGAACCTGTGGGCGAACCCGACCTGCCGGAGCTGGGCGTACATCTGCTGGTCGGGAAAGACATTCTGACCAAGGCTTATAACCTGTCCCGCAATCTTAATGAAGAACGCGTCAGCCTGATCGAGACGGTCGCGTTGAAGCCCTGACGGGGGAAGTGTCTATGAATCCACAATTTAATGAAGAACCTATCTCAAAATTGGCAGGGTTACCCTTATCCCGTCATGCCCGCGTAGGCGGGCATCCTGGCGCACCGTATACCGCTGGATTACTCGCTTCGCTCGCCCTTCTGGCGTTCAACGCGCTGCGCGCTTTTGTCCGGCTTGCGCCGGAATGACGAGGATTCAGCAAATGAGGTGTTTTTGGTTTTGAGATAGGCTCTAATATTAGCCTGAATTTTGTATTGATCTTCCCTGGATTATTCTGGCGAAGCATTCTGCGGAGTGTGATAACTTTCCAGAGAGGGTGCCGACCCCGCTGACTCCTTTAATTCATCCTTCCCCACACTGGAGGTCACGTGACGTTGACAGATGAGCCGAATCTTCCCGGCGAAATCCTCAAGATCCTCCAGGAGCTTGGGGTAAGCCTTACGCACCACAGTTCATGGTTGAAGCGGCTGCACCGTACATTGGTTTGCGGCGCCGATCCCTCTGCAGACGATCTCGCAACTGATGCGCATTGCCGCTGTATGTTCGGTCAGTGGTATTACGGCGGCATCGATCCGCGTTTGAAAGATTTACCGCTTTATACCGAGGTCGGCAACCTGCACAAGGAAGTGCATGACCATGCGCGCGAACTGCTGGTATTGAATGAGACAGGACACGAGGTTACGACGGAAGATTACGATCGCTTTGTCGATGCGGCCAATGGATTCCGTGTCGCGGTGCAAAATCTTCAGTTCAAGATGGTAAGTGAAATCTGCGCGGTCGATCACCTCACCGGGGTGTGGAACAGGTATGCGCTCTCCTACAAACTCGCGAATGAGCACGCTCGTGTTCACCGTACCGGGAGTTGCTGTTCCATCGCGATTATAGACTTCGATCATTTCAAATCAATAAACGACCGCCATGGTCATCTCGCCGGCGACAAGGTATTGAAGACAGCAATGGAATTCTTCAGTGGCATGATGCGGGCGTATGATTCCATCTACCGCTATGGGGGCGAGGAGTTCTTGTTTGTATTTCCGGATACGGACCTGGATGAAGCCCGGCAAATACTTGATCGCCTGCGGAACGATCTCAAAAAACTGCCGATCATCCTGGATAGCGGCGAAGAGGTATATGTCGGCGTATCAATCGGTCTGGCGGCGATGGACGGCCAGGTAGGCATGCGAGATGTGATAGAAATGGCGGATAACGCGCTGTTACATGCCAAGATGAACGGTCGTGATTCACTGCATGTGTGGACATGAGTAAAAAATTGAAAATGGAGGGTAAAGGAGATGGAAGGAATAAAAAATGATCAGCTCACGGGTTGATCAAAAAATATTCCCATCCCCTTTACTGCAGCACAACGCCTGTCGGGTTACGCAAACGGCGCTAACCCGACCTACATTTCCCTAGCCGATGTAGGGCGGGTTAGGCGCGTTGTTTGCGCCGTAACCCGCCAAGCGTGCCGTCTGGCACACCGTTACAAAGGCGCTGTGTTGCGGCGCACCGCCTGTCGGGTTACGCAAACTGCGCTAACCCGACCTACATTGCATAAATCAGGGTTAGGCCACCATAAATCGGGGTTGTAAATCGGTAAATCGGGGTCAGACCACAATTGCGGCTAATATTTGTTGAAACTGTGCTCTGACACCGAATTACCGTACCCCGAGTAGCTTACCCCGGATAATAAGGCCATTTCGCGATGCCAGGTCGCTAAATCATCTTTAGTGAATTGGTTGAAATGGCTATGCCCGCATGCGCGTGCCATCACCTGCATCAGTTCTACGGATGCTTCCAGAAAGTTATGTAACTGTTTCGATGATTTCCCGATATCCAGCAGCCGACGCAGTTCTTCTTTTTGCGTCGCGATGCCGGTCGGGCAATTGTTGGTGTTACATATCCGGGCCGCGACGCAGCCAATGGCCTGCATCGCGCTATTCGAAATGGCGATACCGTCCGCGCCCAAGGCCAGCGCTTTTACAAAGTCGATAGGGACTCGTAAACCGCCGGTGATGATCAACGTGACACGGCCACTGGCGCCTTGCTCATTAAGATAACGACGGGCGCGTGCGAGCGCTGGTATGGTAGGCACACTGATATGGTTTCTGAACATTTCAGGGGCAGCACCTGTACCACCACCGCGGCCATCCAGGATGATGTAGTCGGCACTGGCATCCAGTGCAAATTGAATGTCTTTCTCGATATGGTTGGCGCTGAGTTTGAAGCCGATAGGAATGCCGCCCGTGATTTCTCTAACGTGGTCTGCAAAGCGCTTGAAATCGGATGGCGTAACAAGATCCTTGAATGTGGGTGGAGATATTGCCGGTTGGCCTTCAGGTATTCCTCGAACGTTAGATATCTTTCCGACATTCTTGATGCCGGGAAGATGGCCGCCTGTGCCGGTCTTTGCGCCCTGGCCACCTTTGAAGTGAAAGGCCTGTACTTTTTTCAGCAGTTCTTCTTTGAAGCCAAAGCGCGCACTGGCCAATTGATAAAAATAGCGGCTATTCGCAGCTTGCTCTTCGGGCAGCATGCCGCCTTCGCCCGAACATATGCCCGTGCCGGAAAGCTCGGCGCCTTTCGCCAAGGCTATTTTTGCTTCTTCTGATAGCGAGCCGAAACTCATATCTGAAACAAACAGCGGGATTTTCAAGCGCAATGGCTTTTTGGCCTCCGGGCCGATAATCAGTTCCGTGCCAACCGGAACATCTTCCATCAACGGCTTGGTTGCCATTTGCGCGACCATGATTTGCAGATCATCCCAATGAGGCAATTCATGCCGTGGCACACCCATCGAAGTCATGGGGCCGTGATGGCCTATCTTTGATAGTCCCTCCCGCGCCAGCTGATGGATAAACTCGACCGTGGGTTCTTCGGGTGTTGCAATCGCGATGGGTGAGCCGGCGGATTTCTGCGACTTGCCTGGACCTTCCTTACCAATCTGGTCGGCACTGAATTGTTTATGCGTGCCATCGCAATAAGGCGCATTGGCGGTATGCTTGCAGGCACATAGATAGGCTTCGCCGTCTTGCTCGGCAACAATCACTTTGGGAGTGAACGACGTGCCTGCGTGTGAGCCATCGCAAAACGGCTGGCTTTTTGATCTCCCGCACGTGCAGAAATGATATTCCTGTCCTTTCGAAAGCGTCACCTTGACGGGCTTATTGTCTGCAATGATGGGTTTGCTCATAAGTGCATTCTCTTAAGCTGTAAGGACCAAATGATCGGCGCCGGTCTGTGGCGTCAAACATGCGAAGTGCAAGCGGGGCGGGCGCAACTGCCATAAATGCCGGCTGGCATTGTGTCCTGATTTCGTTTACAGATTCAACAGGAATACGAGCTCTCTGGGGGAAATACCCGAAGGAACAGCGCGAAACTGGCGTAGGCCATCACCGGCAGTGTCAATGCCAGCAGTGGCAACAGCAGAATAGAGATGACAATGGTGCAGGTCAGCAGCAATCCCCAGGTAATGGCTATAAGGAAATTGCTAATGACCACGCAGACACTGGTATAGATGGCGTGGATCAGGGTGGTGCGGCGCTGATATAGTAATGGCACTGAAAACGCGGAAAGGGCGAACACGAGGAACGCCAGCACCGAGCCCATGAGCATACTCAGCAAGCTGAAGCTGACAACGTCTTCCTGAAACTGATTTAGCCACAGAGGCTGCTGTGTCGCATCAAACTTACCGATCATGAAGCTGTAGAGGATTCCTGCATCGGTGAGCCAAATCATGAACAGAAAGGCGCACAGCAGGGCAACCACCCATAATCCCATCGGCGCTTGTCGAAAGCCGGCGAGGGCGTCGCGTATACCGGGCCGATGCCCCGCCGTTTGCAACTCCGCGAGCCGAAAGAAACCGGCCAGCAAGATCGGGCCGAGCAGCATGAAGCCACCGGCGAGCGGTAGAGCCAAAGCCGACAGGCCAATGCGGTAGAGACCCATCAATATCACCAAACCGATTGCGGCAGTGACCGCGCCAAGCGTCAAGCTGACCATCGGCAGCGCCCGAAAAGTCATCCATCCGCTGCGCAGGGAAAGCAGGATGTCGTTGAAGTTGAAACGCCGCCCGGCGGGCGCTGAAGTCGAGGGCACGGCACTGCTCCTGCTTGGACCTAAGTGCCATCTTAACAGGGACGCAGAGTCGCACCTAAAGGCAGCGCCGAACAAGTGTGGCATAAGTCAAAATACAGCGGATCAAATCGAGTTTATCGCAATGACGGTTTCTATGAATAAATCAGAGCTTCCTTAAGCCTATCCCTAGCTGATGTAGGGCGGGTTAGGCGCGTTGTCTGTGCCGTAACCCGCCACGCATGCCGTCAGGCACACCGTTACAAAGGCGCTGTGTTGCTGTGCAACGCTTGTCGGGTTACGCAAACGGCGCTAACCCGACCTACATTTCCCTAGCCGATGTAGGGCGGGTTAGGTGCGTTGTCTGCGCCGTAACCCGCCACGCATGCCGTCAGGCACACCTTTACAAAGGCGCTGTGTTGCTGTGCAACGCCTGTCGGGTTACGCAAACGGCGCTAACCTGACCTACATTGAATGTAAGTAAGTGTCATCCGGCACGGCCACTTTACCTCGCTCTGACCCCATTGCTACCATTGCTGCATTGAAACTGGTCTCCGTTGGTAAAGAACATCGCAATCGACGCAATTGAGGTCAGACACAGTTTTCGCTGATGTTAACTGCAATTGTATTTTGACTCCGGTTTGTGATTGATCAATAGATAAGGAGGTCGATCTTATGTCTGACATGATTCTGCTTGGTACCCGCAAGGGCATCGTCATCTTCGAACGTTCAAATTCCAGCTGGCGCCCGCGACCCATCGAGCATGCGGGCATTCCTGTGTGTTACGCGGCGCGCGATCCGCGTGACGGTACCTTGTGGACATCACTCGATCATGGGCACTGGGGACCGAAGCTCTCGCGTTCGCGTGACGATGGTGCGACCTGGGAAGATGTGTCGTCGTTGAAATACCCGGAGGGTGCGCGTTACATCGTCAAATACCTGCCGACGCCGGATTTCGATCCGGACGCGCCGGTCGGTCAGCCGGAGTACAAGGACGCCACGGTGTTCAAGATCTGGAATATCGCCTTCGGTCATGCCGATCAACCCGGCAGACTGTATGCCGGTACGATTCCCGGTGGATTGTTCGTCAGTGACGATGGTGGCGACAACTGGGAACTCAACCGACCGCTGTGGAATCACGACAGTCGCGGGGGCGATCTGTTCGCCGGTGACGCGACCAGCGAGAACCTCTGGAACGGTACGCCGGCGAGTATCGATTACGGTGTGTTCGAGCCGGGGATTCATTCGATTGTTGTCGACCCGCGCGATGCGCGGCACATGCACATCGCGGTGTCTTCCGCCGGGGTGCTGGAAACCACCGACGCTGGTGAGACCTGGGAAGGTCGCAATCGCGGCGTGACTAACGACTATATGCCCAATCCGGAAGCGGAGTGGGGCCATGATCCGCATTTCGTGACCGGCTGTCCCGAACAGCCGGAGCATCTCTGGCAACAGAACCACTGCGGTGTGTTCTACAGCGCTGACAGCGCGCGGAATTGGAAAAAGGTGAGCGTGCCCGATGCCGGTGTGCATTTCGGTTTCCCGATTGCGGTCGACGCGCGCGATGGACGGACCGCCTGGGTCGTGCCCGCGCGCGCGGATTCGGCGCGCATGGCGATCGACGGCGGATTGTACGTGGCGCGCACCACGGACGGCGGGCAATCCTGGCAAGCGTTGCGCAGCGGCCTCCCGCAGGAGAATGCCTACGACATCGTGCTGCGGCACGGTCTCGATGTGGCGGGCGATCGTCTGTGCTTCGGCAGCACCACCGGCAACGTCTATTTATCGGAGGATCGCGGCGACACCTGGCACTGCCTGGGCAGCAATCTCCCGCCGGTGTATTCGGTGCGATTCGGTTGACCGACATGGTCAAGGTAGAGATGACAAGTCATCTGTTCCGGTTCTTTCCGACGCTCGAGAACCGCAGCATCAGCGTGCCGTCTGGCTCGGTCGCTGACGTGCTGCGCGCGGTCAACGCGATCGCGCCCGGTTTCACCGATTACGTGCTCGACGAACGCGGCGCGCTGCGTCGGCATGTCAAACTCAGTATCAATGACACCTTGGTGGTCGATCGGCAAAGCCTCTCGGATCGCGTACCGGAGGGCGGGACCCTGTACATCTTTCAGGCGCTGAGCGGGGGGTAGGTACAAAGGTAGAGCTGCGTTTACGTGACTGAGTCTGCAAACGTCCCGCAAGGATATCAGCCGCAAACCCTCGGATCCTGGATTGACGAATATCATCGTGGACCCCTGTATCCGGTGGCGATCCGCCTGGTCCGGTATCGCGATGTTCTCATGCCGGCCGGGCAGGCGTAATCTGGGAACGAGTCCATCCGCTTAAGGGCTGTGACCTTCCTCAGAAACAGGAGACACACGCATGAAAGATCTGGTGTGGGACAAGGTGCTGAGCGTCGGGATTGACGAGATCGACGAGGATCACCACAGGCTGGTGGACCTTTTCAATATGCTCAACCAGTCCGTCTCGGAAGGGGCTGCGCCGGACTATCTGACCGCGCTCCTGGAGGAACTCATCAACTGCACGGTCTGGCACTTCAGTCACGAGGAGCGGTTGATGCTGCAGCACCGTTACGCAGGCTATGCTGAGCACAAGTCCGAGCATCAGGATCTGATCAAGAGCGTCAGGCAGCTTCAGAAAAAAATCATCGAAAGCGGCGGATTCGATGCCGATGCAGATCTTGAATTTCTGGAGAGCTGGCTGACAATGCACATTCTTTCCAACGATATGAAGCTGGGTTCCTATCTCGCCGAGGTGATCTAGGTGCCGTTCGCAGCGCGGGAATGACTGGCGCCCCGCCACGCAAAAACCTGGATCACGAAAATATAATTATCTCCGTCATTGCGAGGCGCGTAGCGCCGTGGCAATCTCGTTTTTATGCGAGTAAAGTGCGCTGACCACCTATATTCATACCGCAGAATAGGAGAGCAGGTCTTGAGTAGCGTTTCATCTGAGGAACTTAAGAAAATTCTGGATGTGGTCGAAGTCGCACTGTTCAACCATTCCAAGTGGTACGAAGACTTGATGCGCAGACTCCTTTGTCGTTTACCTTTACCCGATGCAGTAATCGCCAAGGACGCGCATCGACAATGCGCCTTCGGTACCTGGTTCTATAAAATAGGTGAAACCTACGTCGAAGATTTGCCCGCATTCAAGAAGATCGGCGAGATGCACCGGGTCATGCACGAAAATGCTCGAGAGGTTTCGCAGATCATCAAGGCCAACGGCTATGCCACCGAAATGGAATATGATTCTTTCCATCGCAAGCTGATGCAATTCCGGGGTGAACTGGGTAATTTGCGGGACAAGATCTGTCGCACGCTCGCGCACACGGATACCAACGTGCAAACGCAGGAAGCAGTAGCTAAAGAGGAAAATGGATTGGACTGAGCTATCGCGCAGATATTATTGGCCAGAGTAATGAAACACGACATATAGCCGGGTAGGCGTGATGGAGTGTTGCAAGTAGCGCAATAGTTTTTTACTCTGCCTCAACTACCACAAGGAGCCAAAGCCATGAAACTCAAGTCACGATTCAATTCGCAAATGCTGGCAAGTGTGTTGCTTGCCGTGCCCTTGACCGCTTCTGCCGAGTGGGCGGGCAGTGCGAATGTCGCCTTGACCAGCGATTATGTGTTTCGCGGTGTCAGCCAGACCGACGAGGATCCGGCCATCCAAGGCGGTCTCGATCTTGGCCACGATTCCGGGTTGTACATCGGCGCCTGGGCCTCGAATGTCGATTTCAACGAGGAAGACAGCACCGATCCCGCGGCCGACGATGCCGCCGACATGGAGCTGGATGTGTATCTGGGCTATGCGAACGAGATTGGCGACATCAGCTACGATGTCAGTTTCCTGCGCTATATCTATCCTGGCGCCGACGCCGACCTCGATTACAACGAGCTGATCGTTACGCTTGGCTACAGTGACTTCACCGGTACGCTCGCCTATTCAAACGATGTGTTCAACACCGACGAGACCGGCATCTATTACAACCTGTCCTATGCACACGAGTTCATGGACGCGTTCACGGTTACGGCCGGCGCCGGATACTACGACTTCGACGAGAATGTGAGCGGAGCGGGTGCCCCCGACAGCTATGTCGACTACCACCTGGGCGTAGGCAAATCCCTTGTCGGCTTCGACTTCGACCTGTCCTGGTACGACACCAACAGCGATGGCAGCGATCTTTATGGTGATATCGCCGACAGCCGGGTGGTGCTGACGATCTCGAAAGAGCTGTAGAACCGTGTTAAATGTTAAAAGTTAAAAGGGACGGAGGGAATAAAGTTTATTCCCTCCGTCCCCTTTAACGAGACATCAAGCAGGCTCGCGTCTATCTTGCCGACTACGAACAGAGGGTGAAGCCATGAGCAAGAAAACAGCAAGCGCGGCATACGAAGAGATTCTGCTGGAGGACCTGAAAGATCCCGCGGAAGCGGCTGCCTATCTGCAAGCCGCGCTCGAAGATGAAGAGCCTGCCGTGTTTCTGCTCGCGTTGCGACAAGTAGCGCAGGCGCAAGGCACATGTGGGCCGCGAAAGCCTTTACAAAACACTTTCTGAAAACGGCAACCCGGAACTGCGCACTATCAACAGCCTGCTGCATGCGATGGGACTGCGATTGTCAGTGACGGCAGGGTGAATATTTCTATCCCTATTAGTTAAGCAACGTCTGATTAATGCCTAACCCGTCATTCCGGCGAATGCCGGAATCCATTTTACGTGCTTGACGAGCGCGGCGTGCTGCGTGGATTAAAGGGGACGGAGGAAATAAGTTTATTCTCTCCGTCCCCTTTAACTTCTTTTATTTGTGAACAGCACTCGCATGTAATTGCACACCCAGCGCTCGCACCAGCTTTAGCACTGTGTCATAGCGCGGCTTCGCGCCCGGCGCCAATGCCTTGTAAAGACTTTCGCGGCCGAGGCCGGTGTCTTTTGCGAGTTGTGACATACCGCGTTCCTTGGCGACATCGGCAATCGCGATGAGGAAAACATTGGGGTTTGGATCTTCGAGTGCCGCATTCAGATACTCGGCGATGACTTCATCATTATCGAGATAATCGGCGGCATCGAAAGGCGCGGGTTATTTCATGTTTCAGCGCTCCAGCTTCTTGAACAATGCAATCGCCTGCTTGATGTCACGCCGTTGCGTGGACTTGTTCCCAGCGCAGAGCAACAAAAACACGCATTCGACCATGCATCCGTAATACACCAAAATCCCTTTAACCACGTATCGAAGATAGGTGATTGCTCGGGTATTGAGCGCAGCTTATCGAGGTGTTTGCTCGGCACATTCTCTACCGACCTACTAGACATTACGGTTTGACCGGCCGCTTGCACGATTTTCGCAGGGCCTTCAGCCGCGGTCGGCAGTAGGCGAACTTGCAAGCGCCCATGTCGAATTCAGCGTTTTGACATAAATCAATATACCGGAAATACTCCGGCCACTCTTAATTCGGTTGCTTGCGCGGGAGCGTTGCATAGACAACAGATAGAACAGTGTGCAATGCATGCGGACCGTACGAAGGGTGTCCACGGGGTCTGGATAGTCATAACACTTAACAAGGAGAATTGAATGAAATCGATATACAAACTCTTCGTAGTCCTGGCGGCAATACTTTCCTTAACAACATTCAGCGCGCATGCAGCAATTGATCCCGGAGCCTCATCCGTCCTGCTACGCACCTCCTGCGACGACGGCGCTGGCGGCACGCTGAATAACTGCTTCAACGCTCCTGGCACGCTCATGAACTGGATCAAGAACACGCGCCAACCCAGCGCGACGAGCACGTTGGTGGTGGATATCGGACCGGGCACCTATCAGCGTATCGAATGGCTCTGCGCGCCGGGGCAAGGGCATGTATCCTTCCGTGGCGCTGGGCGAGGCCGCACCGTGTTCACCAATGATTTCGTGCTGGGCAATGCCATGACGTTTCAAAATTGCGAGAACCTCACGTTCGACAGTATGACCATCAACGCGAAGTTCATCAGTGTGGTCTGGGCGGGAAAAGGCAATGCGACCTGGACGGATGTCGAACTCGTCGCGGGTTATGCGACATGGTATGAAACACCCGAAAACCAGTTGTCGACCGGTTCAGTGTGTCCAAGCGGTGTCAACAACGAGCATAAATTTTTCTCCAGCTCGCTTATCCTGAAGAATCCCACGATCGGCGCGCTCATCTATCTCAATAACTGCGGGATCACCTGGTTCTTCGGTTCGGAGCTGGTGCTCGATGTTCCTTCCACGACATGGGGCGGCGTTGCGATGGGCGTGAAATCTTCAGGCGCCGGGCATGAAGTGCACCTGTACGGTTCCAATATCCGCCTCTTCAGCGGCGATAACAGTGCTGCTACGGGGCTGGTCGCGCTTAACGCTAATACCAGTGGCCAGATACATATACATGGCACGGGTATCGATGTGATATCGACCAAAGACATCCCGGTGACTGCCTTGCAGGCCACTACCAGTGGCGGTATCCATGCCGATGAGTCTGCCTATGTAATGAGGACCGGCCCCGGCGGAACGGTGACGCGTATCAGCAACAATGGCGGTCATGTCCACGGTGTTTATACATGGATGCACGTCCCCGATACGGATGGCAATTCGGCGACTGTCGATACCAACTACTTCTCGGTTAATGGCGCCGACCAGACGTTCGTCAAAGTCGGTACCAGTGACGGTCATCCGCATCCCGCGATTTACAGCGATGCATGCACTGCCGCTGCCCGTTGGTATGACACGGTAGACAAAGTCTGCAGAGGCCAATAATAGTACAAACCCCTCGCTATCCGGTTCCGTTTGGCGCGTTGGCTCAGAGAGCCAACGCGCCATTTTTTTCGCAGGTATACTCAAAGGCGAGAAAGATGGCTCGGAGTGCATTTTAGACAATCCAAGGAGGAGACATGATCTTCAAGCAACTATTCGAACCGGTCTCCAGCACCTATACCTATCTCCTCGGTTGTGAGGAGACCGGACAGGCGATACTGATCGACGCAGTACTGCCCGCTTGGCAGCGCGACCTCGCGGAGCTCAACAAGCTTGGCATGAAGCTCGTTTATACGCTCGACACCCACATCCATGCCGACCACATTACTGCCGCGCGCAAACTCAAACTGGAAGCCGGCAGCCGCATCGCGCACCCGGCGGTCGATCAGCTTGCCTGCGTGGACATGCCGCTGGAAGAAGGCAAGCTGTTGGACCTCGGCAGCATCCGCTTGGCGCCGTTGTTCACGCCGGGTCACACCGACGGTCATCATGCCTACCGGGTCGGCGACCGCGTGTTCACCGGTGATGCGCTGCTGATCGACGCCTGCGGGCGCACCGACTTCCAGAACGGTGATGCCCCCACGCTCTATCGCAGTGTGCACGACAAGCTGTTCTCGCTGCCGGAAGACACGCTGGTGTACCCGGCGCACGATTACCAGGGTCGGCGCGTGTCCAGTATCGGCCAGGAGAAGATGCGCAATCCGCGCCTCGGTGGTGACAAGCCCCTCGCGGAGTTCGTGAAAATCATGGAGGAGATGGATCTCGCCTATCCGAAATTCATCGACTACGCGCTTCCGGGCAACCGCGAATGCGGCGTCTGTCCTACCGGCGTGCCGGATGACCTGCAACAGTATTGCACGCAGATCGAAGCGAGCGTGCAGGGCTGAAAATAAGTAGGACTCGACTCACTGCTGTCCCAGTAACTCCCTCTTGATATCGCAAAATGCGACATCAAGAGGCCGAAAAAAGGGAATAGGGGACACCCATTAGTCGCTCGTCCCCTTAGTCTGATGGTGGTCACCCAGGAAGTTGTTCTGATTTTTTACATAAAATTACTAGGTTTTTGTTCCTCGCCAGTGGTCACGTAAGAGTCATTTTCAGGAATTACAGAATCCTAGACGAACATCGTGATTCGTCTGTACCGCCAGCGTGTGTCGGCGCTGCTTACATGTATTCAGAACATCAATTCGCACCACAGATATAACCATCTGATTTTCAGGCAAGGTGTATTTGGTGGAATGGATATTGCTGATTAGATCACACACCCCGAATCACGAGGCCTGATCATGAATCACAAGGCAAACCTTCTCACTCGGTTGGGCATGACTACCCTCACTGCGGTATCAGCGGTGATGGAGCGTTCGCCACGCAGGATGGCCGCGATGCGGTTGTGCGGGACGGCGATGGCGTCGGCCAGCGCACGCGCCGAGAGGCCGAGCGCGTCCATGTCTTCCTGCAGCAGTTCACCGGGATGAATGAGAGGTAGCTTGTTGACGGGGCGGGCCATGTCACGCTCCAGTTCAGTGGTAGTCTACGATATCGACGTCTTCAATCACTTATGCGCAGCGCTCGCATGCAGTTGCACACCCAGCGCGCGGACCAGCTTCAATACCGTGTCATAACGTGGTTTCGCGCCAGGCGCCAATGCCTTGTAAAGACTTTCGCGGCCGAGGCCGGTGTCTTTCGCCAGTTGTGACATACCGCGTGCTTTGGCGACATCGGCAATCGCGATGAGGAAAACATCGGGGTTTGGATCTTCGAGTGCCGCATTCAGATACTCGGCGATGACTTCATCATTGTCGAGGTAATCGGCGGCATCGAAAGGTGCAGTCTTCTTCATGCTTCAACGCTCCAACGTCTTGAACAGCGCAATCGCCTGCTTGATGTCACGCCGTTGCGTGGACTTGTTTCCAGCGCAGAGCAACAAATACACGCGTTCACCTAGGCGCCCGTAATACACCCGATAACCAGGGCCGGCGTGAATCCGCATCTCCGAGACGCCTGCACCGACAGGTGCGCAGTCGCCGTTGTTCCTTGTTCGGCCGAGCGGACGCGGGCAAGGATGCGGGCTTTCCCGATGGGGTCGCGTAATTCCTTCAGCCACGCATCGAACTCTACGGTGCGTATGAATCCATTCGTGGACTGATCGTATCCAAACGGATACGATAATGTCAATGCGTCCTGGTCAGGCAAGTACTCAGGGGCTAAGCGCTACCCGTGCTCAATCAGGAAGTGCTGCTATCTGTCGCCCATCGATGGCTGATTTTATCGGGGTCTCGGAGTGCAGATCATCGAGATTGAGCCACTCCTGATTTTCCGGACACCCAGGCAAGGCGCGGTTGCCCGTCAGGACGATTTGCTATAAATAGGTCGGAAGAACAAGAGGGCTTCGAGCCCTGTACAGGGAGGGGTGTGTGGTCTGTCCCCTGGAAATAACAATACCAAAGGAGGAACAACCGATGCAGACACGTTCGGCAATCGCATTTTCAGTGCTCATGGGCATGGCGTGCAACGCACAGGCGGCAATCGTCTATCTTTCCGATGACCGCTACATCGACCACACCATGAACGGCGCAGGTCCCATCACGCCGTCTCCGGCCTATTCGGATTTCAATGTGAACTGGTGGGCCTGGGAGGCCGGCGCCTTTCAGAACACGACATTGACGAGCGGCACCATGTCGGGCAACGGATCGACGTATGCCGGATACGATGCTCAATCCTACGGCGCCGAGGCGACCAGCGTATTCTCGGTAACCTTTTCCGTGGATCAACTCACTGATTTCTCGCTCACCGGCTTCCTGGACACCAATTGGTATTTTGGCAGTCAGCTGTATATGAATCTAAGCGAGAACGGCACATCCATGTATGGCTACACCGATTCGGATGCCCTGAATCTTGGCATTAACCCCTTCAGCTTCGACGGCCAGTTCGCGCAGGGCAACATCTACCAGCTGTATCTGTATTCGTTCTCATCTGAGTCAGACTATTACTATGAGACCTGGGATTTCGATCTGACCACCAGTCCGGCCGTGCCAGTTCCGGCTGCGGCGTGGTTGTTCGTCTCCGGCTTGGCGGGCTTGATCGGCGTTGCGAAACGCAGAGCAGGTTAAACCGGCGACAAGCTGTTTCAAGTACTCTGATCCCTTGTGAACTGGAAAAGGTGACGGAGGGAATAAAGTTTATTCCCTCCGTCACCTTTAAGGAAATAATTAGGACAGAGTAAATACGACTGTTTGCCGTGATTCTGGTTTCACTCTGATTCCAAATGTCCAAATAACTCTGTCCCGGTCTCTGATGGCATGCCTGTTATCGGTACCCGAACAATAACGATAAAACGAACAACAAAAAGGGGGCATTCATGAATCGCTTGAGATCCCGGCGTCTGTACAGGGGCGTTGTTGCCTGTGCAGCGCGCGCGGCACGAGTAATGCGTGATCTCTACGCTGTCTCGGGATGGGGGACGGCAATCGTGCCAACGCCAAGGACCTTCGTCGCTCTGTGCTTCCTGTGTTCTGCGGCCATGCTGTCCGGCGGTTGTGCCACCAACGCGGTGACCGGCGAGCAGGATTTCATGCTCGTCAGCTCCGAAGAGGAGATCGATGCCGCTAAGCAGGTGCACAAGCAGCTGCTCGGCTCCCCGGGGCTGTATTCGGATGACGCGCTGCAGGCCTACGTGGAACGCGTCGGCAGGAAGGTCGCCGCCAGCAGCGACCGGCCGGAAGTGAACTACCAGTTCTTCGTGCTGAATCAGCCGGAAGTCAATGCGCTGGCTCTGCCGAACGGCCACATCTACGTGACGCGCGGCCTGCTGGCGTTCCTCGACAGCGAAGCCGAACTTGCGGCCGTGCTCGCACACGAAGTGGCCCACATCGCGGCTCGCCACAGCGCCCAGCTCATGAGCAGCGCGAAGGTGGCCGGAACGGCATCGACCGTCCTCGGCGTGATCGCGGGTGCCGTCGTGGGCGCGGCTACCGGAGACTACAATCTCGCGATGTCATCCATGGACGCAGCCTCCGGTATCAGCGGGCTCGCCGGCCTGCAGGTGCTCAGCGACTACAGCCGCGTGCATGAACTGGAGGCGGACCGCTTCGGACTGACCTATCTCGCTCACGCCGGATATCCCGCACAGGCGATGACCGGCGTGTTCGATGCCTTGCAGGCAGTCGAGCAGTTTGAGCAGACACAGGCCGAGAGTAGCGACAAGGCGAGCTTTTATCATTTTGCCACCCATCCGGAGCTGAAGGATCGCATCGACAAGGTGGGTTCGATTGCCCCGGCCGGCGCCCCGGATAGCGCAGCCTGGCAGGCGGATTACCGCACGCACATCGACGGCATGATTTTCGAGCCGTTCGATCAAACCGCGCCGCAGGAAAATCACAAGGATCGCTGGGTGAACAAGGAGGCGCTGTTCCGGGTGAATCTGCCTTACGGGTGGAAAATCGTCAGCAGCGATAAGGAAGTCGTCGTTCTGGAAAAGCCCGACGACAAGATACGCAATACGCTTCGCCTGTTGCCGCCGCAGCAAGCCGGGGATGCGGCAAGCTTCTTCGCCGGCGAACCGTTGAAAGCCAAGGGTGTGCATGAGATACGTGAACTGCAGCACATCTATCACAAGGTTCCGGGCTACTCCGCCCTGGCCGAGATCGACACCGAGACCGGAACCCGGCCAGCGTATGTCGCGGTCCTGTTCCATCCGGCGCACACCATCCTGCTGATTGGCCTTCCCGAGGACCCGGAACGGCTGGAGAAGCAGCGCTTCATATTCGAGGCCCAGGCCAACACGACCCAGCTGCTGACCCAGGAAGAGTATGACCGGACGCGCAAGAAACGCATTCAAACCGCGATGGTGCAACCCGGCGACACATACGCGAAACTCGCCGCAGATGCGCGGCTGGGCAAAACGGGCGAGAGCTATCTGCGCCTGCTCAACCGTCAGTACCCGCAGGGCGAACCGGATACGGGGCGTGCGTTGAAGCTGGTAGTGATCGAGCCTTGAGTTTGACGCCAACGAAAAGGGGACGGAGGGAATAAAGTTTATTCCCTCCGTCCCCTTTAATTAATTTTTGCGTCGGTATGGGGGTAATGCAATTTTTAGATTACGAACACAGGCCCGCTCATTCTGAATGGGCGGATGAAAGATTTAGCTTCTGAGAAAATAAATCTGTCCCGGTTTCACCCCGGTTTCACCGCCGGTTTCACCCGCAAGGAGAACGGCGAGATCGCTGGCATCCGATGTTGCTGGAACCTAAGTTCAATGGGGGCCAGACCCGATTGATTATTGCATCCCCCTCAATCTTCCCTCGCTGCGCCTTCACACTAGCCACCAGATTCTTCGACCGGTGCCTTGTTCACAAAACGGCTGTTGGCGTGTTTGGCTTCGGTGCGAGCGAGGAGCTCGATCTACTGCTTGTTAGTGGTCAGGCGTTCGTGATCTAGTGCATAAGCGTTTTTCAGCAGCATGGGCAATGGTTGTCTGCTACGATCAAGGTGTAAGGGTGCGTGAAAGACTGCATCGCCTTTTGAAGAACGTTGACTCGAAATGGTATCTTTTAACGGGCATCACTCATTATTTACCGTTACGTCATTGGGCTGGGCATGGTTTGAAGTGCTCCGCCAATTTGGCCGGATGAAAGTTAACAACAATCAATAATGGAGATAGTGCCGTGATCGGAGCTGGCAGATTTTTACTCAATCGCATCAGCGAACGACTCTGGGTAAAACCGTTATTCATGTGCCTGTTGTCAATTGCAGCCGCCTTCCTGGCGAGCGCCGCTGATCTCACGCAGATAGGCAGATTCATACCAAACATTGAATCTAAATCGATTGTGACCTTACTCACAATCATTTCTTCGAGCATGCTAGTGATCGCCACATTCGCGGTCGGCTCAATGGTTTCAGCCTATGCATCCGCCAGCAGCACAGCAACACCGCGTTCTTTTCCGCTGGTTATAGCCGATGATATTTCCCAGAATGCCCTGTCAGCATTTATTGGCTCATTCATTTTCAGTATTGTGGCGTTGATTGCCTTGGAAAATGGCTATTACGAGAAGGCTGGTCGGTTCACATTATTCATAATGACGCTGGCTATTTTTGCTATCGTCATCGCAACATTCGTGCGTTGGGTGGATCGGGTGGCCCGACTCGGCCGCATGGGAAGTACCATTGACAAGGTTGAAGCGGCGACAGCAAGGTCATTGAGGCAACGTCGCTGCGTACCTAATCTGGGCGGATCTGCCAAGGTAACCCATCATGGTGAGATCAAGCCGCTGTATACAGAATGCATAGGCTATGTACAAAGGATTGATGCCATGAGATTGCAGGAATGCGCTGAGGCATTACAGTTACAGGTCGAAGTGGCGGTCTTGCCGGGTGCCTTCATCGCACCCGGCAGCGTACTCGCCTATGTGTCGGCTGATATGGGCAGTCTGACTGATATAACCATGGATAAGGTTGTCGCAGCATTTACGATTTCCGATGACAGAACCTTTGACGAAGATCCCAGATTCGGTCTCATTGTGCTTTCCGAAATCGCCAGTCGGGCATTGTCTCCAGGGATCAACGACCCTGGCACCGCCATTGATGTTATTGGCACGCTGGTACGTATATTCGCCATCTGGACCAGCCCTGTTAAAGAGGAAGATATGCATCACAGCGACTGTGACCGCATTTCCATTCCTGGTTTATCACTCGATGATCTGTTCGACGACGCCTTTACCCCCATTGCGCGTGATGGTGCCAGTACCATTGAAGTGGTGGTGCGCCTGCAGAAGGCCTTCAAGTCGCTCGGAACACTACCTGACGAACAGATGCGGAAGGTGGCGCATCAGCATGCCCGCATGGCGCTGGCGCGCGCGGAGCTGGCATTGAATTTTCCCAAGGATATAGAGGATGCGCGCAAGGCCGCAGCATATTCTGCCACTGCATAGGCGAATAGTTAGCAGGTACTGATCAGCGATGATAGGTGCTCATTTCTTGGCGATTATCCAGACGGCATGAACGATACCGGGAATATAACCAAGGATGGTCAGGAGGATGTTAATCCAAAACTGTTTGCCGATCCCCACCTGCAGGAATACACCCAGAGGTGGAAGAAGAATAGCTATGATGATGCGTATTAAATCCATGGCAGCTTCCTTTGCGTAATGAGATTTTTCGAGATCAACATAACCTTTATCAAACCTGGACATGATGACTTGTCACACAAAACAACCCGGCTAAGCTAACAGTCATATAAACGACAATCAAACTTATTAATAACAGGGGCATCCCTATGCCGACACGAACTCAACTTAGGCTACCGGTTATGCACGACAATACTTACCCGCAACTGCTGCGCTCTGCACTGGGTCACTTATGAGTCAGCAATGGGTAAGGCAGCGGCTGCGGGATCTGTTTGCAATTTTCACAGCAACCAACAGCTCAGCCACAACGTATCAGCCTATGCGGCGCTGCCGAGGCAGCGTCGTTAAACTCATCATGCTCGGTCTGCTCTGCTCGGTTGCGACCATGCCTCAGGCCGAACCGACAGATACACCTGCGCAGCCGCAAGGCAGAATCCAGTTAGGCGAACAACAGGCCAATGATGCGGCGATTACCGCGCGCATCAATACTATCCTGCGCGAAATTCCCGCATTCAGGAATGTGAGTGTATCGGTGCAGTCTGGTGTAGTACGACTCACTGGCACGAGCAGCGACTTCATGGCCGCGCAGCGCGCGGAAGACCTCATCAGCCGCATCGATGGTGTGGTGACCATTGAAAATTCCATCGAACGTGATGTATCTCTGAACAGTCAATTAACGCCGGCACTCGATGGCGCCAAGACTATCCTGAATGACACCATCGCTCTGCTGCCGTTACTGACGTTGGCACTCCTGCTGTTTATTGCCATTGTCTGGACGGGTAGTTTTCTGGCGCGCAGAGTCAATTTCTGGCAACACATCACACCGAACGCGTTCATTGCAGAACTGGCATCAACCACAGTGCGTATTATCTTTTTCATCTTGGCTCTGGTGTTGATGCTTAACTTGCTGGGCTCCACGGCCTTGCTGAGCGCTGTGCTGGGTTCCGCCGGCGTGATCGGACTCGCCGTCGGTTTCGCCGTGCGCGATACGATTGAAAATTATGTAGCCAGCATCATGCTCAGTCTGCGGCAACCATTCCGACCGAATGATCATGTGGTGATCAATAAGAATGAAGGTCGCATTATCCGTCTCACCTCGCGCGCCACGGTATTGATGACCATCGATGGCAATCATCTGCGCATTCCAAATGCCGAGGTCTTCAAGTCGACTATCCTGAATTACACCAGCAACCCGGAACGTCGCTTTGATTTTGAATTGGGCGTGGATGCCAATGATGACCCGTTAGCCGCGATAAAGACGGGGATACAGGCCATGCGCGCGCTGGATTTTGTCCTGCCGGAACCGCCACCACTCGGCTTGATAAAGCAGGTCGGCGATTCCAATATCGTGATTTTCTACGCCGCCTGGATCAATCAACGCGATGCGGATTTCGGCAAATCCCGCTCCGTTGCGCTGGCCAGTGTCAAAAACGCCTTGGAAGCTGCCGGCTTCGGTTTGCCGGAGCCCATCTATCGATTGCGTCTGGATCCTTCAGCGGCAGGTCTGCTGAATATGCAGCAACACCCTATGCCTGAGCATGAACTCGCACCCTCAGTGACGCAAAAGAAACCCGCGCAGGAGGAGTCACTGGATATCGCACCCGATCATCACCTGGTTGAAAAAGTCGAGGAAGAACGTCGCGTCTCGGCAGAGAATGATCTGCTTAACGCCGCCGCGCCTGCGGAATAGAGTTAACGTTCAATCGCACAATTGTCATGGGCTATAGAGTTCCCTGAGTACTATCAGCCCACAGAGATCTGTTAATAGATTTAGGGTTACAAAAGGTACTAAAGGGGACTGAGTCACTGCTGTCCCAGTAACTCCCTCTCCCTCCTGGGAGAGGGTTGGGGAGAGGGTGTCAAAATAGAAAACTGCTTGAATATTAATTCCCTTTTCCTGGCCTTCTCCCAGGAGGGAGAAGGGATTATTCTTTTCTCGACGACAGCGACTCCCATGTCCTCCGTCGTCGTTAAATGGGTTTTCACCCGCAATTCTCAGTGCCACCTAAGCTCGATCAATATTATGTGGGACAGCAGTGGGACTGAGTGATTAAATTATAATTCCTCCGTCTACTTTTTCTCCTTTTGCTCCATTTGTTATTTACGGCCAGTTAACCGGCTTGTCTTTGATTATGATTTATGCCCTAATGTTGTGACGCAAATATTTCTGTACTTTATATCGAAGGTTTCTTCTCGATCATGAACTGGCGGCTCCTACTCATCATTCGTCCCTGCCTCGCCACGCGCTAGTCGCGGGGCGCGCACACGCCTGCGCCCCCGTTATTCCCAACCCTCTGTATTACACAACTCCCCTCTATATAAGGAGTACGGGAATGCTGCGCTATTTTCCGCTCAGTCTGCGTTTGACCGACGCAGATGAAATATTTCAACTGCGTTTCGCGCTCGATGCGGCCGCATGCCTGAAAACATCAAACTTACTCTCGGACGTCGATTTTGAGACGTCAGGCGAAGGATTGACGCTGTTCGCCGATACCGAGGAGGCGTTCGCGCCGATTGTCGCCTACCTGAAGGAACGGCACTTCGAGAGTTTGGAGATAAGCCCGGTCCGGGTGCGCTATCGCTGGCATCCGATGTTGCTGGAACCGGTGATGGCCGTAAGAGTTAGGCTCTCGGAGCACCATTTTCACCTCGTGACCTGTCATTTGCTGGCGCGCGGTGCAGACATCATGACTTGCCCGGACGAGACGTCTGCCTATGACATCTATGCTCAGGCGCCGCTCGCGCGACTATTGGGCATTCGGGGTGAACTGAAGGCCCTCTGTGGTGGTGCCTGCTACACGGAACTACAGCTGTTTGGTTATTTTTCGCCCGAGCCCGCGTCGGGACCCTATGACTATGCCGGATGAAACGACCGCATTTACGTTGGAGATAACTATGAACAATACCAATGCCTACATAACGCAGCATGATCTGGATCGGTTGGAATCGCTTATCGCGATGGCGCGCAGGAATCACGCCATCGACCTGAGCTACCTCGACAGTCTCGAGGACGCCATGCTGGCGAAGATCAACATCGATTCACGGCGGGTCCCGGCAAACGTTATCACCATGAACAGTCGCGCGAGATTCAGCGACCCGTTACTGGGTTTGCCACTGATTTACACGCTGGTCTTTCCCACGGCCGCGGATGCAGACACCGGAATGATTTCAGTGCTCGCGCCGCTGGGTCAGGCAATGCTCGGCGCAATTCCCGGACAGGTCATCGAGTGGACTTCCGGTGGCCGAACCCGACAGCTTCGCGTCGATGAAATTCTCTACCAGCCCGAGGCTGCGGGTGAGTACCATCTGTAGTCGCCGCCACTGGGGATGTCCGTCTGGTTGAAGAATTCTTCTGTGGCCGGTATGCCATGGCGAACGACGGGTTCGGCACCGAGACGCAGAATATCGGCCGGGCAAGTTTGCCTGATTAACAATGTTTGGGGGACAGAGTGAAACCTGTGAGTAACAGCCAGACGTTTTGCTCTGATCCCGATTATCCAGTCGGCTGGAAAATATTGACCGGTACACCCGCCCGCAGTATGGTCTCTCGAAACCCGGTGGTCGAAGGATGCAGTGCCATCGAACAAGAGCGCATAGACGCCTTACACAAGGGAATGACTATAAGAATGGCGATCCCCGACTACCAACCCCTGATGCTGCCAGTCTTGAAACTGGCCTCCGATGGTGAAGAGCATAAATTCAGCAAGGCTGTTGAAGAGCTGGCGGCTGAAACCGTGGTTTGTCTACTATTTGTGAGGTGTGGTCGTGCCCGGATCTGAATCACGATCATTACACCTACATACTCTTGATTCTCTAATTGCCGACCTTGTTAGTGGCCGATCGATTGAGACAGCCGCAGGGACCACCTTTGTTTTGCCGAACGATCGGACACGTAGTGCGCTCGAATGGTACCGCAAGAAGGGGGTCACTTTATGGGCCGCCAATGTAAGTGCAGTGAACGGCGAAGATCTAGTCAATGCCATTCTTCTTATGCCACCCGAATTGCCGGCGCTACCCGCGAGATCAGCGAGAGCCGAGAAGAGGCGCTTGAAGTTGAAGAAGCTGGAAGCGCACAGATTCGCCGGCCTCCATAAATTCGGAACACCTGACACAGCGCCTGCTAATTATATCCACGATTTCACAACGCCGCTCACGCTCTTCGAAGGTAGAAACGGCTCGGGCAAAACTTCACTGCTCAATGCGATCATTTGGACTCTGACAGGAGAGATGTTGCGCCCCCAGCGTGAACCCGAAACTGCGGAAGACTTCGAGTGTTGGGTCGCGGCGGAAAGTGTGGGTGGTGAACGTACCGCGCACAAGTTATCACCGCTTACTCCCATGCCCAATGTGGATCAGTACCGCCCTGATAAAGTGTGGGTGCCTGCCGACACATGGGTGGAATTAACGCTTGTCGACGAGACCGGTGTGGAATTGCCGGTGATCCGGCGCAGCCAAGTCCGGTCGCCGCAGGGCAAGCTAAAGGAAACGCCTCCCGATCTCACTATTCTTGACATCGACCCGATCGCGGTGCGCATCGGTACCATCATGCCGGGACTTCTTCCGCTAATAAAAGTCGGATCGGAATCTGAATTGGGCCGAGCAGTTTCGCAGCTCACGGGTCTATCTGCACTTGTCGACCTTGCCGAACATGTGCGGCGTGCTAAGACCAAAATCGACAAAGAATTCGTAAAAGCTAAGATAACTGATCGCGACCGGGCGGACCGCGACTACGGAACTGCGAAAGACGATCTCGAAAAGATCGCGCTTGCGAACCCAAGCTTGGCGCCGACGCTGGCCGTGCCATCCCCGTCAGATGATAGGGGGATTGAACAAATCCTCGAAGACATAACAAAGCACTTCGAAGGTGCGAAAGCCGCCGCGTTCGAATCCGCGCGCGATATTTTGGGCGAAGACTTCGACCCCACAAATCCCTCACTGCTTTCCGATCTCGAGAAGAACGTTGGTCGTGCACTTGAGCGCGCCAGCCAACCACAAAGCCTGATATCCGCGGCTCGACTTGGTGCATTGCGCAAACTCTCGCTGGAACAATTGAATGCCGCCGAAACCAAGATTCAGGACATACTCGCCGAGGCCAAGGCGCTAGAAACCTTGGCGCAAAATCCCTCAGAAGCTGCTCGATCCCGTTTGTATGCACGTGTGGCGACCTGGATTGCGGACCACCCCGATCCGCAGCGGCAGGTTGACGCCTGTGTCGTGTGCGGTGGCACACTTGATCATGCTGTCGACCCCGTGACTGGCCGATCGGTGAAGATGCATCTGCACGAGGCAACTGTGAACGCAGCATTGCTATCGCAAACGCTTAGCCGTTGGGCCGAAAACGCGCAGGGCGACCTTATGAGGAGTTTACCTGAAGCGCTACGCACCGAGACGGCCGCTGACCTACCCGCTCATCCTTGCGACCTGCTTCGCGGTGCGATAGTCGATGAGCTATTCGCTTTCGATCCGTTCCGTGGTGTATTGGCGAGGTTAAGGACGAAGACTGCAACTGCATTCGATGCGACTGTCAAGGATTGCGCATCACTTACTGAGCCCGTCGAAATCAAACTCCCAAAGGGATGTAATGTACTTGGCAATGCTCTAAAACGGCTCGACTGTGCGATCCGGTTTGCACGATGGCGGCAGGAAAACGATACGTTGGCTCGTGACATCTTTGCGCGCGTACTTGGGCGCATACCGAAGGAGGATGAGCCGAGCGATAAGATAACGCTTACCGGAATGCTACTCGACCTTGAAGCGACGGTGAAGGCCGCACAGCCCGTCTCTGACGCGCTCACTCAATGTGGTCGGCTTAAGGCGAGCATGAAGGCGCGCCGGGCCTCCGAACAGCGTCTCAGCGAATACGCTACCGCGAGCGAGGCGCTCGCGAACCTCGCTGGTCTGGGGCAATTGGCCGATGAGCAGGTCGACCTGCTTCGCAAGACACTACGTAAGGATGCCGCAGACTGGCGTTCCCGGATTTATCTCGGTGCGTTCCCTGACACTGCACACGAGTTAATAGACACGGGGATGGGACGCAAAGGCGAATTAGACCTTGTTGTGCAGACCGGTGGCGTCTCAGCGCCTGCGCAGCATGTGACCAACGCTTCGGCACTGCGAGCCAGTCTGGTCGCATTCTTTATTGCCTTCTGGGAGTATGTGTTGAAAGAACGCGGTGGGCTGACGACCCTGGTCCTCGACGACCCTCAAGAGCTACTAGACGACGAAAACCGGGAGCGCCTCGCAACGGCGCTTGCCCCGCTCGTTGCCGTAGGCGCGCAATTGATTGTGACCTCCTATGATCCGCGATTTTGCGGGCGTGTGTCACGACTTCAGATAGCCGGTGGCATCGAGCATCTTGAAGTGCTTCCGGCCACGCGACAACAGCCCGTTATACGAACTACGCCGTCGTTACCGGAAATTCAGGAGCGCAAGGCTCGTTTTGAGGCCGACCCGAACGCGGAGGAGCCCGCACGCAGTTTTGCTGACGGATGCCGTGTCTTCTTTGAAGGCAAGCTTGGCGACATGTTTGACGATCCGGCTCACGCTGCTTGGGCTATCGCTAATCCTAATCCGACGCTCGCGACATATATTCAGCGCCTACGCCCGCTAGTAAGAGCAAATCCACAAGGAATGTTCAATGCGCATGTATTTCGCCGGTTCGTCGATCATCCGGCACTGGTCGACGGCGCGCCTGTGACTGTCCTGATGAACAAAGCCCATCATGGCCAGCGCCAGGAGATTAGGGCCGCAGATGTGGCGCAGTGTGCCGATGACTTAGGCGAACTTCTTAAACTTGTCGAACAGATGTACGAGGAATGCTATCGCTGGCGTCGCAGGGATGCGCTCAAGGTTCAGGTCGCGAGCGAGTCAACGGCTGCGCTCCCAACACCTCCTGCGCTTCCACCAGTGCCCCATCCCGAGCTAAACGTCGTGATTTGCCCAGATCTTGCTGCATTCACACAGAACGCGCCTACAGGGGAATCGCAAGAATTACCTGAACGCCTTGATCCTCACCTTCTCGATAGCACTGTTGCCTATTATCTCCGCCGCCCCAATTTTGGATTTGCCGCACCGGTCGGTTCGCTTGCAATAGTTGAATCGGTGCCAGGTCCCACGGAGGATCGACTGCTTGTCATCGCAAGGCATGGAAACGCCACATATGCACGCCGCCTTGTGCGCGGCGCGAACACAGGCATCATCGGCCTCACAGCGGAAATACCCGATCCCCGGACAAGAACCCCGAAGACGATCATACTTCCCGAGTCTGAAGTCGCCATCCATCGAGTCATCGGAGTAATTTTCGATCATGCCATTAAGGTCGCGCCTGGAAAGGAAGAAGCGTTGCCAGTCGATGTGAGCGACGTATTTAAATCCATTGAGATTGCCTTCCGCGTGATCGACGACAGCGCGGTTCCTCTCGCACTCGAAAATCAAGTGGTGCTCGGCGGCAGGCGCATTATACTCGATGAGCTCGGGCAGCACAGGGATGCGCTTGTTGCATTGACCCTTGATGATGGATCTAGCATTTTCAAACGTGTAGGTGCGGCGCTGCCTGGAAATTTCATCAACTTGCGACAATTCGAAAGCATTGGAGGTCTCGGTAGCTCCCAAATACTTTCTGTTGGCAAGCAGCATGATGGATTCCGAAATGTTACGAACGCGCGCATCATTATCGGCGTGCTTTATCATGGCTGATATTTTGATTCAATTGACCGCGACATATTAAGGATATTACGAGGAGGTAATATTTGTGGCTAAAAAAAGGAACAAGACAGGAAATTCTGCGCTATCAATACCTAACTACATCTCATCATGGCGCAGACGCGACAGTAATGCCACAGATGCAAAGTCTCGCAACATCCAAGAGCAAGCACAAAGCGATCGGGCCCGCGTGATATTTTCTTCGTCTTTCCGTCGTCTTGCACATAAGACCCAAGTATTCGCCCTTGAATCGGCCGAAGTACGAAACAGGATGACGCACTCACTAGAAGTTGCGCACGTTGGTGTATACATTGTAGAGATGGTCTTCAAGCTCCTGGGGAAAACATCAGAGAAAGGAACTCCCGTCGAACAGTGGCGCGTCTTAGATGAAGATAATCAAAATGCGATCTCCTCATTCGTTGAAACCGCTTGCCTAGTTCATGATATTGGAAACCCTCCATTCGGACATTTCGGCGAGAAAGCAATTCGAAGCTGGTTTGACAATAAGAAAAGCGAAACATGGTTCAAGACCGCGACTATCGTCAAGCAAAGCTCCAGAGATTTTCTTAACTTCGACGGCAATATGCAGGGCTTTAGAATACTGACGCGCCTTCAAAGAAACCTCAACGATCCTTACGGATTGAACCTGACTGCAACGCAACTCGCATCAGCAATCAAGTACCCAATATACAATCCAAAAAAACCTGAAAAATGTGGCTACTTCGAGTCAGAAGCGGCAATAAAGAGAGAAATATGGGACAAGCTTGGTCTGGACGACAAAACGCGACACCCTTGCTCTCTCCTAATGGAAGCTGCGGATGATGTGGCATACTGTGTCAGCGATCTGGAGGACGCAGCCGAGAAAGATCTTGTGAGTGAAGAGGATATGTGCAGAGCCTTCAACAAGAACGAATTCTCCATAGATGCCGGTGATATAACAAAAGCTAGAACAGATTTTACAAATCGCATTGTTAAACATATTGCAGAAAAATTCATTGACCGCCTCAAGCGGGCAGAGCACTGTGCCACAACCCCGCTGATTGACGCCTATGAGGACTTAGATAGACAGAAAGAGGTTACGCGTGAAAAAGTCTATTCTTCCCGCCTTGTCTTGGCTAATGAAGTGACCGGGTTTGCAGTGATACAGGGATTGCTAGATCAATTTTCTCGCCTCTTCCAAATGAAAGAGCGCGACTTCCGTATGCTTGCTGATACATATGTAAATCACCAATCTTTTTACGGAGGAGCGGTAAACAAAGTAGCCAGCAAGTACACGGAAGAACTGGGGTTACTCTCACTTCTTTCGAGAAAACACCTAGGCGTCTACTTTGATGCTCTTAATGACAGTGGCAATATATTCCCAGAAATGTTTCACCGATTGCATCTAGTGCTAGATCTAATTACAGGGATGACTGATCAACACGCATTGAACACCTACAGATTAGTTAGCGGACAGATACTTTATGGTCATCGACATTGATGTAATCACGCATCCCATTAGATTCTTAAGAGAGTTACGCACCCGTGCCGGCGAGGACATAGTTTTAAGCTTCAGCAGGTACAGCTACCGCCGAAGAGAGCGAAAAGACGTGAGAGAGTCCTTTAATGTACATATTCGAGAAGTAAATCCGCAATGGCTGCGTAACCAGCTTATGGTGCTTCAGCCGCATCAGGAACTCGCGATAGAGTCACGAGTTATAGCAAACGGGCTTCGCAGACACATTCCTATGTTAGATTTTAGTGGGATGAGAAAAGGGCAACTCCTTGCCATTATGGAAGTCCTGCCCGAAAACTTTTCTGAAGGGATTCAGGTTTATTACTCAGGCCGTTCATTCCACGCATACTTCCCGAGACTTCTAACTTCACGTCAATGGGTGAAGTTCATGGGCTCAGCACTGTTGTGTAATACGCAGTCATCCGATGTGATTGATCAACGTTGGGTCGGCCATAGGCTTATCGGTGGGTACGGCGCGCTACGTTGGAGTAGTAACACTTCTCAGCATGCACGCTATCCAACTCGAATTGATTTGAATACCCTTGATCTTTCATCTTCAGAAAAGAACAAGCTTCTTCATCCCGACCAATTGTAGTTAGGATGGTGCGGTGAATTACCAATTATGTATATTACAATTACTAGGGCAGTGATCTACCAATCGTTTGTGTTGGTCACTACATCGCTGCGATTTTTCCCCGCTGCTCCTTCAAGCTACTGAGTGCATTCTTCGCATCCGCAATCTTCGCCCGTTCCTTCTCCACCACGTCCGCCGGTGCCTTGTCCACAAAACTGCTGTTGGCGAGTTTGGCTTCGGTGCGTTCGACTTCCTGTTCGCGTTTGGCGATCTCTTTGTCGAGGCGCGCGAGTTCGGCGGCTTTGTCGATCAGGCCGGCCATGGGGATGAGGAGTTTCATGTTGCCGACGAGTGAGGTTGCGGACTCGGGCGGGGTGGCGCCGGCTTCGAGGACGTCGATGCTCGCAGTGCGGGCGAGGAATTTGATGTACTGCGCGTTGGTGCTCAGGCGTTCGCGATCCTGTGGCGATGCGTTTTCCAGCAGCACGGGCAGGGGTTGTCCGGGTTTGATGTCGTAACCCGAACGGATCTTGCGCACGCCGAGGATGAATTGCATCACCCATTCCATATCCTGGCTGGCGTCTGCGTCGATGCGCGATGGGTCAGAGGCGGGATAGGGTTGTAGCATGATGGTGTGCGTACCCTCTCCCCCGGCCCCTCTCCCGGAGGGCGAGGGGAGTGTGCCTGCTAGCGGTGCTACGCGCTGCCAGATCTCTTCGGTGATGAATGGCATCAGCGGGTGGGCGAGGCGCAGCAGGGTTTCGAGCACGTGTACTAAGGTGTACCGCGTGCCGCGTTTGGCGGCGTCGGAACTTTCCGGGTTGTTCAACACGGGTTTGGACAGTTCCAGATACCAGTCGCAGTATTCATTCCAGGTGAATTCGTATATGGCTTGCGCGGCGTTGTCGAGGCGATAGTTGGCGAAGCCTTGGATGACGAGTTGGGTGGCGTTCTCCAGGCGCGACAGTATCCAGCGGTCGGCGGCGCTGTATTCGAGTTGCGGGCTGTTCGCGGGCAGGCCGGCGCCGCAATCCTGGTCTTCGGTGTTCATCAACACGAAGCGCGCGGCGTTCCAGAGTTTGTTGCAGAAGTTGCGGTAGCCGTCGATGCGGTTGAGATCGAAATTGATATCGCGGCCGGTCGAGGCCATGGCGGCGAAGGTGAAGCGCAGCGCGTCGGTGCCGAATGCGGGAATGCCGTCTGGGAATTCTTTGCGTGTGGCCTTGGCGATCTTCTCGGCCATCTGCGGTTGCATCATGCCGGTGGTGCGTTTGGCGACCAAGGCTTCGAGTTCGATGCCGTCGATCAGGTCGATCGGGTCGAGCACGTTGCCCTTGGACTTGGACATTTTCTGGCCGTGCGAATCGCGCACCAGGCCGTGGATGTAGATGTCCTTGAACGGCACTTCGTCCATGAACTTCAAACCCATCATCACCATGCGCGCGACCCAGAAGAAGATGATGTCGAAGCCGGTGACCAGCACGCTCGTCGGATAGAACGTCTTCAGGCGTTCGGTGTTTTCCGGCCAGCCGAGGGTGGAGAACGGCCACAGCGCGGAGGAGAACCAGGTGTCGAGCACGTCTTCATCCTGATGCAGGACGATGTTGACGGGGATGTTGTGTTTGCTGCGCACTTCATCTTCGCTGCGGCCGACATAGATGTTGCCGGTGGCGTCATACCAGGCCGGGATGCGATGGCCCCACCAGATCTGCCGCGAAATGCACCAGTCCTGAATGTTGCGCATCCAGTCGTAATAGGTGTTCTTCCAGTTGTCCGGCACGAAGCGGATGCGGCCGCTCTCGACGGCTTCGATGGCGGGCTTGGCCAGCGGTTCGGCTTTGACGAACCATTGATCGGTGAGCAAGGGCTCGATCACGGCGCCGGTGCGGTCGCCGCGCGGTACCATCAGTTTGTGGTCGTCGATCTTCGCCAGCAGACCGAGTTCGTCGAGGTCGTGGACAATCATGTCGCGCGCTTCGTAGCGATCGAAGCCACGGTATTTTTCCGGGACGATGTCGTTGAGCGCGGCGTCCTTGGTGAAGATGTTGATCAGCGGCAGGTCGTGACGTTGGCCGACCTGGTGATCGTTGAAGTCATGCGCGGGCGTGATCTTCACGCAACCGGTGCCGAATTCCGCATCGACATAGTCGTCGGCGATGATCGGGATCTCGCGATCGGTCAGCGGCAGTTTGATCATTCTGCCGACCAGATGTTTATAACGCTCGTCTTCCGGGTTCACGGCCACGGCGCTGTCGCCGAGCATGGTTTCCGGACGGGTGGTCGCGACGACCAGATGACCGGAGCCATCGGCGAGCGGATAGCGGAAGTGCCACATGTGGCCGGATTCTTCCGCGGACACCACTTCCAGATCGGACACGGCGGTATGCAGCACCGGGTCCCAGTTCACCAGGCGCTTGCCGCGATAGATCAAGCCTTCTTCATGCAGGCGCACGAACACTTCGTTCACGGCATCGGACAGGCCGTCGTCCATGGTAAAGCGTTCGTGTTGCCAATCCAGCGAGGCGCCCATGCGGCGCAGCTGGCGGGTGATGGTGCCGCCGGACTCGGCCTTCCACTCCCAGACCTTTTTGATGAACGCGTCGCGGCCGAGATCGTGGCGGGTTTTGCCCTCGGCATTGAGCTGGCGCTCGACCACCATCTGGGTGGCGATGCCCGCGTGATCGGTGCCGGCCTGCCACAGGGTGTTGTGGCCGCGCATGCGGTGATAGCGGGTCAGGGCATCCATCAGGGTGTCCTGGAAGGCGTGACCCATGTGCAGGCTGCCGGTCACGTTCGGCGGCGGGATCATGATGCAGTAAGGGGCGGGGGAAATAGGGGACTGACCCGAAGTTTGGGTCTGTCCCCTATTTCCTTCACCACCGGCTTGCGGGGCGAAGTAGCCCTTGTCTTCCCAGGTCTGATACCAGCGCTGTTCGAGGGCGTGGGGGTCGTAGGTCTTTTCCATCTGGTATTCCGATCTCGCGTGTGGGGACAGGGGCTGCCGCAAAAAGAGCGGGCATTATAGCGTAGGGGGTGGGGGATGGGGCGAGGGAAGGATATCGGGGTGTTTGGCCGGAATTTTCGGATGTAGGGCGGGTTAGCGTTTTTCGCGTAACCCGCCAGGCGTTGCGTAGCAACACCACGCGGTCATGAAGGTGTGCCTTGCGGCACGGCTGGCGGGTTACGGCACATAAAGCGTGCCTAACCCGCCCTACATTGAAGTTGGAATTGCGGGCCCAGCCCCGATGTTTAGGAACTCTATATGTAGGGTGGGTTAACGCTTTTCGCGTAACCCACCGGGCGTTGCGCAGCAACCCGAGGCGGTATTGAAGGTGTGCCTTGCGGCACGGTTGGCGGGTTACGGCACATAAAGCGTGCCTAACCCGCCCTACATTGAAGTTGGAATTGGGAATGCGGTTCCGCCCCCATTCTCGCCGTCATCCCGGCGTAGGCCGGGATCCAGATGTAGCCCGGATGAAATCCGGGAATGACATCGCGGGATGCGTCCCGGATTTCATCCGGGCTACGGGGGGCCAGATATGGTCGAAGGAGAGGCAAAAAAAATCGGGGTCATCTAGACCCCGATTTCATATCCGACCTTATGTATATCAATAGGTACGGGGATGATTCAGCGGACGGTTCTGGGCGGATTTCAGTTTATGTTCGCGTGACAGTGCGAAGCAGAAGGCCGAGAACGACACGGCGGCGAGTAAGCAGCCGTAGGCCGTGACACTGTCAAAGGCAACTGTATGTCCCATAAAGGCAAATTCAAACCCGCTCATGATTGGTGTTCCTCGGTGAAGAAAGATTGTGCTTTTGTAACGGCGGGGCAGGATATTTATGTAGGTTGGGTTAGCGTTTTTCGCGTAACCCAACAAGCGTTGCGCAGCAACACGACGCGGTCATGAAGGTGTGCCTTGCGGCACGGTTGGCGGGTTACGGTACATAAAGCGTGCCTAACCCGCCCTACATTGAAGTTGGGATCGCGGGTCCGCCCCATTTTTCGGAACCATCTGTATGTAGGCTGGGTTAGCGTTTTTCGCGTAACCCAACAAGCGTTGCGTAGCAACACCACGCGGTTTTGAAGGTGTGCCTGCGGCACGGCCGGCGGGTTACGGCACATAAATCGTGCCTAACCCGCCCTACATTGAAGTTGGGATCGCGGGTCCGACTTCAATTTTGTGGCGTCATCCCGGCGTAGGCCGGGATCCAGATGTAGCCCGGATGAAATCCGGGAATCGCATTGCGGCATGCACCCCGGATTACATCCGGGCTACGGGTGTTGGATACAGGGGCAGAGCCCAATGTGTTCGGTCAGGGCTCCGGATTACCCAACTGCGTGAGTAGCAAGCGCTGTACTTCGCGGCGAATCTTGACCATGGCGGCGTCCAAAGCCTGATCCAGGCAGCTTTCCAGCTGTTGAGTAAGTTCTTTCTGGAGCTGGCCGGCCAGCTCGTCGGTGATACGGGTGGCGAGCTGTTCCAGATCCAGCGGGACGGTGACGCGTTTGCCCTCGGTGTTGATGTGAATCTCGACGATCTCCTGGAGCACAGGGATCTCTTCCGGGGCCGTATCCTGCTCGTGGTTGTCATCCATGGTTCAGGCCTTCAGCTGGTGTGAATTCAGATCGTAACCGCGTTCGCGGTAGAAACGAAATCGTTCGCGGGATTGGGCCAGCAGTTCGGGGCGCTGGTCGACCAGCTCGGCGACGCGTTCGAAGCGGCTGAAGAACGGCGGGATCTCCGCGCCGAGGTTGATCAATACATCGATATGGCTGGAAGGCTCGTGCGCATGGCCGAGCAGGATGGCGGGTGGTTCATCATCGTTCGCGCTGTGAATCGCATGCGGCAGAAAACTGCCTTGACGAAAGGTCCATAGCAGCTCATCGAGCTGTTGGCTTTCGTTTTCGGAGGCGGTGTGGATGTAGACCTTGAGTCCCTGACTGTACGCCTTCTCCGCGAGCCGACACGCCAGCAACGATCGCTGCGCGGGATCGGCGTTGGGGAGAACGTAGAAGTCGACTCTGGTCATGATTTAGTCATAGTTGTTTTGAATATTGAAAAACTTTTTTGAACCGCTAATGCGCCAAGGCCGCCAAGAAAAAATTTTATGAACCGCAAAGGCGCAGAGGCGCAAAGAAGAATTATTATAAAAACGTAAGACGAAATGTTTTTTAATAATTCATAAAGATTTTCTTTGCGCCTCTGCGCCTTTGCGGTTCAAAACGATCTTTAGTTTTTTAAAAAAAACTGAATCACTTCTTCGCCGCGCGATCCAGCAGGAACTGCGTCAGCAGTGGCACGGGGCGGCCGGTGGCGCCTTTTTCTTTGCCCTGATTCCAGGCGACGCCGGCGATATCCAGATGCGCCCAGTGATAGTTCTTGGTGAAGCGTGACAGGAAACATGCGGCGGTGATGGTGCCGGCTTCGCGACCGCCGATGTTGGCCATGTCGGCGAAGTTGGAATCGAGCTGCTGTTGATATTCATCCCACAGCGGCATTTCCCAGCAGCGGTCATGGCTGACCGTGCCGCATTTCTGCAGTTCGTGCGCGAGCGGGCTGTGGTTGCTGAGCAGGCCGGCGGCATGTTTACCGAGCGCGATCACGCAGGCGCCGGTGAGCGTAGCGATGTCGACCACGGCGGCGGGATTGAATTTCTCGGCATAGGTCAGCGCGTCGCACAGAATCAGACGGCCTTCGGCATCGGTGTTCAGCACTTCGATGGTCTGACCGGACATGCTGGTGACGATATCGCCCGGTTTGGTGGCGAGACCGTCCGGCAGATTCTCGGTGGCGGGAACGATGCCGACCACATTCAACGCGAGATCGAGCTGCGTGATCGCGGTCATGGCGCCGAATACGCTGGCGGCACCGCACATGTCGAATTTCATTTCGTCCATGGCTGCGCCGGGTTTGAGCGAGATGCCGCCGGAATCGAAGGTCACGCCCTTGCCGACCAGCACCACCGGCTTGTCGCCTTTCTTGCCGCCGCGATAATCCATGACAATCAACTTGGCCGGTTGGCGACTGCCGGCCGAGACCGACAGCAATGAACCCATGCCGAGTTTTTTCATGTCGGCCTCTTCAAGAATGCTCACGCTGAGTTTGCGTGCATGCTTCTTGAGGGTTTTTGCCTGGTCGGCAAGATAGGTCGGTGTGCAGATGTTGCCCGGCAGATTGCCGAGATCCTTCGCCAGCTTCATGCCGGCGGCGATGGCCTGACCTTCGGCGATGCCTTGTTCGCCCGCGCTGAGTTCGCCTTTGGTCGGTACGCTCAGGCTCATCTTTTTCAGCGGACGACGGACTTTGTCTGTGCTGCTCTTGAGCTGATCGAACACGTACAGCGCATCGGTGGTGGTCTGAACGTGGTCGCGCACCTTCCAGTAACTGTCTCGGCCCTTGATGTCGAGATCCGTGAGATAGCTCACGGCATCGGTGGTGCCGGTGTCATTCAGGGTGCGGGTGATGATGTTGACGGCTTTACGATAATTGTTGACGTCGAACTCGCGTTCTTTGCCGCAGCCGACCAACAGCACACGGTCGCATTGGGTCTTGGGCACGTTGTGCACCAGCAGAGTCTGGCCGACGCGGCCTTCCATATCGCCGCGATGCAGCAGCGTGGTGAGAAAACCGCCGCTGGCCTTGTCCAGTTCCTTGCCGGCGGCGGATAACTTCCGCGCCTCGAATACGCCGATGACGAGGCAGCCGCTGCGCTGTTTCTCGGGGTTGCCGCTCGTGACGTTGAATTCCATGGGTAGCTCCTGTGCTGATCGGCGCGTGAGGTTCGCAGGCCGCGATTCGGGTTATAATTGCGGCGCTTAAGTGTATAAGGTAGGTTTACCGCGCCGAGCAGTGGAATATTTCCACGGACTGCGGCGAGCGCTGCATTAGCGCGCAAGTGTACTGTAAACGAATTCCTTTTTCATTTGCGGGCCGCTCGGCATGCCGCTGTTGCGGATGCCATAGTGGGCTCGATAACTATTAGGTCGTTATGCTGCGGGTCATTGATCGCTACCTGTTGAAGGAAGTTGTGCTGAATTGGGTGGCAGTAACCCTGGTGCTGTGGCTGATCGTGGTCAGTAATCGGCTGGCCCGCTTACTCGGCGAGGCCGCCGAGGGTGAGCTGCCGTCGGGGGTGATCTTTACCCTGCTGGGTCTCAAATCCATAGACTATCTGGTGGTGTTGCTGCCGCTGACGCTCTATCTCGGCGTGCTGCTGGCGCTCGGTCGGCTGTACAAAGACAGCGAGATGGCGGCGCTCGGTGCCTGTGGTGTTGGTCCTGCTCAGTTATACCGGCCGTTAATTGGTCTGGCGCTGCTGGTCGGGATGATGGTCGGCGCGCTGTCGCTGTTCGTGGTGCCCAATACGGCGGCGCTGGGTTATGAAATGCGTGCCCGTGCCCAGGGCGCGAATGATCTTTCAGTGATCACGGCCGGTCGTTTCCACGAGTCCGCCGACGGCAAGATGGTCTTCTATGCGGAGCGGGTTTCGCCCGATCGCGAAAATCTTGAACAACTGTTTGTCCGCAACGACAAGGATGGTGTGCAAACCTTGCTGACGGCCAAGCGCGCCCACCCGGCACGGGATGCCGCCACTGGGGATCGTTTTCTGGTGATGGATGAGGGTTATCGCTACGAAGGTTTTCCGGGCGATGAAGTGTTCCGCATCCTGCAGTTCAGTCGGCATGGGATTCGACTGGAATCCGTGGAAATTCTCAATCCCGGTGTCAAACACGACGCGATTCCCAGCGATGAGCTATGGGGTTCGCAGGATCGTCACGACATCGCTGAATTGCAATGGCGGCTGTCGCTGCCGGTAGCCGCCGTGTGTCTGGTATTGCTGGCCGTGCCATTAAGTCGCACGACGCCACGCCAGGGACGCTTCGGTAAACTGTTTGCCGCCGTGTTGATCTTTATCGTTTATTACAACCTGCTGGGTACCGCGCAGGTCTGGGTGGAGAAGGGCACGCTCGGGCCGATGCCGGGTTTATGGTGGGTGCATGGTTTGCCCGTGCTCGTCACAGTTGGCTTGTTCTACTTCAGCCGGATGCCAGCGCCAAGGAGAGCGGCGTGAAAATCCTCGATCGCTACCTTGCCCGGACGGTACTTGCCGGCACACTGCTGGCGTTGTTCATTCTGCTTGCGATAGACCTGTTCTTTATTTTTGTGCAGGAAGTTCAGGACATAGGCAAGGGCCACTATGGCTTGAAAGATATCCTGGTCTACGTCGCTTTTGTCTCGCCCGGACGCATCCATGAAATATTACCCATGGCGGCATTGCTCGGTAGTCTGCTGAGCTTGGGCACGCTGGCCTCCGGGAGTGAATTGATCGCCATTCGTGCGGCGGGCGTGTCGGTACTGCGTATTTCCCTGAGTGTGCTCAAGGCCGGTTTGATTATTCTGGTCGCTGCTGCAGTAATCGGCGAATGGGTGGCACCCTGGACGGAACAGCAGGCGGAGCAACGCCGTTCGCTGGCGGTGTCGGGTACGGTGACATTGCGCAGCGAACACGGGTTATGGGCGCGTGACGGCAACAACTTCATCAACATTCAGCAAGTGCTGCCCGATGGCCAGCTTGCCAATGTGGACGTCTATGAGTTGGATAAAAACGGTGGTTTGGTTGCCGCGATGCGTGCGAGTAATGCCAAACACCTTGACGGTGGCTGGCGTCTGCAGGGAGTGCAGCGAGGTGACATCGAAGACCGGTCGCTGACAGTGACGCAGGCCAAAACGCTGGACTGGCCCAGTCTGCTGAGTCCGAAATTACTCAACGTCGTGACCATTGATCCAGCGGATCTGTCGGCGCGTGATTTGTATAAATACAGTCAATACATGCACGACAACGGTCTGGATGCATCGCGTTACGATCTGGCCTTCTGGCGGCGCGTGCTGGCGCCGGTTGCCGGTTTGGTGATGCTGTTTCTGTCCATTCCCTTTGTGTTCGGACCGCTGCGCGATTCCGGTACCGGGCATCGCCTGCTGTGGGGTGTGTTGGTCGGTGTCGCCTTCTTCCTGTTGAATCGCACTATGAGCCAGGTAGGACAGATTTATGGTTTGGCCGCGTGGTTCAGTGTCCTGCTGCCGTCGTTGATATTTTTCAGTGGCGGTTTATGGGTGATGCGGCGAGTTAGGTGACTGCGTTTTGCTCGGCTTCGGCAACGACACCACAACTGTGCCCGACAACCGATCATGCAGCGCCAGCTTCTCGCGATCGACCAGTATCCATAACAGACCAATTCCGAAACAACCCACCGACGGCACGGCCAGCAGGAAGCGCAACAAGGCCTGCCAGAATCCCAAGGGTCGCCCATCCCGGCGTTGCACGCGCAGACGCCAGGTCTGCATGCCCAGGGTCTGTCCGCCGGCCACCCAAAAGCCGATAAAGAACAGGCCCGTCACCAGCAGCAGATACAGTCGGAAGAACAGACTTTCCGCCGGCACAGCCCCGCCTTTAAGCCAGAAGGCCAGGGCTGTGGCCAGCATCAGCAGCGCTATCAGCAGCAAGCTGTCATAGAACAGAGCGGCGAGGCGTTTGAAGAAGGAGGCGGTGTCGGCTGAGTGGGTCATCGGGTCTGGTGGCATGGCGGTTCCAGCCGCATAGGTACCAGAATTCGCTGCTCATTTGCAACCGTGACATATATCCATTAGATGTGCTAAATCTTCAGATACACAATCACAACTACAATAGATGGGTAGGAGGTATTGGTTATGTCGTTGATTGCCGAATTGGCTGCGATGGACGGGGTGTTCGCCGCCGGCGAATATTCCTATCGCGGCGATCGTTTCTCCTATAAAGGCCAGATCAGTGAGGAGCAGGCCCGCATGGCCTCGATCATGTGTCGCGCCACCACCATGGGCGTGCATATGCAGACGGACATGATGGCGAGCATGCATCCTGAAAGTCATGTCGCCCCGGCCGGCGGCTGGGTGGTACGCGGTCCGCAGTTCACCGTCTGCACGATGGCCAACGTGTTCTGCTTTCTGGACAACAGCAAGGCGTCACTCAATACCATTATGTCGACGTTGCGCGTGCGTCTTGCCGACGAACCGCAGGATCTTATATAGCGCGTAGGTCGGGTTAGCCGCGTGGCGGCGTAACCCGACATTCAATCCACGTCCAATGTCGGGTTACGCTGCGCTAACCCGACCTACGACTGAAACCGGAATTTTATGGAGCATCGTCGAAATGACTGACCTGAATAAACTGATGAGCCTGCCCGGCGCGCTGGCCGCCTTTGAATTTTCCGACCGTGGCGAACTCGGGGAGCACCGGATTGCCTCCGGCAGCAATTTGAATGCCGATGCGCTGGATCTGCTCAGCCATGTCTGTGTAGCCAATATCGCCATTGCTGCCATGCAGGCGCGTGGCTGGGAGAAGATGACCGGCGCGCAGGGCTTTTACCCGATTCAGGGTTTCACCATGGTCGGTTTCGAATGGACCGCCGTGGCGACCGAAAACTGTGGCGTGGTGATGACCAATGATCAGGTCGATTACGAACAGGCCTATGCGGCGCTGGCAGGGTAACAGCCATGATTAAACGATTGTTGGCACTCGATGGCGTCCAGGTCATCTGTCTGTTCCGCGACGACGGTAGCCTGGTGGAAGGCTATGGCATGCTCGACGAAGAAGGTATGGCACGCCTGGCGCACTTTGCGCACGAGTACAAACGCATGGTGCAGGGTAATGCCGACCAGCTGTCCATGTTCACCCAGATCCGCGGCTGGACCCCGCCGCGCGGCTGGATTGTGCGCGGTGCCGGTGTCGCGGTGTGCAGCGTCGGCAATCTGGTGTGTCTGGCCGATGGCAACGAAGCCTCGTTGAACGAAGTGATGAGCGAGATGGGCGAAGCGGCGAGTTATTAATTCAGGGACGAGGGACTAGGTGCTAGGGCCGAGGGGGATAAAGGTGGAAGATTTGACTAGAACCTAGAACCTAGAACCTAGAACCTAGAACCTAGAACCTAGAACCTAGAACCTAGAACCTAGAACCTAGAACCTAGAACCTAGAACCTAGAACCTAGAACCTAGAACCTAGAACCTAGAACCTAGAACCTA
>JAHJQQ010000054.1 GCA_018819175.1 Gammaproteobacteria bacterium
CCCCTCTCCCTAACCCTCTCCCCGCAAGCGGGGAGAGGGGATAACCCCCTCTCCCGCCGGGGCGGGAGAGGGTTGGGGAGAGGGTGGCGAAGTTCTTAAATCGAGCATATCTATGTCATGCCATCATGTAATGCTCAATAGAACCTAGCAACTCATTACAAGGACATAAAATGAATTTCGATTTTCCTCTGATACTGGTGCTGGCCAGCGCCATCACGGGCATCATCTGGCTGTTGGATGCGCTGTTCCTGCGGAAAGGTCGCGGCCAGGATGTCAAGGAACCGGTGGTGGTCGAATATGCCAAGGCCTTTTTCCCGGTCATTTTCATTGTGCTGTTGTTGCGTTCGTTTGTGGCCGAGCCGTTCCGTATTCCGTCAGGCTCCATGATGCCGACGCTGCTGGTGGGCGACTTCATCCTGGTCAATAAATTCGCCTATGGGCTGCGTCTGCCGGTGCTCAATAAGAAGGTTCTTGAGCTGGGTGAGCCTCAGCGCGGAGATGTGGTGGTGTTCCGTTATCCGGACGACCCGAAGGTGGATTACATCAAACGCGTCGTGGGCTTGCCGGGGGACAAGGTTGTCTATCGCGGAAAAATCCTATATATCAATGGTGTCGCTATGCCGCAATCGGATCTGGGCAGCTACGTCGGGGTGGGTTCCGGGGTTTCCAGTTCCGGCTCCGCTCTGCGCGAGGAAGATCTGCAGGGGATCAAACATCAGATTCTGGTGCGTGGAAACAGCGGCGGTGTCGAAGGCGAGCTCGTGATTCCGCCCGACCATTACTTCATGATGGGCGATAATCGTGACAACAGTAAGGACAGTCGCTATTTCGGCCCGGTTTCCGAGGACAATCTGGTGGGCAAGGCCTTCGTGATCTGGATGAATTGGGATAGTGTTGCCGGTGGTGTGGATTGGAAGCGGCTCGGGCAATCCATTCATTAAACTCTAACGAAAATGAGGTGAAGCAATGCAGACGCTGAAATCGCAGCAGGGTATGACCGCCATTGGCTGGATGATTGTCCTCGGCCTGATCGCCTTTTTTGTGCTGTTGGCGCTGCGCCTGGTGCCGGGTTATCTGGAATTTTCCACTGTCTCCACCTCATTGGAATCGCTGAAGAATGAACCTGGTATTACCAATAAAACGCCGCCTGAAATCCGCTCCATGGTCAGCAAACGTTTCGACATCAACGATGTAAAGAGCATCAGCGGCAAGGACGTCAAGATCGAGAATCGGAACGGCCGGTTGCGCGTCTGGGTTGACTACGAAGTCCGTGTGCATGTCGCCGGCAACGTCGATGCGGTCTCCAAATTCAACAAAGAAGTCGAGATGGTCAAGAATTGATGGCAGGTGATGACGCACTGCTCAAGCGACTGGGTTATCGCTTCCGCGATGTGTCTCTGTTAGATAGCGCGCTGACGCATCGCAGCGCCGGCGGTACCAACAACGAGCGTCTGGAATTCTTGGGTGATGCCATTCTCGGTCTGGTGATCGCCGAAGACCTGTTCAAACGTTATCCCGAAGCGAGTGAAGGCGAGCTCAGCCGATTGCGCGCCAGCCAGGTCCGTAAATTGACATTGGCGGAACTGGCGCGGGATCTGGAGCTCGGTGATTTTCTAAGACTCGGCTCCGGTGAACTCAAGAGTGGTGGTTACCGCCGCGATTCCATTCTCGCCGATGCCCTGGAGGCGATCTTCGGTGCGGTCTATCTGGACAGTGACTTCGCCACCTGTGCCGGCATGATTCAGGCCCTGTACCGCGAACGTCTGGCGGCGCTGCCCGATGAGCCGCTGGCACTGAAAGATCCCAAGACCTGTTTGCAGGAATATCTGCAGGGTCAGCATCTGGAACTGCCGGCCTATACTGTTATTTCGATCCGCGGCGATGCCCATGACCAGGTTTTCGAGGTTGAATGCCGGGTGGCAGGAAAGAATCTGCAGGTGCGCGGTAATGGCAGCAGCCGACGCCGGGCCGAACAGCAGGCCGCGCAGGATATGCTGGCCTTGTTGGGTGCGACCACGGCCTCCTGACATGATTTGCGGGCGCGACGTTCTCGCACAGTTACATTTTTCCACTCTTCGCGTTATATGCGCACCCAAAATCTTAAAGGTATTGTCTGTATGACTGAGTCGTTCCACTGTGGTTATGTTGCGTTGGTGGGACGGCCCAATGTCGGTAAGTCCACTCTGCTCAATGGTCTGCTCGGCCAGAAGATCAGCATTACTTCGCATCGCCCGCAGACCACACGCCATCGTATCCTCGGCATCAACAGCCTGGAGCATGCGCAGGTGATTTATGTCGATACCCCCGGCATGCATCAAGGCAGTCGCAAAGCCTTGAATCGCGCCATCAACCGTACAGCTGCCGATACCTTGCACGCGGTCGATGTGGTGGCCTTCCTGGTCGAGGCGACACGCTGGACCGATGAGGACCGCTGGATTTTGGACAAGCTCCGCGATCTCGATGTGCCGGTCATCCTGGTGGTGAACAAGGTCGACAGTCTGGAAGAAAAGGCCGAACTGTTGCCGATCATCCAGAAGCTTTCCGCGCTGCATGATTTTGCCGACATCGTCCCCTTGTCCGCGCTGCGGCGCGATAACCTGGACAGCTTCGAGTCCTGTGTCGTGAAGTATCTGCCGGAGCAAGAGGCGATCTATCCGGATGATCAACTCACCGATCGCAGCGAACGCTTTCTTGCGGCCGAACGCGTGCGTGAGAAACTGTTCCGCAAACTTGGTCAGGAAGTACCCTACGGCGTCACCGTCGAGATCGAGCAGTTCAAGCAGGAAGGCAATCTGCGGCGTATTCATGCGTTGATATTAGTGGAGCGGGATTCGCAGAAGGCGATTGTGGTCGGTAAGGGCGGCAGTCGCTTGAAAGAAGTCGGCACCGAAGCTCGTATCGAACTGGAGAAACTGTTCGGCGGCAAGGTGTTCCTGCAATTGTGGGTCAAGGTCAAAGAGGGCTGGGCCGACGACGAGCGCGCCCTGCGCAGTCTGGGTTACGGTGAAGAGAAGTAGGCGATGCGGATCAGTACGCAACTGCAACCGGCTTACCTCCTGCATCAGCGGCCTTACCGCGATACCAGTCTGCTGTTGGAAATCTTCACACCGGAGCAAGGCCGTTTCGGCTTGGTTGCGCGTGGGGCGCGTGCGCCGAAATCACGCAATCGCGGTTTATTGCAATTGTTTCAGCCCTTGTTGCTGTCCTGGACCGGACGCGCCGAACTGGGCACGCTGACCGGTGTGGAACCCAACGGCACCGCGCCGCGCCTGCTCGGCGCGACGCTGTATTCGGGATTTTATCTCAACGAATTGATCATGCGCTTGTTGCAGCGGCTCGATCCGCATCCCGAACTGTTTATGGCCTATGCAGAGGCCTTGCAAGGTCTGCAGTACGCGACGGAACGTCCCTTGCGGTTGTTTGAAAAACGTCTGCTGGAAACGCTGGGCTACGGCCTGATGTTGGATCATGAAGCCGACACGGGTGAGCCGGTTATAGCCGAGGGGTTCTATCGCTATGAATTGGAAACCGGACCCGTTGCCGTGACTCAGGGATCTGTGCAGAGACCTGGGCAGGGACTGTGTCTGCAGGGTTCGAGTCTATTGTCATTGGCGGCGGATCAATTGGAAGACGCGCAAAGTCTGAGCGACTGCAAACGTCTCATGCGCGCGGCCCTGGGCCTGTATCTGGGTGATCGCAAACTCAAGACCCGCGAGGTGTTCGCGGCGATGGCGGCGCGCTGAAGGTTAAGGTGGGGTTTGTGCGGTATTGGTTTTAAGGAACCTCTGATTAATTTGATCAAGCGAGCAGATGCAAGGCGCAGACGGGCGACTCGAAGCGAAGCGGAGAGAACGGCGCCAGCCGGCCCGAAGGGCGAGGTGCGCAGCACCGAGTAAAAAACGGAGTTTAGACGGCGTAAATGAGTATTTTGAGCCCGGCTGCAACGCAGCAGATACCGCTTCAGCGAATTAATCAGAGGTTCCTTAATGTATTTCCAAGGTGTGGCGAGCGTTGCGAGCCGCAGCCTACGCGAGATCAATGAGATTGCTTATGCAGAACTATATCCATCTGGGCGTCAAC
>JAHJQQ010000055.1 GCA_018819175.1 Gammaproteobacteria bacterium
ACCCTCTCCCCGCAAGCGGGGAGAGGGGATAACCCCCTCTCCCGCCGGGGCGGGAGAGGGTTGGGGAGAGGGTGGCGAAGTTCTTAAATCGAGCATATCTATGTCATGCCATCATGTAATGCTCAATAATCAGAGGTTCCTTCAGTGTCTTCCGTGTGATTCCGTGGCTGAAATGATTTTTTAGGATCACTGTTATCCGTTACGGGCCGGTATTTTGTCAGTCTCCGGCCTTGAATTCCACGCCGGTCCGGACTATCAAACTAGTATGCGAATGGATGTTCCATACCCACCTATTCACCAGGCCCCGGACCGGCTAGTCCGCCCGTCGTGGCTGATCCAGAAGACACCGATTTTCCGGCATGCGCCAGTGACGTTCCAGTGGCGCTGCCGTCCTTGCGACTGACCATAAGGAGTAAACTCATGCAGCATAATTGCGTTGTGGTTGCCGGTGGTTCCCGTGCCCGGTTCTTCACTCTGGAAGCTGTGGAATATCCCGATATGCAGTCCGGCCCCAATCTGTGCGAGGTCAACGGCCTGGTTAATGTCGAGAATGAAACGCACGGCGTCGATCTGTGGAGTGACAGCAAATCCGGCCGCAATCGCGGGAGTAACGGCGCGGCACACGGCTATGACGATCACCGCAGTCAACATGAAGATGAATTCGAGCGCCGCTTTGCCCGCGACGTGGCCCGCGAAGCCTCGCGCCTGCTCAGCCAGAACAGCACCCGGCAACTGGTGCTGGTGGCGCAGAAACGTATCCTCGGTTTTCTACGCAACGAGCTGGACGCCCTGATCAAGGCGGGCGTCGATATCAAGGAACTCGCCAAGGACCTTTCCAAACTATCGCCGCTCGAATTGCATGAGCATCTGGCCCGCGAGCAACTGCTGCCGCAGCGTCGTTCACCTGCGAGCTGATACGAAGAGGCATTAAATACGACCCACCGGGCGCCCTGAGCGCCCGGTGCTGTTTCTGGAGTGCGCGGACATCTGCGCGATGTCGAGCGCGCGGCTAGCGCCGCTGAACCCGACCTACTTGAATACACCTAGCCAACGTAGGTCGGATTCAGGCCGAAGGCCGCGCCCGACAATGGTCAGCACGGAATGTTTAAACACCTGAAGAACCCCAGTTGCAAAATCTGAGGTGAGGAGAAAAATGGAGCGGGTGATGGGAATCGAACCCACGCTAGTAGCTTGGGAAGCTACAGTTCTACCATTGAACTACACCCGCCTGTGGCAATGATTCTAGTGGGTCTGCAGCCGGCTTTCCAGCCATCCGCTTTACCGTAGGGCGTATTAGGCGCCAGCCGTAATACGCCGAATGTGTTCACAGCTTTGCCGACCGAGGATTATCGCGCACGCCCTACTTCTTTAACCCTGTCTATATAACCGTTCGACATCATCCGCAAACCGCTCCAGCACTGCCGCGCGCTTGATCTTCAGCGTCGGTGTCTGCAAGCCGTTCTCGACGCTCCAGGGCTCCAGAAATAAGGCGACGCGACGGATCTTGGCGTAGCCCGGGAAGTCGCGCAGTTGATGGTGCAGGCTCTTGATCACCTTCGTCTTCAAGCGTTCGTCGTTGAGACTCTCCGGCTGATAAGGATCCAGACCGAATTCTTTGGCGGCACCGAACCAATGTTCGGCATTCAATACCAATAGTGCGGATAGAAAGGCCCGACCTTCGCCGACGACCAGGGCCTGATCAACGAGGGGATCAAGGCACAACGCCGACTCCATATCGCCGGGTGGCACCTTCTCGCCATTGGAGAGCACCAGAATGTCCTTGATACGTCCGGTGATATAAATATGCCCGTTCTCGATACGCGCCTGATCACCCGTATGCAGCCAACCTTCGGCATCGATCATCTGCGCGGTCGCCGCATGATTGTTCCAGTAGCCGAGCATCACGCCGGGACCGCGTGCGAGCAGTTCGGCATTTTCACCTATGCGTAATTCGGTACCGCGCAAGGCCACGCCGACACTGGCCGGATCATTATCCTGAATCAGATTAATGCTCAGCACCGGGCTTGTCTCGGTCAGACCATAGCCTTGCAACAGCGGCACACCCAGCCCTATAAACAACCGCGCAACCGGAAACGGCAAGGCTGCGCCGCCACTGACCGTGATACGCAGATGTCCGCCGAGCTTATCCAACACGCGCTGCGCGACCGCCTTGCGCAGCAGCGGCCACAGACTCAACAGCGGCGACCAATGCCCGCGTCCCTGCTCGCGCTCGAATACCTGCCAACCGACCTGCACCGCCAGATTGAACAGCGCGCGCCGAAACCAGGACGCCTGCAGCATCTGCTCATGGATGCGGCCATAGACGCGTTCGAAAATGCGCGGCACGGCGATCAGTACCGTCGGCCGCACAATCTGCAAGTCTTCCGCAAGCTGCGCAATTGAACGCGAGAAAGCGACACAGGAGCCCGCCAGCATGGGCAGATAGTAACTACCCGCACGTTCCAGGGTGTGCGACATGGGCAGGAAGGACAGAAACAGATCCTCCTGATACACATCCACCATTGTCAGTCCGGCATGCGCGACCGAAAGCAGATTGTGATGACTGAGCATCACGCCCTTGGAGCGACCCGTGGTACCCGAGGTATAGACGATAGTTGCCAACGCATGCGGATCGGTGGGTAACGGCGAGGTCAGCAACGCCATGTGCGGCAGCCAGGCATCAACCGTCCGCAGACGCAGGTCTTCAACCTCATCATCACCTTCCAACAACAGCACCCGTATCAGGCATTCCACGCTATCGACGGCCGATGCCAGCCGGCGCCACTGTGTCGCGGACTGCACCAGCAGCAAGCGGCAGCGCGCATCATCGAGGATATAGGCGACATTGTCAGGCCGGTCTTCGGTATACAGCGGCACCACCACCAGGCCCAGATACTGCGCAGCCAGATCGAAGCAGACCCATTCCTTGCAGTTGCGCAACTGGATCGCCACGCGGTCGCCCGCCGAGAAACCTTCGTTTGCCAAGGCCGCGCGCCAACGCGCCACCAGCACGCCCATATCGCGCCAGTTGATCTCACACCACTGCTCGGTCTGCTTATCGAAATAGCGGTACGCCGGGGACGAGGGGCTGCGCCGCAGACGTTCCTGGAACAGACCCGCCAGGGTTCCCGCGACCTCCACAGGGATAATGTCTTCCGTCCGCTCCTGCATCGCTATCCGCCTCGGCGCCCGCTCCACGCAATTTGTTGTAGAATCCAGAACCATAGCCACCCACCAAAACCCTGGAGAACGGGCCGGGTGGGAATCCTGGGTCATGTTCGCATGATTCGCCCTAACCCAATAGACCGACGTCCGCCATCATGTCCGAGCCACTACAGATTATTGTCAACGGAGATCCTCGCACAGTCGATCCCGGCCTGACCGCGGCTCAACTGGTCGAACTGCTCGACCTGGGCGGCCGCCGCCTGGCCATGGAGATCAACCGCGAAATTCTGCCGCGCAGCCAGTATGGCGAACACCAGCTGCGCGATGGCGATCAGATTGAGATCGTGCAGGCGATCGGCGGCGGCTGAATTTAGATGTAGGGCGCATTAGCGCAGCGTAATGCGCCGAATGGGTTCGCCAAAACATCCGGCGCATTACGACCTTCGGTCTAATGCGCCCTACGTTATCTTAATAAGGAACGCACTATGTCGACCGTAATGAAGCCCACCACCACGAACGATGACGGCCTGCTGATCGCGGGTCACGTCTACAGCTCGCGTCTACTGGTCGGCACCGGCAAGTACAAAGACATGGACGAGACCCGACGCTCGGTCGAGGCCAGCGGTGCGCAGATCATCACCGTCGCCATCCGCCGCACCAACATCGGCCAGGACCCCAAACAGCCCAACCTGCTCGATACCTTGCCGATGTCCAAATACACCTACCTGCCCAACACCGCCGGCTGCTATTCCGCGGAGGACGCCATACGCACCTGCCGCCTGGCGCGCGAACTGCTCGACGGTCATGACCTGGTGAAGCTCGAAGTATTGGGTGATGAAAAGACTTTGTTCCCGGATATCGTGCAGACACTGAGTGCCGCCGAAATACTTATCAAAGACGGTTTCAAGGTAATGGTCTACACCAATGATGATCCGATCATTGCCAAGCGCTTCGAAGACATGGGTTGCGTCGCCGTCATGCCGCTGGCCGCGCCGATCGGCTCGGGACTGGGCATTCGCAACCCCTACAACATCCGCACCATTGTCGAAAACGCCAAGGTACCGATTCTCGTTGATGCCGGCGTGGGCACCGCATCCGATGCCGCGATTGCGATGGAGCTGGGCTGTGACGGCGTATTGATGAACACCGCCATTGCCGGCGCGCAAGATCCCGTGTTGATGGCCTCCGCGATGAAAAAGGCCATCGAAGCCGGCCGCGAAGCCTTCCTCGCCGGCCGCATCCCGCGCAAACGTTTCGCGAGCGCATCGTCGCCGGTCGATGGGACGTTCTTTTAAACGGTGTCAGAAGACCTGATATCTCTTGGTTACGCTTAGTGCAAAATGCCGCATTCCTTCTCCCTCCGGGAGAAGGCCAGGATGAGGGAGTAAAGATAATACTGCTCCGTCATTGCGAGCGTAGCGCGGCAATCTCGTGATCGGTGCTCCGCATTGACAGATTGCCGCGCTGCGCTCGCAATGACGGAATTCCACCGCGATGCATTGATGGGAAATAGGGGTCAGAGACGAATTCCACCACCGCTGAGTAGCCGTTACCACAAGCAGTACTTAATTCGTCTCTGACCCCTATTTCCCATCAACCGCACATTTTCAGACCATAGGTAACGCATGGACATACTCTCCCTGGTCAATCGCGGACAACCGAAAGTCCTCGACAGCATCGACAAGCGTCCTACTGAAGGTTTCATCTGGCTGGATTTCGTACGCGAAGAGGCCCGGGACTGGGCGAGTGTCATACAACGCATCGCCGGCATCACCGTGCATGAACACCATGTACGCGACAGCCTCAACCCCAAGCATCCGTCCTACGCCGATTCCACCCAGCATTATGAAATGGTGATCTTCCGTGGGCTGTCACCGCAGGGCACGACCGGGCATTTCGAAACACGCCCTACCGTATTCTTCCTGTTCGACAACCTGTTCGTCACCATCCGCCCCGCTGACAGTCTCTCCATTAAAGAAGTTCGTAAGCGTCTACTGCAACAGGACTGCCGCATCCCGACACGTCCGGCCGGATTGATGCATCTCGTCCTGTCCGCACAGGTCGAGCGCTTCATGGCCATGCGCGAACCGATGGCCGAGCAACTCGTCGCCTGGCGCCGCGATCTGCTGGACCCAAGCCATCCCTTCGATGACTGGATGACGCTGATGAACTACGGCAGCCAACTGCGCAAGATGCAGATGGTGTTCGAGGAACAGGACGAAGCCGTCACGGCCTGGCGCGATGACACCGACATCGAAATCGACGACCATCTCTCGGTACGCTTGAACGATCTCATTGAACACATCCGGCGCGTATCACGCTTCACCGCCGACCATCAGCACGAAGTCGAATCATTGGTGAACCTGCACTTCTCCGCCGTCGCCCACCGCACCAACGAAATCATGCGCGTCCTCACCGTGCTCTCGGCGATCTTTCTGCCGCTGTCGCTGATCGCCGGCATCTTCGGCATGAACTTCGACAACATGCCGGAACTGCATTACCAGCACGCCTATTTCTTCGCGCTCGGCGGCATGGTGTTTCTGGCGATTGGGTTGCTGGTGTTGTTTCGGATCAAGCGGTGGTTTTAGTAGCGCTAAAGTCAGCAAGGAGTTGGAGTTCAGGGTCAGAGTAAAAACCTGGAACCACGATCCCTACACTTCAGAAACAAGCGAGAGAGTTTTTACTCTGACCCCGCCCCCTCTCCCTGGCCCTCTCCCGCGAGGGGAGAGGGTATGCAGAGAACAGCATTAGTTTGGGTTTTTATTTGCGCGGTTTTGTGTCTTCGCGCGAGGCGATTACAAACTTCCCGACTTGATATGCACATCCCGTTGCGGGAAGGGGATGGTGATGCCGGCGGCCTTGAAGGCATGCCAGATGCCGACGTTCACATCAGAACGCACGTTGGCGACACCGTTCTGTGGATCATTGATCCAGACGCGCAATTCCAGCGCAATACCACTGTCCGCGAATTCCATCAGCCGACAGGCCGGTTCCGGGTTCTGTATGACGCGCTTGGTGTTGCGCGCAACCTCCATCATCATCGCCATCGCCTGCTCGGGATCATCGCTGTAACTGATCTGCACCGGAATCTTCAGGCGCACATTCGAATCGGTATAGCTCCAGTTGATGACCTCGGTGGTCACCAGGGTTTCATTCGGGATCAATGTCTCCACGCCGTCGCGGTCGCGCACGACGATGTATCTTGCGCGCAGCTCCTGAACCCAGCCGAATTTGGTGCCGACGGTGATCACGTCACCGGGACGGATGGAGCGATCGAACAGCACGATAAAGCCGCTGATGAAATTACTGGCGATACGCTGCAAACCAAAACCCAGTCCGACACCCAACGCACCGCCGAACACCGCCAAGGCGGTGAGATCTATGCCCACCGAATCCAGGGCGATCAGCGAGGCGAAGGTGATCAGGAAGAAGCGCGCGATTTTTGCCAGGGCTACCTTCATGCCGGCACTGACATGTTGGGAACCCAGCAGGCGGCGTTCGATCACCGCGGCCAGCCACAGCGCCAGGATCCACAGCACCACCACCAGCAGCACCAGCTTGGTCACAATCAACAGCGAGATGCGGTTATCACCCAGTTTGAAGGCGAAGGCATCCATGGCCGCCAATACTTCCGGCAGCCAACCCAGCAGATGCAAGGCCACCAGCATCCAGATCGAGAAGCTGATCAGATTTTCCCAGGCCTTGACCGCCGGACTGGGTTTGAAACTCTTGCGCAGGGAATACACCACGAAGCGGATCGCGGCCAGCGACAACAGCAACGGCACGGCGATATTCAGCAGACCGGTTTGCACATCGAAGCTTTTCAGTATGGCGCGACCGGCCAACACACCCAGCAGCAAACTCAACGGCGACAGGATGCGCTGCACAGTTTTGAGCGTGAGTTGCCGTAAGCGATGCTGCTCGGCGCTGGCGCTGCGCGCACGCAGCGCCTGACCGAGCGTGCGATGCACCATCCAGGCACCGATAGCCGCCACACCCAGTACCAGCGGTTGCCACCAGAATCCGGGCGTGCGAACCGATGCCAGCCAGACCTGCGCTTGAGCGGTTATTTCGGCGATCAGATCCATGCTCAGTAAATCCTTCGGGAAAATGTCGCACAATTAAAAGACGGCTATGGACGCATAGCGATTCCGGCATATGCCGGAATGACGGTCAAGTAAATTATTGATCATTACCCATTGGGATGACACAAACGCCCCTCTCCCTAACCCTCTCCCCGTAAGCGGGGAGAGGGTTAGGGAGAGGGTGGCGAAGTTCTTAAATCGAGCATATCTATGTCATGCCATCATGTAATGCTCAATAATCAGCGCTCAATCGTATAGAGAATATCACCGCCTGTCGCGGTGCCGGTTTCGGTCTGCACGGAGAGGTGCTTGGTCAGGTTGTAACGCATCTGAAAACGATTGGCGGCGTCCAGCAAACCGACGCTGTAATTCACATACACGCGCGGTGAGAGATATTTACCAATGGTCAGCGCGGCACTGTCCAAATCATCACCGCCCCCGACCGAGACCTCATCCAGTCCAAAGGTGTTGCCGATGCTCTGGGCCAACTGGTTGCCGCCTTTCAAGCCTACTGACGAGGCGGCCTTGAACAACATCTCGCCTTCACTACCGGAGGCGTTGGCGACCGGGCGCCCCAACAGCAGATACGACAGCATATCGGCCTGCGGCATACTCGGCTGGGAATACAGCTCGGCGATCGGGGTCTGGGCCGTACCCAGCACGCGCACGCCGGCTGTCACATCGCCGGTTTTGCGGACCGCACGCACATCCAGCGCCGGATTGTCCAACGGGCTGTCGCGATACAGTACGCGTCCCTGCTCGATCTTCAATTCCTGACCATAGGCCTTATACAAACCATCCTTCACAGCCAGCTCGCCGCGCGCCAAGGGCACGCGCTTGGGCAGATCAGTGACATCCAAGGCTCCCGTCAAACGGCCGTTGAGACCAAAGCCATTGAACTGAACCTTATCACCCAGACTCACTGTGATCCGATTACTCACCTGCCAGCCAGGCGGTGGTTCCTCGCCTTGCGATACCAGCACCACATCTTTTGACGGCGTGACCGCACCCGACAGATCGCGCGGCTCGATGCGCGCCTCGGGGATATGCACAGTACCGGTCACAGCAGCGGTCCGAGGACCGATTTTGCAGGTCAGATCCGGCGTCACCAGCACCCGCGCCTCCGGAAGATTCACCGCCTCGAAATCGGTACCACCGACATGGAACTCGGCGGCAAGGTCATCACTGCCAAGCTGTGTCAGCCAGCCATCCAGCTGCAAGGAACCTGGACCTGAACGGGCGCTGCTCTGCAGGCGCAGCTTCCCATCGAGCGGATCGCCGGACAGTGTCAGTTGCCAGTCTTCCAATTGCACACCCGCCGGGCCGATGAAACCACGACCCTCGGACAAACGCAGCTCGCCGCGCAGGGCCGGATCGGCCAAAGTGCCAGTGAGCGCAGCATCCAACTGCACAACACCGGACATACCCTCGACGGATTCCAGCATCGCGTTCAGCAGCTCGAAATCGCGTATCTCACCCCGCAGCTGCCCCTGCAGCCGCTGCGACGCAGGCGCTACACCTGGCTGATAACCGGGCAGCTCAGCCTGCAAAGACAGTTGATCCGCACCGCTCAAGCGCAATTGCATAGTGGCGCGTAAACCCTTCGCATCCAGATGCAACTCACCCTTGGCGCCACCAAACGCCGTCTCTGCCGCACGCTCTGCATCGTTCCAGGTCAGCGTGCCGGGTGACAGTTGTAATTGTGCTTCAGCGCGTGCGATACCTTGCGTCGGCAAGTGCGCATCAAGTTGCGCTGTCGCTGCCGAGCCATCAATCTTCACATCGGGCGGGAGATACTTCTGCAAATGAGTCAATGGCAGATCGGCAAGCTCCATCTGCAGATGCCGTTCCGCCGCCGTGTAATCCAGCTGTGCGCACAGCTTGGCCGACTGCTGCTGCCAGCAGGTTTTATCAATCGCACCCTGGTCAGCGGCAAGTCGCAGAGCTGTGGGCTTCTGCAATGACCAGGCTCCGAGTTCGGGTATGTGCCAATCGCCCTGCGTCACTCGACCGCGCCATTGCGTGCCATCCCAACCGCCTTGTGCCGCCAGTTGTAATTGATGCGCGGATCCGAGCGCCTTCAATGACAATGCATGCCGTTCCAAGGGCCCGCTCAGATCCAGCTCCAGGCTGTCGAATCTTCTGGCACCTAACTGCAGTGCTTTACCGCGCCCCTTGAGCATCAGCTCAGCACCGGGGTGCAGGCTCAGATCGGCATCCAACTGTAACGCGGCAAGCCGCGTGTCGCCGGCGGCAAAATCCTGCACGGCCGCCTGCGCCTGTACCCGCGGCTGGGCACGCGCGCCACTGACAGTGCCACTGGCATCGACTGAACCTGCCAGATGTGGAAGCAACTGCGCGAAATACGGCGCCCGCAATGTCCAGTTGAGATCCCACTGCTCCGCAACGCTGCCATTCGCGGCGAATTGCGCATCGCCCGATTGCAGCTGCACAGACTCGATCTGCGTCTGACCATTTTTTTGCGTGACTGTGCCCGCACCGCTGACTGGATAGCTACGCAAAACGCCATTCAGCTGTGCGATGCGCGCCGCGAATGCAAGTCCCTGCGGGCTGTCGCTGCCGGTACTCTGAATTTGTGCAGACAATTTGCCGGGCCAGGCGGGCCAGTGCTGGCCGGGGTTGATGTCGGCAGCATCGAGCTGCAGATCCCATTGCAGTTGCGGCGTCCAGGCCAACCGCCCCTGCGCATTCACCACGCCTTCCAGTGTGCGCAGCTCCAGGCCATCGAGCTGCAGATCCTGTTGACTGCCTTGTCCAGCAGCCTGAACATCCCCCGCCGGAAACGCTTGACCTTCCAGTCGCGCGGCAAGTTTGACCTGGTAATCCTGCACAGTACCGCTTAATAGCAACTCACCTTCAGGTATCTGTACCTGCGACACACCGATCAGTGGCCAGCTGAATGCCTTCGCCGCCAGGCGTGCGCTGAAGCGCTGCGACTCAGCAACCCAGTTACCGGTCAAGCGTAAATGGCTGTTGCCCTGTTGCAGCAACAATGGCTGCACCTGCAGACTGCCATCGTCACCGGTTGCCAGCGTCAGTTCGCTGTGGAGCGGATAGAGTTCCTGCGCCGCCCAATCGGTCTGCAGGTCAGCGTTGAGTTCCGTGCCCGAGAGTGAACCACTGCCGCGCAGCGTGCCTCCAATCCGCTGTGCCGGCCAGGCTTTGTTGATCTCGGTGAGTAAAGTGACCGGTGCGTTCAACTCCAACGCCCAGTGCAATTCGGTAAAGGGTTTCTGAATCTCGATGCGCGCCTCGGCTGCCAGTGGCGCGCTGAACTGCTGGGTCAGCACGGCCTCATCCCAGGTACCGTTGAGCTGGCCGGTAGCGCGGATGGGCGCATACCCCGTTGGCTGCAGCGACCAGTCCAGCGTGAGATCGGTTGCCATCTGCCGGCCGAGCCCCAAACGCCCCTGCACAGCAACCTTAAGCTGTGGCATATCGAGTTGCAGCTGTTCGATATCCAACCATTCCAAGCCGCTACTGGTGCTGGCTGTCAGCGCATTGATTACCACTGGCTCGTCCGTGCCGCTGCGAATGCGCAGATTTTTTACCGTAAGATCGCGCACGACCAGTTCCAGCGGCAGTCGCCAGCCGGGTTCGATGGGCGTTGCTTCCACCTGGTCCGGCTTGCTGGGCAGGTCTATGTCCAGATCGTCGAGATGCAGTCGATGAATACTGAGACGACGTGCCAGCAATCGTCCTGGAGACCAATCGAAATCGAGGCGCGCCAGACGATAATGTCCAGCGACATCCTGATACTCAATGCCATCGAGTTGCAGCGGGCCGATCAAACGCCCGGTAGCCTGCTGCCAACTCAGCGTACCCGGCGCCGCGCGCTGCGCCAGCTGCAAGGCGATGCGTAAACCGGATTCGGTAAACAACATTGCCGAAATTGCCGCAGTCAGACTGAGCGTCAATATAGCCACGCCAAGCAAAACCCAGCTACGCCGCCTCATAGATCCGGACCCAGCGTAAAGTGCAGGCGTAGCCCGTTGTCTTCACTGACAGCCGAGGCGACATCGACACGCACCATGCCAATCGGTGATTGCCAACGCAGACCTATACCCACGCCGGTCTCAAGACCGTCATGAACACTGTTGAAGGCATTACCGGTATCCGCAAAGACCGCCACGCCCCAATTGCCGACAATGCGGTGCTCATATTCCAGGCTGCCGAACACCAGATGTTTGCCACCGATCACCTCGCCCGAGGCATCGCGCGGACCCAGCTCTTCGAAATCGTAACCGCGCACACTCTGATCACCGCCGGCAAAATAACGCAGCGATGCCGGCAGCTCCTCGAAATCATCGGTCCAGGTAGTCCCGCCTTCCGCGCGCGCAATCCAACGGCCGTTACGTCCCACTGAACGAATAAGCTTGGCCTTGATGGCGGCCTGGGTAAAACTGGTATCGGACAACAGCGGTTGCGCCGCGCCGCGCAGATCGAACTGCAATGAATGGCCGTGTTTGGTGATGAGGCGATTTTCCGCCCAGACGCGTGAATAACTGATGCCGGGAATCAGCAGATTGGTGGTCTCATCCGTCAGACCGACTTGATAATTCTCATGCTGATAGCTGAGCGTCAGCGCCTCGCGCCATCCACCACGCGCCACGGTACGCCCGACCCCGAATTTATACAGGCTGCTGTCGACGGTATCGCTCTGTTCATCGAGGGTCGCTGCCGTGACCTCCAATCGATCGCTGCGCGGATTGGCCAGTGGCATGCTGTAGCTGGCGGTCAGGGACTGCAGTATTTCAGATACGCGGATTTCCGCATTCATGCGATGTCCGGCTTTATTGATCCGCCGATGCTCCCAGCCCAGCAACCCACGCGCACCCGTATCGGTACCAAAACCCACGCCGGCGGAGTACTGATGACGTTTGCGCGGTTCCAGCACAACCTGCACCGGCACTTGATAATCCTGCGCCTGTTCGCGCTGCGACTGCACGTCGACCTTATCGAAATAGCCGCTATCCTCCAGCGACCGCTGCAGATCCAACAAACGCCGGCTGGAATAAGGATCGCCCGATTCAAACGTCACATAGCGCTGCAGCAATTCGTCGTTCAAGCCGGAATAGCTGAAACTCACCGCGCCAAAACTGTACAGCGGCCCGGTATCCAGATGCAGTTTCACCTCTGCGCTGTGCAACGGCGGATCGATACGCAAGACATGCTGGCTGTATGTGGCATCGAGGTAACCGCGTTCCAGCGCCAACTTCTGCAGCTTCTTCTTGGTAGCCTCGTAAAGACTGTGCTTCGCGGGCTCACCCAGCTTGAGTTCAAGATTATCCAGGGCCTTGCGTAATTCGGTGTCTTGTTCGCCGGCGCCGCTGATCTGCACATCGATGGCAGTAAAGCGCACCGGCTCACCCAGGCTGATCCGATACCGCACCCTCCAACCATCAGTCTCCTTCTGAAGATCGCTGTCGATTTCCACCTGGTAATAGCCGAACGGTTCCAGCGCCTGGCGAATTTCCCTGAGCCCGCGCTGGTAATAACGGCGTACATGCCCTTCACTCAGATCCTTCGCCTCGCGTTCGCGCTGCACGGTCAGTAGTGCCAGCACATTTTCGCGCAAGGCATCGTCCACACCCTCTACTTCAACCCGTAAACCGGCCAGGGCCGCAGAACTGACGGAGAGCGCCACCGCAGCGAATAGCAGCGTCGGAAGAATCAATGAGATGGGTGAATAGCACGATTTCATGGTGGTTAAAGAAGGGTACAGCGATCAGAAGCTCGCACAGTGGGATGAAAAACGTCTGCGGCCTGACTCGACAGCCATTACAATACGTGGGTCCAGCATACCACTGCAAGCCGATGCGAAACCCAACCATGCCATCCAGCGAAGAAAAACACCGCCATGTACGCTCCTTTGTGCGCCGCGAAGGCCGTATCACCCAATCGCAACAGCGCGCATTGAGTGAGCTGCTGCCACGTTATGGCCTCGCACTCGATGGGATACTGGATCTTGATGCAATCTTCGGCCGCAGCGCACCGCGCACATTGGAGATCGGCTTCGGCAACGGCGCCAGCCTGGCAACCATGGCGGCGCAGGCACCCGAGCAGGATTTTCTCGGCATCGAAGTGCACCGTCCGGGCGTGGGCCATCTGTTGCAGGACATCGAACGCCAGGCATTGAGTAACCTGCGCGTGATCTGTGCCGATGCCGTGGAAGTCCTGCAACAGCATATACCTCCCAGCAGCCTGGATCGCGTCCTGCTGTTCTTCCCTGATCCCTGGCCGAAGAAGCGCCACCACAAGCGACGTATTTTACAGGCATCGTTCGTGGAGCTGATCCGCGAACGTCTTAAACCCGGAGGACATTTTCACATGGCCACCGATTGGCAGGAATATGCCGAGCAGATGCTTGAGGTGATGGACAATAGCGCGGGTTTCACTAACAGCGCGGGACGCGGCCAGTATGCCGTGAAACCGGATTACCGACCGGAGACCAAATTCGAGCGCCGCGGCTTGAAGCTTGGCCACGGGGTGTGGGATCTGGTGTTTGTGCGGGACTAGGGGCAAGAGGCAAGAGGCAAGAGGCAAGAGGCAAGAGGCAAGAGGCAAGAGGCAAGAGGCAAGAGGCAAGAAAGAAGTGTCGCCGTTTCACGCTTAGTGTCAACGCCCTGAATCCTCATTACTGCATCCTTGATCCTGACCTTACGCGGCTCACGCTGCTCACCACACCTAGAAAGAATTGATTCCTGTAGGGCGCAATAGCGTAGCGTATTGCGCCGAATGTTTACCCGTATACAAACATGCGGCGAAATTCACCCCATTCATTACGCCCTACATCCTGAATGCTGACCAATATCAACCCAATCTGCTTGTCATATTTTTGTCTCGCAGAGAACGCGAACCCCTTCACACTTCCGACTTACAGACTTGGCTAGTGTCGCCTCTCCCGTAACTGGCATGAGGTGATTTGCCATGCAACACCATTCCACCACCCCACTGGCTACCTTGATCTGCGCGGTCTTGCTGGGCATGTGCAGCAGCACCAGCGTCAGCGCTGGCGCTGCGCGGAACACAGCCGCGCCTGAACTCGATGCGACCGAGGCGGCTGGCCTGACATTCATGCGCGAAGAAGAAAAACTCGCTCGCGATGTGTATCAGAATTTCTATCCGCTCTGGAATAACACACTGTTCGACAATATCAGTCAGTCAGAACAACAGCACTTCGATGCCATTGGCGGACTCCTGGATCGCTATCGGCTGGATGATCCGGCGCGGATGGATCTGCCTGGCGTGTTCCAGAATCCGGAATTACAGGCACTCTATGATCAACTGATCAATCAGGGCGCAGCTTCAACCTTGGCGGCTTTGCAGGCCGGCGCGCTGATCGAAGAAACAGACATAGAGGATATCGCTAAAGCGATTATGGAAACCGATCAGCCGGATATCCTGCGGGTTTATGAAAACCTGTTACGCGGTTCACGCAATCATCTGCGTGCCTTTGTCGCCGCCATAGAGGCCAGCGGGATCCCCTACACTGCACAGGTGCTGACACAAGAGCAGGTGGATGCGATTATCGATTCGCCGATGGAACGCGGGCACGGCACAACCGGCCGATAAACACTGAAGGAAGCTCTGATTAATCCTACTAAACCGCATTAGCCACGGAATCACACGGAAAACACCGACAAATTATAAGCTTCACGCCGGCACCGCTATCACCCGAAAAGCGGTGAATAGTCGCTCCAGGAATGAACTGTGTTTCAGTGTCTTCCGTGTGTTTCCGTGGCTGACATAATTTTTTTAGGTGAATCGGTCAATGTGCGCCGCGCAATGACGGATACATCAGAGCGTCACTAACGCTGCGCTTCTGCTTCGAGTTCCTTCAGCCGCTCCTCCACCCCTGCGGCACGTGTGAGGTCCGCGACATTTTCTTTGGTAAAGAAACCCTGAAAATCACCGAAGCGCTGCACGTATTCCACAATCAGCGAGGAATATTCCGAAGCGCTGGAGAAGATCTGTTTTAAACCTTCTTCACGCGATCCGATGACATCCAGCAGAAAATCCTTGCCGCAGTCGCGCAACGTATCCACGACGTAATCGATATTGGCCGTACCTCCGGTGTCGCCATCAGCGACCGCAACCGCCAGATGGTGCAGGCGCGGACCGAAGTTGCGCACGAACTGCTCCGTCGGCGACGGCAGCTTCAGTAGATGATTGACGAAATAGGGATGATTCGCGGCTGTAAATACCTTCGCGGGACTGCGCAGTTCACTCTTGAAGTGCACACTCTTGGTGACATTGGTGGATGAATTCTGGCTGGCGATGTCGTAAGAACCCCAGTAGTAATAACTGGTGAGAGTGAGATATTCGAGGATTGCAGCCTCACGGTTCTGACTGTAGACACGCGTAGCGAGATGATCGATAGGCAGCAACAGATTGTTGAGCCCCAATTTTGCTTGCGCCTCTTTGGCTTCCAGATACACGGCATTCACATCATCGCGTATGCTGCTCCAACCAAGCGCATAGACACGCACGTCGGCCTCCGGTCGTTCCCAGTAACCAACAATATTGTGGGTGTAGGGCGAAGGCTTCACCACCGCCATATTTCCTGGCAACTCCAGTTTTCTGATCTGATCCTGATTGAAAAAGCGGATATCACGCGACTTCTGCAGTTCGACGACCTCATGCAGATTACTGACCCGGAGCACTTCGCCCATGTAGCGCGAATTGGGTTTGTAGGCGCCGGCCGGGTAGACCTCGTTCAGACTGCGGAAGATACCCCGGGTATTCGGGTCTTTGACTTCCCGCACCAGGATATCCGGCGCATTCATATCGATACGCAGAATGTGGGTGGAATGATCCTGTGATTCGAGTGTCACAAGATATTCGTAGGGCGTCATCAGACAGAGCTCGCCGACGTAGGCCAACGAATTGCCCGGTTCGACAGTGATCATCAAGGCATCGATCTGATAGATCATATCGGTCAGGCCGATCCGGTCGCGCTCATCCAGGAGTTTCTGTAAAAACTCATCGAACAACGCCGAATTTTGTTTGTCTCCGTAGCGGGGGAAATTCATCGAATAGGTCATAATAAAAAGCGCTGCCTGCTAACCGTTAAGTGTGTGACACAAGCATAGCGCGCTTTTTTTGCGGGAATCCAGCTGAAATCCACCAAAACCCGCAGTTAGATCAAGTATCGATGCTTTGCCTCTTTACTGTGCGCATTGGCAAACCATGATCGATTTTGGCGCACCGATATTGCAACATCCGGCGCTACCGATGCCGCTGACAGAAGGGCATCATACGTATCTGAGAGAAATTAAAATAACTCGGCATTCAGCCACAGGTGCACCCAGATGCTGGCGGCATAACCTAATGCGATTGCCGGCGTCCATTTGAGATGCGCAAAAAAGGTGTAGGCACCACGCGCCTGTCCCATCAGTGCCACGCCCGCAGCTGAGCCGATCGACAACAGGCTGCCACCGACACCCGCAGTTAACGTCACCAACAGCCACTGGCCGTGCGCCATATCGGGATTCATGCTGAGCACGGCAAACATCACCGGGATGTTGTCCACGACGGCAGAAAGAAGGCCGACCAATATATTGGCGGTGGTCGCGCCCAAACCGGTATAGATCGCCTCTGATACCACCGCCAGATAACCCATGGCGCCCAATCCGCCGACGCATAGAATCACACCGTAGAAGAACAGCAACGTGTCCCACTCGGCGCGTTTCATACTGATGAAAATATCGAACGGCTTCTGGCGCGGTTTGTAGTAGTTCATCATGCGCGCATCGTCCCTGGCGCTACCCATGTCCAGCAGCTCCGGCCCGTTGATATGCGGCACCGCACCGGTGATTTCGTCGCGCCGCAGCACATAACCATAAAGTTTGAGCACACCCAGACCGGTCATCATGCCGAGCATGGGCGGCAAATGCAGGAAGTTATGGAAAGATACGGCCAGGGCAATGGTGCCAACGAACAAGCCGATGACCACAAATGCACCGTTCTTCAAAACCGGGCGCTCTGCCAGTGCCGGCGGCTGTTTGGCGGGTATCGCCATACTCATCAGCGCAGCCGGCACCACCCAGTTGACCAGCGAGGGAATAAACAAGTCAAAGAACTCGACAAAGCTGACGACGCCCTTCTGCCACACCATCAGGGTCGTGATATCGCCGAAGGGACTGAAGGCGCCCCCCGCATTCGCGGCAACGACAATGTTGATACAGGCCAGGGAAACGAACTTGGTATCATCACGCGCCACGGCCAGCACCACTGCGCCCATCACCAGCGCCGTGGTCAGATTGTCCGCAACCGGCGAAATGAAAAACGCCAGCAGGCCGGTCATCCAGAACAATGCGCGCAAGGAAAAACCCCGCGACACCAGCCAGGCACGCAAGGCGTCAAACACCCTACGCTCTTCCATGGTGTTGATGTAGGTCATCGCGGCCAGCAAGAACAGCAGCAGCTGCGCATATTCCAGAAGATCGTGCTCAAGGAGTACACGCGGCGTGGTCTGATCACCTTGCGCGCCATAAGCCAGCGCCACCAGTATCCATATGATGCCCGCGACGACCAGCACCGGCTTGGATTTGCGTAGGTGGAAAAACTCTTCGAGGATGACGACGATGTAGGCCAATACGAACAGCAGCAGCGCCAGCAGGGCATAGGGAGTCGCAGTGAGGTTCACTGCCTGCACCTCCATACCTGTCGCGCTCGCGACCGACACACCGCTGGCAAAACACAAGCCCAGTCCAATACTGCGCGCAAAGCTGACACGCGAGATGTGCATACAGTAGATATCCCTTATCCTACGGTTGTCTGATAGTGCCAAAACTCATGCCGTACACACAATAGACTGACGCTTGCTGACGCAAAAAAGCCCGGGCATGCCCGGGCTTTTTTGCGGTTTGGCCTCACGCACTGGCCGTTGCCATTTCGCCGCGCAACAGCGGCGATGCAGTCGCATCCTCACCGATATTCGCACGCGCGAAATGTATCGCATCGGTACGGGTACGGAAGAAGTGCTGCTCGCCAAGATGCTCGACAAAATGCGTAGCCCGGAAGATATCAATAATCTGCTTCTTGGCACGCGCGAACATCAGCTGAACACCGGCTGATTTCATCCGATGCGACAGCACATGCAGCATTTCCTCGCCGGTGGCATCGATCTGATTGATACCTTCGGCGTCGATGATCACATATTTCAATTTGGGCTTTCCGGCGATATTGGCCAGCACCTTGGTCTCGAAATAGCCGGCATTGGCGAAATACAGCGAGCCGTCAAAGCGCAATACCGACATGGTCTCGCAACGCTCCAGATCGTGCACATCGGCATCGCGCAGGGTGCCGTCAGGATGCACTGACAACTCGGAGAACCGCGGCCGCATGCTGCGATACAGGAACAGGCCCAGCGACAACATCACACCCACGATAATGCTCTTTTCCAGGTGTGGCGCGACGATCAGCGTCAGGGCGAAGGTGATGATCGCAACCATGCCATCGTGCTTCTGCACCTTCATGGCATGCTTGATGGGTTCGATCTTCACCAGATTGATTACCGCCATGACGATAATCGCCGCCAGGGTGGCTTGCGGGAGGTGGTACAACAGCGGCGTCAGGAACAGCAGCGTGATGGCCACCACCAGACCGGTCACAATCGACGAGAATCCGGTCAAGGCACCGGCGCTGAAATTCACCGCCGAGCGCGAGAAGGAACCGGAGACCGGATAGGATTGAAAAAAGCCGGCCGCGATATTGCCCAGACCCTGCCCCACCAGCTCCTGATTGGTATCCAGACGCTGCCGGGTCGAGGCCGCCATGGCCTTGGCGATGGCAACGGCTTCCATAAAGGCAATCAATGCGATTGTCACGGCCGCCGAGGAAAGCTGCAGGATCACATCCAGACTGAACGTCGGCACTTTCACTGACGGCAGGCCCTTGGGAACATCGCCGACCACTTTTCCGCCCATTTCGGCAAAGCCCATGGCATAGGCCGCGACAGTCGTCACCACCACAGCAATCAGCACATTCGGGAGCTTGGGCATAAATTTACGCATCGCGAACATCATGCCCAGTGCGCACAGCCCCATGATCAGGGTCGGCATATGCGTGTGCTGACTGGCCTCGACCAGGACGCGCCAGACGGTTTCGTAATGATGTTCCGCAGATTCGACTTTCACGCCGAACAATTTGGAGAGCTGGGATGTGGCGATGATAATCGCCGCGCCGTTGGTGAATCCCACCACCACCGGATGCGACAGGAAGTCGACCAGTACACCGAGACGGAACAGGCCGAGCGCCAACTGGAACACACCGACCATCAGCGCCAGCACGGCCGCGTAAACCAGATAACCCTCAGATCCGGTTGCGACCAACGGCTGCAGCGCCGCGGCCGTCATCAGCGAGACCACCGCGACCGGGCCGGTGCCCAGTTGGCGTGACGAGCCCATGAAGGCGGCCAGCATGACCGGGACAAAAGAGGCGTACAGACCAATATAGGGTGGCAATCCAGCCAGCTGGGCGTAGGCCATCGACTGCGGCACCAACACCAGGGCCACGGTGATACCGGCAATAAGATCAGCTTTGAGGACCTGGGGGTCTTTGAGTTCGCCGATCCAATCCAGAAAGGGCACCATCATCCGACGCCAGCGTACCAGCGTTGCTGTTACATCTATCATCCTGTTCACCCGAAGATTTTGCGTTCATCCCAGATCTGGGATGAAAAAGAAAGCACCGCATTGTAGCCTAAAGTAACTGATTTCTCTAACACAAACCTGACCACACCCCCCATACCGACCAATTCGCGCTTGTTACGAGCGGCGCGTTAATGGTTCAATATCGCGCTCGATGTTGGCGGCCCCCTCCGCGGCACCCGCGTAAAACGCCCATAAGGCGAAGAATTTTCAGCACAACCCCGATGCGGTTGTGCCCATGAGCTTTAGCATTCATTTAATCTTTGAGGAGATTCTGATGTCCAAGAAACACCCCATCGTGGCGGTGACCGGTTCGTCCGGCGCAGGAACCACTACCGTCAAGGTCGCCTTCGAACATATTTTCCGCCGCGAAGGCATCAACCCGCTGGTGATCGAGGGTGACAGCTTCCACCGCTACGACCGTGTCGCCATGAAAGAGGCCATGAAGCAGGCCGAGGCCACGGGCAACACCAACTTCAGCCACTTCGGCGAAGAAGCCAATATCTTCGAAGAACTCGAAAACACCTTCAAGACCTATGGCAAGTCTGGCGCCTGCAAACGTCGCTATTACCTGCACAGCGATGAAGAAGCCGCGCCGTACGGCCAAAAGCCTGGTGAATTCACTGACTGGGAAGACATCCCCGCGGGCACTGATCTGCTGTTCTATGAAGGCTTGCATGGCGGCGTGGTGACAGAAAACGCGAACGTCGCGCAATTTGTCGACCTGCTGATCGGCGTGGTACCGCTGGTGAATTTGGAATGGATCCAGAAGATCCATCGCGACGCGGCTCAGCGCGGCTATTCCGCCGAGGCCATTGTCGATACCATCCTGCGCCGCATGCATGACTACGTGCATTACATCACGCCGCAGTTCTCGCGCACCGATATCAACTTCCAGCGCGTGCCGACGGTCGATACCTCCAACCCCTTTATCGCCCGCGACATCCCGACACCGGACGAGAGCTTCGTGGTGATTCGCTTCCGCGACCCCAAGAAGCATGATGTCGACTTCCCCTATCTGCTGTCCATGCTGGAAGATTCCTTCATGTCACGCCGTAACACCCTGGTGGTACCGGGCGGCAAGATGGGCTTCGCGATGGAAATCATCCTGACCCCGATCATTGAACAGATGATGGCCAAGCGCGGCTAAGCATCACTAGCTTGGAGTCACTCGAACCCCCGGACATCCCGGGGGTTTTTGTTTGCGGCGTCGTCTGGCTGCAAAAGCCGTTATACTTGCCACATTGACCGATGAAGGACTCGGGACAGCGCCGCAGATGACTCAGCAGACTCAAGCAAAACCACGCACCGATCGCTTTCTGATGGGCCATGCCGAGGCCCCGGATTGGGAAAAGGCTGCGGAATCCTGCCTGCAGCAGATCGGCTACATACCGCCGGATACCACACTCGGCTTCCTCTATGTCACCGATAATTTCGCCGGCATTCTCAAATCAATACTCGATCACTTCCGGGAAGAGACCGGCATCCAGGACTGGATCGGCACGGTCGGCATGGGTATCTGCGCCAGCGGCAAGGAGTATTACGAAACCTCGGCCATGGCCGCGATGATCGGCAGCTTTCGGGAAGAAGATTTCCGTATTCTACCGATCTTGCGTAATGAGCAACTGACTGAACTGATTGATATCCAAGACTGGCTGCAACGCGACCAGTCCCACTTCGGGATTGTGCATGGCGATCCACGCAATGGCAGCACACCGGAACTGATCGAACGCCTTGCCGAGCGGCTTCCCGGCGGTTATCTGGTCGGCGGCCTCACTTCGTCGCGCAACGAAGAACCGCAGATCGCCAACGGCATCGTGCAGGGCGGATTGTCCGGCGTGGTGTTTTCCGAGCGGGTGAAGGTCGTCACCGGCCTCACCCAAGGCTGCAGCCCGATTGCCGGCATGCATGTCATCACCGAATGCGAACGCAACATCATTGCCAAGATAGATGACCGGCCCGCGCTGGATGTGTTCTATGAAGATATCGGCGAAATCCTTGCCCGCGATCTCAACCGCACTGCCGGCTACATCTTCGCCGGCCTGCCGTTGGCCAACTCGGATACCGGCGACTATCTGGTTCGCAATCTGATCGGCGTGGACACCAAGAACAAACTGCTGGCGATCGGTGATCTGATCGAGCCCGGACAAACGTTGCAGTTCTGTCGCCGCGACGGCCGCAGTGCCTGGGATGATCTTCAACGCATGCTCGATGATCTCAAATCGCGCATCGATACACCCCCGCGCGGCGGTCTGTATTACTCCTGCTTGGGTCGCGGCCAAAACCTGTTCGGCAATGACTCGGAAGAACTGCGCGCCATTCGCAACACGCTGGGGGATTTCCCGGTGGTCGGTTTCTTTGCCAACGGTGAGATCTCCAACAACCGGCTCTACGGCTATACCGGTGTACTCACGTTATTCTTGTAGACTCTGTCACACAGTCCTATTGATCATTACCAATTGGGATGACACAAACGCCCCTCTCCCTAACCCTCTCCCCGCAAGCGGGGAGAGGGGATAACCCCCCTCTCCCGCCGGGGCGGGAGAGGGTTGGGGAGAGGGTGGCGAAGTTCTTAAATCGAGCATATCTATGTCATGCC
>JAHJQQ010000056.1 GCA_018819175.1 Gammaproteobacteria bacterium
AGCGAGCAGATGCAAGGCGCAGCCGGGTGACTCGGAACGAAGTGGAGAGAACGGCGCTAGCCGGCCCGAAGGGCGAGGTGCGGAAAGCACCGAGTAAAAAGCGGAGTTTACACGGCGTCTGCCGCTTCCCGGCCCCGCATTTTTGAGCCCGGTTGCAACGCAGCAGCTGCCGCTTCAGCGACTTAATCAGAGGTTCCTAAACAGACCAGGAGATACATCATGCTAAGCATCAAAGATCTCAAGGTGTCCGTCGACGGCAAGCCGATCCTGCAGGGTGTGAATCTGCAGGTTAATGCCGGTGAGGTCCACGCCATCATGGGTCCCAACGGCTCAGGCAAGAGCACGCTGGCGCACGTGCTGACCGGGCGCGAAGGTTATCAGGTGACCGGCGGCGACGTGCGTTACGAAGGTAAGGACTTGCTGGATCTGGACGTGGAGGAGCGCGCGCACAAAGGCCTGTTTCTGGCGCTGCAATATCCGGTCGAGCTGCCGGGCGTGAGCAACATGGTCTTTCTTCGCGAGTCGCTGAATGCGATCCGCACCGCGCGCGGTGAAGCGCCGTTGGATGCTGTTCAGTTCATCAAGTTGGTCCGCGACAAGGCGAATGCGGTGAACATCGATCCTGAGCTGCTCAAGCGTTCGGTCAACACAGGTTTCTCCGGTGGTGAGAAGAAGCGCAATGAGATTCTGCAGATGGCGCTGCTGGAACCGAAGCTGGCGATACTCGACGAGACCGATTCGGGGCTAGATATCGACGCGCTGCGCATCGTTGCCGACGGCGTCAACAGCCTGCGGGCGCCGGATCGCGCCATGATCGTCGTGACACACTATCAGCGACTGCTTGACTACATCGAGCCGGATTACGTGCACGTGCTGGTCGAAGGCCGCATTCTGCGCTCCGGCGACAAATCGCTGGCCCTGGAACTGGAAGAGAAGGGCTACGGCTGGATTACCGAGGAGGCTGCGGCATGAACGCAGTGGTACGCATACAGGACGAGGCCCGCGAACGCTATCGGGAATTGCTGGCGACGACCGCGCAGACCTTGCCGGGCCAGGAACTCGAATGGTTGACCGCGCAGCGCGCCGAAGCCACGGCCGCGTTTCTGCGCCAGGGTTTTCCAACCCGCAAGGACGAGGCATGGCGCTATACCAGTCTGGATAAGCTGCTGCAGCAAACGCGGGTGACGCATGCCACGCCGCTGCCCGCACTCAGTGTCGCCGACGTCGAACCGTTCCGATTGACGGACGATGCGGTCGCGCGACTGGTGTTCGTCAATGGTGTCTTCTCTCCGTCGTTATCACAGACGCATGACATCGAACCTGACGTGGAGATCGCGGGTTTGCATGCGGCGCTGGAGCAAACGCCGGATAAGCTTGCCGAGTGGCTTGGCCGCGCCGCCGGGACCGCGCCGACCAGTTTCGCGGCCTTGAATACCGCCTTGCACAATGACGGTGTCTGGATATATATCCCCGCCGGTGTGCGCCTGGCAGGGCCGATCGAAGTGCTGTATCTGTCCAGTGGCACGGAGGTGGCGCAGGCACTGAGTCCACGCAACTTGATCGTGCTGGAGAACGGCGCCCAGGCAACGGTCGTGGAATATTATGCCAGTCATGGCGCAGCGACCTGTTTTACCAATAGCCTCACCGAAGTTCAGTTGGGTGAAGCGGCCGGGATGGAACACTACCGGCTCCAGGACGAAGACGCGCAGGCGTCACATTTGAGCAGTCTGTATATACGTCAGGGCCGCTCCAGTCATTATCGCGGACTCAGCGTCAGCCTGGGCGCCAGCTGGTCGCGCACCGAGTATCACAACTGCTTCGAGCAGCCGAATGCGCGCTGCGATCTGGATGGTCTCTATGTCGCGGGCGACCGACAGCTTACCGATTTTCATCTCGACATCCGCCATGCCGTGCCGGGCTGCACCAGCCGCGAACGTTTCAAAGGCATCCTGCTCGGCCGCGGTCGTGCCGTGTTCGACGGACGCATCCGTGTCGAACAGGATGCCCAGCAGACAGATGCCGTTTTGACCAACCACAATCTGCTGCTGTCGCGCGACGCGGAAGTGGACACCAAACCGCAACTGGAGATCTTCGCGGATGATGTGAAATGTTCCCACGGCACGACGATCGGCCAGTTGGAACCGGCGCAGATGTTTTATCTGCGCTCGCGCGGCATCCGAGAGGAGGATGCACGGCGCATGCTCTGTCTGGGCTTCGCGACCGAATTGCTGGCGGATTGCGGCGTGCCCGGGTTCCGCACGCAGGTGGAACGGCGCCTGGAATCACAGTTGTCCGCTGACGCCGTGCGCGAGCCGGAATGACAGTGAAGATCATTGCACCAGGAGGTGGCCTATGTTGGAAAGGTTGATGCGCCTAGTCCGTCAGGCCCGCCAGGCCCAGACCACCGCACCGGAGCAGAACACCCTGACGCCGACGGCAGCGGCGGAAGCGACCGGTCCGATCACGGAGGAACAAGTGATTGCGGCACTGCGCACGGTGTTCGACCCGGAGATCCCGGTCAACATTTACGATCTGGGACTGATCTACGGGATACAGATCAACGCGGGTGAGGTCCTGATCGACATGACGCTGACGGCACCGGCCTGTCCGGTCGCGGGCACGCTGCCGCGCACAGTGGAGGCGGCCGTGCAACGCATCCCGGGCGTGGCCTCGGTCACCGCGCAACTGGTCTGGGATCCGCCCTGGACGCAGGAAAATCTGTCCGAGGAGGCGCGTCTGGAACTGGGGATGTTATAGATCCTGGATTGTTTCAGGACGTTGATCAGCAGGAGAATGGTATGGCTGTACAACTCACAGAGAAGGCGGCACAACGCGTGCAGACTATGCTTGCTAAACGCGGGCAGGGTGTCGGGCTGCGTCTCGGTACGCGCAAGAGCGGCTGCAGTGGTTTCGCGTATGTCGTCGATTACGCGGATGCGGTCGCCGACACGGACAGCGTATTCGTATGCCATGGCGTCAACGTGGTGGTTGATCAGAGCAGCCTGCCCCTGCTCGATGGCCTGGTGGTTGATTATGTGCGCACCAATGCGCTGAACGAGGGCTTCGAATTCAACAATCCCAATGTCAAGGAAAGTTGTGGTTGCGGCGAATCCTTCAGCGTCTGAGTGTCGCGGAGACAATGGAATGACCGAGTTGACAGATATCCTGGAAACGTTCGACCTGCTGGGCGACTGGGATCAACGCTATCAGTACCTGATCGAATTGGGCGAGCGCCTGCCGGCCATGCCGGAAGCGCTTGTGACCGACGAGAATCGGGTCAAGCCCTGCATGAGCACGGTGCATGTCGCCGCGTTCCGGGATCACCAGCATCCTGACCGAATCCATTATTACGGTGAGTGTGATACCCCGGTGATCAAGGGTGTTCTGGCATTGCTGATTGAGCTGTTTTCCGGGCGCAAGGCCGCGGACATTCAGGCGTTGGATACCGACGCGCTGTTCGAACAGTTGCAGCTGGCCGAGCATTTGTCACCGAACCGGCATGTCGGTATTTACGCCATCGTGGATCTGATGAAATCCCAGGCCAGGGATTTGCACAAGGCACAAGTGGCATAGTAAAGACGCATTTCACTTTTCGCAGTAGGGGGCCCGCTGCTACAGGATTACCGCCTGGCAGCTCCTACAAGGAGGAGATCGATGCAGATACAATCCAATCAACGCATGTTCGCTTACACACTCATCGCCATCGGCGTCACTGTCAGCATCGTCGCGGCCGTTGTTCCGCATTACACGACGGGCTATAGACTCATGTTCAGTGTATTCCTGATCGGTCTGCTTCCGTATCTGGCCTACGGCCTCGCTGTGCCGTTTCTACGCGGTTGGTTGCTGACAGTACCTGGCGTCATCCTTGTAGTTCTGCATACCGCAGTCGTCGTGCGCGAGCGCTTTTTGGACAACGCGGATTACAGTGGCGGGATGATCTATTTTATCCCTTTGGCGCTGTCGCTTGGGATGTTGCCCTTGATCTTTCTGGCATTGAAAACCCCCTGGGGCGCAGAACATCAGGCCAAAGATAGGAAAATATCCGCTGACACGGAACCATCTTGAAGGAGGAGGCCGCGTCGCGGTCTATGGCAGCTGCGTGCGGATGCGCCATACTTAAGGAACCTCTGATTCATTACTAAGCCGTCATTCCGGCGCAGGCCGGAATGACGAATTATTCAGAGTTTCCTCAAGTACAGGAGAGCCGCGATGCATTACCTCGCTTTCTACACGCTTGGCTGGATGATCTGTGCATTGGCATGCAATGTCTCTGCCGCTTCGCAGTCGGCTGAGGAAGATGCCTATACGCGGTCACGCACAGCGCTGATCATGGAAATCGAAGCGGACGTACGCGAGACGGCGGATTCTTTTGGTCGGGCCGCGCTGGATGAGCGTGTGATCACCGTGCTGAGTACAGTGCCTCGCCATGCCTTCGTGCCAGTACGCGAACGTCCCTTCGCGTACGAGAACCGGCCGTTGCCGATCGGTTTTGGCCAGACCATTTCGCAACCCTACATTGTCGCCATCATGACCGATCTGCTCGATCCGAAGCCAGGCGACAACGTCTTGGAGGTCGGCACGGGCTCCGGCTATCAGGCTGCGGTGTTATCGAGACTGGTAGCACAGGTCTATAGCATCGAAATTGTCGAGCCCTTGGCAATCTCCGCAAAACAACGGCTCGCTGAACTGGGGTATGACAATGTCAGCGTGCGCCACGGCGATGGTTATTATGGATGGGAAGAACATGGGCCCTTCGATGCCATTGTTGTCACTGCGGCCGCGGGTCATGTTCCACCACCGCTGATCGCGCAATTGAAACCGGGCGGACGCATGGTTATTCCGGTGGGTTCGCGTTTCCTCACACAGCAACTCGTGCTGATCACAAAACAGATGGATGGCTCGATTATCACGCGGCAACTGCTGCCGGTGGTGTTCGTTCCGCTCACCGGCAGGCATTAACGATAGCTGGCATGAGCAATCCTGCCCATTCTCGGCCACCGTTTATCGCAGTGGCGCTGATCTCGGCGGCGGCACTGGCCTATGAGCTTCTCCTGTTACGGCTGTTCGCGCTCGCACAGTGGCATCATTTCGCCTACATGGTCATCAGTCTTGCGCTGCTTGGTTATGGTGCCAGCGGCACCTTTATCGCGCTTGCACAGCACTGGTTGCTGGCACGATTCAAAATGGCCTTCGTCATCAGTCTTTGTCTGTTTGGCATCAGCGCGGTCGGCTGTGCCTTGATTGCGCAGCGTGTGCCCTTCAACCCGGAAATGGTGCTCTGGGATTTGCGCCAACCGCAACGTCTGTTACTGATCTACCTGCTGCTTGCGCTGCCGTTCTTCTTTGCGGCCAATGCCGTGGCTCTGACACTCACATACTATCGTGACCGGATTCCGACAATCTATGCTATCGACCTGCTCGGGGCCGGGATCGGAAGTTTATCGATCATTCTGCTGCTATCGCTGAATTTCCCATTGCAGGTTCTGGGTGTCATCGGTGCGAGTGCGCTGTTGGCCGCTGCGATTGCCAGCTGGGAACTCAAACTCGTGCACGCTCGACTGTGGGTGCTCGCAACCTGCATCGGGGCGGCTGGGCTATGGCTGCTTGCCGACAATAGCCAGCTGGCGATGTCTCCCTATAAGCCACTTAGTCAACAACTGCGTATACCCGGTGCGCAGATTGTTGCTGAGCGCAGCAGCCCACTCGGGGTATTGAGCGTGGTGGAGAGCCCGCAAGTACCGCTACGGGATGCGCCAGGGCTGAGTCTTGCCGCGCTGGCGGAACCTCCGCCACAAGTTGGCGTGTTCACCGATGGCGACGCTATGACGGTCATTACCGATGGTAATCGACCGCCACAGGAATATCGCTATCTTGACCAACTCACATCCGCGATTCCTTATCACCTCGCACCACTGCGTTCAGTCCTGGTGCTTGGCGCCGGTGGTGGCGCGATGGTGCTGCAGGCGCGCATGCAGGGTGTGCGCGATGTTACGGCGGTGGAACTCAACCCGCAGCTGGTCGAGCTGGTGAATGGGCCGTATGCCGAGTTCGCCGGACATCTTTATGAGCAGCCCGGTATAAAAGTACATATCGATGATGCGCGCTGGTTTATAGCGGCTGCCTCTGGCAACTATGACCTGATTCAGATTGCCTTTCTCGATAGCTTCGGCGCTTCCGCGGGCGGCTTGCATGCGTTGCATGAAAACTACCTTTACACACAGGAATCCTTCACGCAATTGCTGACACAGCTGGCCCCCGATGGCTGGCTTGCACTCACTCGCTGGATCGATCTGCCCGCGCGCGATCTTCTCAAGCTGGCATTGACAGCGGCAGAGGCGTTGGAGAAGTCGGGTGTCAGCGATCCCGGTGCGCAGATGCTGCTCATCCGTGGTTGGGAGACGGGTACGCTGCTGGTAAAGAACAGTGCGATCACCGCTGCTGAAGTTGAACGCGCACGCCAGTTTGCACAGACCAGGAGTTTTGATCTGGACTGGGCACCCGGGCTTGTTGCAGCGGAAGTCAATCGTTACAACCAACTCGCAGAACCTATCTATTATCAGGCCATGCAGGCGCTATTGGGTCCACAGCGCGCCACGTTTATCGCGGACTATAAGTTCGATCTGCGGCCAGCCCATGATGACCGTCCCTATTTCTTTCATTTCGCGCGCTTGAGCACATTCCCGGAGTTGCTGCGACTGCGCGGGCAGGGTGGCATGCCGCTGATCGAATGGGGTTATCTGGTACTGATAGCGACTTTCCTGCAAGCATTGCTGGTCAGTGCGCTACTGATACTGTTGCCACTGTGGATGTTGCGACGGCAGGCTATTGCGGTACATGGACAAGCAGGGCGAACTGTCGGCTACTTCACCGCGGTGGGCCTCGCCTTCCTGTTTGTGGAAATAGCCTGCATCCAGCGTTTCACACTGTTATTGCATCATCCAGTGTATGCGGTGGCCACGGTACTGACGGGTTTCCTGGTATTTGCCGGTTTGGGGAGTAACTACGCTGGGCGACTTGTGGAACGAGGACGGCTTGTCTGGGGTGTCCGCGCGGCGGTGCTGACGATCATTGGGTTGATAACAATCTACCTGTTCGCGCTTGGACCGATCTTTGCCGCTGTGCTGACATGGCCGTTGTGGGCGCGTGCAGTTGTCAGCCTGCTGCTGATCATGCCGCTGGCGTTTGCCATGGGTATGCCATTCGCACTTGGTCTGAGCGCCTTGGCCCGCAGCGCGCCAGGCATGATTCCCTGGGCCTGGGGCGTGAACGGCTATGCGTCGGTTGTCAGCGCGATAGTGGCGACACTTCTGGCGATACACGTCGGTTTCAGCATGGTCCTGCTGAGCGCGGCTGCCCTGTATAGTTTGGCGGCACTATGGTTGCCGGGCAATGAACCGTCAGCACTGACGAGATACGGGAAGGTACAGTAGAGAGGCCGTTGCCAGGCAGGGCTTGGCGGGAGAAGCGGTCAAGCTTCTCGTCGCGTCATATAACTTCAGACGGAACCGTACTTGAGTGGCGGTTCATGCGTGCGCAGAAACCAACGATCAAGTACTTGATGTTTGACGAACCAATGTTGGGATAATAATTTCACGGCCAGTCTGGAGTTTATACTCGATGGCATGAGCTCCAACCAATCACGTGCATCGCGTGCGCCGAAGCGCGTCGTCAGACGATTGATATAGGCTTCGAGATTGGCATGCGAGTATCGACAATCCGCCTGAAGGATGGTGGCGGCCGCCAACAGTCCGGATTCAATGGCGGGGCGGATACCTTCGCCACTTTGAGTGCAAGCCAGACCGGCGGCATCGCCTATCAGCATTACGCCATCGCCGACCAGTTCACGGTGCGCATGCTGGTAGAGCAGATAGGCATGGCCTTTGAAGCGCGGTTTGATGTCCGTGGGTATGCGTCCAGTTTGCGCTAGATAATCCAGAAAGCTATCGACATGGCGCGCGAGCCCTTGGTTATCTTCACGGCCCAAGCCGATATTGATGAACACACCCTTGCGCAGACACCAGCCATAGCCCTTGAGATCCGCGCAGAAATACAGTTCAGGTATGCCGGCTTCGATCGGGTAGTCTGCCTGTTCCGACGGTCCGATCTCGAACTCGCATTCCTGTGCGTTCACCGCACGCTCGGTACGGCCTACATCGGCGCCCAGATAGCGCGCGACCGGGCAGAAATGACCGCCGGCCCCGACGATCATGGGTGTCTGTAAGCTGTCGTTTATAACCCAGCCCGTTTGGCTGCGCGTCAGCTTTTGGATCGGTTCACCCAAGCGCAGTCGTGCCTCTGAACGGTGCAGCAGATAATCATCGAATTCACAGCGACGAATCCCATAACTGACGCCATGCCCATAGCGGATATCCAGCATCGGGTTGCCCAGAAGTCCGACACGAAAGCCGACGATGGGTTGGAATGTGTGTTGCTGACGATAGGCTTCTATATCCAGTTCGAGTACATCGATGAGCATCGGCGTGATCCATCCGGCACAGACCTTGTCACGCGGAAATTTATTCTTATCGATGACGACAACGTCGAGGTTGGAATTGCGCAGCGCCCAGGCACAACTGCTGCCGGCGGGGCCGCCACCTACGATCACGACATCGCAGCGGTCCATGTCCGCTCATGTCCTGTTGACATAGAGGTGATCACGCGTCCAGGCGATATTGTTCTGACCGCTGCGCGTGAACAGGACCTGGAAGAGTTGCAGCCAGCCGGTAGTGAAACCGGCCAGCGAGCCCGCCAGATAGAGACGCCAGGCTCTGACGAAGTTGTCATCGAAGCGGTCACGCACGAGATCCTGCTGTGCATCGAAGCGCGCCAGCCAATGCTCCAGGGTCCTGGCGTAATGTAAGCGCAGATTCTCCACATCCAGCACGGAGAATCCACAGGGTTCGAAAATATCCATCATCTCGCGCAGCGTGGGTGGGTATGAGCCGGGAAAGATGCGGCGCTCGATCCAGGCATTCATAGGATAGGGCTGGTCGCGCGCGATGGAATGAATCAAACCTCTGCCCTGTGGCGCGAGACAGCGATTTATCAACCCGCCCAGCGATTGGTAGTGCTCCCGGCCGACATGTTCCAACATTCCTACCGAGACGAACGCGTCGCAGTGCCCGGTGATATTCCGATAGTCGTCCTCGATATACTCGATATGCCCCGACAAACCTTCCGCAGCGGCACGTTCGCGCGCAAAGCGGACTTGCTCATGGGAGAGGTTGAACGCACGTACTTTCACACCATAGTGTTTGGCCATATGCCGTGCGAGTGCACCCCAACCACAGCCGGCTTCGATCACAGTCTCTCCCGGCTGTAGCCGCAATTTGCGGCTGACATAATCCATTTTTGCACGCTGGGCCAGTTCAAGGCTCAGCGCTGGTGTCGGGAAGTAGGCACAGGTATAGACCATCTCCTCGTCCAGCCAGAGCTGGAAGAAATCATTGCCCAGATTGTAGTGGTGATGGATGTTGGAGCGTGATTCACCAGCCGTATTGGGACGCGCGCGATTTAGCCACTGCCAGAACAGTTTGGCGAAGGGATCCTGCTGGTCCGCCTGGGGTACGGACCGGTACAGGGTTTCGAGAAAACTGACCAGATCGCCTTCCACCTCTATCGAGCCTTGGGTGTAGGCATCGCCGAAATACAGATCAGGATTGACTACCAGTCGCCACAGGGTATGCCGGTCGTGAATGTGTAGCCGTTTGCACCGCTTCGAATTTGAATTCGGCAGCCTCTCGCCATTCCAGAGTACAAACTGAATGGCGGGGTTCCCCAGCAACGCAAGCAATGTGTGTAGTGCCCACCGTTCTATCCGTGAAGGCGATTTGCCGATTAATATCGGTGGGTCAGCATGACGCCATGACGAAACACCGAGAACATCTGGCGGACTTTCCTGAAAATGGTCTTTATTATAGCGAGTCATGGCAATCACCTTTCGATCAGTGCTTGGTCAGATGACTTGTTTCTCCCAGCGGAAGACCCGCATTGGCGGGATGTTGAAAAATTCAAATTCCATATGCCCCTTACCCAGAAACGGTTGGCACAAGGTCATGATGCGGTTACTGACCTGATAGGCAACGAAGCGCCCATGGTTGGGCAGAACAGCAGAAATGATGGCGAGAACTTTCGACCCCGCGCTTTGGCTCATCGTGGAAAAGGGGATGCCCGATATGATGACATCCGGCGCACCCAGTCCGTACATGGGCAGGATCTCACCCAGCTCAATCGCATTTCCGTGGTGCGCGATCAGTCGCTCGTCGCTGATGCGGTTGATCATGCGGTGGAACTCCGGATTGATTTCGATACTCAGCAGCCGAGCCTGCGGCGACATCGATCGTAAGATGGCCTGGGTCGTGCCGCCCGTGCCGGAACCCAATTCAACAATCGTGCTGGCGGACTTGAGGCCGGAGGTCTTGAGAAGACGCTGCTCCAGGAAATAGGAACTGGGGATCACCGAGCCGATCTGCAGAGGGTGCTTGAGAAACTCCTGAAAGAAGGTCAGCCGCTCGTGCAGGGGGGGATATGAAGAGATTTCCTTTGGCATCTGAGATCCTCCCTTGGCTGGATTATCGTGCGCGGTGCCATCCCGCTATGCGAATTATAGTTCTTGTCGGACAGTTTGCTGGAAATGGTTTGTAATCCGCGTAGTTGCCAGCCTGTCGGCGCATTCCAGCCCTCTGACTATACTTCGAGCCTTACTTGCAATTTACCCATGATGACTTGATTTGACTTGGATCAAACATAAATTTGCCTGCCGGATCACACTAAATCATATAGAGGGAAGTTGTTGTGGTTAGTGGTTGCGTATAGGAGGTGGGATATGACGACATGGGTCGTGGTCGCGGACAGTAGCCGCGGCAGAATCTACGTTCAGGATAAGCCGGGCAATGCGCTGATGGAGGTGGAGGATCTGATTCATACCGGTTCTCGCTTGCATGCAGGTGATCTCGTGTCTGATCGCCAAGGCCGTGATGGTGGCGCCGTGGGCCAGTCGCGGCATGTGATCGATGCGCGGACTGGCGTCAAAGAACACGAGGTTGAAACCTTCGCCAAGGAAATTGCTGAGCGCCTCGATAGCGCGCGTGTCACCGGCAAGTATCAGCGGCTGGTGCTGATGGCGCCGCCGGCCTTTCTCGGAACATTGCGCGCGAATTTAAGCGACAAGGTACGTGACCTGGTGGTCGGCGAGATGGATATAAGTATAGTGACGCACACAGCCGAGGAGGTGCAGCAGTATCTGTCACAAGTCGTCTGATTTTTTTCAACTGCCGCAGCAGCGGCGCGGGAGATGGCAACATGACCGCCAAGGATATCCGCTTTGGAAATGAGGCCCGCCAGAGTATGGCCGAAGGTGCGCGGATTCTGGCGCGTGCCGTTAAGGCGACATTGGGACCGCGCGGCCGCAATGTCGTGATGCAAAAATCTTACGGTCCACCCGCCATCAGCAAGGACGGGGTTTCGGTGGCCAAGGAGATTGAACTCGAAGATCCCTTCCAGAATATGGGCGCGCAAATGGTCCGGGAAGTCGCCGCGCACACCTCCGATATCGCCGGAGACGGCACCACGACAGCCACCGTGCTGGCTGAATCGATCTTGACCGAAGGCATGAAGGCCGTCGTCGCCGGAATGAATCCTATGGATCTGAAACGCGGCATCGACAAGGCAGTGGATGTGGCACTGCTGACGCTGGAGAAGATCGCCATCCCCTGCACCGACAGCACGGCCATTGCACAGGTCGGTACCGTTTCCGCGAACGGCGATGAAGAGGTGGGCCGTCTGATCGCCGATGCCATGGCCAAGGTTGGCAAGGAAGGTGTCATTACCGTGGAGGAAGGTTCCGGTCTGGTGAATGAACTGCAGGTGGTCGAGGGCATGCAATTCGATCGCGGTTATCTGTCGCCGTATTTCGTCAATAAACCGGAGAACATGACTGCGGAACTGGACGATGCGCTGATTCTGGTCATCGACAAAAAACTGTCCAATATTCGCGAAGTGCTGCCGCTGCTGGAAGAGGTTGCCAAATCCGGCAGCCCGTTGTTGCTGATCGCTGAAGAAGTGGACGGCGAGGCGCTGGCGACCCTGGTTGTAAATGCCATCCGCGGCATTATCAAATGCGTGGCGGTGAAGGCGCCTGGCTTCGGTGACCGGCGCAAGGCCATGCTGCAGGACATCGCTATCGTCTGCGCGGCAACGCTGATCAGTGAGGAAATCGGCCTTACCCTGGAGAAGGCCACGCTGGAACAACTCGGCAAAGCGGCCAAGGTGATTGTCGATAAGGACCACACCACCATCGTCGGTGGTGCCGGTCAGCAGAGCGATATCCAGGCGCGCATCCAGCAGCTCCGCAAACAGATCGATGAGGCCAGCTCCGATTATGACAAGGACAAGCTGCAGGAACGCGTGGCCAAGCTGGCCGGCGGCGTGGCAGTGCTCAAGGTCGGTGCGGCAACAGAAACCGCCATGAAGGAAAAAAAGGATCGTGTCGAGGATGCTATGTATGCCACGCGTGCCGCCGTTGAGGAAGGCGTGGTCGCTGGTGGCGGTGTCGCCCTGGTGCGTGCCCAGCAGGCACTGGTCAAAGAGAAACTCAGTGGCGACAACCACGATCAGAATATCGGTATCGGTATCGTTTTACGCGCCATGGAACAGCCACTCCGTGAAATTGTCACCAATGCAGGCATGGAACCCTCCGTTATCCTGAACAAAGTGAAGGAAGGCAGCGCAAATTTCGGTTACAACGCGCAGTTGGATAGCTTCGGCGACATGATGGAAATGGGCGTGCTGGACCCGACCAAGGTGGTGCGCGTCGCGCTGCAGAATGCGGCATCCATCGCCGGCCTGATGATTACCACCGAGGCTATGATCGCGGAAAAACCGAAACAAGGTGTTCCCGTAATGCCAGGTCCGAGCGAGTGGGAGGGCTGAGCGGGTACTTGAGTTGGCCCTGCTATGAAATGACATCTCTCAAGTCAGTATTCAGACGGAAGGCATCGGAAGAACTAAACTTGTTAAAGGAGGGTCGGGAATTTCCTGACTCGTAACTGGTTTACATAAGTACTATTGAGCATTACATGATGGCATGACATAGATATGCTCGATTTAAGAACTTCGCCACCCTCTCCCCAACCCTCTCCCGCCCCGGCGGGAGAGGGGGTTATCCCCTTTCCCCGCTTGCGGGGAGAGGGTTAGGGAGAGGGGCATTTGTGTCATCCCAATTGGTAATGATCAATAGTTAGCGTTATGAGGATAGAGCCATGCACAAGTCTGAAAGTCATAGTTCTCATGATAAATCCAGAGCGAAACATCGCCAGGAAAATGTATTTCCGGTGATCCCCGATATTGGTGAAGAGCAGCGTTGGCACATGATTGCCGAAGCCGCGTATTTTATGGCGGAGCATCGCGGCTTTGACGGTGGCGATCCAGTCCAGGATTGGCTGGTGGCAGAGTCGGAGATCGATACGCTGTATTTCAGCAGGCCCCCGGTGAGCGCCGAGGAGGCGACCGCCTATGCACGCCTGCGCGATGAGGTCCGGAAGGCATTGTCCCAGATACCGGATGTTGTCGATGCGGCCGCCGTGAAGGGCGCATTCGAGCGCGGGGTGAGCGAGTTCAAACGCGTCGAGGATTATTCCGCCGAGGTACTGCGCAAGGTCGCCGCCACGCTGCGGGACGATATGGCACGCGCGGCTCAACGTATGGGACCGACCTGGGAGCATTTCTCCGAACACAGCGCCGATCTGTTCTCGGTGTGGAAGGATCGCAGCCGCAGTTTCCTGAGTCGCTCAGCCGAGGCGGTACGTGACTGGTTACACCACGAACGCCATGGGGCGGGACACTAGAACCACTCCAAAACAGCCGGTGTGCCTGCATTGAGGTGCGGTGATGTCCTGGAGCTTTTGGCTGAACAGCTTGGGCTTACGGCGCTGGTCAGAATCGAACAGCAGCACGAACAGGAGCGGCATAGCCAGCGTTGAAATCATGTCGTGTCTCTTAACGGGTAGAGAAGAGTCACCGAGGAGACAACATTATGGTCACACACATTCATGTGCCTCAGGTGGGTGCGCCGGATCCCGAACTCAACAACTCGCCTTTCGCCGAAGAAACCGACGAGGAGTATGAGGTGTTGCGCCGCGAGGTTCCCGGCGAGCCAGTCTGTTATTTCAACAATCAAAGCTACCAGCATGACAGCTATGTGTGCAGTGGCAGTGCACTGATGCGCTGCGATTACGGCATCTGGGTGCGGATGGGTTCGTGTGATCCAGACAACCCTTGATGTGCATTGCGAACGCCCAGGAAATGCTGTTGGCATAATTCTGTAGCATGGTCAGAGCGGCGAAATACATATTAGTTCTTATTGTTATCGGCATGCTGCTTGCTGTTCGGAGCAACGCGGTTGCTGAATCCCCGCTCCCGGGCGAGGAGGCGCTCTGGTTTAATCCGGATACCTCTGGGCCACCTTCGGTTTCTCTGTATTTCTTCTGGTCGAACCACTGTCCGCATTGTCTGGAAGCCCGGCCGTTTATCAAATCTCTCCAAGATCGTTATCCATGGCTGGAACTCCATTCGTACGAATTGTATGACCAGCCTGAAAACCGGATTCGTTATCTGAAGATGGCAGACTTACTCAAGGTACAGGCTGGCTCGGTACCGGCATTTATGTTGTGCGGAAAGATGTACACAGGATGGGGAGGAGATGACGTCGGTGGTAAATTCATCGAGCAGGAACTGCTTGAATGTTATCAGCAGATGTATGAAAACAAGCCGCCATTGCAAGTGAGGGAGAAGCACGATCAGACTCAGTTGATGCTGTCAGGTTTGCCTCTGCTAGGTGAACTGGAGGCAGGGCAATTCTCGCTGCCGGTATTGACGCTGCTGCTGGCGGGTATGGACGCCTTCAATCCCTGTGCTTTCTTTGTGCTGTTATTCCTGTTGAGCTTGATGGTGCACCAGCGTAGCCGTCGTCGCATGTTGTTCATCGGGACGGTATTCGTGCTGGTGTCAGGCCTGGTCTATTTCGCCTTTATGGCGGCCTGGTTGAATGTGTTTCTTCTGTTTGGTGAGATCCGCGCTGTCACAATGGCTGCAGGTAGTGTCGCCATAGTGATGGCGCTGATCAGCATCAAAGATTACTTCAGGTTACGGGAAGGTATTAGCCTGAGCTTGTCGGATGGACAGAAGCAATCGCTATTCCAGCGTGGTCGAAACTTGTTAAAAGCTGGAAATATGTCTGCACTATTGGTCGGCACAGTACTCCTGGCGATGGCGGCGAATATGTATGAGTTACTCTGCACGGCAGGATTCCCGATGGTCTATACGCGCATACTGACATTAAATGACTTATCGGCCGAACAATATTATCTCTATTTGGCGTTGTACAACGTGATTTATGTGATTCCTCTGTTGTTGATCGTAATGCTGTTTGCGATCACTCTGGGTTCGCGCAAGCTTAAGGAATCAGAAGGTCGGTTTTTAAAGCTACTGTCAGGTGGCATGATGCTTGGTCTCGGGATTATATTGTTGATAGCACCGGAACGCTTGAATAACCTGGCTACTGCGTTGATGCTATTTGCAGCGGCGTTCTTATTTTCGTTTATGGTCGTGGGGTTTGGGCGTGTAGCGAAACTACCGCCTGGTCAGCGCTAGGTTGAAAAGCGATTGCCTGATACTAGCGTGCTTTGATCAATATTCATGGCAAGATAATGCGCTGCCTGCGGCGAGTGGGCGGTGCAGCTATTCGCAGGCAATGAGTATAAGAGCCAGAACATTACCCTCGGTTATCCGCTGCCCATGCCAGGATAGTGTGGAATCTCAGGTGGCATGCCGGGCGGGATCTCCTGTGGTGGCTCGGGGATCTCTGTAGGGCCGTCCGGAGGGATGCCCGGTGGTATCGGTTCCGGTGGTGCTTCGGGTGGGCTCGTCGGTGGGATCTCCGGATCGCCCGCGTAATAGCCTGTATGCATGATCATCACTCCTTCAGCTATTGCGTTCTCACATCTAAATATAGTCTGTCGTGAAGCCTTCACATAGGTTGATTGGGACGGCTTGTGAGCAATCTCGATTCGACCTGGCAGCCACAGGGTGACGCATCCGCTCCTAAGCGGTGGGACCCGAAGTTCCAAGTCAATCCGAACCTATTGCGTACCTGATTATTCGCTCATACAGCTGACGTTAAGCTTGCAGTGGGTTCCTGATGCTGCAGTAATTGTTTGTATTTCATTCACAAATGAAAGGTAAAAATTTACACGGGATTTATGACCTTGATCATTTAACCAACCGGAATAATCCGTGGTGTTCTCGAATCACCTGCACCCCTGGCATATAGTTGGCATGTGACACACCGGTAAGATAGCGAGAGTGAAAATGCTGGAAAACTTACTTTCAAGACATTGGCATCATCTGACGCAGGACGAGATAGAAGAAATTCTGGAATCCGATGCCAGGAAGGGGCTTGATGCCTTTGAAGTGGGGCATCGGCAGAAAAACTTCGGCCCGAACAGCCTGACGCAGAAGAAAGGCAAGGGCCCGCTGGTTTTGTTTCTGCTGCAGTTTAACCAGCCGCTTGTTTATATCTTGCTGGGTGCGGCATTAATCACTTTCATACTGCAGGAGTGGGTCGACAGTGGTGTTATCTTCGGCGTCGTTCTGGTCAACTCAATTATAGGCTTCATACAGGAATCCAAGGCATTAAAGGCCATAGACGCGCTGGCGCGTGCCATGAAGGGTTTTGCCCTGGTTGTGAGGGCAGGCAAGAAAGAGACTATCGCGGCTACCGAGCTGGTCCCGGGAGACCTTGTGTTACTGCAGTCCGGTGACAAGGTGCCTGCGGATTTGCGCTTGCTGCGTTCACGGGAGCTACAGGTCGATGAATCGGCGTTAACGGGCGAATCTGTTCCTGTGCAGAAGCGGCCGGATCGTTTAGCACAAGAAACTCTGCTTGCCGATCGCAACAACATGGCCTATTCGTCCACCCTGGTTACCTACGGCACAGGTGCAGGCGTCGTCGTCGCGACTGGTGATGACACGGAGATCGGGCGGATCAACGCACTGATCGCCAGCGCCGATACGCTGGCAACACCGCTGACGAAGAAGATCACGCACTTCAGCGGGATACTGCTGTGGGTCATTCTGGGTCTTGCCGGCATGACCTTGCTGGCGGGCTGGTTACATGGTGATCCGCTGCTTGACACCTTCATGGCTGCGGTGGCGTTAGCTGTTGCTGCGATACCAGAAGGTCTGCCTGCGGCGATGACCATCATGCTAGCCATCGGAGTGAATAAAATGGCACATCGTCATGCAATCATCCGCAAAATGCCGGCCGTTGAAACCCTGGGCAGCACGACGGTTATCTGCTCCGACAAGACGGGTACCCTGACCCAGAACCAGATGACGGTGCAGCAGGTCTTTGCGGGAGATAAATTCTACGACATTACAGGCGTGGGTTATGCGCCGCAAGGTGAAGTTCGCTTTGAGGAGTCTGTGATAGATCCGCATTCACATCCTGGACTTGTAGAATGTCTGAAGGCAGGTCTGCTGTGCAACGATTCGCGCTTGATCAAACAGGGTGATCGATGGGGCATCGAGGGTGATCCAACAGAAGTTGCGTTGATCGTAGCGGCAACCAAGGCTGGGTTTGAACGTGAGGCACTTGAACAGGAGATGCCGCGCATCGATACACTGCCGTTCGAATCTCAGCATCAATACATGGCCACGCTGCATAGTACAAAGACGGCAGAATCAGTCATTTATGTTAAAGGTTCCGTTGAAAGTATCCTGTCCCGTTGTTGTGGCAGCTATGAGGCGGATTCCGATTCAGAACTGTTTGATCAGGAAGATGTCCACAGAAAAGTGCACGAGATGGCTACGAAAGGGCTGCGAGTTCTGGCCTTTGCCCGGAAGATTGTTAAGACCGACTGTCAAACAGTGACGCACGCCGAGGTGGCTGAGGGCCTGACCTTTCTTGGTCTGCAGGCGATGATGGATCCGCCGCGGCAGGAGGCGATAGCGGCCGTCAATGCCTGCCAGAAAGCCGGGATCATGGTTAAGATGATCACCGGCGACCATGTGGCCACCGCCGCGGCGATCGCGCGACAGATCGGTCTTCACGGCACCGCTGATAGTGACTCGGACAATTTCGCTATTAATGGGCACAGGCTCTCGCAACTGAGTGATCATGAGTTAGTGGATGTTGTCCAGCAGACAGCGGTGTTTGCACGCGTATCACCCGAACAGAAACTGCGTCTGGTGGAAGCGCTGCAGGCCAATGGCCATGTGGTGGCCATGACCGGCGATGGTGTCAACGACGCACCCGCGCTCAAGCAGGCCGATATCGGCGTTGCCATGGGTGTGGGCGGCACCGAGGTGGCGAAAGAAGCGGCGGATATGGTGCTCACTGACGACAACTTCGCAACCATTGAAGCGGCCGTGGAAGAAGGCAGGGCGGTGTTTGATAATCTGATTAAATTTATTACCTGGACGCTGCCCACCAATGTTGGTCAGGGTTTGGTGATTCTTGTCGCCGTATTCGCCGGTGCCACTCTTCCTGTTACCCCTGTCCAGATTCTCTGGATCAATATGACAACCGCCTTGCTGCTGGGTTTGATGCTGGCCTTTGAAGTCAAAGAGCCTGGCATCATGGCCCGTTCACCGCGACAACCTAACACGCCGGTACTCACTCGGGAACTCAGCTTTCGTATTGGTCTGGTGGGCCTGATGTTATTGATTGGTGCTTTTGGCCTTTTCGAATTGGCGTTGCTGCAGGGAAAAAGTGTTGAAACCGCGCGGACCGTTGCCGTGAATATGTTCATCTTTGGGCAGATGTTCTATTTGTTCAATTGCCGTTCACTACGCTATTCAATGTTTAAAATAGGTGTTTTCTCGAACCGCTGGCTCATTTTCGGCGTGGTAGCAATGATCTTACTGCAACTCCTATTTATATATACCCCGACAATGCAGAAATTATTCGGGACAGCGCCGATGAGTGCGACAGAATGGGCCTGGGTCCTGAGCGGCGGATTGGCTATCTATATGGTTGTGGGTGCGGAAAAATGGTTGCGATCGCGTACTGGCAATGAGCTAGAAAACTGATGTTTCCAGACATCTTCACTGAAATGGCGGTTCTGCTCCTGGTGGCGGCAGGCGTGGGTGCTGTGGGTGTGCGCCTGCGACAACCATTGATTGTGGCTTTTATAGCGGTGGGTATTCTGGTCGGGCCATCGGTGCTGGGTTGGGTAAGTGCGAATGACCAGATCGATCTGCTGGCCAAATTGGGGATCAGCTTGTTGCTGTTCGTCGTCGGACTCAAGCTGGATCTGCACATTATCCGCACCATGGGGCCGGTGGCGCTGGCAACCGGGCTTGGACAGGTCTTTTTTACCAGCATCGTTGGTTATCTGATTGCGTTAGCGCTAGGCATGACACCGATCGCCGCGCTGTATGTTGCCGTCGCACTCACCTTTTCCAGCACCATTATTATCGTCAAGCTGCTCTCGGATAAACGCGAGGTGGATACGCTGCACGGCCGTATCGCCCTGGGTTTCCTGATCGTGCAAGATCTGGTGGTGGTGTTGGCCATGATTGGCCTGAATGCGCTGGGTGCAGCCGGTGAGGACTCTGTGACCTATATGGCAATAGCCGTGTTGCTGAAGGGAGTGGTGTTTCTGTTAGTCATTGCCTTGATCACACGCTACGTCCTGCCGCGGTTACTCCATTTACTGTCGCATTCCCAGGAGCTATTGGTTTTGTTTGGTATCGCCTGGGCCGTGGCCCTCGCTACCGTGGGCGCCACGCTGGGTTTCAGTAAGGAGGTAGGCGCCTTTGTGGCCGGGGTGTCATTGGCTTCCACGCCTTATCGGGATGCGCTGGGAGCCCGTTTGGTAAGCCTGCGTGATTTCCTGCTGTTGTTCTTCTTCATCGATCTTGGCGCGCGCCTCGACCTTGGTTTGCTGGGCGCTCAACTCGGTGAGGCCTTGGTGTTTTCTCTATTCGTGCTGATTGGCAATCCGCTGATTGTCATGATCATCATGGGTGCGTTGGGATACCGCAAGCGTACCGGCTTTCTGGCGGGGCTTACGGTGGCGCAAATCAGTGAATTCTCCCTCATTCTGGGCGCACTGGGATTGAGTCTCGGTCATATCAATGCCGAGACCATGGGTTTGATTACCCTGGTGGGTCTCATCACTATCAGCGCCTCAACGTACATGATCATTTACTCCCATCCGCTTTATGAATGGCTGGCGCCTTGGCTCAAGGTATTCGAGCGCCAACGCCCGCATAGGGAAATCGATCAAGACGCGGTGTCCGATGACGGCGCGGCGCAGATCATTTTATTCGGTATGGGACGCTATGGATCGGGTATCGCGCGGGCGTTGCGCGCTCGCGGCAGTCATGTTCTGAGTGTCGATTACAATCCGGAATTAGTCCGTTCAGGCGATCCCATAGGCTATCCGGTACTGTATGGAGATGCGGAAGATCCCGAGTTCATCGCATCACTGCCCTATGCACGTACCCAATGGATTGTCTGCACAGCACGTGACCTTCATGTGAGCCAAGCGCTTATTCATTCCCTGCGAAGTTTAGGTTATGCGGGACAGATTGCGGTGACCGCGCATAGTCCTGCTGAGGTTGTCGTACTGGAGCAGGCGGGTGCGGATTTGGTGTTAGTGCCCTTTGTGGATGCAGCACGCGAGGCGGCGGATCGTCTCCTGGGTCAGGGACCACTTATGCTGCCGGTATGAAATAAATCGCGCATACTTGGTATAACGAATCGATGAGACGCAGCGTGATGTGGATGCTCGGTACAACCGAGGCGATTTCTGGAGGAGTTGGCTGAAATGAAAAGATTTAAAGATATTCTCTACGTGGCAGTAGCAGGGGAGGCAAGCAAGCCTGCACTGGAACGGGCCGTCACGCTGGCGGAGAACAACCAGGCCCGCCTGACGGTCGTTGGTGCAACCGAGCGTATTACGGCAGGTATCGGAATACCGGATGGAGGGCCGATTTCCGCTGAGTTGCAGACTGCGATGGTGAGTATTGAAACGGACAGACTGAATAAGTTAGTTGACCCTTACCGCAAGCGGATGGATATTCAAACGAAAGTCCTGCAAGGCACGCCATTTCTGGAAATTATCCGCGCGGTATTGCGTGATGGGCATGATCTGGTCATCAAAGCACCTGAAACCGGAGATTGGTTGGACCGATTAATCGGTAGCGATGACATGCACCTGCTGCGGAAATGCCCTTGTCCGGTTTGGCTTATCAAGCCACAAACACCGAAAGCCCACCGACGTATTCTGGCGGCGGTTGACGTACATGATATATATCCGCCGGCAGAGCTGGAATCACGCCGTGTGCTGAACCAACAGGTTCTGGAGATTGCCATTTCTCTAGCGCTGGCTGACTTTGCTGAACTGCATATCGTGCATGTCTGGGATGCGATCGGTGAGAGCGCGATGCGGGGTGTATTTATGAGTGCAACTGAGCAGCAGATCAAATCCTACGTCGAACAGAATAGGCTGCGTAGTGAAGAATGTCTGGACAGACTCATCAACGAGATGACGTGCGCACTGGGGGAGGAAACCATGGGTTATCTCAAGCCCCATAAACATTTGGTGAAAGGCCAGGCCCGCAAAGAAATTCCAGTGATCGCCAAGCAGATTGATGCTGATCTAGTTGTCATGGGTACAGTAGCCCGGACCGGCCTGCCCGGATTCATTATGGGCAATACAGCAGAGAGTATTTTGAACCAGATAAACTGTTCTGTTTTCGCAATCAAACCACCCGATTTCATAACACCGGTCACGCTGGAGATTTGATCCGTGTGCAATCCTTTATTGAGGTCCGGATCTCGATGATATTTGAGAATAATGCCCACGATTGTTTCGGATATAACTACTAGCAGATATCAATGCAGGAGGGGCTATGCAGCAATTCAAAAATATTCTTTTTTTCTCGGACTCTGCTCTGAAACAAGATGATGCCCTTCTGCGTGTCGGTGCTCTAGCGAAGCGGAACAACGCCAGACTTACGATTCTATCTGTGATAAAAGTCTTACCAAGTGAATTGCATCTTACGATGGCTGGAGTCGAACTCAGAGATTTTCAGAAGGAAATTCTTTATGATGCCCAGGCGCAGGTGGATGAGCTAGCCAATAATTTGAAACATATCGGTGTCGACGTTCAGGCGAAGACAGCGGTCGGCACTGCATTCGTTGAGGTCATCCGTGAGGTGCTGCGTGAGCAACATGATCTTGTGGTACTGGCGGCGGAGGGGAAGCGCAGTTTTATAACTCGGTTATTCGGTAGTACATCCATGCATCTGATGCGCAAGTGTCCTTGCCCCGTCTGGGTTATCATGCCAGGCGCTGGCGAATCATATGATCGAATCCTGGCGGCCGTAGATGTTTCCAGCGATCCTTGGGATGAGACCAAACAACTGATCAATCCACTGATACTGCGGCTGGCCAGTGCATTGGCGCGGGTGGAGAAAAGCGACCTCCATGTGGTCCAGGTATGGTCAGTCGATCAGGAAGGCTATTTGCAGATTCGTGGAAACATGACAGATCAAGCGCTGAATAAATTACGTAGGGAAACAAAGCGCGAATATGTGGAAAAACTGGATAGCCTTCTCAAGAGCGTCGATCTCAATGGTGCCGGAAGGCTTCATACTCATCTCATACGGGGTGATGATCCGGCTTCGAGCATTATTAAACTGGCGCGCAGGGAAAAGATTGATTTGTTGGTTATGGGGACTGTATGTCGCACCGGTCTTGCCGGCTTCATTATCGGTAACACGGCGGAGGACGTCCTCAGTGCCTTGAATTGTTCAGTCTTGACGGTTAAGCCAGAGGGGTTTGTATCTCCGGTGACTCTGGAGGGGTAGATGTCTGGCTAACCTCTGATGAATTATTATTTATCGTCATTGCGAGCGCAGCGAAGCAATCTCCCGAACAGCGGATCAATGGCTTAGAGATTGCTTCGTCGTGATGCTCCTCATAATAATGAAGCGTATCTTCACTTTCGGAAATGCTGGCGAAGTAACATCACAGCGGCAAGTGCTTCTTGCGTGGGCACATCACCACAGCTGACCAGTACAATTTCGGCTCCGAACCCTGATCATTACTGGCCCAGTCCCAGATGCCAATGCCCTTTTGTGCAATGGTGAATCACGGTGTCCATATCCAAATACCGCATATGTTTCTGCTTATAGACAACGATCACGTTTACATCGTTACTGTTGTGCAGGCAGTGGTCGTCTATGCTGAGGGTTTTTTGCATCCGTCGGTAGATACGGTCAGACTCGTGAAAATCTGCGGCGGTATAAAGTAGGTCCTTCCCCTCAGTCGTAAGCGCGCAATTCTACTCGTATCCGCGCTAGTTTTTCATAGATTTGGCGTTTCCTGCGTATTGGCCACCATGCATATAAAAAAACATCAATCGGTCGCCACATGGCAACCCAGCCACTGATCAGAAACCCTTCCTCAAGTATCGACCATAATAGTTCAGTCTTTCCAAATGATGCGATTAGATGTTGAGCAACGATACACAGAAATAAAAAAATCAAACCGATAACTAACGCGATTCGCCCCTGATGCAGGGTAAATCGCAGCTCCTTTGCAGTAACGTCGGCTCGGTAATCAAAATAGTTATGAATAGCAACAGGCACGCTATTGATGGCTTTATCAGTGCAGGCCTGCCGTGGTAAATGCAATATCATTTTGACTGGCGTATTGAGATGAAGCTCCTGTACGGAATCAACGATATAGTTCTCTGCGTTTGCCTCCAGGTCTTTGTCCCGAAAGGGCGCCGGATCAAAGGAATTAAATATTTGGCGAACTTCGTTGAGTTTTATTTCAACCAGATAATTACCATCTTCCTTTTTGTAATGTGATTCCGGCTTGTTCATGGTGTTATCTCTTAAAGGCCCTGATTCTATCCGTGAGAAATAAGCAAACTCATCACGTCGATTAAGATCGAATGGAAGATTTAGAGGTGGCTCGGCCTCATGTTATTCGCGATTGGAAGGCGCTGAGAGCGCGAGCCGTGTCTCTGTACCGCTTCCGGTGCGTGCCCGTAGTTCGATTCTTTAGCCGTTCTCCTGAGCCAGTTAGCGGGCGATAGCGAGCCCCAGTCCGCTGTCACCGGTGGCTGTGGTGCGCGAGGTTTCGCCCCGATGGACTGGACGGAACGCGGCCGTGCGCGGACTCTGGGATGCCACGGCCGCGATCAAGTGTGGCTTCGGGTGGACTCGTGAGGAAGGTCTGCGGATCACCCGCGTAGCCTTTATGCATGATCACCACTCCTAGACCTCCTATGTCTTCAACTATAAATATAGTCTGACGCAAAGCCTATATATTTTTTGGTTGAGGAAGCTTGATGAATATCCCCGGTTCGACGGTGCGTAGTTGCCCAATCCACCCGCATCCCACACAATCAAACACGTGGCCGATTATTTTATTGGCAGGGAGCATTCAGCAGCATGATTTCGCATTGGCCAAGATTAAGCCTCCGTAGTCGCGCCAGCCATTGGTTCGAAGTCCATGTGCGGCGCGAGAAGATGGTTCATGCGGTGGGTGTTTTGAGTGCCGCCAATGCCGTGGAGTTGGATCCGGAACCTTTCTACAACGCATCGCTTGATATCGAAGCGGTGCGCAAATTCCTGATCGAGTTCGCTGTCTGGGAACGACGCTACAAGCATTACCTGCCGACGATCGATTACTGTCCAATTGAATTGCCCGGCCCGCCTACTGAAACGGCGCAGGCGATCCTGGAGCAGATGCATCGTTGGGACGACGAGGCCAGGCCATATTTGACGGAAATTGAGGAACTGAGCCACGAACATGATCGGCTCATGTTGTTGCGTGAATTTATCCTGGCGGTACCGGAGTCGGGTCTGGATCTCTCGCTGTTGACCGATAAGGGCCCGGCACTTGAGACAGCCATCTATGCCTGTCCGCGCCTTGACGAGGCTGTGCCAGATGCTTCTCGGGCGCTGGTCATGCAGCTACAGGGACCGCAACACAGTTTCTGGGTCGTGGTTGGTACGGACACGGCGCCTATGCTGGCCACTTTGCAGCAGCAGGGTTGTCAGGCGGTGCTACTTCCTGACTGGCTGGAGACAGATCCACTACGTAATCAGTTGCGGATCGAAACAGAGATCCGCGAGGTTGCCCGGAATCAGGTTGCACGGCAGCATAAAATACGGGCGCTGGTGCAGCGTTACGATCTGATCAGCATGCTCGGCAATGTGGGGTTGCTGCGCTGGTATGTGGATAATGCCCCAGGTGACAGTGCCGATAGGGGTTACTGCCGTGTCACCGGCTGGACTGGCGAAGCGGATCCCGAGCTGCTCACGCAACTTCTCAAGCGCGCCGGTATAGATGCCATGGTGCGCTTCCCCGCGGAGCCGCTTTTTGCTCACGCACCAACACATCTTCACCATTCCAAGTGGGTCCAACCTTTTGAATTTTTCACCCGGCTGCTGGGAACGCCGGCGCGTGACGAGGTAGACCCGACGCCGCTATTGGCCTTTATTGTGCCTCTGCTGTTTGGTTATATGTTTCCCGATGTCGGGCATGGGCTGATTCTGATCATTGTCGGTTTCGCCTTCGCCCGGCGCTGGCCGTCCATACGTTTCCTGGTGCCCTGTGGTATGAGCGCAGCGGTATTCGGTTTTCTGTTCGGGGATATTTTCGGATTCCACGATATCATTCCTGCATTCTGGCTCAGTCCCCTCGATGAACCACTGACGGTATTGCTGGTCCCCCTGATTGTTGGTGTCATCCTGATACTGTTGGGTATGGCCCTTGCCTCGCTTGAGGCCTATTGGCGTGGTCGGCTGCGGATATGGCTGGCAGTCGATGCGGCTGTCCTGGTTTTGTATGCGGCGGCTGTGAGCGCGATTTTTTGGGCGGATGCTGCCATGCTGATGATGGCTGCGGTCGTCTGGTATTTTATCGGCACGCTGTATGCGCATCCGGCAAACAGGGTGGCGGCGCTTGGTTTGGGATTCGTAAAACTACTGGAGAGTGTTGCTCAGTTGGCACTCAACACACTCTCGTTCGCCCGGGTCGGCGCCTTTGCGCTGGCGCACGCGGGTCTTTCCAGCGCCATTATCAGTCTGATGGAGCAGATCGATACGCCCATGTTGAAAATTACAATGCTGCTAGTGGGAAATGTCTTCGTGGTCATGCTCGAAGGTCTGGTTGTCTTTGTACAGACCACACGCCTGGTACTGTTCGAATTCTTTATTCGGTTTCTGCGTGCCGAAGGTCGTGTGTTCAGGTCATTTCGACCAGTGGCTCCGGCAAGGAGCTCCGGCAATGATTGAGTCAGACTTGGTATGGTGTAATTATAATCCCGGGTTGCAGGGTTATATCCCTCGGAATAGCGACGATATCATCAATGCGGCAGATATCCTTGAGTAATTGTCCTGCAGGCTTGCCTGGTGCATGCACAGCCTGTAAACACTACATTCCGCAGCAGGCTTGTTCTGTTGCGTTCATGTTTCCATGAATAGCGCCATGGCGACCGGCATTGTCACTGCTATTCTTGGTTTGGTGCTGTTGAACGGCTTTATGTATCTGCAGCAGCCGTCCATGATTTTTTACCCAACCCGCGAACTGGTCTCGGAACCCTCTGACTGGGGGCTGGATTACACTGATGTAAAGCTCCTGACCGAAGACGGTGTCGCACTGCACGGTTGGTATATCCCTCGGGCCGGCGCGCAGCGGGCGCTGCTGTTTTTCCACGGCAACGGCGGCAATATTTCCCATCGCGGTGATTCAATCGCGATCTTCCACCGGCTCGGGTTCAATGTGTTGATCATTGATTACCGCGGCTATGGGCAGAGCGAAGGCCGACCCAGTGAGGCCGGGCTGTATCAGGATGCCGCCGCGGCCTGGCGCTATCTGACAGATGAACGCGGCTTTGCAGGCAAGGACATCGTGATCTTCGGGCGCTCGCTGGGCGGTGCCGTGGCGGCGCAACTGGCCTCCCGGATCGAGGCCGGCACGTTGATTCTGGAATCAACGTTGAGCTCGGCGCGGGATTTTGCGACGCATGCATTCCCGATCCTGTCGCATGTGCTGTATCTGCGCTACGGTTTCGACAACGTCGCGCGGCTTCAGAAAGTCAATTACCCGGTGCTGGTGCTGCACAGCCCGGACGATGAGATCATGCCGTACCGCTTGGGTGAAAAGGTCTATGCCGCCGCGCGTGAACCCAAGCAGTTTGTTGCGCTGCATGGCGACCACAACTCCGGTTTTCTGCTCAGTCAGCCAGAGTACGAGCAGGCACTGAGATCATTTCTTGCCAGGTCTCTACCTGATCCAGAGGCAGACAATGGAGTCGACTGAGGTGCTTCTGTGAGTCTGCCGGCAGTGCAACCATACCAGCGCATTTATCTACTGAGTCACATGCGTGCCTATAGTAGCCTTATCGGCCATATTCTCGGATCGCATCCGCACATCAATGGCTATTATGAAATGCATCTGCCTTATACCAGGGCAGAGAGTCTCGACGAACAGTTGTGCTTATATGGGCAAACAGAGTCACTAAAACCGGACAGCCTGTATCTGTTCGACAAGCTGCTGCATAACGACTACCCACTCGATACGGCAATACTGGAAGGCATTGGAAATAGAATCCTGCTGAGTATCCGTTCGCCCGAGGATAGCCTGAAAAGTATCCTGCATCTGTTTCGAGCCAAGGGAACGGATCATCCTTACGCAGACCCGCTTCAGGCGTCCAACTATTACATCGAGCGGCTGGAGGCACTGGCTGGCTTCAGCGAGAATAATTCGGGAAGATATTATTACTTTGATGCCGAGTTGATAATCAGCGATAGTCATCACCTGCTTCGTGCCATAACCCGCTGGTGCGAATTGGATCCGGCCTTGTCAGGGCAATATCAGACATTTTCGCAAACAGGCAAGGCAGGGGCCGGCGATTCTTCCAGTCTGATTAAGCGTGGGATGATCGACTCCAGTGCAAGAAGCCACATCGATATCCCCCTGGATGCTGAACTTGTCGCGCGGGCAGAAGCGGCTTATGAAAAATATCGCGATGTGATGCTAAGGCATGCGAAAGAGATATTGACCCTATAAGCGGTTGTCTCAATCTCACAATCCATCGAGAAAAGCTCTGATTAAACCGAATGGCACTTACTTAAGCGGATTCATATCCGATGTAGGGCGGGTTAGGCGCGTTGTTCGCGCCGTAACCCGCCAAGCGTGCCGTCAGGCACACTTTATAACAAAGGTGTTGTGCTTCTTCGCAACGCCTGTCGGGTTACGCAAACAACGCTAACCCGACCTACATTAGGCTTAAGTAAGTGCCATTCTGATTAATCCGTCATTGCGAGGCGCGTAGCGCCGTGGCACAAGCGAGCTTGCGAGCGCAGAACGCCCGCAGGGGTGAGCGTAGCGAATAATCTCCAAACGACTGATGCTGCTTTACGAGATTGCCACGCTGCGCTCGCAATGACAGGTATCACTGGACTATTCAGAGTATCCTTAAGTCGAATGGCACTTAATTAAGCGGATTCATATCCGATGTAGGGCGGGTTAGGCGCGTTGTTTGCGCCGTAACCCGCCAAGCGTGCCGTCAGGCACACCTTAACAAAGACGTTGTGTTGCTGCCCATCGCCTGTCGGGTTACGCAAACAACGCTAACCCGACCTACAGTAGGCTTAAGTAAGTGCCATTCTCACTAAGTCTATACGCTAGGGAACAGCTGATCCCAGGCGTTGCGAGTTTGGCGATAATCTTGCAGCGCCTGAATGATTTGTTGTTTGCGGTTGCCCCGATGTTGTGGATTCAGTATCTGTTGATAAGCAGCTGAGTCCTTGCCGAAGTTACGATCAATGTTTTGCATAAAGCGTTGAATATTGTGTAGTGCCGGAGCCGCTTGTGGATGTTTATGCCACCAGTGCTGATCGTCATTGATCAGTTGCCTGAGCCGGGCATTCCTTTGCAATACAGACTGATGATTATCCTCATACAGGGCCAACAATTGCTGTTCTATCTCATCCAGTGTCTTGCTGACCACGTCTTGATGAAACTCGCCTCTGAAATCGTCCTGACCGGTTATTTTGGCGACGCTGAACAGCATCAGGTCTCCAAAGAACTGACGCTCAAACTCGTCTGACAGATTGACGCTGTCATCTTCCTGCTCCACGCCGGGTCTGAACTCAGTTTCGGTGTCTCCCTGCAAATGCCGGGTGTGCAGCATAGGCAGATTGGCTGAGGCAAAGCGCTGTTTGATTTCTGCTTGAATCAATCGGCCTGCAGTGGGCCCTGACATCCTCAATCTCAGGTCGCCGAAGGGAATAATGTATTTCAGTCCGTCATAATTGACGATGTAGTTACCCGGATAAATAGTTCGTGCCGGGGTTAGCTCAGTGAAGTTGGTGTGAAACTGAAAAGTTGTTTTCCGGGTTAGATGTTCGCCAAAGAAAAACGCGTTCAGTTTCGCAGCGAAGCCATCCAGGCAGGCCAGATTGCTGTGCGGTCGTGGCAGTGGACAACGATAAGGATACGTCTTCACCGGTTGCTTAAACCCGAACAGCTTTGCCATGTCATGGTAGGCAGCATCCTGAGTGGGCGCATCGGGCGGCTGGTGAAATTGGCAATCATGCTGTGCATCCATGCCGGCAAGCCGGTGCAGGTACGCCAGCACATCATCCAGGAAATTGACCGCCATCACCGAGGGGGAGACCGGTGGGTCACCTACCAGCTTACCGGTGAGCATAATGGTCTCAGTCGTATTGAAAATATGGTTGACGTAGTAGAAATAATTAAGGGCATTGACGGCTTTGTCGCCGCACTCGGTTGGCCGGTTGACCAGGAACGCCTGGTCGCTATCGACCATATAGTAGAGGGTCCTGGGGTTGTCCTCAGTGAGCTGCAAGCATTTCAAGTAGCTTAAATTACGGTTGGCTGCCTGACCTTTCAGATAGAAGCGGTGTTCTGGTTGTGTGGTCAGAATAGATCCCAGTTGCTGACGTAATTCATCAGGAATCTGTTGCAGCAGCGCATATTGCTCCTGCAGACCAAAGTGATGCACACGTAATCCTTTGGCGGCGTATTCCTGCGCCAACGCGATATGTTGTGCTATGTTTTCCGGGTGTCGGCTGTCTTCGGCGATAACAACCTGCACCTTGTCAAATTGCCCGTTTGCGGATCCGCCATAGTTATAGGTCACGCATTGTTGATAAATGCTTTCCAGACAGCTTCTGACATGCTGTGGACGATCAGCTACCGGGATGCTCAATATGAACTGGTATCGCTGCGTGTCGGCCGTGAGTTGGATCAATGCCTCCTGCTCGCGGAACATGGCCTGATATAAAGCCAACGATTCATCAAATGTATCGCCGTGCCAGATTTGATGTTCGACGAGAGGGTAAACGCAGTGATAAATATCTATCAGCGCAGCCAGGTCGTTCTGTTCAACAGTACGCTGAATCGGCTCGGCATAAGATCCCAGCTCCGGCACTTTATCCTGATACTGCTGGATAAAATGCCACAAGGCAGCGACTTTACTCTGCAGCATCGTACCGTTATCGTCGTGATGAATAGTTGGGATAGGCATCCTGATCCACCATGACCTCAATCAGATTAATGCTCTTATGCACGTCCATCTGTTTGAACACCGACTCGCAGTCCTGTTCGGTTTCAATCTTGTGGTGGGAGATCCCAAAGGCTTTGGCTAAGAAGGCGAAATCCGGGTTGATGAAATCACAGTCGATGAAACGCTGTTCATACTGCTGGTACTGGTTTTTTCGAATCAGCCCCATGGTCTGATTATTAAACAGCACGATATTGAGCGGAATTTTGTAGTTGACCGCCGTCATGACTTCCATGGCGCACATCTGAAACCCGCCATCACCGATTAACGCAAATACGGGTTTATTCACTTTGAACCCGGCGCCGATGGCGGCAGGGATCGCATAGCCGAGTGAGGAAACGCCGGAATTGGGATAGAAGTGGTCGCACTGTCGGACGCGGTAAAAATTCTGCGCGAATACGATATTGTCGTCGAACAGGATAATGCCGTCGGTAAATTGCTGCTCCAGCTGCCGGTAAAATGCTTTCACCAGATCAAACTGTTCGTTAAAGATTTTATTACCGCCTTCTTTATTCGCCTGGATTTCGATGTCTTGTTTATAGGCGGCCAGGTCGATCAGTTTTTTGGGCGCCAGACTCTGGTTCTGTACCGCTTGTTCCAGTTCGGCGAGGTAATCGCCTATATCGGCTTGGATGGACACATTCGCTTTGAAGACTTTTTCCAGTTGCAGAGGATTGCTGTCGACCTGAATCATGGCTTTGTTGTGCAGCAATTTCTCGTTCCAGACATAGCTGGTGCGTTCATTGAAGCCGGCGCCGAGCAGCATGACCAGGTCGGCTTTGTCCTGTATGTATTTCAGCGCGTAACCCGCGGAGGTAACTCCCAGGCTGCCCAGCGATAACGGTGAATGCTCATCCAGCGTGCCCTTGGCTTTCAGACTGGAGGCGACAGGGATGTTCATATGCTCACAGAGTTTCAACAGCGTCTTCTGGGCGCCGGACTGAATGCACCCATAGCCGGCCACGATCAGGGGTGATTCAGCCTGCTTCAATAATTCGACACTTTGATCGAGCAAGGTCTTTGGGATATGCGTGGTCGGTTGTGGAGCCGGAAAGGACAGTTGATCCAGAATCGTCTCGTCGACAAGTTCTTTTTGCACATTGAACGGTATGCTCAATACGACCGGGCCGTGGATGCCGGTCCGTAAATGTTTCGTTGCCTGGTTGAGCACATTGGCCAGATAATCGGTGCGCTCGATCAATTTGTGATAGCGGGTGATGCCGGCAAACAGCGCCACCTGATCCACGCTGCCGCCTTCACCGGAACTTTCCTGCAAGCCGCCCTTACCGAAAATGTAAGTGGGTGCCTCGCCGGTTATGGCAAGAATGGGAAGCTTGTCCACATAGGCATTCGCAATGCCCGTGACCAGGTTTGTCGCCCCTGGGCCGGCGGTTGTGATGCAGGCTCCGATGCCACCGGTTGCACGCGCCAGACCGCCGGCCATGAAGGCGGCGCCCTGTTCATGTTTGACCAGGACGCTCTGGATGTTCGAGCCGTATAACGCGTCATAGACAGGCAGGATATGCGCGCCGGGCATGCCAAAAATCGTATCTACACCCAGTCGCTCCAAATATCGAACGATGAGCTGACTGACCTGTATTTTCATTGGTTGTTTCAGTCCAATTCCTGAGCCTGGTTATAAAGTGTTGAAGAATATATTCTCAGCCCCATAAATGGAACCTGTGCCTGATCACTTTCAGCAGAATATGGAGCATAACCTGTGTTCTGAGGAAGTCTCGATTCAATTTCCGTTCGGGTGTTCGGCCCGACCGCCTGTGAGAAGTGTGAAATCTCGTGAGATTGAAATTCGGAACATCCAACTCAGGTTTCCGGCCCAGGTCTCCGGTCTCGGTTCCGGTGTACGCGGCTAGACTGCTATCTTCAGCTCTTGTCATCCAGGTCTGAGTAGCCATGTCCTTAATCGACGTAACGGACACAGCCAGCTGACCCTGGTACAGTGTCTGTATGCACTAGACTTGTAGGGCGGACTATGAACACCAAGCAGGATCTCTTTGAGCATTTGACTGCAACGCGGAATTACAGAGTCATACACTGTCACCTAGCCGTCGACCATTCAAATGCAATCGCCACCGTCGATACGCAGGTAGGAATATACCTCGACACAGGAATGACCGGGCTCAATCCAGGCATGAGCAAGGTCTATGAATAAGTCCCTGGCTATCATCATCCTGACCGTCATTGCGATCGCCGCCTTTCTATCGCAGCGCCCCGGTGGTGATCAGCAGCCAGTATCCGCTATTGAAGGCCTGCCCTGGCAAATCGAGACGCTGGCGAACGGTAGTGCCCGGGTATTCGGTCTCGAACTGGGTAGCAGTACGCTTGATGATGCGCGCGAGCGTTTCGGCGATGACATGAAGGTCGGTATTGTCGCCGCACAGGGCGAGGATGGTGCACTCGAGGCTTATTACAACAATGTCACGGCCGGTGTGATCGTAGGCAAGCTAATCCTGGTCGCGGCGCTCGACAAGGCAACGTTGATAGGGCTGCGCGAACGGGCCACCCAGAGGGTTCATATGAATGACGCGACTTACCGGTACCTGCTCAATAACGATGATCTGCTGCAAAGCCTGCGCGCGCCTATCGCCACGATCGCCTTCATACCTGTGACAGACCTCGACACGGAAACCGTTCTCAAGCGCTTCGGCCAGCCGCAGGAGCGACTGCGCATTAACGAGCATGTCGAGCATTTTCTATACCCGGACCGGGGGCTCGACCTGATACTCGACGACAATGGCAAGGAAGTCCTGCAGTACGTTGCGCCGCGCGATTTCGCACGTCTGCGCGAACCGTTGCATGATAGCCGTGAAAGTCCGAGAAAAGAGTGATAGTTCCTGATATCTGCGAGAAGAACCCTAATTGTGGGTTAATGATTCTCTGATTAATCCGTCATTGCGAGATGCATAGCGACGAAGCAATCTCCAAGTTATTGAATCATCAGTTGAGAGATTGCTTCGCTTCGCTCGCAATGACAGCTTCTATGAATTAATCAGAGATTCCTTAAGTGTTTTTAATGACATGAGTCTTTCATCAAGAGATAAGAAAGTAAGAAGCATAATCCTGATCGAGGGATCGGCGAATCTGGCTGTCTTGCTCATCAAAGTTATGGTCGGTATCACAACTGGCTCACTGGCGGTCATCAGCGATGCAGTTCATTCCCTCACTGACCTGGCCAATAACATTGTCGCGTGGTTTGTCATTCGACTGTCAATTATGCCGGCAGACCGCGAACATCCTTATGGCCACCGTAAATTCGAAACGCTGGCCGTATTCGGTCTGGCGGCATTACTTACTGTGCTGGCATTCGAGGTTGCCTTGCAGGCGATCCGGCGTGAACCCGTGGCAATCGCTTCCGGCACGACAGAGCTGCTAATGATGCTGCTGGTGCTGACCATCAACACTGTTGTCGCTACCTGGCAACGGCATTGGGCGAGAAAACTGCAATCGGATATTTTGCTCGCCGATGCCAATCACACTTTTTCCGATGTATTAATCACAACCACTGTTATCGCCGGCTGGCAATTATCCGCCATGGGCTATTATTGGCTGGATCAGGCCTGCGCACTGGGTGTTTCCGCGTTGATTCTGTACCTGGCGTTCGGCCTGTTTAAAAGGGCGCTGCCAATATTGGCGGATGAATTCGCGATTGATCCGGAAGATTTAAGAGCAACAACCTTGAGCGTGAAAGGTGTCAAGCGGGTAACCCGTACGCGCTCACGCTGGATGGGTTCGGAGAGGGCTGTGGATATGGTAATAACCGTTGACCCGACATTATCTACCGAGGATGCGCATGCGATTACCGATGCTATCGAAGCCCTGCTGGAAGAGAAATTCAGTGTGAAAGACATATCCATCCATGTTGAACCTGAATAAATTACAGGATGAGCAGCCCACTGATAGCAACAGCGACCATCTCGTAACAATAGAATTATGTCAAACAAAGAATAGGGGGTAAAAGGGATGACCGCCTATACTGTACTGATAGATGCGCGCATGACGGCGCTGTTGCTGGTGGTAAATGAGTCTCATCCTCAAGGAGTCCAGAAATGAATATGAGTTTTGTCATGGTTGGTCCGCCTCTGATTTCGTTGCTGGCGGGTATTTCGATTCTGCTTTGGCCGAGGTTGCTGAGCTATATTGTGGCGTTTTACCTTATCCTATTTGGGTTGGTGGGGCTTCTGCCCTTGGTGTTGTGATCGACAGGTTGCAGTGCGTCAATTTGCGCTACTCTTAATGAGAGTCGGGAAGATATTTCCAAGCCAGATGTTGAATTGGCGTAACATCCTGGGGTACGACGGAGCCGCCTGTGAAAGACGGCGTGATTGAGCCGGTTGGTACCGATCAAGCTCACTGGCATTTCCGTGGTCACTGTCTGAGTCGCGTGCGCATTGTACATCGGCTGTGGTCAGATCTCGGTCTTAACCTGGCGGGCGCGGTATTGGCTTTTGAGTTATTGGAAGAATTCGAATCTCTACATAATCGGATTGCTGTAATGGAGGGACACCCCCAATGAATATCGAAGAACTAACAGCAGTGGCAAATGCCATCGTGGCAAAACAGAAAGGTGTGCTGGCGGCGGACGAAAGCAGCCCAACGATCAAGAAACGTTTTGATACGATCAAGGTCGAGTCCACTGAGGAGAGCCGCCGGCGTTACCGTGAAATCATGTTTACCGCCGAGGGTATCGAGCGTTACATCGGTGGCGTAATTCTGTTTGACGAAACCCTGCGTCAGAGTACCCGCGACGGCATGCCCTTTGCAAAACTGCTGTCGGATCGCGGCATTGCTCCAGGGATCAAGGTGGACAAGGGTGCCACGGCGCTGGCATTGCAACCGGGAAACAGAGTCACCGAAGGCCTGGATGGTCTGCGTGATCGGCTTGTGGAATACAAGCAACTGGGTGCGAAATTCGCCAAGTGGCGGGCAGTGATCGATATCGATGAACATAGCGTACCGTCGGCGTTCGGCATTCGCGCCAATGCACATGGGCTGGCGCGTTATGCTGCGCTATGCCAGGAAGTCGGTCTGGTCCCGATTGTGGAACCGGAGGTGCTCATGGATGGTGCCCACGATATTGAACGCTGCGAGGTGGTGACATCAAACGTGCTTGAGACGGTATTCTCCGAACTGGATGCTCACGGCGTGGTATTCGAAGGCATGCTGCTCAAACCGAATATGGTCATCGCCGGCATGAAGTGCCCGAAACAGGCGGGTGTGCAACAGGTGGCCGAGGCAACGCTGCGTTGTCTCCGGCGTTATGTCCCAGCGGCGGTTCCCGGCATTGTCTTTTTATCCGGCGGGCAGAGCGCGGAAGTCGCCACCGAGCATCTGAACGCTATGAACGCGATGGGTCCGCAGCCATGGCAGGTCAGCTTCTCCTACGGGCGGGCATTGCAGGCGCCGGTACTGGCCGCGTGGAAGGGGCAGGAAAGCAACGCTGCCGCGGCGGAGCAGGCATTACTGAAACGCAGCAAACTGAACGGGCTGGCGCGTGATGGGAAATATACGCGGGATATGGAAGCGGCGGGGTAGAGTGCAGGACTGATGGTCAGGTCAGAATTTTGTAAGGACTTACGGCCTCAAGTGATATCCTGCTTGGGAGACTCTGATTCATCCAGTACTACCCGTCATTGCGAGCGAAGCGCGGCAATCTCGTAAAGCAGGATCAGACGGTTGGAGATTATTCGCTTTCATCATTCGGGGCCACCCTGCGGGTGTTCTGCGCTCGCATGCTTGCTTGTGCCACGGCGATACGCGCCCCTCATTCACGGGTAACCCTGGATCAATCAGAGGCCCCTTAGTATCAACACCGATTTCCGGAACAACAAACTCGGCCCGTACGAATCATGGACAATGTGCAGTGCTTTCGATTTGCAGAGTCGGTGTGCCGCAATTACACTTCGGCTTGTGTCAGTGATGAAAGTGATCGATTAAGGTTGCTCTCATTTTATGGAAATCCAATTACCAGGAGATAGATCATGATGAATAAGAAAAGCATTGGCGATAGCCTCCTAACCGTTCTGGCCATGAGTGCGTTATTAATGGCGCTATCTGGTTGCGACAGTCAACAAGGCCCGGCTGAGAAGGCTGGCGAGAAAATTGACAACGCTGCAGAGCAAGCTGGGGAGAAGATCGAGGAAGCCGGTGAGGCTATTCAGGATACGGTGCAGGACGACAAGAAATAAGCTTTACTCCGTGCGCACCTATCGTGACGTTTGATATCACTCGAATCTAATGAGAGAAACGTCGACATGCTCGTGACCTTTTCATGTCCTGCCTACGCCGACATTACAATGTTCGGCGAGGTGGCGGTTCGGCTGCTGAAAATGATGGGGCATAGCGGGACAGTGCCCAGCGCGCTACTGGCAGAAGATGTTCAGCCCGCGTTGGAGCATCTGACGGCTGCGGTCGATGATGTCGAGCAATCGCAGGGATCGGAAGGTCCCGCGAACGATGAGAAAGACGAGGATGGCGAGCCGACTGTCAGTCTCCCGCGGCGCGCCTTGCCATTGATAGAGCTGCTCAAAGCTGCGGAAAAGGCAAAGTGCAATGTGATGTGGGACAGTAACACCTGATCCGCACTGGCGAGCTGCAGTGTCATGGGTGAACGCTTTAATAGTATTTCACATCTGGTCGGTGCCGCGCTGGCGCTAGCAGGTGCTGCAGTACTAATTGTGGTTGCGTCACAAAATGGCGAAATAAACCGCATAGTGTCATTTAGCGTTTATGGCGCCACGCTCTTTCTGCTGTATTTGATTTCCACACTTTATCACGGCCTGTCGTCGGGACGCGCGAAACGGGTGTTTCGCGTGCTCGATCATCAAGCTATATATCTACTCATAGCCGGTAGTTACACGCCGTTCATGCTGGTTACGCTCGACGGTATTGTGGGTTGGTGGCTGTTCGGCGCTATCTGGGGATTGGCCGTTATCGGTTTGGTGCTTGATGCGTTGCCGCGGCGTGGCGCGCGGGTGCTGCCGGTAATAATTTATCTGGTGATGGGCTGGCTGATCGTGCTGGCAATCAATCCATTGCTTGCGGTGTTCCCGCGCGCAGGCTATATCTGGCTATTGGCTGGTGGTCTCTTCTATACCTTTGGTGTTGTGTTTTATGCGCTCGGTCACCGGAATCCATGGATGCACGGTGTGTGGCATCTGTTCGTGCTGGCCGGCAGCATCAGTCACTATGTGGCCATTCTGGTCTATGTCTGATTGTCAATCATGATCTCAAATGCGGCCATATCTGGTGTGCGGAACCTGGATAGACGAGTGAACCGCTTCATGCATATCAAGCATGATCAAAAACGTTGGCCTTGAGATCTTGAATTCACAGCTTCTGAGACAGCGTCTATATTTTCCCCTATAACCTCGATGCCAGCCAAATCAGCGTAAGATTGTAGAGTTCAGCTGGCCACAGGCAGTAGATCACGTAAATACGTGAGATGCGTTTTTGGTCAACACGGGTCATACGGCCGGTGCTGCACTGAATACCTCGGGTTCGCAACAGGAGAATGTCATAGGCATCATAGAGTTCGGTTCCACGGCTCGCACACAGAATACGCTGCGTGATGGTCGGGATACGGAGTTGCTACGCGCTGAGCTGTTCAGCATCGAGCAACTGAAGCGCCACGCGGTAACCCTGGCAGGCCTTCATAAAATAAATCCGCGCCCAGGTCCGGACAGACTGCTGCCGCGGCTGGCTGACAACGCGCGTGTTTTACTGGCAGCGTATGACGTCGTGACTGCAGCCGTTACGCCCGGACAGCGGATCGTCCCTGCAGAATCCTGGTTGCTCGACAATTTCTATCTCATTGAACAGCAAATCGGTCTGGCGCGTCGGCATCTGCCGCGCGGCTACAGCCGGCAGTTGCCGCAGCTGGCTGAGGGTCCATCAGCCGGTTTCCCACGCATCTACGACTTGGCGTTGGAACTGATCTCGCACATGGACGGTCGTGTCGACAGCGACAACACCACCCAATTTGTCGCTGCCTATCAAACTATCGGACCGTTGAAGCTGGGCGAATTGTGGGCATTTCCAATCATGCTGCAGTTGGCTCTGCTGGAAAACCTGCGCCGCGTCTGTGTGCGTATCGCCCGTCGGCGCGAAGATCTTGATGCGGCTATCACTTGGGCGGACCGCATGCTCGCGACGGCCGAAAAGGAACCGAAGCAGCTGATCCAGTTGCTGGCTGAATTTGCCAATGCAGATGTGCCGCTGACCGCGCCGTTTGTGGAGGAGTTTTACGCCAGGCTTCAGGCGCAGGGATCCGCTATGGCATTCGTGCAGGCCTGGGTCGAACAAAAGCTGCACGAACAAGGGGTGACCGCAGCGCAGTTGTCGGAGGCCGCCAGCCGAACGGCCGCGGCCAATCAGATCTCTATCGCGAACAGCATTGGCAGTCTGCGTTTCATCGGCGCAATGGACTGGAGAAATTATGTCGAGTCGCTCAGTGTCGTCGAACAGATATTGCGTGAAGATCCGATGGGGATGTATGCCGATCAGGATTTCGCTACCCGCGACCGCTATCGGCATGTCATCGAAGATGTAGCCCGAGGTAGTGCGCACCATAAACGCAGCGAGTGGGAGGTGGCGCGCGAAGCCATTATCCTCGCGCAAGCGGCTGCCGAGCGACTCGGTACTCAACACCGTAGTGCCCATGTTGGCTATTACCTGATTGATCAGGGTCGCCAGGCTCTGGAGCAAGCGACCGGTTGCCGTCTCTCCTGGAAGATTCGCTGTAACCGGATGAGCCGTCGTTACCGCCTGTTCTTTTACCTTAGCCCCATTCTGTTACTTACTGCGTTGATGACGTCGGTCACGCTGTCTCCCTTCGGTGGTTTCGTACCGGGGGACTGGCGCTACTGGTTTTTCGCCATTATGGGCATCATCGGTACCTCTGCACTGGCGGTCCCGCTGGTGAACCTTGTGGTCACGTTGATGCTGCCACCACGTGTATTACCACGACTGGATTTTTCGGAGGCTATTCCGGATATCCACCGCACGATGGTGGTTGTCCCCACCTTATTGAGTCGGCCGCACGATATTGATGATCTGCTCGAGGCCCTGGAGATCCGTTATCTCGGTAATCGTGATCCGAACCTGTGGTTTGCCTTGTTGACGGATTTCCGCGATGCCCCCGAATGCACACTGCCGGGCGATGCTGCGCTGCTCACCCACGCGCGCGCCGCTGTCGACGCGCTCAATGCGACGTACAGCGATGATCGTCCCTGCATCTTCTATCTGTTTCACCGGCCTCGGGTATGGAATCCTGTCGAACGGGCCTGGATGGGCCATGAGCGTAAGCGCGGCAAGCTGGAGCAGTTCAATGCCCTGCTGCGAGGGGAGGATAAGACGGCATTCTCGGAGATCGTCGGTGATGTATCCATCCTCGCTTCGATCAAATATGTCATTACCCTGGATACCGACACGCAACTGCCGCGCGATACGGCTCGCACGCTGATTGGGAACATCGCGCATCCACTGAATCGGCCGGTGTTTGACGCTGGCAAGGGACGTATTGTCGAAGGCTACGCGATTCTGCAACCACGCACGTCGATCAGTCTGACCAGTGCGGGCACATCACGGTTTTCAAAATTGTTCGCGGGCGAATCGGGCATCGATCCCTACACGCGTGAGGTATCGGATGTCTACCAGGATATATTCGGGGAAGGATCGTTCGTCGGCAAAGGCATCTACGATGTGGATGCTTTCCGTCAGGCCGTCGACGGCCGCCTACCGGAGAACCTTATTCTCAGTCACGACTTGCTGGAAGGCGGTTATGCGCGTTCGGCATTGGTAACCGATGTCGACCTCATAGAAGAACTTCCAGCCAGTTATGCCATTGAGGCCAGTCGGCGTCATCGTTGGATACGGGGCGACTGGCAGCTGGCTGGCTGGTTGCTGCCACGCGTGCCCGGGCCGCCTCAGACCGATGCGTCGCTTGGCCCCGATGGATTAAAAATTAAGCGGCTACCGAACCCACTCTCCGCTTTGTCGGTGTGGAAAATTTTCGACAATTTGCGCCGCAGCCTCGTGTCGCCGGCGCTGCTGGTCTTGCTGATAGGAGGATGGCTGCTAGGTCCAGGACCGGCGTGGTTCTGGGTCGTGCTGGTCGCGGGGGTGATGTTCCTGCCTACGTTGCTGGGGATCGTCATCGAGTTTATCCGCAAGCCTGAAGAACGTGACTGGCTGGCACACCTGACACTGACCAGTAAGTCCGCGGCGCGTCCGCTGATGCTGGCTTTGCTGACCTGGGTGTTGTTGCCCTATGACACGCTGATCTGTCTGGATGCGATCCTGCGCTCGGGTGTACGGATGCTGTTTACGCGCCGCGGATTGATGCTCTGGCAGCTGCAGTCCTATGCGACGCGTAACGCGCGGCATACGCTGATCGGTTTTTTCACGGAGATGTGGATCGCGCCGATTGTGGTGGTGATGCTGGCGTTTGCGTTATGGCACACCCGCTCGGCGGAATGGTTCTACTGGGCTCCCAGCTTGTTGGTGTGGCTGGTGTCGCCCGTCATTGCCTGGTGGATCAGCAGACCGCTACGGTCGCCCATACCGAAGTTGACTAATGCTCAGCGGGCATTCCTGCGCACGTCGGCCCGGCGCACCTGGCGTTATTTCGCGGACTTCGTCGCTCCGCTGGACAATTGGCTGCCGCCTGACAACTTCCAGGAATATCCGGCGCCGGTCATCGCCTCGCGTACCTCGCCGACGAACATCGGCATGGCGCTGCTGGCGGACTTGGCGGCGTACGATTTTGGTTACATTCCCGCGGGTGAATGTCTGCGGCTGGTCGAGAACACGCTGGCGACGATGGAAAAGCTGGAGCGTTACCGTGGTCACTTTTACAACTGGTACGACACCCGAACACTACAGCCGTTGCGCCCGCAATATGTATCTTCGGTAGACAGCGGCAACCTGGCCGGCAGCCTGCTTACGCTGCAAGCTGGGTTACTCGAGTTGAAAGAGGCACCGGTGCTGTCAGCACAGGCGTTTCAGGGGTTGCAGGACACCTTGCAGGTGCTTGCCGAGCACGTGCCTGCGTCACCCACTCCGGATCTTGCGGACAAGATCAGATTGCTGCAGGACACATTGCATGCGCTCACCCGGAATGGTCCACCACTGACATTGATGGCCGCTGATAGCGCGCTGGAAGAGATTCATCGTAGCGGTGGTGGACTGCTTGCCTGGTTGCCGGAGGATATCGATATCGATGGTGAACTGTACTACTGGGCGCAGGCATTCGACCGGCAATCTCGCGCACTTCAAGATGATCTTCGCTCCCTGGTACACGTGCCTATGCAGGGGCCACAGCACTTCGACACCATCCCGACGCTGATGGAGCTGGCGAGAGCGCGTACCGCTGGGGCTGATGCACACTCGATAACCGGGGTAACCGCAGCGGCGGGCCCAGGTTATAAGGGCGCGGTAGAACGGCTCAGAATCATTGACGATCTGGTGGATCGTTGCCGCGAACTGGCCATGATGGATTTTGAATTCCTCTACGACAGCTCGCGCGGCTTACTGACCATCGGTTATGACGTGGGTGAACGGCGTCGCGATCCGTCCTGTTATGACCTGCTGGCATCCGAGGCACGCCTGGCCAGTTTTCTGCTCATCGCGCAGGGCCAGGTGCCACAGAAGCATTGGTTTGCGCTGGGTCGGCTGCTGACCAGTCATGGCGGCGACCTAAGCCTGATTTCGTGGAGTGGCTCGATGTTCGAGTACCTTATGCCGCACCTGATCATGCCGAGTTATGAGAACACCTTATTGGAACAAACCTGTAAGGCTGCCGTGTCGCGTCAGATCGAATACGGTCGACAGCGTGCGGTACCCTGGGGTATTTCCGAGTCCTGTTATAACGCCTCCGACATGCATCAGGTCTATCAGTATCGAGCGTTCGGCGTGCCCGGGTTGGGCCTCAAACGCGGGCTGGGAGACGATCTGGTCATCGCCCCTTACGCCAGTGCACTGGCGCTGACCGTGATGCCGCTGGAAGCCTGCCGCAACCTGCAGTTGTTGGCGACGAATGGTTTCGTTGGCAGTCACGGTTTCTACGAGGCGATCGATTACACACCCTCACGGGTGCCACGGGGTAAGCAGCACGCGATTGTGCGTACCTTCATGGCGCATCACCAAGGCATGAGCCTGCTGTCTTATGAACATGTTTTGCTCGAGCGGCCGATGCAGCGCCGATTCATGTCCGATCCGCTGGCCCGGGCGACGCAATTGTTGCTGCAGGAGCGGGTGCCGAAGCAGGGCGCGACACTACATCCGCACGCGGCCGAAGTCAGCGCGGCTGCACGGCCGGCTGCCGCCGAAGCCGGCGCGATCATGCGCGTATTCACCGATCCCAATACGCCGCTACCTGAAGTCCATCTGTTATCCAACGGCAGATACCATGTCATGGCGACACATGCCGGTGGCGGTTACAGTCGCTGGAACGATCTGGCTGTCACTCGTTGGCGTGAGGATGCCACAACCGATGCTTGGGGTACCTTTATTTATCTGCGCGACGGCGACAGCGGGGAGTATTGGTCAACGGCGTATCAGCCGACCGTGCGCAAGGCCGATCATTACGAGGCGATCTTTGTGCAGGCGCGCGCAGAATACCGGCGCCGTGATCTGGCCATCGAGGCGCATACCGAGGTCAGCGTTTCACCGGAAGACGACGTCGAGATCCGCCGTGTCACGCTCACCAATCAGTCACCCGGTATCCGTCATATCGAAGTAACGAGTTATGCGGAAGTAGTGTTGGCGCCGCTGAATGCTGACCTGGCCCACCGCACCTTCAGTAACCTGTTTGTGCAGACCGAAATTCTGCCCGACCGACAGGCTATCCTCTGCACGCGGCGACCGCGTACGCCAGGTGAGCAGGTGCCGTGGATGTTTCACCTATTGGCAGCACCGGGTGCGAATGCCGATAAGCCTTCGTACGAGACTGACCGTGCCAAATTCATCGGGCGGGGTCGAACCGCTGCCAACCCTGTGGTGTTGGAGGATGGAGGCAATCAGTCCCGCGTAGTCAAAGGTGTGTCAAAGCGCGCGTCACGGCGATTGTCGAACTCGGCGGGTTCGGTACTCGACCCCATTGTGGCAATCCGTCGCACGCTTACCTTGATGCCTGATGAGTCGGCGACGGTGCAGATCATCTCGGGTGTCGCTGACACACGCGAGGCCGCATTGGCCATACTTGAAAAGTATTGTGATCGACACTTCGTTGAACGTGCGTTTGAAATGGCCTGGTTCCAAAGTCAGGAGGTGCTGCGCCATATCAACGCCACCGAAGCCGATGCACAGATCTATGGTCGCTTAGCCAGCTCAGTTATTTACAGCACTGCCTTACGGCGTACCGCGCCCAGTGTCATGGCCAGCAATCAGCTGGGTCAGTCCGGGCTTTGGCGCTTTGCCGTCTCGGGTGACCTGCCCATCGTGCTGATACGTATCGGCAACCTGAATCGCATCGACTTAGTGAAACAAGTGCTGCAGGCCCATGCCTACTGGCGGATGAAAGGTTTGATTGCGGATCTGGTGATTGTGAATGAAGATTTCTCAGGCTACAGGGCGGATCTGCATGATCAGATTATGGGACTGATCAATGCGGGTCCTGAAGCGAAAATTTCGGATAAACCTGGCGGCGTCTTCGTGCGGCGCGCCGAAGATCTTACCGAAGAAGACCGGGTTCTGTTTCTGACGGTTGCCCGTGTCGTGCTTACCGATACTGCCGAGACCTTGGCCGAACAGGTGGAACGTCGCATGCTGGCCGAGCGTGTGCCGGAGCGTCTGCTGGCAGTGTCGCAAGCGACGGATGAACCCGTTCATCCATTGTCGCCACGTGAACGTATATTCAGCAATGGCCTGGGGGGCTTCACGCCCGACGGGCGTGAATATGTCGTTACCCTTGAACCCGGTCAGAGTACGCCGGCACCCTGGGTCAATGTCATCGCCAGCCCGCATATCGGGACGGTCGTCAGCGAGAGCGGTGGCGCTTATACCTGGGTGGAAAACGCCCACGAGTTCCGCTTGACCACCTGGCACAATGACCCGCTGAGCGACAGCAGCGGCGAGGCGCTCTATATCCGTGACGAGGAAACCGGCGCGTTCTGGTCGCCGACGCCGCTGCCCGCGCCGACACTCAATGATGGTCGGTCGGGTTATGTGTGCCGTCACGGCTTCGGCTACAGCGTGTTCGAGCACTATGAAGCCGGCATCTCTTCGGAGCTGTTCACGTACGTCGCGATGGATGCGCCCGTGAAGTTTGTCGTGGTCAAGCTGCGCAACCATACGCGACGCACGCGTCGACTTTCGCTGACCGGCTATTGGGAGCTGGTGCTGGGTGAGTGGCGACACGCAAACATGATGCACATTGTGACCGAGAAGGATCCGCACAGCGGTGCGCTGTTCGCGCGCAATAGCTATGGCCGCGAATGCGCCAATCGGGTGGTCTTTGCCCATGCCAACTATGTAGGTCTTAGCGAGCGTGAGCGTACGCTGACCGGTAACCGTACCGAGTTCATTGGCCGCAATGGCTCGCTGACCAGGCCGGCGGCGATGCGGCGCGCGCGTTTGTCGGGCAAGACCGGTGCGGGTCTGGATCCTTGCGCCGCGATACAGACCCAGATCGACCTGGCCGAGGGGCAGGAACGCGAAATCGTGTTCGTCTTTGGCGCGGCTCGCAACACCGACGAAGCGCAGCACTTCATTCAGCGCTACGCTGGACCGGCCGGCGCACGTCAGGCATTGGAAGCGGTATGGGAATACTGGAATCACACCTTGGGCGCGGTGCAGGTGGAGACGCCGGATCCTGCGTTGGACGTATTGGCCAACGGCTGGTTGGTTTACCAGACGCTGTCGTGTCGGCTCTGGGGACGCAGTGGCTATTATCAGTCCGGTGGCGCCTACGGTTTCCGTGATCAGTTGCAGGACACCATGGCGTTGATCCATACGACACCCTGGCTCGCCCGCGAGCAGTTGATCCGTTGCGCCGAGCGCCAGTTTCTCCAGGGCGATGTGCAGCACTGGTGGCACCCACCCAACGGACAAGGTGTGCGCACGCATTTCTCCGATGACTATCTCTGGCTACCGTATGCCACCTGTCGTTATGTGCTGGCGACCGGCGATACCGGCGTACTCGACGAATCGGTGCCTTTCCTTGAGGGCCGCGAGTTGAGTCCGGAAGAGGAGGCGTACTATGACCAGCCGCAGCGTTCTGCTAAAGCGGCGAGTCTGTATGATCATTGTGTGCGTGCCATCAAGCACGGATTGCGCTTCGGCGAACACCAGCTGCCGCTGATGGGCTGTGGCGACTGGAACGATGGCATGAATCTCGTCGGTCGCGATGGCAAGGGCGAGAGCGTTTGGTTGGCGTGGTTTCTGTACGAAAACCTGCAACTGTTTTCCGGCCTGGCGCGTCGCCGGGACGATGCAGCTTTTGCCGAGGTTTGCACCGGCCAGGCTGTACAATTGCGCGAGAATATTGAGGCCAATGCCTGGGATGGCAATTGGTATCGGCGCGCCTATTTCGATGATGGCACACCGCTGGGCTCGGCCGAGAACGATGAATGTCAGATCGATTCGATCAGTCAGAGTTGGGCGGTCATTTCCGGTGGTGGCGATCCCACACGTGCCCGCCAGGCGATGGCGGCGGTGGACAAACACTTGGTGCGACGTGATGCACAGCTGATCCAGCTGCTAGCCCCACCCTTCGATAAATCAGCACTCGAGCCTGGTTACATCAAGGGCTACGTGCCCGGTGTGCGCGAAAACGGCGGCCAATATACCCATGCCGCAATCTGGGCCACGACAGCGTTTGCCCTGCTGGGCGAACGCGAGCGCGCATGGGATTTATTCGCCATGCTCAATCCTATCCACCATGCTAGTCAGCCGGAGACGATGCAGCGCTACAAGGTCGAACCCTACGTCATGTGCGCGGATATCTACGGTGCGCCGCCACACACCAGTCGCGGCGGTTGGACCTGGTACACAGGGGCGGCGGGGTGGATGTACCGGCTGATGGTGGAAACGCTGCTAGGCCTACAACTGGAAGTGGATCATCTGCGCATTGTGCCCTGCATTCCGGCCCATTGGAACGCGTATAAAATCCATTACCGTTATCGCGAGACCGTCTACCACATCAGCATCAAGCGTGTCGCTGAACAGTCAGAGTCAGAAATTCGCGTAAGCGTGGATGGTGCTCTCGTGAATGGCGCTGGTGTGGACGGGTCAGGGCGGCCGCAAGGCATGATCCCTCTTGTCGACGACCGCCGGGAGCACTATGTCGTGGTGGAGTTGAGCTGATCATCCTGAGAAAAATGTATAGCTGGATAATCTCCTATCAATCCATAGAAGCCGTCATTGCGAGGCGTGCAGCGCTTCGCCCGCAATGACGAGTGGCTCAGAATTAATCAGGCCTTCACAGGACTCATTTCTCCAGCACTCTCGGTGTGGGCCCGCGAATATTTTCGTCAACCCGCATGTGGCGATATTACGATATGGTCGCGACGTGGAGTATCAGCCGCCGCGGTCGTCGTCGATGGTCGCTTTATACGGTAAATGCGGATTGGGATGGTTTATCGGCATCTCCTGATAGGCCTTGCGGGTTGCATCGGTTTCGAAATAGATGGTCAGATTACCGTCAATCAGGGATGGATGGCTCGTGACGTCATCGATATCGTTGCCAGTCATGGGGTCGATGGTGTTGATCAGGTGATCAGGCTCGTGTAACCGATGGCTTTGAGTTTGATCGCGCGGGAGCGGATCAGTGCCAATCCATTTTAATGCGTCGAATCTGGTGACGGGGGATGGTTTTTCGGATGTTAATCTGGACATGGGAATCTCCTATGACTCATCGCCTGCCGCTTGCATGGTAGCACTACGCGCTGTTCCTTGCGGAAGCTCCATCCTTTTCTGAAGGCGCCGATTGACGGCAAAGGGCCGAGCGATAGTTGGATGACCACTCTAGGCCTATTCCTAAGGAATAGCAGATCATAATATTTAATGAGGCGGCTACAGTTAGATACTGATTTGTGGGGTAATTGGTTTTTGCCGCATTAACTAAGGAGGTTTGCCCGAGCAGTTTAACCGCCTGGTATTGTCAAAATAATGCTGCGATCTTTTTTAGCTGGAGACTGTTTTAATTCAGTGTTCAGAATGTGACCGTGTTGCGAAAGCATACCCCGGGCCATCAGTAAGACGTATTCAATAATTAATTTGTCGCTAAATATAATGCTAGCTATTAGTGGATATTGGTGTACATTGATCGCATTGCAGTACATTTCTCGTCGTTAGTTCGGAAGCCCTCCTGGAATTCTCGTGGTTACTCCCGTAATGAATGTTCTTTGAATAAACTGCAATCTATCGCAATTCAACGTTATTTAATGGAGTACAACATGATTTCAGGAACAGTAAAGTGGTTTAACGACGCCAAAGGCTTTGGCTTTATTACCCCGCAGGATGGCAGCAAAGATGTATTCGTGCATCACTCCGCTATTCAGGGTGAAGGCTTCAAATCATTGGCCGAAGGCCAGGCAGTGACATTTGATATCGAGCAGGGTGCGAAAGGCCCCTCGGCCGTCAATCTGCGATCTGCTTAATCGTCATTTCCGGCGCAAGCCGGTTTGATGCGAAGGCCCTGCCATTTGGTGGGGCTTTTTTTTGGTTTATTAGCCGGAAGATATAAGTACCCGGTAGTTGTCTGCAGCTCCGCTGTGAGAATTATCCTAAAAAATCATTTCAGCCACGGAAACACACGGAAGCCACTGAAACACAGTGCCTTCCTGGAGCGACTATTCTCCACCTTGCGAGGTAATGGCGGTGCCGGCCTGCCTGTGCGATGCACGCAGACAGGTCTGAAGCTTATGATCTGGTCCGTTTTTTTCCGTGTGTTTCCGTGGCAAATGCGGTTTATAGGATTATGCTTCGACAGCGACTGCATTTCTGCAGGCATAAAAAAACGGGGCATGTTTCCATGCCCCGCTTTTCGTTACAGCGCTTTGCTGTTAGTTCATGCCAATCTTTTTCTTGATGGCATTGATGACATCATCGCTGGACGTAGCGACGACGGTCAGCAGCAGGCCTTCCTTCTCGTAGAAGCCGGCCAGCGGCGCGGTTTTCTCGTTGTACACGTCGAGACGGTTGCTGATCGCGGCTTCGGTTTCGTCTTCACGCTGCACGACCGGGCCACCGCACTTGTCGCACACGCCTTCTTTCTTCGGCGGGTTGGACTTGGTGTTATAGATGGCGTTGCACTTGGTGCAGGTGCGGCGGGTGGTGAGGCGGTCCAGGATGACGGCACGCGGCACATCGATGTTGACCACGCAGTCCAGTTTCTCACCCATCTGGGCCAGCAGCACTTTCAACGCTTCGGCCTGGGGAATGGTGCGCGGGAAGCCGTCGAGCAGGTAGCCCTTTTTGCAATCGTCTTCTTTCAGACGCTCGCCCATGATGCCCATGATCAGGTCATCGGATACCAGGTCGCCGGCCTTCATGGCGGCTTGGGCCTTTTTACCGAGTTCGGTGCCAGCGGCGACGGCAGCACGGAGAATGTCGCCAGTGGAAATCTGTACGGAGCCGTCAAGCTGGGTGAGCAGTTTGGCGACGGTGCCTTTGCCTGCGCCGGGTGCGCCGAGAAGAATCAGTTTCATAGGTTTATCCCATCTTTAAATGAATGAACTAAGCTAAATAACGGTCAGGGTAATGGCCGATATACGGAAAATCATTGGCATAGGCCGGATGTGTGCGGCGTCATGCCTTCAGGAGTGCGAATTTTGCGCATGATCCGGTTCATTTACAACCCAATCACTACGATCAGCTGCGTTTGATCAATAATTTGTGATGCCCATAAACATTTCATATATGGGTATATCCAATCTTCAGGCCGGCTGTGGGTCTGGTACAGTGTCGCCAGCCAAAAAACCAGCAGGGCAGGTCATGACCAACACAGAGCAACTCATAGAACAACTGACCGCGACCGGAGACTACAAGGTGATTCGTCGCCTGCAGCCCGTGGATCAGTATCACGACGACAATCCGGCAGTGGAAAAGCGGATCGGGCTGTATCTCGATACCGAGGCCACCGGCCTCGATCCGGAGACGGACAAAATCATTGAGTTGGCCCTGGTCCCGTTCGAGTACGACGCCGAGGGGCGAATCTATCGCATCCTCCCGGCATATAACGCCCTCCAGGATCCCGGCATGCCCATCTCTGCCTTTATCACGCGCATCACCGGCATCACCGATGAGATGGTGGCGGGGCAGGCCATCGATTTGGAGCAGGTCGCGCGTCTGCTCAGCAATGCCTCGCTGGTGATTGCCCACAATGCGCGCTTTGATCGGCCCTTCGTTGAGTTGCTGCACCCAGGCTTCGAGAGCGTGGCCTGGGCCTGCTCGATTGCGGATGTGAATTGGAATGAGGAGGGATTCGAGGGTGTGAAGCTGGAGTATCTGGCGTACAAATACGGTTTCTATTTCGAAGGTCATCGCGCGACGATCGACTGTCAGGCGGGTATCGAGTTGTTGAGTCAGAGGTTGCCCGGTAGCGGCGAGCGCGTACTCAAACGCCTGTTGGACAATGCCGGACGCACGGATGTCCGGCTCTGGGCGGTGCGTGCGCCGTTCGAGAAAAAAGATGTCTTGAAGGCGCGCGGTTATCGTTGGTCAGCGGGCGGGGAAGGCATTTTAAAGGCCTGGTACAAGGATCTGGCCGAGGATCAGGTTGACGCCGAAATGCTGTATCTCAATCAGGACATCTATCCGAAGGCGGTCGGTGTGCTGCCGATGGGACGTTTTGATGCGACTGTCAGATATTCGCGGCGCGCCTGTTGAGCGTTACCTACAACCTATCATATTTGATTGCTGTCCCATGAATCCTGTTCTGTCGTTGCATAAGATCCTATGTAACGACGTACTGCAGACGATGAAATAATGATGCAGCCTAACGGTGCGTCCCTTCTCCCTTCGGGAGAAGGACAGGATGAGGGAATAAATGACATCGGTACGTAACGCCGTTTTGATCCCCTCACCCCGACCCTCTCCCGGAGGGAGAGGGGGGTGTGGAACAGTCGTGGTCATACCCATTAGGTAACGCTCAATAGCGCCGCATTTGATAGTCAATGACTGCTGAGGAATTCGCCGGTAAAGTCTTCTTGCCCGTGTATATTGTCTTCACCGAGCAATTCGGTTTTGAAGGCCTGCTCGTCGATGGTGGCGCCGAGAAATTCGGCAATGGCCCGCATATCGATCTCGGCATTCTCCAGACAGGACGTCCCGCCGGGGGAGGGCGTCATGTTGAAGATCACGCCATTGCCCGGATTGATCTTTGCCTCGCCCATTAATAGTTTGCCATTGATCTTATCGATCAATTGCGGACGAATGCCCCCGACTCTCCGGGCGAATTCCAGATCACCGAGACGCAACGCGGGAACGATCTTGCGGACATCGCGCAGGAACAGCAGTTTGCGGATCAACGGGATCTCGAACAGCATGTTCTTCAGCATGTAGTTGCGGATGTCGGATACCTTCAGCAAATCCCACAAGGCCTTGGCCACCTGCCGGTCAAAGCGGAATACGCGTAGAAAATCCGGCAGTGTTTTCAAGTTGTAGCGTTCCAGAATCGGCAAGACCAGGGCCGTGGGTCCGAACCGGGTCTTGCCGGGCACCAGTACATCGGGATCACCGTGGATCGCCGCGAACGGCAGTTTGTCGTTCTGTACGGTGTAGACCTTGCCGTTGAGTATCTGCGGCGTGAAATAATAACTGCCGGCTACCGGCAGACAGGAATAGTGCAGTCCATAACCGAGATCGTGCGCCAGTTTCAGGCTGTGTCCGCCGGCGCAGACTACCAGTGCGCGGGTCTGATAGCAGGTCTTGTTGGTCTCTACCAGGAAGCGGTCATTCTCGACTTTGATGTGTTTGACGGATTCGTTGTAGTTGATATCGATGTTCTTGCCACTGACCGCTTTGGCCTGACGCACGAAGGAGTTGGAGAGGGCTTCGAAGTTGACGGCGGTGTGTTCGTCGGTGGAGCCCAGTGCCAGCAGTTCATCCTCACGTACCTTGCCATTGGCCTGCGCCACGACCGACGGTTCTATGCGGGCGATTTCCTTCTTATCCAATAGACGCAGATGCGGGTAGTGTGGGCCGAAGGTTGCAAAACGTTCGCGCAACAACGCGCATTCTCTTGCCCCGACCCCGAGCACCATTTTGGGATATTTGAATATGAGATGCATTTTGTCGGGCTGACTGAGGCAGTAATTCGTCAGCATACGTGCGGCACGCTGGACCTTGAGGGCTTTCTTTAAGGTGTAGTTGGTTTCGATATCGCCGCAATGCAGGGTTTGACTGTTATTACTGGACAGGGAATTGACCCGTGCTGGCGCGGCATATTTTTCCAGCATCCCGATATCTTTGATATCCGTGAAGCGCGCAGCCTGATACAGCAGGGCGGCGCCGGACACGCCGGCGCCGATAATCATCAAATCATACTGCTGCGCTGTCATCTACCACGGACTCCTGATCCTGTATTCCTCATCGCGCCAACCTGATGGTGGGTATTCGCGACATAGGCCTGGTCAGTGTACGGAGTGCAGTGAGGTTTATCTATAGACAGTCGCTGCTGTCCCGGTAACTCCCTCTCCCTCTGGGAGAGGGTTGGGGAGAGGGGATCAAAATAGCAGTTGCTTGAATCTTACACAGTGGTCAGGAATATTGGCTACACATTGAGTATGCCGTCATTCCCGCGAAAGCGGGAATCCATGGGGTTTTAAAACTCTGGATCCCCGCTTTCGCGGGAATGACGTGGCACGAATGTAGCGATAATTCCTGACTCCTGTGTAATCCCCTCATCCTGGCCTTCTCCCTTCCGGGAGAAGGGACTCTTCATTTATCGCCAACAGTGATGTCCATGTCCTTTACCGTCGTCTAATGCGTTAGGAGTCTGCAATTAACAATTATTTGGAATCACGACCAAAACTTTGCGAGACAGCAATGATAGACGGTGTTATCGCCTGGGCCATTTGCTTGCTACTGGAGCAAGCTCGATGCGGTCGTTGTTCTGCCGCTCGTCATTGTCGACAACAAGGAAACCTTGGTTCGACATTTCGATTACTGCGTTCGTGTCGCAGCTCTTCCTTCTTGACGATAGCGGCGCTGGCAAGCGGAGGTTCACGGCGTTCCGCGCTGTGCTCGGCATGTGCGGGTGATGTTTTCGCTGCCGGTCGCTGGCCCCTCTGGGTCGATTCAGAATAATGTCGCTGAGCGGGGCTGCGTTCGCGCGCCTGCTCCTTGCTATCCCGATCACGGGTTTTGGTTTCCTTGCGTGAGTCATATCGGCCATGACTCGGCTTATCCCTGTGTTCGGTTTGGGGCTGGCTAATAGAGCGCCGATCGCCTGGTGTCATGTTGTTGTAGTGTTCTGATCTGTGTCTATCCGGGGCATATTGCTCAGGGTGACGACGCCGGTCTTCATACGGGCGGTCGTGTGGCGAGCGTATGTCAACATGCCGGCCTAGATGTGGGCGCATACGCGACGGCAAGGATCGTGCGCGTACCCAGTGATCCTGTTCATAGTAGATATAAACCCGTGCACGTGTGTCGTAATAGCAATCGGCCTCCGGGTAATAGCGGTAATCGTAATAGGTAGCCCGCGATTCGTAGGACGGCGCAGGCTGATAGTGAGCCGGGGCATGGGCACAGGCCGACAAAACCACGGCCGCTGTGGCCACAATCACGATGCGTGCATAGCTCGATAGGGAATAAGTGTGCATAGCCTGATCCAGTCATTGCTCGGCGATTTCCGATGCTGTGCACTATGGACGGACCTAACTGAACCCGGGCTGAACGGTGTGAAAGGGATAAAAAAACTGAGTCGCGGCCTATCTTCGTCTCAGATTCAGGTAAACTTGGCAGATCTTCCCAGATGGCTGATGGGGACTATGATTAATCCGTCATTGCGAGGCGCGTAGCGACGCGGGAACCTCTAGATTAATGCAGCAGCAGTTGGGAGATTGCTTCGCTCCGCTCGCAATGACGAGCTTTTTTGAACAAATCAGAGTTCCTATCGTTTTATCTCCCCAGGTATCCTTAGTTATGAGCACCGCATTCTCTTCGCTCGGCCTCGACGCCGCGTTACTCGCCAATCTCGATTCCATGGGCTACCAGTCCATGACCCCGATCCAGGCCCAGGGTTTACCCGTGGTATTGCAAGGCAATGATCTGATCGCCCAGGCCGAAACCGGCAGTGGCAAGACGGCGGTGTTCGGTATCGGCCTGCTGGCGCGACTGAATGCGCGTGAGTTCAATGTGCAGGCGCTGGTGCTCTGCCCGACCCGGGAACTTGCCGATCAGGTCGGCAAGGAGATCCGCCGCCTGGCGACGCACATCCCCAACATCAAACTGCTCACGCTGTGTGGTGGCGCACCCTTCGGTCCACAGGTCGGTTCGCTGGAGCACGGGGCGCATGTCATTGTCGGTACGCCCGGACGGGTGATGAAACATTTGCGCAAGGCCACCTTGAAGCTGGATCGCGTGGGTACGCTGGTGCTGGACGAGGCGGATCGGATGTTGGACATGGGTTTCTATGATGACATTGCCGAAATCGTCGCCGCGACGCCCAGCCATCGGCAGACCCTGCTGTTCTCCGCGACCTATCCGGAGGCGATTGAGCATATCAGTGCATCCATGCAAAAAAATCCGACCCGGATCGTTGTTGAGGCGACGCACACCCAGAACAAGATCACTCAGGTGTTTTATGAGGTCGGTGGCCGAGGTGAACGGCTATCGGCCCTGGTGACTTTGCTGGGACATTATCAGCCGGCCTCGTGCGTGATCTTCTGTAATACCAAGATCGAATGCCAGGAGATCGCTGACACGCTGGAAGAGAAAGGCTTCAGCGCATTGGCATTGCATGGCGACCTGGAGCAGCGTGATCGCGATCAGGTGCTGGTGCTGTTTTCCAATAAAAGCTGTCCTATCCTGGTGGCGACCGATGTGGCGGCGCGCGGTATCGATGTGAAGGATCTCGAAGCCGTGATCAATTATGAGCTGAGCTACGATCCGGAAGTGCATGTGCATCGTATCGGCCGTACCGGCCGCGCCGGCAAGGAGGGATTGGCGCTGAGTCTGTTTTCACCTTCTGAGACGCATCGCGTGACGGCTGTTGAGGACTACCAAAAGGCGCCAGTGACTATCGCCGCCCTCAGTGAACTGCATATCAATCAGAAGCAGGATCTGCGGCCGCCGATGGTCACGCTGTGCATTGACGGCGGACGCAAGGGCAAGCTTCGTCCCGGCGATATCCTGGGCGCCCTGACCAATGCCTCCGGCATTCCCGGTGATCAGGTCGGTAAGATTGATATCTTCGATCACCATGCCTATGTGGCGATTCAGCATGCCATGGCCGATAAGGCGTTGCATCAATTGAACACGGGGAAAATGAAGGGAAGATTCTTCAAGGTGCGGAAGATTTACTAAGCAGTAATCCCCCTCTCCCCGTGGGAGAGGGCTGGGGAGAGGGGGTCTAGGGAACCTCTGAGTAAGCCGTCATTCCGGCATTCGCCGGAATGACGGCTTACTACTGATCAGGCTCTCTAGCAATCGTAGCCCGGATGTAGCGTAGCGGAATCCGGGGGATGCATTGCCGTTACCCGGGCGATAGCGATATTGTGCATCACCTCCCCACGCGTATTCCCCGGATTCCGCTACGCTTCATCCGGGCTACATGATCTCTTCCCGCTGCTGAACCGGGTATGCGGCCCTTTCTGGGTGCCTATGCATCGACACAAATTCGCGTAGACACAGGATAATCTGGCATTAGTTTTTACACCCTCATCCTGGTCTTCTCCCGGAAGGGGGGAAGAGTCTCCAATCACTGCTTCAACCTATACCCCGTCTTGAACATCCACCAGACGGTGATCAGGCAGCCAATCAGAAATACCATGACCATGGTCAGACTCACACCGACGCTGACATCGGCAACCTCAAAGAAGCTCCAGCGGAAACCGCTGATCAAGTACACCACGGGATTGAACAGAGAGACGGTCTGCCAAGCGGGCGGCAGCATGTTGACCGAATAAAAGCTCCCGCCGAGAAACACCAGCGGTGTGATCACCAGCATCGGGATCAGTTGCAGCTTTTCGAAGTTGTTCGCCCACAGCCCGATAATGAAACCGAACAGACTGAATGAAATGCAGGTCAGCAGCAGAAAACCCAGCATCCAGAACGGATGGGCGATCTCCAGCGGTACAAAAAATCCCGCCGTCCCCAGGATGATCGCGCCGATGATCAGCGATTTAGTGGCCGCCGCACCGACATAGCCGATCAGGATTTCGACAAAGGATATCGGCGCGGACAGGACTTCATAGATGGTGCCGGTGAATTTGGGGAAGAAGATCCCGAACGACGCATTGGCGATGCTCTGTGTGAGCAATGCCAGCATCATCAGGCCCGGCACGATGAAGGTGCCATAAGGCACGCCTTCGATATGTTGAATACGCGTGCCGATGGCCGATCCGAAGACGACGAAATACAACGCTGTTGAAATCACCGGCGAGGCGAAACTCTGCAGAGAGGTTTCCCAGGCGCGCAGCATTTCATATTTGTAAATGACCCTGATGGCATAGAGGTTCATGGTTTTGCCTTCACCAGGCTGACGAAAATGTCTTCCAATGAGCTTTGGGTGGTGTGTATGTCCTTCAGCAGCAGACCGGCATCACGGATGACCTGCAGCAGCTCATCGATACCGGTATGGGTTTTGTGCGGGTCGTAGGTATAGGTGACATGAGTGCCCTCGGCCGAAAGATCCAGCGCCCAGCTATCCAAAGCTGAGGGCAGGGCGGACAGTGGTGTTTGCAGTTCGATAATCAACTGGCGTTTGCCCAGCTTGTGCATCAAAGCCCGTTTATCTTCCACCAGCAGCAACTGTCCATGGTTGATGACACCGACACGGTCGGCGATGGCTTCGGCCTCTTCGATATAGTGAGTAGTCAGGATGATGGTGACGCCTGATTCCCGCAGCCGCCGCACCAGCTCCCACATATCCTTGCGCAATTCCACATCGACGCCGGCGGTGGGCTCGTCGAGAAAGAGCACGGTGGGTTCATGCACCAGTGCCTTGCCGATCAATACCCGGCGTTTCATGCCGCCCGACAGCGACATGAGTTCGCTGTCTTTCTTGTCCCACAGAGACAAGTCCTTCAGCAGTCGCTCAAGGTAGGCCGGATTCGGCTTTTTGCCGAACAGGCCGCGACTGAAGCACAGGGTATTCCAGACGGTATCAAAGGCGCCCAGAGTGAGTTCCTGCGGTACCAGCCCGATCATACTGCGGGTGATGCGGAAGTCCGACACGATATCGTGGCCTGCCACGGTCACCGAACCCGCAGTGGCATTCACGATGCCGCAGATGATCGAGATAAGCGTCGTCTTACCGGCCCCGTTGGGACCGAGCAGGGCGAGGATTTCACCGCGCTGGATGTCCAGACTCACATCTTTCAGCGCCTGATAGCCACTGGTGTAGGTCTTGGACAGGTTGGCGATAGAGACAATAGATGGCATGGTCAATTCCGGGAGCACCGGCTCAGGGCGTAAATAATTGAGCAGAACCAGCGGGTTCAGCGCAAATACCAGTAGCCTTGTGGATAGGTTTGGTATTGTACAAGTGATCGGCGAGGCCTGCATAGGTGACGTTCGGCAGGCATCGGCTGGAGTGGATTCGGGAAAATGTGGGCTTGATGCCATCAGGGGCTGTTGCCGGGTTAAACTAGCTGATCTGTCATTCCAGACAATTGAAGGTACGACCAATGGCAAATTCATTCGGAGATCAGTTCCTCAAGGCGGGGCTGGTGAATAAGACCCAGCTCAGCAAGGCGCAGAAGTCGAAGGCCAAGCAGCAGACGCTGAAGCAGAAACAAAAAATCGAAGTGGTCGACGAGGCGGCCGTGGCCGCGAAGCAGGCCGCCGCAGACAAGGCGGCGCGCGACCGCGAGCTGAACCGCCAGCAACAGCAAGAGGCCGAGCGCAGGGCGGTGCTGGCGCAGGTCCGGCAATTGATCGAGCTGAATCGCGTGCCGCGCGACGGCGGTGAAGTAGGATATAACTTTCAGGACGGCAGTCTGGTCAAGAAAATCTTTGTAACGGACGATGTCCACGCCAAACTGGGTCGTGGTCTGCTGGCCATCGTCCGTTACGATGCCGGATACGAGGTGATTCCCGCCATCGTGGCCGAGAAGATAAAACTGCGTGATGCCGCCTGCATTGTCAGTCATGCCGAAACGCAACGGGAAATCGGGGATGATGATCCCTATGCCGATTACAAAGTCCCGGACGATTTGATGTGGTAGCGATACGCACCTAGCTCAGCGCCGCTATGGACGATGATTTACAGCCGATCGATGCGGAAAAGGTTATCGCTGCGACACGCTTCTGGCTGGAACGTGCCGTTATCGGCTTAAACCTCTGTCCTTTTGCGAAATCGGTGCATGTGAATCAGCGCATCCGCTATTTTGTCAGCGGCGCGACAACAAAACCGGAACTGCTGGCCGACCTGATGACGGAGTTGCGTGCGCTACAGAGTGCGGATCCGGCGGTTTGTGAGACCACGCTGTTGATTCATCCGTGCGTACTGACGGAGTTTATCGAATACAGTCAGTTTTTGCGCGCCGCCGACAAGTCGCTTGTACGGCAGGGATTGGCTGAGGAGTTCCAGCTTGCGAGTTTTCATCCGGATTATCGGTTCGGAGAAGCCGGTCCGGACGATATTGAAAACTATTCGAACCGCTCGCCCTATCCTACGTTGCATTTATTGCGTGAGACGAGCATCTCACGCGCGGTGGCTGCATTCCCTGAGGCCGCCATGATCTATGATAAAAATATTGAAACGCTACGCCGCCTCGGACACGCAGGTTGGCGGCGTTTGTGGGTGACCGCGGACGAACAACGAGGATGCGATGAAAAAACTGAAGCATGAGGCAGAGCTGGTCAAGGCCGCGCTGCTCGCGGGGATGAAATATGCGGAACAGCGCGGCGCCGCCGTCTTTGAGCCGACGGATTCCGTCAACGAACGGCTGATGTATATCTACAGGCTGTTGGTGCATGACAAGATTATCCAGCCGATGCCTGAAGATCAGCTGTCTCAGAAAACCATCAGACACAGGTTGGCACTCTGGCATGCCAGTCATCTTCCCAAGGATGATCCGCTGTTGAAATAGTCGGTTTCCGCTTGAATGTAGGGTGGGTTAGCGTTGTTCGCGTAACCCGCCAAGCGTTGCGTAGCAACACAATACACATCTTTAGAGTGTGCGCCGGACGGCGCCAGTGGTGGGTTACGGCACAAACGGCGCGCCTAAGCCACCCTACATTAATCTATTGCTTCAGGCACCGGTTCCAGCAAATCCGCAGAATCGTTTTTCGGATTATTCACACTACGGCCGACCGGCCAGGCCTCCATGAGCGTATCAGGATAAGGTTTCAACAGGTCTGATAAGGCGTTCATGTAGGTCAGTTTGGGATTCATCCAGCTGTCATACAGTCTGGGTGGCAAAATCACCGGCATCCGGTCATGGATGCCCGCGACCAGCTGATTGGCGTCGCAGGTGATAATGGTGCATGACTCAATGGCTGGTTCACCCTCGATTTCCCAGTGATCCCACAGGCCGGCAAAGGCGCAGGGTTGGCCGCCACGCAGACGAATGAAGTACGGTTGTTTGGTCGAGCCGGTTTTCTTCCATTCATAAAAGCCGTCGGCGGCGATCAGGCAGCGCCGTTGTTTGACTGGGTCACGATAGGCGGGTTTTTTCGCAAGCGTGTCGGCCCGGGCGTTGATCATCGAATATTTAGCGTCGGGGCCTTTCGACCAGTGCGGTACCAGGCCCCAGTGCAGGTTGACGAGTTCGCGGATGCCGGACGGTGTGTTGCGTGCGACAAGAAGATTCTGTGTCGGCGCGATGTTATAGGCCGGATCAAGCTCATCCGTACTTTGTGCATGGAACAGGGTGGCGAAGGTTTCTACGGGAGAGGTTCGGGCGAAGCGTCCACACATAGCAGCCGTCTCCAGTTAATCTACGATGCTGGCCAAGTGTAGCTTGTGCATTATTGCAGACTCACAGCTGTTTCCCGGCCAGCGTCGGTGTCTTGTCCGTGCGCGTTTCCAGTTTCAAATAGCTGACCAGTCGCACGGTGCCTTCATTATGCAAAGTCGCGTGGATCTGTTCGACCGCGGCGAGGATGTCGTTCAGATTACCCTCGATGTTGGTGCCGGAGGCATGCGTCTCGACGATGAAATCATATTTCTTCAGTAATTCCGTGACGCGGGTAATTTCCTTGCGCACGGAGACGCTGTTACCAATGGGGACGACTTGTAATTCTGCGGTGGCTTTCATTGCTTACTCCTGACTTCGGGAAATTCTGATTATTCCGTCATTCCGGCCTTCGCTGGAATGACGGGAGATGAATGACATGTGCTGCTCGTTGTAACACAAGCGCCCTGGCGCGCGCATCTGCCGTTACTATGTTGCGCTGTGCATATTCTCTAGAGTCGATCCTATGCTGACTGAACTACCGTTATTCATGGATTTCGAGGCCTCGGGGCTGAGCCCGGAGAGTTATCCCATCCAGGTCGCCTGGAGCGCGCCGGATGGCAGCGTCACCGAATGTTGGTATATCGAACCTTCGACCACGTACGGCTGGGCATTGGAAGAGGCCTGGGCTGATTCGGCCGAACGTGTGCATGGAATCCCCTTCGCGACATTGCTCGAACAGGGTAAGCCGGCGGCCTTGATCGCGTCGCGTATGAACGAACAGCTCCAGGGTCAGACGGTGTATGTGGATGGCGGTGCCTATGATCGTGTCTGGTGCGAACAACTGTTTGTGGCGGCGGGTCTGGATCAGTGGTTCGCGATCGGTGAGTACTGGGACTTGATACTGGACATTCTGCCGCCCAGTCAGACCCGCCAGTCGGGTTGGCAGTACGCCTTGCAGGATGCCGCCTGGAAGCGGGTTCAGATGAGTGGCGGAGGGCGCCGTCATCATGCGGACACGGATGTGCGCTACTTAGTCGAGTTGTACCGTCTCGCCCTGGGGCGCTCAGTTCGAGCCCGTTAAATGAGGTGTGCATGGCATCCCCGCGATACCCTTGATACACTATGCGCCCGCGTCGCTAAGGCCCGGCGCGTGCCCGACGTATATTAGTTAAGTAATTGATTTGGCATACCGGTTTGGCGGCTTGTGCCGGTCCCCCCGCGACGCTAAGCTGTGAACCCCGTCAGGCCCGGAAGGGAGCAGCGGCAGCAGTGATGCGGGCGCCGGGGTGTGGCTGGTACAGGTCGCCTCTTAATTCCTATCCCATGGGTAGTTTGAACATCCGTAGGAGCGGGCTTGCCCGCAAACACGCCCTGGCAGTTCGCAGTCACTTTCGGGCTAGTCCGGACATAACAACGACGCTATGAGCTATCAGGTCCTCGCGCGCAAATGGCGCCCCCGCAGTTTTCACACCCTGGTCGGCCAGGAGCATGTGCTGCGCGCGCTGGTCAACGCGCTCGATAACGACCGTCTGCATCATGCCTATCTGTTCACCGGCACGCGCGGCGTCGGCAAGACCACCATCGCACGCATTTTCGCCAAGTCGCTCAACTGCGAGCAGGGTGTCAGTTCAAATCCCTGTGGCGTGTGCAGCGCCTGCACCGAGATTGACGAAGGTCGCTTCGTGGATCTTATTGAAGTCGATGCCGCCTCGCGCACCAAGGTTGATGAAACCCGCGAACTGCTGGAGAACGTCCAGTACGCGCCGACCCGTGGCCGTTACAAGGTGTACCTCATCGACGAAGTGCACATGTTCTCCAACCACAGCTTCAACGCGCTGCTGAAGACCCTGGAAGAACCGCCGCCGCATGTGAAGTTCCTGTTGGCGACCACCGATCCGCAGAAGCTCCCGGTGACAATTCTGTCGCGTTGTCTGCAATTCAATCTGAAACGTCTGCCGTTACCGCTGATCTCGGGCTATCTGGTGGATGTGCTTCAGCGCGAAAATATCGAAGCCGAGTTACCTGCGTTGACGGAACTGGCGCGCGCCGCCGATGGCAGCATGCGCGATGCCTTGAGTCTGCTGGATCAGGCTATCGCCTTTGGCGGTGGCGTTGTGCATGAATCTGAAGTGCGCGCCATGCTCGGTTCCATTGAACGCGGCCAGATCTATGCCATGCTGCGCGCGCTGGCCCGGCAGGACGGCGCCGAACTGCTCGCGCAGGTGGCCCTGCTTGCAGAACAGGCGCCGGATTTTACGAATGTACTCGCGGAATTGTTATCACTTTTGCAACGCATTGCGGTGGCGCAGGCCGTGCCGGATGCCATTGACGATAGTTTTGGTGATCGCGATACCGTACTGGAGTTGGCGCAGGCGCTGAGTCCGGAAGATGTGCAGCTGTATTATCAGATCGCGCTGATCGGTCGCCGTGATCTGCCACTCTCACCCGATGCGCGCGGTGGGCTGGAAATGGTATTGCTGCGCATGCTGGCGTTCCGTCCCGACAGTGGTGCCGCGCAACCGGTTAGTGGTGGAGCAGCGGCACGCGCGAGCACGCCTGCACCCACAACTCCGAGTGCGCGACCTGCCGCTGCGGTCAAGGCAGCAATACCGACTCCAGCGAAACCGGCGGTTGCCGCAACGCCGGCAGAACGCGCAGCCGACCCCGTTGTTGCGGTTGCGCCACGTGCCACACCGCCAAGCGGTGACTGGCCGGCACTCATCGACGCGCTGCAGTTGCGCGGCATGGTCCGCCAACTGGCCGAGAACTGCACGCTCGCGGAACAGACTGACGCACTGGTGCATTTGCGCTTGGACCCTGCGCATGGGCATCTGCACAGCTCCGCGTTGGAAAAGAAACTCTCCGAAGCATTGAACGCGCAGTTCGGTCGCGACATGAAATTGCGTATCGATGTCGAGGCAGCCGGCGAAGAAACTCCGGCACAGCATCAGGCCCGGCTGGCCCGCGAGCGGCAGCAGGCCGCGGAGCGTTCGATTGCCGAGGACGACAATATCCGTAATCTGGAAGAGACCTTTGGTGCTCAGGTGCAGCGCGATACGGTGCGCCCGGTAGATTGATAGACTGCGGCTCATATCGTACGTAGGTCGGATTCAGCACCTTAGGCGCGCGTCCGACAAATTGTGGTAGAGCTAAAATTGATAATTTTGATTGATCGGTGCGACAGGCCCTATGTGCGAATGGCACTTACTGAAGCCAATTCGGTCCGATGTAGGGCGGGTCAGGTGCACTTTATAACAACGGTGTTGTGTTGCTGCGCAGCGCCCGTCGGGTTACGCAAACAACGCTAACCCGACCTACATAGCTAATTCATAGAAGCTGTCATTGCGAGCGAAGCGTGGCAATCTCGTAAAGCAGAATTAGTCGGTTGGAGGTTGCCGCGGCGCTGCGCGCCTCGCAATGACGGCTTAGTAATAGGCGCAAGCCCGACAACAGGATTGTGAATAGTTGGTATTGAATAAACAGTGTGACAGGGCCATGCACCTATCCACCCTAGCTTGAGGAATCCACTATGAAAGGCGGTTTGGGTAACATCATGAAGCAGGCGCAGCAGATGCAGGAAAATATGCAGAAGCTGCAGGAGGAACTCGCCAAGGCGGAAATCACCGGCCAGTCCGGTGGTGGCATGGTCAGCGTAATCATGAACGGTCGGCACGAAGTGCGGCGGGTCAGCATCGACCCCAGTCTGCTGAGCGACGACAAGGATATGCTGGAAGATCTGGTGGCCGCGGCGATCAACGATGCCGTACACAAGATCGACGCCACCAGCCAGGAACGCATGGCCTCGATGACTGCCGGGCTCAATCTGCCGGCCGGGTTCAAGCTGCCGTTCTGATTTCAATCCATGGCGCATTCCCCACGTATCGAACGCTTGATTGAGGCGCTGCGCTGTCTGCCCGGCGTCGGCCCCAAATCGGCTCAACGCATGACCTACCAGCTTCTGGAGCGGGATCGTGCGGGTGGTCGGCGTCTGGCCGAGGCGCTGGCCGAGGCCATGGATAAGGTCGGTAACTGCTCACGCTGCCGCACCCTCAGTGAAGACGCGATCTGTGGTTTGTGTGCCTCATCCAGCCGCGATGCCGCCTTGCTCTGTGTCGTGGAATCACCGGCGGACGTCGCGGCTTTGGAACAATCGACGGGTTATCGCGGTCAATACTTCGTGCTAATGGGACATTTGTCACCACTCGATGGCATCGGCCCGCGCGAGCTGGGCCTGGACCAGCTGGAGTCGCGTTTGGCCGACGGCGAGGTGCGTGAATTGATCCTGGCAACCAACCCCACCGTGGAAGGGGAGGCCACCGCCCACTACATTGCCGAGATGGCCCGGACCCGTGGCGTACGCGCGACCCGCATCGCACATGGCGTACCTCTGGGTGGTGAACTAGAATACATCGACGGCGGCACGCTTTCGCATGCCTTTGCAGGTCGCCAGGAGCTTTAACTAGGAGCTGTAACCTGTTGTGATCGCAAGGGTTGTGATTGCTATATGAGGTTAAGGATTGAATGGATATCTCACGCTTGTCCAGTTCAGGGTTTTACCCCTCCAGCTACCCGGTTCCCGCCGGGAATCGTGGCGCGCGTGAGCGCGCCTTGGAACTGGTGAACGAGGTGGCTACGATTCGCCCGGTACGTGAGTCGCCTGAGAAGATTGTCCAGGGCGAAGTCCTGCAGCGCCAACGCAGTGCCCACCAATACAGTTCCACCCGTGACTATCTCGACAGTCGTCTTTTCGACGCCGGCAGTTTCGACGCGGCGTCAGCAGATACCGGTTCGCGCTCGAATCCTGGCGCCACAGGCCGCGTGGTCGGCACCTATCTCAGTCATACCCACGAACTGATCCAGCCCGACGTCAATCGCGGCAAGCAAGTCGACTACTTCATCTGATCTTCAGCTCTGTCGTTCATGTTAAGCGCAAGGTGCGTGTCAGACTACTCTCCCTGCCGCGTTGTGCTCGTCGCATATAGCCGTTACATTCAGTCATCGATACACAATGAATCTCATCGGAGTGCGCTATGAGTGATTGTTTGTTCTGCAAAATGGTGGCCGGCGACATAAAGCCCACGACCGTTTATGAAGATGATGAGGTCTTGGCGTTTCGCGATCTCAATCCGCAGGCCCCGACCCATGTGCTGGTCATTCCCAAGACACATATCTCGACCATTAATGATCTCCAACCGGATCAGGCCGCACTGATCGGCAAGTTGTTTCTGGCGGCACAGAAGGTCGCCAAGGACGAGGGTATCGCCGAGCGTGGTTATCGGACCGTCATGAACTGCAACCGCGAGGCGGGGCAGTCAGTGTTTCATATTCACCTGCATGTCCTGGGCGGACGTGCCATGAACTGGCCGCCGGGTTGAACCATTTTAGATGGGGAGTCAGCCCTTGAAGGCCGTCGGCGAGCTCAGATAGGCCTGTTCTTCTTCAGTACTCTGGCGGCCCAGAATGGCATTGCGATGCGGGAAACGTCCGAAGCGCCGGATGATGTCGCGATGATGCAGGGCGAACTTGAGATTGTCTTCCAAACCGGCGGCGGTATATAACGCGACCGAACGGTCCTGATCCTCCATAGATTCGCTGTGCATGAAGGGCATATAAAGAAAAGCCTTCTCGTCTTTGTTCAGTTCTCTATCAAATCCCTGTATCAGAGCATGTTCCGTCACGGCATGTGCAGCAGCCTCGCCGGCAAAGGCGCGTGCCGTATTGCGGAAGATGTTGAGTGGCAATTGATCGAGTAGAAGCACCAGGGCCAGGCAGCCGGGCGGGGTGGTTTTCCAGGCGTCTAATGTGCCGTCTTTGGCTTCGGCCACGTGCCTGCCGTACTCGCGTTGCAGTTGCGCGTCGAACGCGGCGGTCGAGCGAAACCAGAGTGGGCGCACAGGCGTGGAAAACCAGAATGCCAGCAGTTTCTCAGATGCGCTTTGGTCGTGCACTTCAGTGCGTACGTTTGCGGGCAAGGCTGTAACGCAGAATCGTGTAGCCGATCAGGGCCGACAGCAACGAACCGACCAGGATTCCCAGCCGGTCATCGGCGATATCGTGCGTCACCTGTTCAAAGGCTAATGAGCTGATGAAGAGGCTCATGGTGAAGCCAATACCACAGAGTACCGAGACCCCGAACATATCCAGCCAGGTGCAGCGGTCAGGCAGTTTTGCCAATCCGGTTTTGATACTGAGCCAGGTGCAGCCGAACACGCCCAGCAGCTTGCCGATCAGCAGCCCTGCCGCAATACCGAGCGGAATCGGGTCGAGCAGATCGGCGGGTGTCAGACCGATCAGTGATATGCCGGTGTTGGCAAACGCGAAGATGGGCAGGATCGCAAAGGCGACGGCGGGATGCAGATCGTGTTCGAGGTTACGCAAGGGAGATGGCTCTGCCGGGTCCGGGGTGCGCAGCGGGATGAAGAACGCCAGCAGGACGCCGGCCAGGGTGGCGTGCACACCGGATTTCAATACCGCCGCCCAGAGGATGAAGCCTATCAACAGATAACTCGCTATGCTGAGTACGCCGCGCTTGTTCATCACATAGAGAACAATAATCGCAGCGGCTGCGACCAGCAGCGAGGTCAGGGACAGTCCTGCGGTGTAGAACAAGGCAATGATGATAATCGCGCCCAGGTCGTCGATGATGGCCAAGGTCAACAGAAACAGCTTCAACGCAGGCGGGACCCGATCACCCAACAGACTCAGCACACCGAGGGCAAAGGCTATATCGGTCGCGGCTGGAATGGCCCAGCCCCGCAGGGCGACCGGGTCATTCATATTGAACAATATGTAGATACCAGCCGGCACCGCCATGCCGCCGACAGCCGCAATGGCGGGGAGCACGATCTGCTGCGGGTTGGACAGTTCTCCATCCAGGACTTCGCGCTTGATTTCCAGGCCGACCAGAAAAAAGAACACTGCCATGAGGCCATCGTTGATCCACAGCAGTAGCGGCTTGGCGATAACAAAGGCGCCGACCTGAATGGTTATGGGAATATTCAGAAGATCGTCGTAAAAAAAGCTCGCGGGTGAATTTTTGATGACCATCGCCAGGATGGCGGCTGCAACCAATAGCAGACCTGACGCGGATTCGAGGCGGAGAAAATCCTTGATCGTACCGATGATCATATGTACATCCCTGAAGCTGCTTATGGGTTATAGGCTAACAATTCAATGAATCTGGTCAACTGTAACAGCCGTGGACAATATCAATCAATGCTGCGCGAGCAGGCGATCCAGTTGATTGGCGAAAGCCTGCCGATCGCGCTGATTGAACATCGGCGGTCCCCCGGTTTCGACACCGCTGCTGCGCAGGTCGGCCATGAAATTGCGCATCGACAGCGTTTCGCGGATATTTTCCTCTGTATACAGCATGCCGCGCGGGTTCAAGGCGTAGCCACCTTTTTTGATGGCGTCAGCAGCCAGCGGTATGTCAGCGGTGATGACCAGGTCACCGGCGGCCATAAGTTCTACGATGCGATTATCAGCGACATCGAACCCTGCAGGCACCTGTAGTGATTTGATATAGGGTGAAGCCGGGGTACGCAGCGGCTGATTGGCAACCAGCGTCAGCATGATTTGGGTACGCGTGGCAGCGCGGTAGAGGATGTCTTTAATGACGCCGGGGCAGGCGTCGGCGTCGACCCAGATCTGCATGTGTTATGAAAAAATTCCTAATAATGTAGGGTGCATTAGGCCGAAGGCCGTAATGCGCCGCATGTTTTCAAAACAGTGGCTTAGGCAGCGTACCATCCGATGCATTACGCTCCGCTAATGCGCCATACATTAATTTTTGTCTTTCAACAGATCCTTGAGCGCCGCGAACGGATTGTGCGTGGTGCTGGAGGCCGATTTTCCACTGCCGGTGGTTTTGCCCATACCGGTGGCCTCGAGTTGGCGCTGGTGCTCGTTGTCGTGGCAGTACAGGCACAGCAGTTCCCAATTACTGCCATCCAGCGGATTGTTGTCGTGGTTATGGTCGCGGTGATGCACGGTGAGTTCCTGCAGATTGGCGCGCGTGAACTCGCGGCTGCAGCGGCCGCAGATCCAGGGGTAGAGTTTGAGCGCCCGCTCGCGGTAATCATTCTCGCGTTGATCACGATCCTTATGTGCTTGTGCGACCACTTTGTCGAGCTTGCTGGGTTCGGTTTTCTTGTTCATACGGTTTGCGATCGGCTTGGATTAGATACGTAGGATATAGCACAGATGATGCACCATGCCAGCAGCATGGTAGTGACCGTATGGCTCAGAAAATGGTCACCGATAAACATTTTATACAAACCCATGATCCAGCCCAGGGAAAGCCCCGCTACGACAACCAGGCGTCGGTTACGCGGGGTTTTGAACAGAAAAACCAGCGAGAGCAGGGCGAAACCACCGCTGGCGTGGCCTGCGGGAAAGCAATGCTGAGCTTTGACGGGGCGCTGACCTGGCGGATAAGCATCGAAAAGTTTGACGTGGGGGATAGTGCCGCCGAAGGCGCTCAGTTGCCCGGGGCAGGCGACATTGGTGACGGCCTTGAGGCCCGAGGTCGTGGCCAGGATGAGCACGATGGACAGCAATGTCAGCCAGAGACGTTTCCGGTACTCTGCAATGCGCGGTTTTTTACCAAAGACAGCGGCGGCAATGAGGAGGGCGGCAGTGAAAGCCAGTAACACGCCCTTGATGCCATCGTAAAAAATAAACCGCGGTATCTGATCGTTCTTATCCACTAACCATTGACCGGTACCGGCGTCGTAGAAGCTGCCTTGCACCAGCATATCTATATCGGTCAGCTCGAATAACAGTGTCGCGGCGACCAGTACCAGAATCGAGATCTGCAGGCAGTTATTCGTCCGTATCATAGAGTAATTTACTTTTATCCAAGGCGTCACTGTCAATTTCGAAGACATTCAGTAGCGTATGAAACACGGCATCCTGGGTGTTAGGCGTCCGGGATCTCGATTCGATTGTTGTCAGGTCCACGTCGGCGGATTCTCCGAACCAGAGCAACAACGGTACATGGGTTTGCGCATCCGGAGCCATGGCATAGGGCATGCCGTGAAGGAATACGCCGTGTTCACCCAGGGATTCGCCATGGTCGCTAAGGTATATCAGGGTCGTTTCGTAGGCCGGTGTATTGCGCTTCAACAAATCAATTGCCTGAGACAGGAAGTAATCGGTGTACAGAATCGCATTGTCATAGGCATTGGTGATTTCTTCTTCTGAGCATTCGGCCAGTTCAGAGGTTTGGCAGGCAGGTGTGAAACGTTCGAACTCCGCCGGGTAACGTTTGTAATAGGCCGGGCCATGGTTACCCATCTGATGCAGCACGATCAGGATGTCCCCAGGCTGTTTGTTGATGTATTCCTGCAGTCCCGCCAGCATCCCCACGTCGCGACATTCAACGTCACAGACAGAATTCGTGGAAGGCGATTTGAAATCTTCATAGGGCACCCGTAACGCCACGTCCTTGGAGCTCGAATTATTATCGCGCCACAATATACTCACTCCCGAACGCTGCAGGATGTCGAGCGCATTGTCCTGATAGCGGGCAGCGTCGATCTCGAACGTTTCATGCCCCAGATTCGAGAACATGCAGGGAACCGAAACCGCCGTTGAGGTGCCGCAGGATGCGATCTGGGTATAGCTGTAGAGTCGGGGCTCCTGTTCGAGCAGGGGATTGGTCTTGCGCGGATAGCCGTTGAGAGAGAAATGATCGGCACGCGCGGTCTCACCGACCACCAGAATGATGAGTTCGCGCTGGATATCGCTCTCGGGTATCCGTGCATCGGCACCGATAGTTGTCATCGGCCGCTGTTCGCTCTCGCCACTCTGCCGGAAATATTTCATGGCGGAATAGAGAGGATAGGTTGGATTGATGAAATAACGCAGTGGTTTGTGCTCACGCGCGAAGCTGGAGTAATGACTGCCGAAACTGAAAATGCAGACCAGCATAATGACCAATGTGCTGCCGATGAGTGTCAGTCTGCTGTGCAACTCCTTGCGCATGCCTGCGTAGCTGAGTTTGACTCGCCACAGGATAAATATAGGCAGCAGACCAAACAGTACGAGGCGAACAAGCAGATGTGGTGTGATCAGATCGGCGGCTTCGGCTGAATTGGTTTCCAGCATGTTCTGGATCATGGTGGTATCGATGATCGTGCCGAAGCGATCGGTGAAATAGGCGCTGAGCGCGCCGATAATAATAAACAGGCTGAGGATCGGTCGGCAGGTTCCGCGATAACACAGCAGCGAAAGCAACAGGATCAGGACGCCGCACATGATGACGGGCAAGGTTAAAAGAAAACCCAGATTATCGATGCTGAGGGGGTAGCTCTCCAGCACCCTGCCAAAAAAGGTGAGGTTGGCGCTGGCGGCCAGGAATATTGCCGTGATGAGAATGAGTGTCTGTTGGGTAATCTTCATTGAGGATCGGAAAGTAGTGTTGCTTTAAGTCCGTGAGACTAGCTATTTGTATTACAACAGGCTCAGTGTCCGCACGCGTCAGTTCAGGATGTTTTGAAGAGACGTGAACCGGCCAGAATAACGGCATAAATAAGGAAACCAGCGAAAACTACCAGCATCCATTCGGCGATGCTGAAACCCAACAGCGTCCAATCAACAACAGCACATTCACCAGAGCCCTTGAAGACAAGTTGCAGTGTCTGATTGAGCGGGAAGGCCTCCAGCATGTAATCCAGGCTTGGTCCGCACTCGGGCACCTGGTCGGCTGGCAGGTGTTGCAGCCAGACCTGGCGTGAGGCGACAGCGCCTCCACCCAAGGAGAGCAGGCCAATGAGTGCTGCATACAGGGCTCTGCCGATACGGCCTGGGTTGTGTAACGTGCCGAGCAATGCCACGCCACCAATTGCCATCACGAACACACGCTGAAAAATACACAGCGGGCAGGGTTCGAGATGCATCACATGTTGCATATACAGCGCGGTGCCTATCAGCCCAAGACTGGCGATAAAGGCGAGCAGGAATCCGGTGCGGGAGGTGATATTCATGGTTTATGCCGTGCTTAAATTGTTATGACGCGCCAATAAGGATGATTAGCATAATCGAATGGGGATGTGACCGCTACGTCAACGCCAAGTTCCTCAGCCTGGGTAACGTTCCTTTTCACGTTGCAGTGCCTGTTGCAACAGATCGCGGTAACTGGCGAGACGCCGTGCGTCGATATCACCGGTCGAGACAGCGGCAGCGACCGCGCAACCGGGTTCGCCCCTGTGCCGGCAGTTGTGAAAGCGACATTGGCCACGGTAGGGGTGTAATTCACGGAAGCCACGTTCAAGGTCGTCGGCGGTAACTTGCCAGAGTTGGAAGTCGCGCACACCGGGAGAGTCGATCAGATCGCCGCCACCGACAAGATGATACAGCGTGGTTTCAGTGGTGGTGTGCTTGCCAAGGCCGCTGGCATCCGAAAGCTGGCCGATGCGGATATCCGTGTCCGGTTGCAGCAGATTTACCAGTGAGGATTTACCGACGCCGGATTGCCCTACCAGAATCGAGGTGTGGCCGTTGAAATGCTGGGAAAGGGTTTTGATCTGTGTTGTATCGCGGGTGCTGGTAAAAAGTACCGGGCAACCGAGTCGAGTAAACGTCGACAAACGTGCCTGAAGTTGCGCCTGTGCCGTGGGGCTGAACAGGTCGGATTTGTTGACCAGGATGAGCGGTTGCGCGCCGATTAATTCCGCGACGACCAGGTAACGGTCGATCAAGCCTTCACTCAGTGGTGGCTCAGGCGCGCAGACTACGATAATCTGATCGACATTCGCGGCGAGCGGGCGTTCATTACCACGCGGATCGGGACGCGCCAGCAGACTGCGACGTGCATCAAGCGTCGTGACAACGCCTTGCTTGTCGCCTGATGGTTGCCATTGCACGCGATCACCACACACCAACCGACCGAGTTTCTTGCGTGCCGTGCATAGGTGTAGAGTGCCCTGCGCATCCTCTACAACCAGGTCGCGGCCATAGTGCGCGATGATCAGCCCGGGCTGTACGGAATTGTTGTCGGATGTCTGTTGATCGGGTGTGTTTTTGCGGGGAGCGGCTTTGCGATGACCCATAAGTGATTGACGGGTCAGTCGGCGTCGGAGGGCAGCGCGTCGATCTTCGCCGCGCAGATGAAATCATTTTCCGACAAGCCACCGACCGAATGGGTGCTGAAATTCACGACGCAGCGGTTGTAGCCGACCTCCAGGTCCGGATGATGATCTTCACGATGGATGATCCAGGCCATGGCGTTCACGAAGGCCAGCGTTTCGTAATAATTCTTGAAGCGGAAACTGCGTTGGATGGCGTTGCCGGTCGAGGCAATTATCCAATCGTCATGCAGCTGTGCCAGCAATTTCTGGGCAGATGCCGCGTCGAGGGCGGGACTGCCCTTCGGGTAAGGTTTGCAATGGCGACTGAGTAGATCCGAGGTCATGGCTAATTGAACTTGTAATAGCTGCTGTTGAGGTATTGCACCACATCCTCGGTCTGTTCGTCGAACCAGGTCAGGCCCAGACTGAGTTCGCAGCGTTTGACCTGCTTGCGCAGTCCATCGATGGTCGTCACCTTGCGGTCCGGGTGGGTGTAGACGCCGCTGTCGTGGCACTTCATGCAATTGGCGTCATGCAGACTCTGACCGGCCTTGATATCGGCGGCCTGGACGGCAGTGCCGGCAAAGGCGGTGGTGCTGGCCAGCAATAAAATGCTTATTGTGCGGATATTCACCTTAGTTGTACCTCGCATGACATTTATACAAGTTTAGCTCACCGAGACAGATGTGCGACACGTACTGACGCGGGCGGATGACTGTCATGGAAAGCTGAGTACAAGGGGTCCGGTGTCAGTGTACTGGCGTTGTCGCGGTAGAGTTTGACCAGCGCGCTGATCAGAAAGCCGGCGCCGGTCTGTTCGGCGGCGAAACTGTCCGCTTCGAACTCGTGTTTACGTGACAATTTGCTGAACACAGGTTGCAGAAACAGACTGAAAACCGGCGCGGTCAGCATGAACAGCAGCAGTGCCATATGCATCGAAGGCTCCGGTGCCCCCAAGCCCTGATAGAAGGCCGGTTGCTCCACCAGCCAGCCCAGCAGCGCCAATCCGGCCATGCTGATAAACAGCATGCTGATTAAACGTTTCTGTACATGGCGGCGCTTGAAGTGACCGAGTTCATGCGCCAGCACGGCCTCGATTTCGTCGGGATCTAACGTGTTGATCAGGGTGTCGAAGAACACAATGCGCTTGTTGTGCCCCAGTCCGGTGAAATAGGCGTTGCCATGTCCGGAGCGGCGCGAGCCGTCCATCACATAAATCCCCTGGCTGGTGAAGCCGCAACGTGACAGAAGACCTTCGATACGTTGGCGCAGCTCGGAGTCTTCGAGTGGCATAAATTTATTGAACAGCGGCGCGATAAAGGCCGGGAAGGCCCACATCATAATCAGACTGAAGCTGACCCAGACCGCCCAGACATACAGCCACCAGAGAGGCCCCGACGCCTGCATCAGCCACAACACCAGCCACACCAGTGGTGTACCGATAATCAGCAGCAGCATGGCCTGCTTGGCCAGATCGCCGACGAACAGGCCGGGGGTGGAATGATTGAAGCCGAAACGGGATTCCAGATTAAAGGTGCTCCAGGCCGAAAAGGGTACGTCCAACAGGCTGGTCAGAAGCAGAAAGCTCATCATGACGATCACGCCGCTGATGAGCGGGTCCCAGCCGAGCTGCAGGACCAGGTCGTTGAGCAACGCGAGACCACCGCCGAGAGTCCAGGCCAGGAGGAGGGCGATGTCATAGATCAGTTCGATCCGGCCGAGCCGGGTCTTGGCGATGCTGTATTCTGCAGCCTTTTGATGGGCCGCGAGGCTGATGCTGTCCGCGAAGGCCTCCGGGACCTGGTTGCGTCGGGCATGGATATGCGCGATCTGGCGACCGGCCAGCCATTGCTGGATAAGCAGGGACAGGGCGACCGCTGCAATGAACAATAGAGTGTATGGATTCATGAAAGTCTGGGTTGTAGGTCAATGAGGGGCGAAAACACCATGTCCAATCAAGGGTAGCCTTTGCTAGAATGCAACTCAACTATTCAAACGATCTACTTAAGGGATATACATGGCAGCGCACCCGGACAACCTGATTTGGATCGATCTGGAGATGACGGGTCTTGACACCAACAGCGACTCGATTATCGAGATCGCCACCATCGTCACCGACTCGCAGCTTAACATTCTTGAAGAAGGTCCGGTTTTTGCCATCCATCAGCCGGATGAAAAACTCAATGCCATGGACGATTGGAATACCAATCAGCACAATGGTTCCGGTCTGGTGAAGCGTGTGCGCAGCAGTCCGCTCAACGAGCAGGATGCCGAATCCATGACCATCGACTTCCTGAAGAAATATGTTCCAGCCAAGGCATCGCCGATGTGCGGTAACAGTATCTGTCAGGACCGCCGCTTTCTGGCGCGCTGCATGCCGGATCTGGAGGCCTATTTCCATTACCGTAACCTCGACGTCAGTACCATCAAGGAACTCGCCAAACGCTGGGCGCCGGGTATCGATGCGGATTTCAAGAAGAACGCAACCCATCTGGCACTGGATGATGTCCGCGACTCCATTCGCGAGTTGCAGTTCTACCGTGAGAAATTCTTCAGCCTGCCTTCGGCGAACTGAGAGAGCAAAATTTCATCACTGCAGCCAGATCTCTCTCTGCAGGAGCTGCCTTGGCCGCGAACTCGCTGTAGCGCGAATCTTCGCGGCCACGGGCGCTTCCACTAGCGTAGGGTCACTTTATAAACTGTCATTCCGGCTCAGGCCGGAATCCACGTATCTACGGGCACTGGATTCCGGCCTGAGCCGGAATGACGGAATTTAAAATACTGTAATACTTGCTAATCCCCAATCTCACACTGCCCCGCTGATGCCGAACTTGATATGTATCAAGGCAATCGGGCCGGCACTTCCATTATAGTTATACCCGTTGTCAATGAACGGATCGGGATGTTGTGGACAAAATCAGCCTAGTCGTTATCGCCGTGTTCGCCCTGCTGATAGCCTATTTCAGCTTCAGGTTGATCTGGGTGATCGGTCGTAATCTGGTACAAGGCATGCTGCTGCGCCGGCGAATGCGCCAGCGCTTGACTGGCATGCCGCTTGAGCAGGCGCTGGAACGCTCAGGCACCGATCCGACCCTGTACTTGCACGAGCGCCAACTGCACGAGGTCGAGCGCGAGATGCGCAATTGCGAAGGCTGTAAGGCGACCACGGAATGCAACAGCGCGATGGAGAACAACACGCCGACAGAGAAATTCGATTTCTGTCCGAATTATGATGCCTTGTTCAAGCCGAAGAAGATCGAGAGTTAAGCGTGATTATGATGATGGGGCGATAAGAATATCAATACGCGTTTTGACGAATGCCTGTCAAATATCGCTGACGCGTACACTGAAGTTGCTGTTGACCGCATCATCCTTGATGGCCTGCACGATCTGTTTGAGCTTGTCACCTGACTGAGGATCATCGCTGCGCAGTTGCGCCGCATCCAGTAGATCTTCGAGGTGGGTTTCCAGCCAGTCGTTACGGCGTTGACACTCGTACAGGTTTTGGGTCGACGCGACCAGTTCCTCCTGCAGTATCTTCACCTCGCGGCGCAGCCGATAGGCGCTCGTGAACGTCTGTGCGAGCACGGCGAATCCAAACAGCAAGCTCACAATCCATAAGGTGTCGTTCATCGATGTCTACTCTTCAGTCGCTGGCCTGTTGTGGCCTCTGTGATCTCCAGCGCCTTGGCAATACGTGTATAGCCTTTCATTGAGGCAATCGACATCGCTGTTTCTCCTGCGTTGTTCTGCAGCTTTGGGTCGGCGCCGTTCTGTATCAGTATCTGCACCATGTCGGCGTAGCCCTTGGCGGCAGCGCACATGAGTGGCGTGCGGCCTTCATCGTCGCGGACGTTGACGTCGGCGCTCATGCCCAGCAATCGATTGGTCCAGGCAAGATTACCCTGTTCGACGGCACGGAACAGTGTTTGCGTATGCTGGCCAGTATTATTGTCATCGATCGATCGGGGATGATTGCCTGTGGCCAGTAACTGCCGCCCGAGCGACAGCAGGGCAATCAAGCCGATGATTACTAGTACAGCAGTTTCCGTGACGCCGAAATACGCGCTCAGCAGCCGGTTTGTACCTGATCCGACCACCAGGATGCAGATGGCTATGACGACCGACAGCGTTACGTAACGGATCATCGCGAATGCCAGCAAGAGCAGCAGCAGGAGTTTCATGAGCATGGGTGCGACTATGCCGGTGCCCTGCGAATCTCCGGAGAGATTGGCACCGATACTGAGCCCGAGTGCCAGCAGCAGTAACACCCATTCAGTGCGGGAATAATGCATCAGCAGCCTTTTGTACAGGATAAGAATTCGAGGTTTCAGGCAGTGGACTGATTATGGTGCCGGCGCTTCAACTGCTGTCACCATGGCTACTGCACTGGGATGATATCGGCCTGAGTCCAAAGGACTTTATCGTCTTTTTCTGCAGTGTGGAGGATTCAGTGCATAACGCGCCGCCTACGTGGGGACAGATCTTCAGCTCTGTCCCCGTCGTGCGTACCACGCAGCCTATTTTTCCCGCTGACCCGCCAAATACAACCAGGTCTCGACCACCGTATCCGGATTCAGCGACACGCTTTCGATACCCTGTTCCATCAACCAGCGCGCAAGGTCGGGATGATCGGAAGGCCCCTGGCCGCAAATGCCGATGTATTTGTTGGCCTTGCGGCAGGCCTGGATGGCCATGCTCAGCAACATCTTCACGGCGGGGTCGCGTTCGTCGAAGCGTGCGGCGACCAGGCCGGAGTCGCGGTCGAGGCCGAGTGTGAGTTGGGTCAGATCATTTGAACCGATGGAGAAGCCGTCGAAGAATTCCAGGAACTGATCGGCCAGCAGGGCGTTGGACGGGATTTCGCACATCATGATGACACGCAGGCCATTCTCGCCGCGCTTGAGTCCGTTGGCGGTCAATGCCTCGGTGACTTCGCGTGCCTCATCCACCGTGCGGGTGAACGGGATCATGATTTCCACATTGGTCAGGCCCATCTCGTCGCGCACTTTGTGGATGGCACGGCATTCCAGTTCGAAACAATCCCGAAAGTCCGGCGCGATATATCGTCCGGCACCGCGGAAACCGAGCATGGGATTTTCTTCCTTGGGTTCGTAGGCCGCGCCGCCGGCGAGATTGGCGTATTCGTTGGATTTGAAATCCGACAGCCGCACGATCACGGGTTTCGGCCAGAAGGCGCCGGCCAGGGTCGCGATCCCTTCGGCGAGTTTGCCGATGTAGAACTCCACAGGCCCGCCATAGGCTGTCGCCTGTTCGTCGATGAGCTTGCGCAGCTCATCCGGTTGTTTGGCATATTCCAGCAAGGCCTTGGGATGGATGCCGATGGTACGATTGATAATGAACTCCAGCCGCGCCAGTCCGATACCGGCATTGGGGAGAAACTGGAAATCGAAGGCGCGCTCCGGGTTGCCGACATTCATCATGATCTTGAACGGCAGCGGCGGCATCTTATCCAACGCGATCTCACGGACATCGAAATCCAGCTTGCCACGATAGATGAAGCCGGTGTCACCCTCCGCGCAGGATACGGTGACGTCTTCACCGTCCGGTATCACTTCGGTGGCATTGCCACAGCCGACCACGGCGGGGATACCGAGTTCGCGCGCGATAATGGCGGCATGACAGGTGCGGCCGCCACGGTTGGTGACGATGGCCGATGCGCGTTTCATGATCGGTTCCCAATCGGGATCGGTCATGTCCGTGACCAGGACATCACCCGGCTGCACACGGTGCATTTCGTCGATGCGAGTAACCAATCGTGCTGGACCAGCGCCGATACGTCCGCCGATACTGCGTCCGGTGATGATGACCTCGCTCTGTTTTTTCAGTTCATAGCGCTGCAATGACTGACCACTGGCGCGGCTCTTCACCGTTTCCGGTCGCGCCTGGACGATGTATAGCTGGTTATCCACGCCGTCGCGTGCCCATTCTATATCCATGGGTCGTCCGTAATGCGCTTCGATGGTCATGGCATGACGGCCGAGTTCCATCAGTTCTGCATCGGTAAGTGCGAAGCGTCTACGATCGTCCTGCGTTACCTCGACGGTTTCAACCGGCGTACTGCCGTCGCCACCATTGTCGCGGTAAATCATCTTGATGGCCTTTTCGCCTCGCTCGCGGCGCAGGATAGCCGGCTTGCCCTGGGCCAGCAGCGGTTTGTGTAGATAAAACTCATCGGGATTGACCGCGCCCTGCACAACGGTTTCTCCCAGGCCATAAGCGGCGGTGATGAACACGACATCGCGAAAACCGGATTCGGTATCGAGCGTGAACATGACGCCGGAGGCGCCGATGTCGGACCGCACCATGCGCTGCACGCCGGCCGAGAGTGCGACTTGCTCATGCTTGAAACCATGATGCACGCGATAGGCGATGGCGCGGTCATTGTAGAGCGAGGCGAATACCAATTTGACGGCCGCCAGCACGGCGTCGATGCCGCGTACATTGAGATAGGTCTCCTGTTGACCGGCGAAGGAGGCGTCCGGCAGATCTTCCGCGGTGGCGGAGGAACGTACCGCAACAGCGACGTTGTGTCCGCCATCCTGTTCGAGTTTGGCGTAATCGTTGCGGATGGCTTCTTCCAGCTCGGCGGGGAAGGCCGCGGCACTGATCCAGCCACGAATGCGCTTGCCGGCGGCGGCGAGCGTCTGCACATCCTCGATATCCAAGGGACGCAGTTCGATCTCGATGCGGGCCGCCAAGTTGTCCTGGGCGAGGAAGCTGCGATAGGCATCCGCAGTGGTGGCAAAACCGTTCGGTACCCGCACGCCTGCGGCCGTGAGATGCCGATACATCTCGCCCAACGATGCGTTCTTACCGCCGACCTGCGGCACATCGTCCATCCCGAGTTCTGCGAACCAGCGCACCTGTATCGACATGTCTCACCGTCCCGTGCTTGCGTCATTGGTCTGTAAGGCTTACAAGGAGCCTAACATTGAGGTTATGAGGATGGAATGAGGTGGATCAACCCGCGCGGCGAACGGTATTTTTTGTCTCGGACCGAACCGGTATCACCGTTGAGACCCTGGGCCGTAGCCTGTTGACGCAGTTTGACCATATCGAGTTTGTCCATATTGTATTGACCTTTATCGACACCGAGACCAAGGCGCGGGAGGCCGTTGAGCGGATCAATGCCGTGGCCGATGCTGGCGTCCGGCCGCTGATATTCTCCACCCAGGTGCGCCCGGATCTGCGCAAAATCCTGCAAACCAGCCGTGGCCTGTATCTGGATTTTTTTGATGCCTTTCTGGCGCCACTTGAGGATGAGCTTGAGCAGGCCTCATCGCATTCCATCGGCCGTTCCCATGCCCAGCAGGATCAGCTTCGTTATGACACGCGTATCGGCGCGGTGAATTTTGCCTTGGGTAGTGACGATGGTGTCGGCACACAAAGTTATGCCAATGCGGACGTGATCATCGTTGGCGTATCACGCAGTGGCAAGACGCCGACCTGTTTATACTTGGCCATGCAGTACGGCATCCGTGCCGCCAATTACCCCTTTACCGAGGATGACCTTGAGGAACTGCGCCTGCCCGAGGTGCTAAAGGCGTATCGTGACCGTCTGGTGGGTTTGACCATAACTCCGGAACGGCTGCAGCAGATTCGCCAGGAACGCCGCCCGGACAGTCCTTATGCGGCCTTACGGCAGTGCCAATTCGAAGTGCGGCAGATGGATGCATTGCTGGCGCGTGAACAGATCCCGGCACTCGACAGCACGCACATGTCGATTGAAGAAATCGCCGCCAGTATCATGCATGATAGAGGGCTGGTGCGGCGGCGCTGAATGTTGTGTCTCGATGCTTGGAATTTAGTCGGACGCGGCCTCCGGCCTGAATCCGGCCTACTAACATTCGTAGAGATTCGTAGGTCGGGTTCAGCGGCGCTAGCCGTGCGTCCGAGAGGTCTAACACAGGGCTCTCATTATCCCGAGACTCCGGATAATTAATCAGAAGGGGAATGTTATGTCGCGCACCTTAATAATTGCCATGCTGCTGGGCTGGTCGATATTCGCGTTCGCGGCAGAGGTACCCGACGCAGCCGATGCGCACGAGCATGTCGCCATGGCTGAGTCCGCGTCGGAGGAGCCGCATGCGGATATGGACGACGGCGAGCGGATGAGCGCCGAGGATTTTATTGCGTCGCTGCAATTCCAGGACGGCACCATCAATCTTCCGGGTGACATCGCCAGCATCCGCCTCAGTGAGGATTTCCGCTATCTCAATCCTGAGGACGCTGAACGTGTGCTGGTCGCCTGGGGCAATCCGCCGGGGAATGACAGCGCCGGCATGCTGGTGCCGCGACACGCGGATCTGTTCAGTCCGGAGGGTTGGGCCGTCATTATCAGCTACGAAGAAGATGGTTATGTCTCTGATGAAGATGCCGACAGCATCGACTACACCGAAATGCTGCACAACATGCAGGCCGAAACGGATGAAGAGAACAAACAGCGTATTGAGGCGGGCTATGAGTCGATACAGCTGATCGGCTGGGCAGCGCCACCGCATTATGATAGTAGCGAGAAGAAACTTTACTGGGCACGCGAGCTGAAGTTCGGTAATGAAGAAGAGAACATTCTCAACTACAACATCCGGGTGCTGGGGCGTAAGGGCGTGTTGGTGTTGAACGCGGTGGCGGGCATGTCACAGCTCGCGACGGTCGAGACCGGCATGCAGGAAGTGCTGGCGATCACCGATTTCAATCCTGGTAACCGTTATGCCGAATTCGATCCGGATGTCGACGAAGTCGCCGCCTACGGCATCGGCGCGTTGGTCGCGGGGAAGTTGGCCGCCAATGCCGGGTTGTTTGCCAAGCTGGGCGTGCTGCTTCTGGCACTGAAAAAATATCTTGTCTTGATTGTGATCGCTGCTGGTGCCGTGGCGGTGCGTTTGTTTAAACGCAAATCGTCGTAGGGCGCAATAGCGCAGCGTATTGCGCCGGATGGTTTGGGTGGCCTAAGCACAGCCCATAAAAAACATCCGGCGCATTACGACCTTCGGTCTAATGCGCCCTACATGCATACTCAGGTAATCACCGTCGGTTTATTGCGCCCGGTATGTTTGCGAATGCCGGCGATATCATCGGCGATCTTGATTAAATCGGCGAGAGCCACTTGACCATCCAGGCCCTGTTTCGCGGTATCGGCCTCATAGCGTTCCAGATAGACGCGTAATGTCGCGCCCTCGGTGCCGGTACCGGACAGGCGGAACACGATGCGTGAACCATCTGTGAAGCCGATGCGGATACCCTGCTGTGTGCTGACACTGTGGTCGATGGGATCGGTGTAGGCGAAATCGTCGCTGAAGGCGACAGTATAGGCACCATAGGTTTGACCGGCGAGCGTGGCGAACTGCGCGCGCAGTGTGTCTATGAGTTTGTTCGCGCCTTCGGTGGGAACCCCTTCATAATCGTGGCGTGAATAATAATTACGGCCAAAGCGCTGCCAGTGTTCGCGCGCGATTTCGGCAACCGATTGCTTGCGCACAGCGAGCAGGTTGAGCCAGAACAGCACGGCCCACAAACCATCCTTTTCGCGCACATGATCCGATCCGGTGCCGAAGCTTTCTTCGCCGCACAGCGTGACCTTGCCGGCATCCAGCAGATTGCCGAAGAATTTCCAGCCGGTCGGTGTTTCGTAGCAGGGAATGTTCAACGCTTCCGCCACACGGTCGGCTGCCTGACTGGTGGGCATGGAACGCGCAATGCCGACAATACCGTTGCGGTAACCGGGCACTTGCGTCGCATTAGCCGCCAGGATAGCCAGGCTGTCGCTGGGCGTGACGAAGAAGTTGCCGCCGAGGATCATATTGCGATCCCCGTCGCCATCGGACGCGGCGCCAAAGTCCGGCGCATTCTGGGCAAACAGAATCTCCACCAGTTCATGCGCGTAGGTAAGATTCGGATCGGGATGGCCACCGCCGAAATCCTCCAGTGGTTGTGCATTCATCAGGCTGTCCGCCGGTGCGCCCAATCGCTTGACCAGGATCTCCTGCGCATAAGGACCAGTGATGGCATGCATGGCATCGAAGCGCATGCGGAACTGGCCATTGCCGAGCAGGGTGCGGATGGCCTCGAAGTCGAACAGGGATTCCATCAGTTCGGCATAGTCCGCGACCGGGTCTATGACCTCGACAATCATATCGCCGAGTTGTTGCTTGCCGAGTTCATCCAGCGGCAGGTCATCGGCCGGCAGGATGCGGTAGTGGTCGATGCTGAGACTGCGGGCATAAATAGCTTCGGTGACTTTTTCGGGTGCCGGGCCGCCATTGCCTATGTTGTATTTGATACCGAAGTCTTCGGTAGGACCGGCCGGGTTGTGGCTGGCCGAAAGCACGATGCCGCCATACGCCTGATATTTACGGATCACGCAGGAGGCTGCGGGTGTCGACAGCAGACCGGCACGGCCGACCAGTACGCGTCCGATACCGTTCGCCGCAGCCATTTTCAAGATGGTCTGAATCGCCGTGAGGTTGTAATAGCGACCATCGCCACCCAGCACCAACGTGGCCCCCTGTATATCCGGCAGGCTGTCGAGAATCGACTGTACGAAGTTCTCCAGATAATGCGTTTGCTGGAAGACCGGTACTTTTTTGCGCAAGCCCGATGTGCCGGGTTTCTGGTCCTTATAGGCGGTGGTGCGAATGTCTGTGACCTGCATGATGTCCCTTTAGCTGGCTGTGTAAATCGGGGGTAGTGAAGGATATTGTACGCGCGCCGCTAAGGATGGTAACCGGTCGGCCCTGCGCGCGGCCATTCAGTTCGACTATGGTATGCTGCAGCTATGTTGTTACGCGAACATACATCTGTCAGTCGCCGTCGCCAGGCTCACGACCTCGGCGAGCTCATGGCTATTTATGAGTGTAACTATATTCGTCTGAGGCAGTTGATTCCTGATTTGACGGCAGTGGGTGCTGGCGCCTGTTCGCTCACGTCCGGTGCGTTGGATCTGCATCTGCTGGTGACCGAGCGCAACCGCTACACCACCACCCTGACCCTGACCTATCAGTTCGAAGACGAGCAGGGCCGGTTCCCGGCGCCGGATATTCAGATCCGAATTTATCATGATGCGCGGCTGGCCGAGGTGCTCAGCTGTGGCCGTACCCGCAGTCAGCGTGGGGCTACCTACGACAGCTGGCGGCGTGACTATAACCTCAACGATAAATGGCGCATCAACCGTTTCCTGCAGAAATGGCTGGGTTATTGCCTGCGTCAGGGCCACCGTTTCAAGACCGTTCACCCCGATGAGCGCAGTCCCGCCGGTAACTGGCCTGATGTCCTCGCCGCGCTCTCAACTGATTCTCAGTAACTAGCATAAAAACAATTAATTAAGCCCCAATTTTCAGGTGGGCTTATCCCTTCTTTAATGTTGATCAATTTACTCAACTACTGTATAAATCGATTCCCGACCAAAATACTCTGGTAATGGCGCAGCCATACCAGGAAGGGCAGGAACCTCGATGAGACTTTCGACCAAAGGCCGTTACGCCGTTACCGCTATGCTCGACCTGGCCATCCATGATGGCAAAGGCCCCGTCACCTTGGCGGATATTTCTCAGTGCCAGGGCATATCACTTTCCTATCTTGAACAGCTGTTCGCCAAATTACGACGTGATGGTTTAGTTGAGGGTGTGCGCGGTCCCGGTGGTGGTTACCGGCTTGCAAAGGCGGCCACGGACATCTCCATCGCCGACATCATCGGTGCCGTGGATGAAAAGGTGGACGCGACACTCTGTGAGGGAAAAGAAAACTGCCAGGACGGCGAACGCTGTTTGACACACGATTTGTGGAGCAGTCTCAGCGCACAGATCTTCAACTATCTTGACGGTATCAATCTCGCCGATTTTCTCGCCCGCCCTTCGGTGCGCGCCATCATTGATCGGCAAACTGAAAATCAAATCGGCAAAGAGAAGATGACCTTTGCCGGTGGTTCCCGTTAACGAGGTATTTACGGACATGACGTTAAAGACGCCGATCTATTTTGACTACAGCGCGACGACGCCGGTGGACGAGCGGGTAGCGGAGGCGATGTGCGCCTGCCTGACCCGCGAAGGCAACTATGGCAACCCGGCCTCGCGCAGCCACCCGTTCGGCTGGGACGCGGAAGCGGC
>JAHJQQ010000057.1 GCA_018819175.1 Gammaproteobacteria bacterium
GCCGCTTCCGCGTCCCAGCCGAACGGGTGGCTGCGCGAGGCCGGGTTGCCATAGTTGCCTTCGCGGGTCAGGCAGGCGCACATCGCCTCCGCTACCCGCTCGTCCACCGGCGTCGTCGCGCTGTAGTCAAAATAGATCGGCATCTTTAACGTCATGTCCGTTCCTGTCCTATCAGTTTTATAGCCTGCCGTCTGGGCAGGCACATTCCGTCCGTCGCTGCAGCAATGGACCGAAGTGAATTTGTTCAGTTACCGCTGCGATCCGCGCAGATTACCTGGCTGTCAAACCCGCGCCGTGACAATAGTGACCGGCACATCAAGCGTGTCATGTCGGCGCTTCACTTGATCCTGACGCTCCGCGACTTCACGCACACCACCACGCGTCATCAAACTCCCCAGCGTAACCTCACTGAGAAAGTTGCTGATCTGCGTACTGAGATCCGTCCATAATTCGTGTGTGAGGCAACGTTCGTCATTGTGGCAATTGGACATGCCACCGCAACGCGTCGTGTCGACACTTTCATCAACGGCGGTAATCACATCCGCGACAGCGATCTGGTCAGATGCGCGGCTCAGTGAATAACCACCACCGGGACCACGGGTGCTGAGCACCAGACCTTCCTTACGCAAGCGGGTGAACAGCTGTTCCAGATAAGACAGCGAGATCCCCTGCCGCTCCGATATCTCCGCAAGCTTGACCGGCCCTTTACCGCAATGGAATGCGAGATCGAGCATTGCCGTTACGGCGTAGCGCCCTTTGGTGGTTAGTTTCATGATTCAACCTGAGCTGTTAAACTGCGCGCCCTGTTCGAGCCGGCGGCTAAGGTGACATACCTTAGTAAATTAGTCAAGAATTACCCCGACCCTCATCTGGAACCTCACCACTCGTATCCAAGTGCTCAACGTCGGGCTCGGACGAGCTATTTACAAGCTCGCAAGGCCCGAGCGGTGGCAGTTTGGTTGTATCCAGTTCCGCACCCAAGGCTTTCATGCCCTTGCACATCTCTTCCAGGCGCTGATCCATGAGATGGATATGGTCCAGCATGCGATTGATCGCATTGGCAACCGGGTCAGGCATATCCTTACTGGTGCCATAGGCATCGAAACCCATCTTGCGGGCGATCGCCGCACGATGCTCCGGCGTCTCGTCCTTGCGCGCCGCGACCACGCGGCCAGGCACACCCACGACCGTCGCACCCACCCCGACATCCTTGAGAACCACTGCGTTTGAACCGATGCGCACCCCCTCGCCGATAGTCAACGGACCCAATACCTTGGCGCCCGCGCCTATGACCACATCGTTACCGAGGGTCGGATGCCGCTTGCCCTTATGCCAGCTCGTACCGCCCAATGTCACGCCGTGATACAGCGTGCAGTCGTCGCCGATCTCGGCAGTCTCGCCGATCACCACGCCCATACCGTGATCGATGAAAAAGCGGCGACCGATACGCGCACCCGGATGGATCTCAATACCGGTGAACCAACGCATCAGGGCGGAAATAAATCGCGCCAGCCATTTGAAACCCACACTCCATAGCCAGTGACTCAGCCGATGCACCAGAATCGCATGCAAGCCCGGATAAGTGGTCAAGACTTCAAAGGTCGTGCGCGCGGCTGGATCGCGATCGAACACACAACGTACATCTTCTCGCAAACGTTCGAACATGATCGCCATCTAGGTGATGTTGGTTAACCAACGGAATCCATCGAATATGCGTCGGTATTAATCGGACTCAGATTAAGACCAACTAAGAAGCTCAGGTATTGTACCGGCTTGCCCTCGGCGTGGGTAGGTCATCCCCCCCTACGGAACTTGCGCATTGGCCGGTTATTCCCCGACAGATGATGTAGATCAAGACGCTCAATCCTCAGAACGTGCCGCGCGCGCCTTATCCTGCGCCGCACTGAGAATACCGCGCAGAATACCGACCTCATGGGTGTCAGGCTGAGCGCGCTGGAACAGACGTCGCAACCGATGCAGCAGCTGACTGGGGCGGTTTGGGTTGTGAAACTCGATATCGATCAGGGCCTGTTCGAGATGGGTATAGAAATTCTCCATCGCCTGCGCGGTGCAGAGCGGAAATTCCGGCGGCGAACCTGACCATTCTCCATCCTGATGCGCCATGTACAGTTCGTAGGCCACCACCTGCACCGCCTGGGCGAGATTGAGCGAGGAATAGTCCGGATTGGAGGGGATATGCACCAGTGCGTGGCAGCGTTCGAGTTCTTCGTTGGTGAGGCCGGATTGTTCGCGCCCGAACACCAGCGCGACAGGTGTGTGACTGCTCGTCTGCATCACCTGCCGGGCACAGGCGCGGGGATCCTGTTCCAGTATGCGACCACTGCGCAGGCGTGCACTGGCACCGACGATCAACCCGCAATCAGCCACCGCCTCCTCCAATGTGTTGCAACACCGCGCGCGCGCCAGCAGATCGTCCGCACCCGCCGCGCGCGCCGTCGCCTCGGCGCTGGGAAACTGTGCCGGCTGCACCAGCACGAGCTGATCCAGACACATGTTCTTCATGGCCCGCGCCACGGCACCGATATTGCCCGGATGACTGGTATTCACCAGCACGATACGCACATTGTTCAACATAGGTGGGGCTGTACTCAGGGCGATGCGGGCAGATTGGCGGTGCAGTACGCAACCAGCTCCGGCAACATCGCCTGCCAAGCCGCATTGGCGGCCTGGGCACCACCATAAGGTGACGACGCGGGCGCGTTCTGGTGTGCTTCAAAGATGCGACTGGCGATCACCTTGCGTGACGCCAGATCCACCAGTTGCAAACGCAACCGCACATCGAAACGGCTCGGTTCGGCTCGGAAATCCTGACTGAATTCGAGCAGCTCGGTATCCAGTCGCAACTGCGGATCCGCAGCGGAACCGATGCGAATCACCGCGGCATAACGTCCACTTGCCTCGAAGGCTTCGATCAGCCCCGGCAACATCAACTGCGGCGGTGCATCCGCCCAGCGACTGCGCGCGAAATACTGTATTTCATGATCCTGCTCGCGATAGGCCATGCGCGAGGTATCCAATTCCGCGCGCGCCAGCGGCCGTGCAATCAACAGCACCGGTCCATCCGCTGCAGCCGGAGTCGTCGTAGGCGGCTGCACATCCAGGGTATAGCGCTCGACACTTACCGGAGTGGCTTTGGGCAATATCGAGCAGGCCGATAACAGCAGACTGGCAACCACCAGTAACGCAGCAGCAGTGTGGAAATTCTTCATAAGCTTCTCTCGGTTACTCATTCACCTGGACCCGGCGCATCCAGTTGCGGCCCGTACAGGACCGCACGCGGGTCTTCTTCCAGCCGGTCACTCAAACGCTGAAAGCTGGACGTCAATTGCCGCATTTCCGCCAGCAAGGCCTCCATTTCCGGCAGCGTGCGTCCACCCAGCGTTTGCAGACTGTCACCACCGGCATGGACCTGTTCACGCACTTCACGAGTGGCCAATGAAATATCATCCGCCATGGTCTGCAAGGTGCTGACAGCCGTATCGAGGCGCGTCATCAACTGCGGAAATTGCGCGCTGGCGTCAGCCGCATTACTCGAAAAAGTCGCAAACGATTTAATGCTCTCGCCCACCGCGGCGCGTTGCTCGGCCACGCTCGTGGTCAAGGCATCGACATTCGCCAGGATATTTTCAAAACGTGAACGCGTCCGCGGTGTCAGCAAGGCATGCAGATCATGGGTCACCATATTCAGATTGCCGATCAGTTCGGACACCGTGGCATCCACCCGTGTGAACAGCGATTGGCCTGGCTGAATGACCGGATAGGGCTCACCCGGCTTGGCCTTGAGCAGCGGCGAATCGAGACTACCGCCGGAAAGGTCGATGGAGGCAATACCGGTAACGCCCTGAACATCCAGTTTGGCGGTCGTATCCTCCTTGATACTGACCGTTGCGTTGATATCCATGGTGATCTGGACCAATTCCGGATTGTCCGGCATCAACGCCATATCCTTCACACGCCCGACCTGGACACCGCGATATTTCACCGGCGCATCAATAAACAGGCCGGATACCGATTCATTCATATACACGCGATAGGTGCGATATTCATGGGATACATTGCCGAACGCCAGCCACAGACTGAGCCCTACCGTGGTGCCGCCCAACAGCAACACGAAAATACCGACAATCACATAATGTACACGTGGTTCCATGGTGTCTCGATTTAGTTTGGCTGCGCAGCGCGCGCCCTGGGACCTTCGAAATAGGCTTGTACCGCCGGATGATCAACTTGCGCCAACTCCGTCATCGGCGCCACGGCGATGACCCGACGATCACCGAGTACCGCCACTCGGTCCGCCACCTTCCAGAGCGAATCCAGATCATGGGTCACCATCACCACCGTAAGGCCGAGCCATTGTTTCAGCCGCAGCACCAGTTCGTCAAAGGCCGCGGCGCTGACCGGATCCAAACCGGCGGTGGGCTCGTCCAGAAACAACACCTGCGGATCCAATGCCATGGCGCGTGCCAAGGCCGCACGTTTGATCATGCCACCACTGAGTTCACTCGGATATTTAAGGGCCGCATCCGCGGGCAACCCGGCTTGCTGGATCTTCAGCAAGGATACCTGGTCAATCAATTCGGTGGGGAATTTCGTATGTTCGCGCAAGGGCACACCGACATTCTGCAGTACGGTAAGGGCGCTAAACAGCGCGCCTTGCTGAAACAGCACACCGATACGCTGCCGCTGCCGTTCCAATACCTCTGTTCCAGCACCTACGATTTCTTCGCCGAACAGTCGGATCGAACCGCTACTGGGTTGACGCAACATGATCATTTCATGCAGCAAGGTGGTTTTACCGCTGCCACTGCCACCGACCAAGGCCAGCACTTCACCACGTTGGATGGTCAGGTCGAGATTTTCATGGATACTGACGCTGCCGAACCGCGTACAGACACCGCGGAGTTCAATGACCGGGTTGGCGGTTTCTGTCATGTTAGGGCCTGTTAACACTATCCGCGCCGTGGCGACGGAGGCCCGTTTGCCGCGAGCCAAGGCGTACTGAGCGCGGTGTACTCGACGTACATAAGCGAGGTGCAACGCAGGATCGCGGCAAACGGGCCCCGTCCCCCATAGA
>JAHJQQ010000004.1 GCA_018819175.1 Gammaproteobacteria bacterium
AGCGGCAGACGCCGTGTAAACTCCGCTTTTTACTCGGTGCTTTCCGCACCTCGCCCTTCGGGCCGGCTAGCGCCGTTCTCTCCACTTCGTTCCGAGTCACCCGGCTGCGCCTTGCATCTGCTCGCTTGATCAACTTAATCAAAAGTTCCATTACGCTTCAACCCACCGCACCTTCGAGGCTAATGTTGAGCAGTTTCTGCGCCTCGGCCGCGAATTCCATCGGCAGCTCCTTGAATACCTCCTTGCAGAAACCGTTCACGATCATGGATACGGCATTTTCCTCCGTCAGTCCGCGGCTGCGGCAGTAGAACAGCTGATCGGCGCCGATCTTCGACGTGGTGGCCTCGTGTTCCACCTTGGCCGTTGGATTGCGCGCTTCGATATAAGGAAAGGTATGCGCGGCACACCGATCGCCCAACAGCAGCGAATCGCATTGCGTGTGATTGCGCGCGTTTTCAGCCTTCTGACTGATACGTACCAGGCCGCGATAGGCATTGCTGCTGTTACCGGCCGAGATACCTTTGGAAACGATGGTGCTGCGGCTGTTGCGACCGATATGAATCATCTTGGTGCCGGTGTCCGCCTGCTGATGGCCCTTGGTCACCGCCACCGAATAGAACTCGCCCACTGAATCGTCGCCGCGCAGGATGCAGCTGGGGTATTTCCAGGTGATCGCCGAACCGGTTTCAACCTGCGTCCAGGAAATGTGCGAACGGTCGCCACGGCAGTCACCGCGTTTGGTGACGAAATTGTAGATGCCGCCATGACCCTCGGCGTCGCCCGGATACCAGTTCTGCACGGTTGAGTATTTGATGCGCGCGTCTTCCAACGCCACCAGTTCCACCACCGCGGCGTGTAATTGGTTTTCGTCGCGCATCGGTGCCGTGCAGCCTTCCAGATAACTCACATGACTGCCCGCATCGGCAATGATGAGGGTGCGTTCGAACTGGCCGGTGTTCGCGGCATTGATACGGAAATAGGTCGAAAGTTCCATCGGGCAGCGCACGCCTTTGGGCACATACACGAAGGTACCGTCGCTGAACACCGCGGCATTGAGAGCGGCGAAAAAATTATCGCGCTGCGACACCACCGTCCCCAGGTACTGGCGAACCAGCTCCGGATGATCGCGCACGGCCTCGGATATCGAGGAAAAGATCACGCCGGCCTCCGCCAGTTTTTCCTTGAAAGTGGTCGCCACCGAGACGCTGTCGAACACCGCATCCACGGCGACACCGGCCAGCGCCATCTGTTCCTCCAGAGGTATGCCGAGCTTGGTGTAAGTCTCCAGCAGTTTCGGATCGACCTCATCGAGACTCTTGGGCCCCGCACGCGGTTTCGGCGCTGAGTAATAAGAAATGGCCTGGTAGTCGATGGCGGGGTGATGCACTGTCGCCCAGTCCGGCTCGATCATCTGCAGCCAATGCCGGAACGCGGTCAGGCGCCACTCCAGCATCCACTCCGGCTCCTGCTTCTTTGCGGAAATGGCTCGCACCACATCCTCATTGAGGCCGGGGGGCAGCGTATCGGCCTCGATATCGGTTACAAAGCCGTGCAGGTATTCCTTTGCAATTAAGGTGGTTACTGCATTGGATTCGGTATTCATGGCACCTCCTACATTCCTGACCATTTTACTCTGATATTCTCGGAATACCAGACTGAATTACTCAACAATCAATGAATGAGGGGTTATTGCCTGGCCAGGTGGGAATGTGAATGCTGGGCAGTCGTTTTTAATCCGAGGGTCCGTTCGAACCAGCGAGGAGAGCAGCGAACTCTTTTTCCGGCATGAGATTCTTTTCGCGCACCAGTTCGACAAGGGTTTTACCGGTGGCACGTGCTTCTTTCACCAGTACGGCGACCTTGTCGTAGCCGAGCACCGGATTGAGGATGGTTGGCAGTCCGGCACTCCGTTCGAAATAGTTTTTACAAACGGCTTCGTTGGCGGTGATGCCGCACACGCATTTTTCTGACAGTGCCGCGCAGACCTTTGTCAGCATCTTGAGCGATTTGACGATATTCGCCCCGACCAGGGGCATATGGGTGTTGAGTTCAAGCTGCCCGGCCGCGCAACCGGCGGAAACCGCCGCGTCGTTGCCGACCACTTGCAAACAAGCCATATTGGCGGCTTCGCAGATACTCGGGTTGATTTTGCCGGGCATGATAGATGAGCCCGGCTCGACCGGCGGCAGATTGATTTCACCGAGCCCCGTATTCGGGCCGGAGCCAAGCAGACGCAGATCGTTGACGATTTTATTCAAATCCAGCGCGAGCATTTTCAATGCGCCGGAAAATGCGCCCATGTCGGATAGGAACTGAGTGATCTCAATTCCGTTATCCGCCACGCGGTAGTTCTGTCCCGTCGCCTGATTGAGCACTTTGATGATCTCGCCACGGAAAGTGGCCGGCGTGTTGACGCCCGTTCCAATGGCAGTGCCGCCGATACCCAACTCGTGCAGATCCTTGCAGGCAAACGCGATGCGTCGTTCCGCTTTGCGCAACGCCTGAGCCCAGGCCGCGAACTCCTGTCCGAGCGTGACGGGTACGGCATCCTGAAGATGGGTGCGGCCGGTTTTCCAAATCGTGGAAAATTCATCCGCCTTTTCGTCCAGGCCTTGAATAAGTTTTTCCAGCGTTTGGAAAAGTCCGCCGCACAGTTCGACCGCCGCGACGCGAATGGCGGACGGAAACACGTCGTTGGTGGATTGACCCATATTGACGTCGTCATTCGGGTGCACGGTATTGCGGTCGCCGCGTTTCCCACCGAGTGCTTCGGCGGCAAGGTTTGCCAGCACTTCGTTGACGTTCATATTGCTCGATGTGCCGGACCCGGCCTGAAACATATCGATCGGGAATTGATCGTCGGCATTGCCACTCAATACGTCCCCACAGGCGGCAACGATGGCCTTGGCCTTTGCCTGCGGCAGCAGGCCGAGCTGCGCATTGGCGGCAGCGCAGGCCTGTTTGAGCTGCACCATGGCAAAGATCAGTTCCATCGGCATGCGCTCGCCGGCCATGTTGAAATTTTCAATCGAGCGGCAGGTATGCACCCCATAGAGCGCATCGTCCGGCACGGCCAGTTCGCCAAGAGCATCTTTTTCGATTCGCATGGTGTTATCTGTCTCGTTTTGTCAGCAGTAAAAAGAACCTGCCGGAAGTCCTGGACATGTCGCGCCGGCTCACGCCAGCGTGACACCCACCACGGATCCCAGAAGATAGGTCAATGCCCCGGCAGTGCCACCGATCACCAGCATGCGAAGTCCTCCTGTGAATGCGCCGCGACCGGTGAACAGGCTGATCAGCGCACCGACGCCGAACAACGCAGCCGCCGTCAACGCAATTGCGCTCGCAAGACCACCCCATCCTGTGAGGAACGGTAACAACGGGATGATCGCCCCAGCCGTAAACGACATGAACGACGCGCTCGCCGCACCGATCGCCGAGCCGAGTTGCGAAGGATCGAGGCCCAGCTCTTCGCGTGCCAGCACATCAAGGGCATGGTCCGGATCGGCGAGCATCTTCTTCGCCACCCTGCGCGCTTCGTCGAGCGGCATACCGCGCGCCTCATAGATCAGCGCGAGTTCTTCCGCCTCTTCATCCGGATATTCCGCCAGTTCCTTTCGCTCCAGGTCGATCTGGTGCTCATACAGCTCGCGCTGGGACCGCACGGATACATACTCACCTGCCGCCATCGACAACGCGCCCGCCAGCAAACCCGCAATGCCCGCGGTGAGCACCAGCGTGCCATCACCCGTTGCACCCGCCATACCCATTACCAGACTCGAATTCGACACCAATCCATCGTTCGCGCCGAACACGGCGGCCCGAAGGTTGCCGCCGGTGAGTTCTTGATGCGAAAGCCCCACATCTTCCACGGCGGTCGGCATGATATGGCCCGATGGCGTAGCGTGACTATACGTGGACATGCCACGTACTTTCATTCCGCCGAGAATCTGTTTGAGCGGCCGCGCGCCGAGGCGGGTTACCAGCATCCCGACAACTCGCGCGCGCAGACTGGGCAGGAAGGGTGGTACGACCTGACCACGCTTCGCAAGGCATGCCTGCCAGTGACCCGCCTGACTCCGCGCCTCGTCAGCAAGCGTCTTGAAAAGTTGGGCGCGAACACTGTGCGCTTCGTGCTTCGCCAAAACGTCGTACAACCAGGCTGATTGCATCTCCTCCCGCCAGCTCAGAAGTTCATCAGTGTCGGTCACGGAAAAACCCTCAAGCGGAACAGCGCCAGTCATCGAAAGAAGTCAGCCGGACTTATCCGTACCTGCCAGCTTCGCCAGCAGTTCCATGGGCAAAGGGAAAACAATGGTATTTGAGCGCTCCCCGGCAATCTCAGTCAGGGTCTGCATATACCGCAATTGGATAGCTTCCGGTTGCTGCGCGAGGGTCTTGGCCGCTTGCAGGAGTTTTTCAGAGGCCTGCATTTCACCTTCGGCATGAATGATCTTGGCACGCCGGACACGCTCCGCCTCGGCCTGCTTGGCTATGGCGCGTATCATGCTTTCATCCAGGTCGACATGCTTGATCTCGACATTGCTGACCTTGATACCCCAGGCATCGGTCTGCTGGTCGAGGATCTTCTGCACATCGGCATTCAGGCGCTCCCGCTCCGACAGCATTTCATCCAATTCATGCTGACCCAATACCGAGCGCAACGTGGTCTGCGCCAACTGGCTGGTTGCGTCAAAGAAGTTCTCAACCTGAATAATCGCCTTATCCGGCTGGATGACGCGGAAATACACCACCGCATTCACCTTTACCGATACGTTATCTCGCGAGATGACATCCTGGCTGGGGACGTCCATGACAATGGTGCGCAAATCAACGCGGACCATTTGCTGCACCACCGGGATGATCAGAATGAAGCCGGGCCCCTTGACCTTCCAGAAGCGCCCGAGCAGGAACACCACACCGCGCTCGTACTCGCGCAATATCCGGACTGCGCCGATGAAGAACATGACCACCAGGGCCAATACTATGTAGAGCGTGTAGGTTGTCATCGCATTTACTCCCGCGTAGAGGAATCCAGCGGCTCGACCCGCAGGGTGAGTCCGTCGATTCCCGTCACTCTGACTCGCTGACCCTGCTGCAGCGGTTCAGCGCTGCTGGCCTGCCAGGTTTCACTGTGGATATTCACGCTGCCGCTACCCTGAAAGTCGGCGAGCACCGTCGCTGTCCCACCCACCAGTTCATCCAGACCACTGACCACCGGATGACGCCGCGCCCTGATCGCCATACCGATAACGAAAACGAAAACCAGCACGCTGAGGACGGCGAAGGTGATAATGATCGATATATCGATGCCGAAGCCCGGCACCTGTGTATCCATCAAGATGATCGAACCGATAACGAACGCAACAACACCACCGATACCGAGCACGCCAAAACTGGGCGCAAAGGCCTCGGCGATCATCAACGCGACGCCCAGCAGGATCAGCCCCATACCGGCATAGTTGATGGGCAGCATCTGCAATGCATACAAAGCCAATAACAGCGAGATCGCGCCGACCGTGCCCGGTACAATGGCACCGGGATTCGAGAATTCGAAAATCAATCCATAGATACCGACCAGCATCAGGATATAGGCCACATTGGGATTGGTGATGACGCTGAGCAAGCGACTGCGCCAGTCCGGTTCGATCTGCCGGATCAGGGCGCCGGCAGTCCGCAGGGTACGCGGCTCGCCCTGCACCTCGACTTCACGTCCATCCGCTTGCGCCAGCAGATCACCCATACCTGTCGCAACGATATCGATGACGTTGAGCTTCAGCGCCTCCGCGGCCGGAATACTTGCCGCTTCGCGCACAGCTTGTTCAGCCCAGTCGGCATTGCGGTCATGGAGTTGCGCCAGGCCACGAATGTAAGCAACGGCATCGTTGACGATCTTATGCTGCATGGCGTTTCCGCTCTCCGCGGCATCCGCGTCCTTGTCCGCCTTGCCTTCTTGCTTTCCCTCATCCTTACCCGGTGGCGTCGGTGGTGACAACCCACCGATCTGAACGGGTGTGGCTGCGCCCAGATTGGTGCCCGGCGCCATCGCGGCAATATGACTTGCGTAGAGAATATAGGTACCGGCGCTTGCGGCGCGTGCGCCGGTCGGAGCGACATAGCTGGCAATGGGGACCGGCGAGTTGGTGATGCTCTTGACGATCCCGCGCATGGATGAATCGAGTCCGCCGGGCGTGTCCATACGAATCACAACCAGCTCGGCCCGGTCCGCATCGGCTGTCTCCAACGAACGCTCGACATAATCCTGAACCGCCGGACCGATCGGGCCTTCGACAGTCAAACCGACTACCAGCCGATCGGCTTCATCGGCACCCTGCCCTAATACGGGCAGCGCCAACGCTGCGATTCCAAGTAGCGCAAGGCATGCGGATCTGGCTTGAGAAAGCATCATCGCTACTAACCCTCCCTCTTCCTCATAAGCATAGCGTCTATCAGGAGATCCGGCAGGATGAAACCAGATTTTACAGCATGGATATGCACAACTAATGAGGTCAGTGCTATTCAAATGTCTGGACTAGGCAGAACGTGAGTGTTCGCTGGTTGTGGCCCGCAGTGGTGTCGGCGGTCTGGCGATGCGGCTGTCCGGTAGACAACATTGTGCGGCCCGCATCAGCCGGGTGAGTAATTGATGAGTGTCCTGGTTGCCTGGCGAATCATCAATCAGCCAACGTACAAAGGTGGTTACGAAGATTGCCGTTAACCCGGTCTCGTCCAGTGCACGCGCAAGCCCCGCAGCATCGCGTGCAGCCGCCTCACGCAGCCATTGAACGGTGCGGCTGATGCGCAACAGCGCCGGTATCTGCACATGCAGATGACCGAATTCCAGTTTGCCGAGAATAATCTGGCGCGTAACGCGTCGGTGCACACCCAACGTGTCCAGCCACGTGAATATCAACCGTTGCACTCGTTCATCAGCGGTGGCATCGGAAAATCCGGTGGCGCTGGCGGCCACCAGCATGCTGCGATCCGCACGATCGAACCAGGCCTCGGCGATGTCATCCTTCTCGCGAAACTGGCTGCGTATCGTTTCCAAGTCGATGCCCATGGAATCCGCCACATCGTGAAGACGCACGCTTTCCCAATGAGTATGTTCTGCCAGAGCCAGTGCTGCATTCACAATATCATCACGATCAGGCACATGAGTTTCCACGCATTGACCCTCCCGCACTCAATACCGTTATCCGATATAAGTTTAGAAGGATATTCACGAGCTGCCACTGCCACTCTCATATTCGATTGATAAGGCGCTACAATAAACAGGCGGATTACGCGGCTAACCATAGTCATACGATGGACACCATCACTCACGCACTCAGCGGCGCTCTACTGGCTCGTGCGACAGAACCTCGGCGGTCAGAGGCAGGAATGCTCGTAGGTGCCCCACGGGCCTGGGTAGGCGCGCTGTCCGCCGCATTTCCGGACATCGATTACCTGCTCAACTGGGTAGATCCAGTCGTCTATCTGGATCTGCATAGAGGCCCGACGCATTCACTGCTGTGGATGCCGTTGTGGGCATTGCTCTTGTCGATTGTATTGCACGTGCTGACGCAACGACGCTATTCGTTTCTGGCGCTGTTCCAGGTCTGCGTACTCGGTATTTCCATTCATATTATGGGCGATGTGATCACCGTTTACGGGACGCGCATCTGGGTACCCGTGCATGATGCCGCAGTCACGCTGTCCACTACATTCATCATCGATCTGATATTCACCGGGATTATTGTTGCGGGTCTGCTGGCAGGAATCAGGCTGAATGCACGCCGCAGCGCCCGCAGCGCGCTCGCGATTCTGATTGTGTATGTCACCTTGCAAGCCTGGCTGCATAGCGAGGCTGTGGATATCGCCCGTCGGTATGCGGATACATTGCCTGGCAACGATACAGTCCACTATGCAATCCCGCAGCCACTGTCACCGTTGCACTGGAAATTGGTGGTTGTCGAAGGTGATCTCTATCATGAGGCCTACGTGAAGCTTTACGGCCAACCCATAGCGCTCGCGGGAGACGGCTGGCTGCGGAACATCCTGGCGAGCTATCTGCCGCCCGGTGAGCTGCAATGGACCAGAATTAATCGCTGGGGCAATGATCGTAGCACCGAACAAATCGCCCGCAAGGTTTTCCTCCTGCCTGGGCTCGAGAGTTTTCGTCGCTTTGCCGTGTTGCCTGTACTGTACCGCGCCGATAATGGCGATTGCCTGTGGTTCACGGATTTGCGCTTTATCATTGCCGACATGACGCCACCATTTCGTTACGGGCTGTGCCAGGAACAGGTGACAAGTGAATGGACGCTACGCCGATTGCCGCGTTTGGAAAAACAGTAAACTATATTTGTACGTCCGGGGAGGTATTTTAAGCCGTCATTGCGAGGAACGCAGCGGAGCGAATAATCTCCAAGCTATTGATCTACCGTATAGGTAGATTGCTTCGCTTTGCTCGCAATGACGATTCAACGGATTAATCAGTTCTTACTTAGAAGTATTTCATATTCTTCTTCCGGTTATCAGTTTGACGATGTCTCCGTAATACACAACTGATAATGATCAGGGAAAATAGACCAGCTATGCCCACGAAAATAGGCTTGATCAGTGACACGCATTCAACCACGGCCCCGCTTAAGGAGGCTCTCGAAATTTTTGAACGCGAAAAAGTCAATATCACTATCTGCGCCGGTGATATTGCCGGCTATGGCGAAGATCAACTCGAAGAAACAATCGATCTGCTGCAGACTAATCATTGCCTGATGATTTCGGGGAATCATGATTATTACGATGCCGCGACGATGCCCGAAATCGGTTCCGATAAGATAAAAATGTTTTTTGACTCACTGCCGACCCACCTCGAAATCACTATCGAAAACAAGCATATTTACGTGGTCCACGCCAGCCCGCCCGACGCACAGCATGACGGCATCAAATTACTGGACCCGGATGGGCGGGTTTTCGAAGACAGAATAAAACATTGGGAAAACGAGCTGAAAGACTTTGAATACGACATCTTGATCGTCGGGCATACCCACCAGATTTTCAGCGAGAACATGGGCAATATTCTGGTCATTAACCCCGGCAGCACCACCTTCAACCACAATTGCTCCATCCTGCATCTGCCCGACATGCATGTGCAGAATTTCGCTCTCTCCGGCAAGACACCGATAAAGGTCTGGAACTGGAGCATGCTCTACGCAAAAGGAAATACGTAATGATGGAGTGCAAAGCGCCGCGGCAATTATCGCGATGCGGATTGGCACATCACGAGATTGCCGCGCTTCGCTCGCAATGACGGGATTCAATCAAAACGGATATCGTGCCTCATATCCACCCGCTCAGACAGATTCGTGGACACCGGACAATGCTTCATCCGCTCTTTAAAATAATCTATGTCATCTGCCGTTGGCAGACCGCTTTTTAATACTGACCTGAACCGAACAAACACACTTTTGACATCCCAGAACTCACCTGCAACCAGATCGAGTTCGCCTGTGGTTGATGCGAGAACGATATTACGCTCCGCGCAGTTCATGCGCAGGTAGCGCAGCTGACAGGAAAACAAGGCATAAACGAACAGCAGAAATCCGGGCGTTTCGATGCCGGGTTTAAAGGGTCGCCATTCATTTGCGGTAAGGACATCGACAACGAGATTCGATGGACTGTTTTTTTCCGTTTCGAGTTCGCAGCCGAGTCGTAAATGGAACTTTCTGTCTGTCATATGATTTTTCTATGGAACCTCTGATTATTGATCATTACCAATTGGGATGACACTAACGCCCCTCTCCCTAACCCTCTCCCCGCAAGCGGAGGGGATAACCCCCTCTCCCGCCGGGGCGGGAGAGGGTTGGGGAGAGGGTGGCGAAGTTCTTAAATCGAGCATATCTATGTCATGCCATCATGTAATGCTCAATACTACATTGCATCCCGTCATTGCGAGCGAAGCGTGGCCATCTCCATCTGACCAATTCTGTGTTACGCGATTATTCGCTTTGCTCACCCCTTCGGGGCCGCCCTGCGGGCGTTCTGCGCTCGCAAGCTCGCTTGTGCCGCGACGCTATACGCCTCGCCATGGCGAATCAATTACTCTCCCTTGGGCAGATCTCCGCTTTTTTCGGAAAACAACGCACGACCCTTTTGCACTGGCGTTGCGGCCAGTCCAAGTATGTCCAGCACGGTGGGAATGAGATCCAATATATGCGCTTTTTCCAGGATCGTGCCGGGTGCGATGCCAGGCCCTGTAGCAACCAGAAAACCGTGCGGTCGGTGATTACCGCTGCGTCCCGACGGGTGATGACCCGGCGTCGGCCACGGGAGACTAACGTGGTAGCGATCGGAACGGATTGCCCGATGCGCGGCGGCCGGCGTGTGCGCCCATTTGACCACCAGATCGGGCAAGTCATCACGGCGCTTGCCCTGCGGATATATTTCACTGCTGCGAACCACGTCGTGCACAATCGGCTCGCCGCTATCCGCATCGACAAAGGACAGCAATCCTTCGCTGATGCGTGTACACAACCGCTCGTAATCCTCCGCTGAAGCAACGATACCTTCGGCCTCGCGACCCCTAAGATTGATACGAATGTATCCCTGCAGATCACTGACCAGCGCGAATGCAGGCGTCGTGCTCCAGTCGATACCGCCGGTGCGCCAGTAGGTCGTCAGCTTGTCCTGCACGGCCATGGGCAGATGCGCCTTGATGGTATTGCGCAGCATCAATGGCACCATGGCACGCAGCCTGTCCGCTACCCGCTTGGTCAGCGACTGTGGAGGCCGATGCTCAGTGTCCGCCAATATTACCGCCAGCATCTCGGGCAGCAGTTCACTGCGACAGGTGTTTTCACCCATACCGTGCAGTGAATACACGAACACGGTCACATCGTCGCCGGCTGTTTCCAGTAGTCGTCCGATTGCCCGGTCACAGGCACTATAAATGTCCCGCAGCGCGCTCTCGAGAGCCGCACGCTGCTCCTGCGTTGCCTCCCCAGCCATCCCGGAAAGATCCCACAGCTTGTGACCACCGCGATGGGTTGCGGAAAACACGATCATCATCAGATCCCAGGCTTCGCGCTGCATAAGGCCACAACCCAGTTCCGCGACCTTGCTAGTCATGGATATCAGTTGATCACGTATGGCCAGCAACTCTTGCGGCGTCATCAGACGGTATTCTTCCTCATCGCGCTGCGGGGTTCCGTGATGCTGTTCGATCCAGTCCTTGATCGAAGGCGGATAGTAATCTGGCGGCACCAGCAGCTCATGAGTCGCCCAGCCCGATATCTCGACACCCTCGTAAGCCTGCGGCGCGTAACAAAGCGGCATATCGATCGCGATGACACGCTTATCCTGTTTATCGAGGTGGCGCCAGAACGGATCCAGCGGCAGCCAATCCGGCGTCGGCCGCGTCGTGGTCATGATGTCTGGCTTCCACAGCAGGTAGTGATACAGGCCATGATCACTCGGCAGCGTACCGGTATAGAACGTCGGCCACGGCGAACCGACCAGCCAGTCCGCGGTCGAGTCAAGGCGAGCAAATGCTCCACGCTCACACAGGCGTTTCAGGTAGGGCAGCGAGCCATCCCGTGTCCATCGATCAATCAGACTGATCTCGGCGGCATCGAGACCGATCATCAGCAACCGAGACTTGCTTCCCGGATCCGTCATGTCAGTAACATTTTTCTGCACAACTCATATCCTTCATCCTATAAACCGCATTTGCCACGGAATCACACGGACGAGCTCATCAGCTTCACGCCGGCCACCGCCATCACCTACATCTCGCTCCAGGAAGGTACTGTGTTTCGTGTCTTCCGTGTGATTCCGTGGCAAATGCGGTTTATAGGTTTAACGTTTGTAAATGGTTTCCTAACGCCGTAAATGGAGAGTCCCCTCTCCCCTAGCGGGAGAGGGGACTTCCTTTTAACCTAAAAAATCATTTCAGCCACGGAATCACACGGAAAATCACGGACCAGATCATAACCTTCACGCCAGCACCGCCATCACCTACAAGGTAGTGAATAGCCGCTCCGGGAATGCACTGTGTTTGCGTGTGCTTCCGTGGCTGAAATGATTTTTTAGGGTTCATCTGTCGCCTCGTGCTGCCTCAATGCAACCACGGCGAAACCCGACAGCCCAGCCGGCAAGACCGAACAACAATAGCGGCGACAGTAACACGGCAGACAACAGCCCTGCCCTGTTCCAGCGCGCGATACGGCGAAGAATATAGGCATAGCGTTTCAGCATCACCGGCACAATCATAATGGCATGTGTACCCAGCCGCAGATGCGTAGGCTGCAGTCTGAGACCCAGGGCTGCGCGGCAATGACCGAAGCGTCGATGATGCCGCCACACTTCGTTCAGATTGCCACGCCCGAGATGCCGTATGCGCATCGCGTTGACAAACAGTAAACCGCGTGGCCAGGCAGCCAGCGCCTGTTCACAAAATTGCACATCCTCGCAGGCGAGAAAATCGCCCGCCGGGAATCCACCGAGGTGCAGGAAATCATCCCGTGCTATCGCCATGTTGCAGGAAGGAAAATGATCAGTGGTCTGATCCGGGCGTCCGGGTCCCACATCAGCGAACTGCAGAAGATTGTCGGCGACTTGGATGATCTGCCGTGGATTGACACTCAGCACGGGGCCACCGACCAGTCGGCCACCCTGCTGCAGACCACTGACAGCCGCGGCCAGCCAGCCCGGTTCCGGTTGGCAATCCGCATCGACAAAGGCAAGGTATTTTCCAGCCGCCTGCTGCACACCCAGATTACGCGCGGCACCCGGCCCGAGCATTGCCGTACTGCCCACACAGCGGGCATGAGCGAATCGCGCCACGACGGCCTGCACGTCGGGATCCGCGGCGGAGTCCACCACCAGGATTTCAAAATGCAGAGAAAACGCCTGCTCGCTTAACGCGCGCAGGCAACATGTCAGCTCCTGGGCATGATCAAGACAGGGAATGACGACGGATATGAGTGGATGATCTTGCATTACCATGCTTTATTCTATCCACGTTTTTGAATCTGGAAGCAGTGCGCTGAAACAATCTGGCCAGCCTATGGCCAAAAGAAACGTACACCACACAGAATTATGCGTCCAGCGCAACTTCATAATCCACGCACAGGGTTAACGCTAAGGAAGAAATCCACTTGACACATGATTGCTGAGAACAGCGGTCCCGAAAGGCGACGATATATATCACTTTTCAGCATAACAAATGGCATGCATCACTGTTGTTTCCTCCAGGGTGTTGCTATATTTAAAACCGTGGTTGTCTGATTTTCGCTGGGGAGAACGAGCCGTAATAAACACGGTTATTGCGGAAAGCGACGCGGCACAAGCGAGCTTGCGAGCGCAGAACGCCTGCAGGGCGGCCCCGAAGGGGTGAGCGCAGCGAATAATCTCTCACAAGGACGCTTCATCGCGAACTTTCCACACTATGATCGCAATGAACGGTGAGGTGTGGGATTTCCGCGTTACGATAGTTTGAGTTATACGTGTCATGAGTTGGGAAGCTTGGTTTACCCTCGGTGTAGTCGCACTCTGCTTCGGCGTGCTGGCACGCAATCGAGCGCCGCCGGATATCACCATGGCCGGCGGCCTGACGCTCCTGTTGGTATCAGGCATTCTCACTCCGGCGCAGGCGTTGGCCGGCTTCGCGAATGAAGGTATGGTGACCGTTGGCGTTTTGTACGTGGTTGTCACCGGTATTCGCGAGACCGGCGGCATCGCCTGGATCGTCCAACGCGTCCTCGGACAGCCACGTTCAACGCAACACGCCCAGCTCCGGCTGATGGTACCGACGGCCGTCATCAGTGCCTTCCTGAATAACACTCCCGTCGTGGCAATGTTCATTCCAGCGGTCAAGGACTGGGCAAAACGCTACCACCTGTCGGTTTCCTCGTTAATGATCCCATTGAGCTACGCGGCCATCGTGGGCGGCACCTGCACGCTGATCGGTACCAGCACCAACCTGGTCGTTAACGGCCTGCTGATATCCGAGACGGAACTGGGCGGACTGAAGATGTTCGACATAGCCTGGGTGGGCGTGCCTGCCCTGCTGGTTGCGTTTTTGTATATAGCAGTTGCTTCGAAATGGCTGTTGCCCGAACGCCAGCCGGTCATGAGCCAGTTCAGCAATGCGCGCGAATACACCGTACAAATGACGGTCGAGCCGACCGGTCCCTTGATCGGCAAAACTATCACTGAGGCCGGCCTGCGGCACCTGCCAGGACTGTATCTCATTGAGATCGAGCGAAAGGGACGTGTGATTCCTGCCGTGTCACCTGATGAACGACTCGAGAGCGACGACCACCTGTTATTTGCCGGCATTGTCGAGTCGATCGTCGACCTGCAGAATATTCGTGGCCTGCAGCCCGCCACAAACCAGATTATGAAGATCGATGCGCCGCGCGAGGAACGCCGGCTTATCGAAGCGGTCGTGTCGAACACCTGCCCGGTGGTGGGTAAGAGCATCCGCGATGGACGGTTCCGTGATGTCTACAACGCTGCCATCGTCGGTGTGGCGCGTAACGGGCAGCGGCTCAAAGAGAAGATTGGCGATATCGTGCTGCGTGCCGGCGATACTCTGCTGCTGGTGACCAGGCCGTCATTCGTGGCGCAGCAACACAATTCGAGGGATTTCTTTCTCGTCAGTCTGATAGAAGATGCTCAACCTCTACGACACGACAAGGCGCTGACGGCCACGCTGATTCTGCTGGGCATGGTGCTGGTCGCCGTCAGTGGACTCCTCAGTATGCTGCAGGCGGCCATGCTGGCCGCAGGGCTGATGATCATCACGCGTTGCACGCGAGGGAGAATCGCCAGACGCGCCATTGATTGGCAAGTGTTGCTGGTTATCGGAGCATCCTTTGGCATAGGTAATGCGCTGCAAACAACGGGCGCGGCACAGGTGATCGCCCAAAGCCTGATCTCACTTACCGGGGATAGCCCGCTGTACGCACTGGCCGCAGTGTTTACCGCTACCGCGCTGTTCACTGCAGTGGCCACCAATAACGTCGCCGCTGTGGTGATGTTCCCGATCGCACTGGCGACGGCGAACGCACTGGGGGTGAACTTCATGCCCTTCGCCATGACGATCATGATGGCAGCCTCAGCGAGCTTCGCTACCCCCATCGGCTACCAGACCAATCTCATGGTGTATGGTGTCGGTGGCTACCGCTTCAGCGACTATGTGCGGATCGGTGTTCCACTCACAATTCTGATCGGGCTGATCACGGTCCTGCTGACTCCTTTGTGGTGGCCCTTCTGATAGTCAGGCTGGACTTCTCCATAATCGATGTGGCGTGGGTTAACGTTGTTCGCGTAACCCACCAAGCCTTGCGCAGCAACTCAAAAACATTTTTAAGAAGCGCCAGACAGCGTCCCTGGTAGGTGACGGCACAAACTCCGTGCCCCCTCATCGATTTTATTGAGCATTACATGATGGCATGACATAGATATGCTCGATTTAAGAACTTCGCCACCCTCTCCCCAACCCTCTCCCGCCCCGGCGGGAGAGGGGGTTATCCCCTCTCCCCGCTTGCGGGGAGAGGGTTAGGGAGAGGGG